>JANRIT010000034.1:0-28203 GCA_033764645.1 Hyphomicrobiaceae bacterium
GCGATCTCGGTCCACAGGTCGGTGAGCTGCTCGTCGGTCATCCAGTCCTGCGCGTCGAGCAGCACGAAGCCGTCGCAAGAGGCTTCCGGCTGGCTCGCGAGATGCTCGGTGAATGAAGCGTGCACCACGGTGATGTTGCCCGCGCGCTGGCGCAGCGTCTCGTAGTTCTGCCTCTGCAGGTAGGGCGGCAGCGGCCCCGACCCGCCCGACGCGTAGCGCCGTCCAAACGCCTGCCACGCGAAATAGTTGTCCGACAGGTCGAACTCGCATGCGAGCCGCTCGAGCCGCGCGCGCAGCACCTCGGCCATGTGCGCCTCGTCGCCCTTCAGCGCCTCGTATTGCGACGGCGGAATGCCGAGGCCGAACAGCGCCGACGGCTTGGAGATGAGCCAGCGGATATGCCGCTTCTCGAACAGTGGCGCCAGTTCCCGTTCGAAGATCTCGCGCTGCTCCTGGCGCGTTTTCGCTTTGAGGATCTTGCGCGGATTGCGCCCGTGCATGCGCGCGAGCAAGTGGCTTGCGCCGATGAATGTTCCGAGCAGACCGTGCCGGTAGAGGTTGCGGCCGAAATAACCGACGCGCCGGCGCCCCAGACGGTCGCGGCTCTCCCAGTATTTGCGCGTCACCTCGTCGAGGTGCGGCTGCAGGTAGGTGAAGTAGGCCCGCACGTTCTCGTTGGCGTCGGCCTCGGCGAAGAAGCGGTGAAAGGCTGCATAGCCCGGCAGGTGCTGCGCGGCGGCGAGCTTGAGCTTGTTGAGTGCGATGTGCGCCGGGTTGAGATCGATCGCCGTCACCTTGACGTCGGCGGCCGTCAGATAGCTCAGGATGTTGCAGCCGCCTGAGGCGATGGCCGTGACGCTCTCGCCGTCCTTCAGCTTGAGCGCCTCGATATCGACGACCGGGTCTTCCCAGATCTGCGGGTAGACGAGCCCGGAGAATGCGAGCGTGAAGAGCCGCTCCTGCACACCCTGCGCCGTCGTCGCCTTGTGCCGGTGCACGGCCTGCCGCAAGCGCTGGTTGCGCGGCGCGACCGCATGACCGGTCTCGCTGCGGTCTTGGCGGACATCCTCGATCGAGGCCATTGTTCCTCCATGGGGTGGCAAGGCGCTGCTCGGCCCGGCGGGTGCCCGTGTGTTGCAGTCGGATAGGCGCGGCGGACGCGACGGGATGGCCCACCACCACCGCTCATGCCCCGACCGGCCTCTGACGTGTGGCCCGCCGACCAACCCGGCGTTCTCGAACAGCCCCTGATTGCCACCGAACGCTGTGCCGTCCAACGGACAATGTGTAGCAGCATGGCCACCTCCGCGATAGCCATGCGACCCTCGCTCTGGCCATCGCGGCGAAACTCATTCAGTGGTGGTGCGCGAAGCTCGTTGCGCGGAGCACTGCGAGGCCCCCTGACCCGGCCGGAAGGCGGTCATGGCGAACCGCTTTGCAGGCGTCGATCGAAGGCGAAGGATCACTCATGATCGACGGCATCATGGCGAGCGCGCTCGACCTCGTTCGCAAGCACATCGCCTACGCTGAGCCCATTGTGTTCGCGCTCGGCTTCGCCGAAAGCACGCTCATCCTGTCGATGTTCGTGCCTTCCTCCGCGTTATTCCTGGCCATCGGCGGGGTGCACAGCGCGGCCGGCGGCTCGTTCGTGACGGTGTGGCTCGCCGCGTCGATCGGCGCCTTCCTGGGCGACATCGTGACCTACGCGATCGGCCGCGCTTTCGGTCGCGACATCGGCGACATGTGGCCCTTGAAGAACCACCCCGAGTGGTATGTCGCCGCGCGCGGCTTCGTCGACCGCTATGGCGCATCGAGCCTCATCCTCGGCAAGTTCACGGGCGCGATCCGTGCGTTCGTGCCGCTCGTCGCCGCGACGATGCACATGCGCTGGCAGGTTTTCCTGCCGGCGAGCTTCGTCTCATGCCTGCTCTGGGCCGGCGTCTTCCTCGCCCCCGGCTACGGCATTTCGCTGCTGTTCTGAGGCTCCTTCACGAGGCAGCCGACAGCGGCCCATGGCTTGCGGCCCGGCGCCCGATCGCGTATCGAGGCGCATCGTCGTGGTGTGGCCGGTGCCGGCGTCGGCACTTTCGAGCCCCTGCACCCGAACCCAACCATCCAGAGCATCGAGGACACGACCATGGCCGAGCGCGGCAGCCGCAGTGATCGCAACATCGAGAAGCGCAAGCGCAAGGCGAAGCGCACCCTGGCCCGTCCAGCCTACGCCTCGACGCCGGGCAACTCGGCGGCGGGCCGCCGTCGCGCCCGCAAGCAGGCGCTCCTGCGCGCCGGCCGCGCCGCGCCCGCGACGGCCTGATCGGCGTCGGCCCGCCCGCCCGGCGCCGCCCTGCGACACGGCGTTACCCGGCAATCTCGAACTCTCTATCGCAACAGGGCCCGGCACGTGTGCCGGGCCCTTTGTGCATGACCGCTGATCAGCACTGCCCCACTGCCCTCCACCACCTCCGCATTCCCGGCCGGAGCCGTGCGCAGCCACGGCGCAGAGCCGGGACCTTTCCCCTTGCTCGAGAACTACCGCGCACGCCGAAGGCACTCGTCACAGGTGCAACCGCTCGAGCCATGACCGCCGGGAAAGAGTCGGATGGCCGCGCCAGTGCGCGGCCTCCGGGAAAGCGAAGAAGCTGGCGCGCCGCGGCGTCTGCCACTCCCCACTCCCCCACCCTGTTCCCTGCGAAACAGCCGCCCTGTCCGAGACGTGCGATACCGATCCTGCGAGCCAGATGGCGCGCGGAGCCCCCGATCCGCCCGCCTCTCAGGTCCACGGTACCCGCATCGCACCGGGGGCCGTCGGGCAAGGGCGCCGGCCGGTCCCCGAGACCGCCGGCCGGCGCCCCTCGCACCCTCTCGACATCTGCGCCGCGAGCACTGCCCTTGCCGCGCAAACCGTCTCCCAAACGCCAGAGCGGCGGCCTCCGCCTGGAAGCCGCCGCGCCATCGCGATCAGGGATAGATCGAAGGTGCGCCCGCTCAGCCGCGGCCGAGCACCGTCACGCGCACCGGCACGACGCCGGCCTTCTGCATGCCGATCTGATGGGCAGCAGCCTTTGACAGGTCGATGATGCGGCCGGCGATGTAGGGCCCGCGATCATTGATGCTGACGACGACCGAGCGGCCGTTGCTCAGGTTGGTGACGCTGACGCGGGTACCGAAGGGGAGCGTCTTGTGTGCCGCCGTCATCGCGTTGGGATTGAACCAGCCGCCCGAAGCAACGCGCTGCGGCTGCCAGTAGTAGGACGCCTTGCCGTGCATGGCGTGGCCACCGGCGTAGGTCCGGCCCGTCGAGCGCTTGGCGACCCGCTTCTTGCCATAGGCTGCCTTGGCGTAATGCTTGCGCGACTTGGCATAGTGCCGCTTGCCGGACTTGTAGGCGCGGGCATGCACCTTCTTCTTCTTGTGCACGCCGTGGGCATGGCTCGCGTTAGCCTGGGCGCAGGCGTAGCCCGGACCCTTGCAAGCCCACTTGCTCTGCGCCGCCTGGGCTGAAACCGTGCCGGCGACGAGCAGCGAGAAAATAGCGACGATCAGTGTGCGCATCTTGAGACTCCATTGCGTGCGACAGTGGTGCTGCGGCGCAAAAACGAACGACACTGGAACCGGGTTCCACCACCGTCACCAGAGCCGCTCGCCCACCTGACGAACGACACGGGCGCGGGCTCTCCCCGAGAGCCCGACAACGCCACAGGGGAACGCCAGAACCCGTTCCACTGCCGATGAATTCGACGAGCGCGCTCAAGCCCTCTTGAGCCCGCCTGATCTGGCGGCGGGACGAGTGCACGGCCAACTTCCGGGCGTCAACGCGCTTGGCTGTGAGGTTTGTTGCAGATGAAACGGCTGGTCGTTGAAAACAATGGAAAAACTGAGATTCGACGTGATCGAACTGCGACGGCAGGTCGCAATTTCATTTACATTAACAGCGTTCAATACATGTAATTGGGAAACCTGAGAGTAGTCAATCGAATGATGTTGCACCGCACAATACGAGCAAAATTCCGTTTTTTCGCCGCATTCTGCGCAACCCGGCAATCGTCGATCTGCGCCTGTATCTCGGCTAGGTAAAGTCCGAGGTTCCTCGTCGCCCCCGTTGGACGAAGACCCGCCGAAGCATTACGTTCTGGCCGTTGCGAGCAACGAGGAGGCCGCATGCCCATGGCCGCAGGCGATAATGCAAACCACCGTCGATCGCTGCCCCGCGTGTTGGGAGCAACCGTGCTCGCAGCCCTGACAATGCTGGCGGCCAGCGCTCCGGCCGAGGCGCGTATCCGCTGCGATCGCGGCTTCCAGATCGCCGGCGACAGGCGGCTCGCCACGCCCTACTGCGGCGACGCTTATCTGGCCGAGGTCGCGCGCACCTACGGCACCAAGGTGACCGCGCAGGCGATCCGCGCCAACCCCAATCTGAAGCGCAGTGTCTGTGAATTCATCGGCCAGGACATCCGCGTGCAGCACATCTGCGAGCACGCCCATCCGCGCGGCCCGATCGGCGGCATCTGAGAACGCAAGAACGCGCCTCGGCGGTGGCGACAACCCACCCGGCTGCCGCGGCGGCGATCGCCCAATGTCGGGGTCTCACAACGGCTGGCCGTCAAGCCGGCCCCAACGCGCGCAGACCCGGCCAGCCCCTCCCAGACCAGCCGCGCCCGCTTAGCCCGCCTTCTGCTGCGGCGGCACGTCGAGGTTCGGGGTGATCTCGGTCGCGTCCTTCGGCCGGCGCACGCGGCCGTCGAACTGCGCCCCTTCGGCGATGGCGAGCGTCTGGTGGTGGATGTCGCCCTCGACGCGCGCCGAGGGGTGCAGCGTCACGGAAGTTCCCTTCAGGGCACCGGCGACCTCGCCCTGCACCTCGATCGCGTTCGCGATGATCGTGCCCGTCACCTTGCCCGTGCGGCCGACGATCACTTCCTTGCCGTGGATATTGCCGTCGATCCGCCCGTCGATCTGCACGCGGCTCTGCGTCACGACGGTGATGCCCTGACCAACGATGGCGAGGTCCTGCCCGATCACGGACGCCCCGCTCCGCGACGCGGCCGCCATGGGCGGCGGTGTGCTCGCCATGCCCGGCGCTGCCGGCGGTTCAGGCGCCTTGATGTCGGGATTGGGATTGCGGCCGAACACGATGATCCTCCCTCGATCGACAGACCCGGCGCCAAGCCGTTCATGCCGACGCACCATGCCTGCCGGCCGACCCGATGTCGAGACCTGGAAGTCCACACCGGCGCGGCTGTCGCGAGCCCTACTCCGCTGCTTCCACCTGCGCCGCGATCCGGTCGACGCGCGCGGCGCAGTACTTGAACTCGGGGATCTTGCCCATCGGATCGAGCTTCGGGTTCGTCAGCATGTTGGCCGACGCTTCCGCGAAGCAGAACGGGATGAACACCATGCCCTCCGGCACGTCGCGATCGGCCCGACACTTGAGTTCGATCACGCCGCGCCGCGTGGCGACCTCGATGCGCTCGCCGGGCACCAGGCCGAGGCGCTCGATCTCTCGCGGATTGAGGCTCGCAACCGCCTCCGGCTCCAGCGAATCGAGATTACTGGCCCGCCGCGTCATGGAGCCGGTGTGCCAATGCTCGAGCATGCGGCCCGTGGTCAGCACGAGCGGATACTCCTCGTCGGGCATCTCGTCGGGCGCCAGCAACTTCGCCGGCACGAGCTTGGCGCGGCCCGATTTGGTCGGGAACGAGGTTGCGAAGATGATCTCGTTGCCCGGCTTCGTCGGGTCGTCGCAGGGATACGTGACGGAGCCTTCATCAACGAGCCGGTCCCACGTGATGTTGTCGAGCGACGGCATCACGGAGGCCATCTCGGTGAACACCTCCGACACGTTGCGGTAGGTCCACTTGAGCCCGACCCGCTGGGCGAGCTCCTGGATCAGCATCCAGTCCTGCCGTGCCTCGCCGGGCGGATCGACGACCGGCCGGGCGAGCTGCACCGTGCGGTTGGTGTTGGTGAACGTGCCCCACTTCTCCGCGTGCGCCGAGGCCGGCAGCACGACGTCGGCGTGCCAGGCGGTCTCGGTCAGGAAGATGTCCTGCACGACCATGTGCTCGAGATGGGCCATCGCCTCCCGGGCATGCTGCACGTCGGGGTCCGACATGGCCGGGTTCTCGCCCATCACGTACATGCCGCGGATCTCACCGTCGTGGATCGCCTTCATGATCTCGACAACGGTCAGTCCGCGCTTGGGATCGAGCTTGGTGCCCCACAAGCGCTCGTAGCGCGCCCGCGTTGCAGGGTCCTCGACCGAGATATAGTCCGGATAGACCATAGGGATGAGGCCGGCGTCGGACGCGCCCTGCACGTTGTTCTGTCCGCGCAGTGGATGCAGGCCCGTGCCGCGCCGCCCGATCTGGCCCGTGACGAGGGCGAGCGCGATGAGGCAGCGCGCGTTGTCGGTGCCGTGCGTGTGCTGCGACACGCCCATGCCCCAGAAGATGATCGACCGCTCCGACTTGGCATAGAGCCGGGCAACCTCGCGGATGGTATCGGCCGGGATGCCGCACACCGGCGCCATCTTCTCCGGCTCGAACGACTGCACGGCCTGCTTCAGGGCGTCGTAGCCCTCGGTGTGCGCCTGCACATACTGGATGTCGACGAGGCCCTCGGTGACGATCACGTTGAGCATGGCGTTGAGCAGCGCGACGTCCATGCCCGGCTTGAACTGCAGGATGTGGCTCGCATAGCGCGCGTAGCTGTCGCCCGACTGGCCGCGCGGGTCCATGATGATGAGCTTGGCGCCGCGCGCGGCCGCGTTCTTGATGTAGGTCGCCGCGACAGGGTGGTTCTGCGCCGGCCGCGCGCCGATGACGATCATGCAGTCGGAATCCTCCGCCGCCATGAACGGTGCCGTCACCGCGCCGGAGTTGAGCCCCTCCATCAGGGCTGCCACCGAGGAGGCGTGACACAGCCGCGTGCAGTGATCGACGTTGTTGGTGCCGAAGCCCTGCCGGATGAACTTCTGGAACAGGTAGGCTTCCTCGTTCGAGCCCTTGGCCGAGCCGAAGCCGGCGAGCGCCTTGCCGCCGTGTTGATCGGCGATGCGCTTCAGCCCCATGGCCGCCCGCTCGAGCGCCTCATCCCATGTCGCCTCGCGGAACACCTTGTCGATGTCCTCACGCCGCAACTGCATGTTGGCGTCCTTGGCGACGCCGTCGCGGCGGATGAGCGGCTTCGTCAGCCGGTCCTTGTGATGGATGTAGTCGAAGCCGAAGCGGCCTTTCACGCACAGCCGGTTCTCGTTGGCCGGGCCGTTGCGGCCGTCGACGTACAGGATCTTGTTGTCCTTGACGTGCACCTTCGTCTGGCAGCCCACGCCGCAGTAGGGGCAGAGCGTATCGACGGCGTGATCCTCGTAGGCGACCCGCTTACCGGCAGCATCGAGGAGGTTTGCCTCCATCAGGGCGCCCGTCGGGCAGGCCTGCACGCACTCCCCGCAAGCGACGCACGTCGAGTTGCCCATGGAATTGTCGAAATCGAACACGACCTTCGCGCCCGAGCCGCGGTAGGCCATCCCGATCACGTCGTTGTGCTGCACCTCGCGGCAGGCGCGCACGCACAGGCCGCAGTTGATGCACGCATCGAGGTTGACGGCGATCGCCGCATGCGAGGTATCCATCGCGGGCTTGTCGGCGCCGGGGAAGCGGCTCGTCGTCGCCACGCCCATGTCGCCGACCCAGGTCCAGAACTTCGAGCGCGGATCGTGGCAGTCCTCTTTCGCCGGCTGGTCGGCGATGAGGAGCTCAAACACCATCTCGCGGCTCTTTTTGGCCCGCTCGCTCGCCGTCTTGACCTTCATACCCGCCGACGGCTTGCGCTGGCAGGAGGCGGCCAGCACGCGCTCGCCCTCGATCTCGACCATGCACGCGCGGCAGTTGCCGTCCGAGCGGTAGCCGGGCTCCGGCAGCCAGCACAGGTGGGGAATCTTCGTGCCCGCCCGCTTGGCCACCTGCCAGATCGTCTCGTCGGGCAGCGCTTCGACGGTGCGGCCGTCGAGCTCGAAGGTGATGGTCTTCGTCTTGGTGGTGTTGGCGCTCATCTTCGCTTCTCACTCAGCGGTCATCGGGGGAACGGCAGATCGGGCTCGGGCACAGCCGTTCGGCACGGGTCACTTCAAATCGTCGGGGAAGAACTTTACGACGCTCATCACCGGGTTCGAGGCGGCCTGCCCCAATCCGCAGATCGAGGCATCGCGCATCACCTGGGCGAGATCCTGCAGCAAGCCGACGTCCCATGTTTCCCGGCTCATCAGCGAGACCGCTTTTTCCGTGCCGTTGCGGCAGGGCGTGCACTGGCCGCAGCTTTCGTCCTCGAAGAACTTCATGAGGTTGAGCGCGACGTCCTTCATGTCGTCCTTGTCCGACAGGACGACGACGGCGTGGCTGCCGACGAAGCAGCCGTGCTTCTCGAGCTGGCCGAAATCGAGGGGGATATCGGCCATGCTGGCAGGCAGGATGCCGCCCGATGCGCCGCCGGGCAGATAGCCCTTGAAGCGATGCCCCTTGGCCATGCCGCCGCACCGCTCGATGAGGTCCTTGACCGTCGACCCGGCCGGCGCGAGCACCACGCCCGGCGACTTGACGCGCCCGGACACGGAATAGGAGCGCAGGCCCTTCGAGCCGCTGACGCCCTGATCGGCGAACCAGGCGGGCCCGTTGGCGATGATCTTGGGGATCCAGTACAGCGTCTCGACGTTGTTGACGAGTGTCGGACGGTTGAAGATGCCGACCTGCGCGACGTAGGGCGGGCGATGGCGCGGCAGCCCGCGCTTGCCCTCGATCGATTCGATCATCGCGCTTTCTTCGCCGCAGATGTAGGCGCCCGCGCCGCGCCGCACGCTGACCTTCGTGTGCTTGGTGAGCCCGGCCGCTTTCAGCTTCGGCAATTCGCGCGCGAGAATCTCCAAGACCGCCGGATACTCGTCGCGCATGTAGATGAACACTTCCGCCGCCTCGACGGCCCACGCTGCGATCAGCATGCCTTCCAGGAACTGATGCGGACGGCGCTCGAGATAGTAGCGGTCCTTGAACGTGCCGGGCTCGCCCTCGTCGCCGTTGACAGCCATCAGGCGCGGACCCTTCTCCGCCCGAACGAGCGACCACTTGCGGCCCGTCGGGAAGCCGGCGCCGCCGAGCCCGCGCAAACCGCCATCCGACAGCGTGGCGATGATGTCCTCGACGCGCTGCCCGCCCGCGAGGCAGGACTTCAGGACCTTGTAGCCGCCCTCTTCGATGTAGTCGCCGAGCGTCTGGTAGGCCGGCATCTCGGGCTCGACCGCGCCTTCCGTTGCGAGCGCCGCAACCGTCTGCGCGGTCGCGTGATCGACATGGCGATGCCCGACGTGCGCGCACGGCGCGGTATCGCACGAGCCGACGCACGGCGCGCGCACCACGCGCACGCCGGGCAGGTCCTGCGCTTCGAGTTCGGCGATGAGCTTTTCGGCTCCCGCGAGCATGCACGACAGGCTCTCGCAGACGCGGATGGTGACGGGCGCCGGCGCCTCCTCGCCGTCGCCGACGACGTCGAAGTGTGCGTAGAAGGTCGCGACCTCGTAGACCTCCGCCATGGGCAGCCGCATCAGGTCGGCAAGTCCGTGCAGCCTGCCGGCGGCAAGATAGCCCTCGGCGTCCTGGATCTTGTGCAGGTACTCGATGAGCAGCGCCCGCTCGTAGGGGCCCTCGCCGACGATCTCGCGCACAGCGGCCGCATCGGCGGGGTCGAGCACCCGGCCCTTCGGATGGGTGTTCGCGTTACGCCGCCCGGCCCCAGGGTGAATGGCGCGCCGGCCCCCGCCACCGCCGTTACCCTGCCCGCCGCCGTTCACCGACATATCGTTCATGACAACCTTTCGCCCTGCCGCACGGCCAGCTTCGGCCCCTCGGCTCTATAGTGCGCGCCGGATTTGGCTCCGGGCCGCGTATTACCGTCTTCGACTTTCGGCGACACCACCCGCGCGGGTAGGTCACCGGATCGCCGCTTGCGCCGGCCGCCAAACCACGTCACGCGGCCGGCAACAACGCCTTTCGCATCGCCTCACCGACCCTTGCCGCATTGGGCGCGATCAGAACGCCGGCTGCCTCCAGTGCCGCGATCTTGCCGTCCGCCGTTCCCGCCGAGCCCGACACCAGCGCGCCGGCGTGCCCCATGCGGCGTTCCGGTGGCGCATGCCGCCCGGCGATCAGCGCTACGATGGGCTTCTGCGGCCGGACCGCCGATACGTAGCTGGCGACGTCCTCCTCCTCGCTGCCGCCGATCTCCCCGACGATGACGATGCCCTTCGTCTCCGGGTCGGCCAGAAACAGCTCGACGCAGGTCTTGAGGTCGATACCGTGCACCGGATCGCCGCCGACGCCGACTGTGGTCGATTGACCGAGCCCGGCGCGCGTCGTCTGCAGGACGATCTCGCTCGTCAGCGAGGCCGATCGCGAGGCGATGCCGACGACGCCCTTCTTCGCGTCGACCGTCGACATGACTCCGATCTGCGCGACGCCGGGCGCGAGAATGCCTTGCGAGTTCGGGCCGACGAGCCGCGTCCGCGATCCCGCCAGCACTTGCCTGACGCGTACCATGTCGATGATCGGGATGCGCTCGGTCACGCACACGACGAGGCCGATGCCAGCTTCGATCGCCTCGATGATCGCCTGCGCAGCGCTGGCTGGCGGCACGAAAATGATGGAGGCATCCGCCCCCGTCGCTTCGACTGCTGCCGCGACGGTCTCGAACACGGGCAGGTCGAGATGGCGACGCCCGCCCTTGCCGGGCACCACCCCGCCGACGAGCCGCGTTCCGTAGGATGACATGCGGGCTGCGTGAAACGTCGCGGTACGGCCGGTGAGCCCTTGCACGACGACCTTCGTGTCCGGTCCTACGAGTATGGCCATCAGTGCGCCTCCCGCCGTGCCAGCGCCACGGCGAGACCCGCAGCCTCTTCCATATCGCCCGCGACCTGATGCGCGACCCCGTTGTTCGTGAGCACGGTCCTCGCGAACTCGGCGTTGTTGCCGGCGAGCCTGATGACGATAGGCAGCACCCGCTTGGCCCGCCTCAGCGCGATGCCGAGCCCCTCGGCGATGGTGTCGCAGCGCTGCATGCCGCCGCCGTGCACGTTGACGAGGATCACACGGACCTTCGGGCTGGCGAAGAGGAGCCCGAAACCGTGCGCGATGTCGAGGCTCGATGCCGTCGTCCTGATATCCATGAAGTTGGCCGGCCGGCCGCCGGCGGCGACGATGAGATCCTGCGTTGCGAGCGCGAGCCCAGCGCCGTTGACCGCCACGCCGATATCGCCGTCGAGCGTCATGTAATTGATCTGGTGCCGCTGGGCGCCGAGTTCCACCGTGTTGGCTGCCTGCGCGTCGTTCGCCTCGCGCATACGCGCCAGATCGGGTCGGCGGAACAGGGCGTTGTCGTCGACCGTCATCTTGGCGTCGAGTGCCAGCACGTGGCCATCGCCGCCCACGACGAGAGGGTTGATCTCGATCAGTGTTGCATCATAGCCGACGAACGCCGCGGCCATGTCCTCGATGACCGACGCGATCGCCTCGATCACCTTGCCCTCACTCGCCAGATGCGAGGCGAAGCCGGCGAAATCGCCTGACAGCCGCCCCTCGCCAAGTGCCAGTTCCAGTCGCTTGACCGAGTCCGGCGCGGTGCGGCTGCGCTCCTCGATGGAAGAGCCGCCCGCCGCCGACCCGACGAGCAGGACACGCCCGAAAGCCCGGTCGAGCATAATGGCGAGATAGATTTCCCGCGGCCGCTCGACGAACTCTTCCACGTAGACCTGCGCAACCGTCTGCGGCGGCAGGCCCGCGCCGCCGGCGAACGGCTTGCCGAACAGCTTCTTCGCCTTGGCGCCGACCTCGGAGGCCGTCTTTGCGAAAACGACGGCATCCTGTCCGAGCCGGTCGACGGTATGGATCTGCGCCTTCACCACATAGCGCTGCGCCCCGAGTCGGCGGGCGGCGGCGGTCGCTTCCTCCGCCGTGGCGGCAACTTCGCCCATGGGCGCCTGAATGCCGTAGCGCGCCAGCAAGCGCTTGGCCTGGAACTCGTAGAGGTTCATGCCACCACCTCCCGTCCCCGCTGCGGTCCCGAAGTACCGTTGCACGTGCGCCGCCGTATGCCCGGCTTCGAGGTTCCCGCGCCGCGCGCTCATCGCCGCGTGGCGACCGGCGCCGGAGGTCGATGACGCTGAATGAAACCTCGCCACTTTTTTGGTGGCATACCATATGCCAAATACTGCCGGCTGTCGAGCGGATTACTGACGGATTGTCGCAGCAATGCCCCTCTTCCGTCCAGCGGCTCGGATGATCGGATGCTCGGATGGAAGTTCCGGGCGCTACCAGCCTGCCGGAACGGAAAAGCTGCGCGCTGCGACCTTACTCGGCTGCCGGGCGCCGGCGATCGTCGGCGACTTCAACTTCCGCTGCCTCTGCCGGGGCGTCGGCCCGCACTTCCATCTGCGCCGGCGACTGCATGCCTCGTTCCTGACCACCGACCCCGATTTCCTCCGCGACGAGGAACAGCGGGCGCGCCTTCACCTCCTCGAATACCCGCCCGAGATACTCGCCGATGACGCCGAGCGAGATGAGCTGAATGCCCGACAGCATGAGGATCGAGATGACGAGTGTCGGGAAGCCCGCCATGTCGGAACCGAATACCAGCGTCTTCACGAGGAAAATCACCGCATATCCGAACGCGAACAGCGAGACGACGAGACCGACATAGGACCAGATGCGCAGCGGGATCGTCGAGAACGAGGCGATGCCGTCGATGGCGAAATGCCACAGACGCCGCAGACGCCATCGCGAGACCGGGCCTTCGCGCCGCTCACCGACCTGAAACGGCAGTCCGATCGACTTGAAGCCGATCCAGGCGAACAGCCCCTTGTTGAACCGCGCCCTCTCGTCGAGGCGGTTCATGGCATCGACGGCTCGCCGGCTCATCAGCCGGAAGTCACCGGCGTTCTCGTGCAGCCGCGTGCCGGAAAGCTGGCGGAAGGTGGCATAGTAGACTTTGGCCAGGAACCGCCGCAACGGCGTGTCGGCGGCCCGATCGATGCGCTGGCCATAGACGACGTCGTAGCCCTCGCGCCAGCGCGCGAGGAACTCTGGGATCGTCGCGGGCGGGTGCTGCAGATCCGCGTCCATGGCGATAACCGCCTCGCCCTTGGCATAGCGAAGGCCCGCGGCGAGCGCGATCTCCTTGCCGAAGTTGCGGCTGAACGAGATGGCCTTGATGCGCGGATCGGCGGCATGACGCTGGCGCAATACGTCGAGCGTCCGATCGGTCGAGCCGTCATCGACGAACACGACTTCGAACGGATGGCCGATGCCCTCGAGGACCGGCAGCAGCGCGCCCAGAAGCGGCTCGAGCCCGCTCTCTTCGTTGAGCACCGGGATGACGACACTGACGAGCCCGCGCTCTGGCGTACGGCTTGCCGCCGGCCGGCGCTCGCTCGATGCTTCTGTCAGTTGCACGCGACGTCTCTGCCTTGGTCCGCGACGAGTGAAAGCGGGCCGGCGACCGCGCGCCAGCCCTGCAATCAACTAGCCGAACCCGTTCGACGACGGAAGCCGTTGGCGCAGCCCGAGACGGCGACAGCGGCGCGCGGCTCAGCCGACCTGACCCACCGGTTCGCCGGCAGAGAACAGGATGTCGAAGGTAATGGGGTCGTAGAACTGCATCAGATGCTGGACAAAGTCGCGGACAGGCACGCCCAGCGCGTCGGCCCAGGCCCGGTACTTGTCGGGCGGGATACGACCGCGCCCCGTCTCGAGCTGCGAGATGAAGGTGTAGTACTCCACCCCGACCGCCTGCGCCAACTGCCGCTGCGAAAGGCCTCGCGCCTCTCGCAGCTCGCGCAGCCAGAGGCCGGCTTCCTTGCGTAGTTCTTGCGTCTGCGCTTCACCGCGCTTTTGCGGGTTCGAATACATCGCACGAGATCCCGATCCAACCAGCGCGCCGAATAATGTTATTCTATAACACCTACTCTGCGCGCCCCCCGTACAGCCTGATACCGCCGGCCGTAGAGTAAAGAATAGACCGGCAATCTCCCTGCGCAAGTCCGAAAATGGCTTGAGCCTCCCTGTGGACCAGGTGCCGAGGTGCCGAAAGCCAGGATCGGCGGGGCTGCGCGGCGACTGGGACCGCCGCCCGTGGGCATTCGAGCGCTGCCCCTTATCGATTGTAATTCATGACGATACTGAACAAGGTTATGAAAAAACTTCACTTCGCAAAATCGATCTTCGACCTGCGACACGGTGTCGGACGCCACCTGCGATTTTTTTTCAACGAGTCGTGGATTTCGCACAACCCGCGATGGAAACCTGCACCTTTTTGCCGACGACAGCGAAGCCGGTCGACCGCAGGAAGGGTCGCTCCCCGGCAGGGTAGCGGGCCGCTTGCGCCGTCTTGGACGGTCGTGCGACCCCAAACAGGAAGCGCCAGACCCACCCGGAATCTGGCGCTTCGCAACTCAGGCAGTGCCGATGCGAACACTGAGGCGGGGTGGACAGGACCACCCCTCAGCCGGGCCCTCCCTCACAGCTCGCGCATCGACTTGCGGGCAACGTCCGTCAGCGGCGAGATGAGATAGTCGGCGACCGTGCGCTCACCGACGGCGATGATCATCTCGCTGGGCATGCCTGCCGTCAGCTTGCCGCGATACTCCTGCGGGATGTCCTTGTCCTTCACCTCGACGATGGCGAGATAATAGGAGCGCTGCGTCGCCTCGTCGTACTTGCTGTCGGCCGAGACGCTGCGGATCGTGCCGAGAATGAGCGGCATCGTGCGGCTCTTGAAGCCGGGGAAGCGCACTTCGGCCTGCGCGTCGATATGGACGTGGTTGATGTCGATCGGATCGATGCGCGCCTCGATGTGCAGCGTGTCGTTGACCGGCACGAGCTCCAGGATGGGCTCGCCCGCGCGCACCACGCCGCCAATGGTGTGGAACTGGAGGCTTTGCACGACGCCGGTGAGCGGCGCGCGAATCTCGAGGCGGTTGACGATATCGCGCGCCATCAGCAGGCGCTCCTGGGCCTCGGCGATCTGCACGCGAACCTCGCGCAGCGCTTCGACCGCCTCCTCCTGGAACTTCTGCCGCGTCAGGATGATCTGCAGCTTGGCCTCGCCGATGCCGTTCTCGTTGCGGGCGATGTCGGCGACAGTCTGGCCGAGGCGGCCTTCGAGCGAGTAGAGCTCGCGCTGCATCGCCATAATCCGGTTGAGCGGGTAGTACCCGCGCGAGGCGAGGCTGTTCACCTTTTCGAGCTCGACCTTGATGCTCTCGATCTGCTGCCCGGTCGAAACCTCCACGGCCCTGAGGCCGGCGATCGTCCGGTCGAGCTGCTCGATGCGGCTCGTCAGGATGTCGACCTGCCCCTCGATCGAGGTGCGTCGCTCGGTGAACTGCATCTCCTGGTCGATCATGATCTTTCGCGTCGCCGGCCGGTCGGCCCGCGCCAGCAGCTCGTCCGGGAACACGACCTTGTCGGCTTTCGTGCGCTCGGCCATCAGCCGGGCCTCGAGCGCCAGCGCGCCGTCGAGCTGCGCGTAGAGCACGTCGGCCTGTCCTTCCGCCTGCACGGGGTCGAGCCGCATCAGTAGGTCGCCCGCGTTGACGACCTGGTTCTCCTTGACGAACAGCTCGCGCACGATGCCGCCTTCGAGGTGCTGCACCTTCTTGCGGTTGCTCTCGACGGCGACGTTGCCGGCGGCGATCACGGCGCTGTCCAGCCGCGCGAATGCGGTCCAAGCGCCCACCACTCCGAAAATGACGAAGATCAGGGCGTAACCCAGAACCACGTATGGCACCTGATTGCCCAGGTTCTTGGCTGGCATGACGGCGTTCTCCCACTCTTTACTGACGAGCCGGTCCCGCGATGGCTGCTTCCTGCGCCGACGGCGGTCACTGCCGTGGCGCAAGGGCCTGCCATCGAACCAGTCTCACTCCGACTTCACGCTTGGCGCTGTCGCGCCGGTAACACGGGAGCGTTCCGCTCCTCCTTCTTGATTGGCCGCGACGGGCCCGTGAGCCCTTGGCCTCACGAGTTCCCGCTGGCGATCTGCATACTGGTGCGCCGCGTTTCGCCGGCGCCGTCGGCCTCGGTTGCGTTGGCAGCGCCAGCCGCGCCAGCCGCCGGTTCCCGCACGCCTTCGCCGCCCTCGCTGACCACGCGCGGCTTGACGAGTTCTGCGAGCACCTGCTTGGCCGGGCCGAACAGGTGCAGCTGCCCGTCCTTCAGCGCCAGGATCTTGTCGGCAACGGTGAGCAGTTGCGGCGTATGGGTGGCGAAGATGACGGTCGTCCCGCGCTCCTTGCAGCGCTGGATCGCCCCCATCAGAATACTTTCGCCCGCCCGGTCGAGATGGGCGTTGGGCTCGTCGAGCACGAGGATGCTCGGCGCCCCGTAGACGGCACGGGCAAGCCCGATGCGCTGGCGCTGCCCGCCCGACAGCGAACTGCCGAGTTCGCCGATCGGTGTGTCGTAGCCCTGCGGCAATTGCTGCACGAGCGCGTGCGCGCCCGACAGCATGCCGGCCTCCACAGCCTTCTCCGGCGGGTCGTCGCGGAAGCGAGCGATGTTCTCGGCGACCGTGCCCGAGAACAGCTCGATGTCCTGCGGCAGATAGCCGACGTATTCGCCGAGCCGCTCTGGATCCCAGTGGCGCAGGTCCGAACCATCGAGGCGCACGACACCGGCCGCCGGCTGCCACACGCCGACGAGCGAGCGGATCAGGGTCGACTTGCCGGCCGCGCTCGGCCCGATGATGGCGAGCACCTCGCCGGCCGCGATCTGGAACGAGATGCCGCGCAGGATCGGCTTGCCGCCGGCACCGGCGGCAACGACGAGCCCCTCGACCGCGACGTTGCCGGCAGGCCGCGGCAGCGGGGTGCGCTGCGGTTGCTCACCCACCCTGGCGAACAGCGCTTCGAGCCGCGACCACGCATTGCGCGCGCCCATGAACGACTTCCACTGGCTGACCGACTGCTCGACGGGTGCCAGCGCGCGACCCATCATGATCGACGCAGCGATCATAGCGCCGGGAGAGATGAGCCCCTCGATGGCGAGCCACGCCCCAGCGCCTAGAATGAGCACCTGCAGCACCTGCCGCACGAACTTCGTCGCGGCCATGATGACGCCGGCCCAGTCGCTCGCCTTCGCCTGGAAGGCCAGCGCCTGAACATGGCGATCGACCCAGCGCTTGTGGATCGCTCGATGCATGCCGAGGGCATGGATCACCTCGACGTTGGCCATCGACGAGGTCGCGTAGTGCGAAGCCTCGCTCGAGCGCTTGCCGGCTTCCGTCAGGCTCGCGCGCGTCGCGTATTCGTTGGCAACAGCCAGCAGGAACAGCACGAGCGCCCCGACGAGCGCGACCACGCCGAGCAGGGGATGGAACACGAAGCAGATGGCGACGAACACGGGCGCGAACGGAGCATCGCACAGCGTGATGACGCCCGATCCTGTCCAGAACTCGCGGAACGTATCCATGTCGCGCGTCGCCGAGGCGGGCGCCGCGCTGCGCTGCGCGAGCGCCGAGGACAGCGCCGAGCGGAACAACGGGCCGTTGAGCGCCTCGTCGAACTTGTAGCCGGCGCGCACGAGGAGGCGCGAGCGCAGCAGGTCGAGGCCGCTGTAGGCGAGCAGCAGGAACACGGCGATCAGCGTCAGCGCGACGAGCGTGCCTTCGTTGCGGCTGGCGAGCACCCGGTCATAGATCTGCAGCATGTACAGCGGCCCGACGAACAGCAGCACGTTGCAGAACACGCTGAAGATCATCACCGTCACCAGGGCCGGCCGGAAATTGTCGAAGGCGAGATCGAGCGGTGATCGCGCTTTGCCGGCGACGCTCCCCGGCACGGTGCGCTGAGCGCTACCAGCCGTTCCGTTCTGGGATGGGGCCGCACCGCCAACAACTGCCATCGAAAACTCCCGCATGCGCCGCCAGAGGCCCAAACATTTCGCAAGCCGAACGGCGCATCGTCACGAAACAAGACGAAGAGCGCCGCGCCGGAACCGTTGACGAGCGACCTTGCACGACCTGCGCCATCGAGGGAGCGCACGCAGACGGCCCGCTGCCGGAGTGCGACAAGCCCTCGTTCGAACGCCCAGCCCTCGCCCAATAGCGATCAATTATGACAGCAATTCCGCCCGGCGTGGCGCCCGCCGGCCGGCGCCCGTCATCCGCACACCTCTTAACACTACCTGTCGGATTGTGTCAGAAAATTCCAAAATCGTACAGCAAAGTCTTGACGGGCTCGGCCTAGTATGGATTTTACTATAGTCAGCGTCGAGAGCCTCACTGGGCCTGACCGCTCGCCTCGGCTCGTCCCGAGGTGGACTTGCGAACCCTAGTGGCCAACGCGCCGATCCGACTGCCCGGCACCCTGCTGGTAGAGCGTCCCCCGGAGGAAATCCCACAATGGCAATTCTCGCGACCGATTCTGCGATTGCACTTTCGGTAACAAAGGCAACGCAGGCCATCACCGGCTTCGCGCCGATTTCGGAGGCTGCGCTGCAAGCCTCGATCGACCAGGTCAAGGCGCTCGGCTTCGGCGGCTACTATCGCGCACTGTCAAACTCGGCCGGCTTCAAGGCCCAGTTCGGCAATGGCGACGAGTTCTTGAACGAGCGCAAGCTGATCCTCACGATCTTCAAGAACGCCGGCCTCGTGCGCCCGTCGGAAGCCTTCATCGCCAGCGCCACGCGCCGGTTCGAGAATGACGCCGACGCCCTCCTGAAGTTCCTCCTCAGCCGCCCGGTCGTTTCGAACGCACTCGACGCGCTGTCCGTGCCGTTCGTCGCCGCCGCGATCAACGCCATCGCCCCCTTCGGCCAGGACCTCAAGGTCGCCAACTTCAACGACGCGCCCGCCAACGTCGCGCTCAGCGCCACGACGGTCGATGAGGACGCGCTCATCAGCGACGTCATCGGCACCTTCTCGGCGACTGACGCCGACGGCGACGCCGTCACCTTCACGCTCTTGAACGAGGCGAGCGTTCCCTTCCAGATCATCGACGGCAAGCTCGTCGTGAAGGCGAGCCTCGACGACGCCGACTTCGACGACAACCAGTTCATCCTCCAGGTCCAGGCGACCGACGCGAACGGCGCCACCTCGCCCGTCACCGAGATCACCGTCACCGTCAACGACGACGACACCCCGCCCCCGCCGCCGTCGCTGTTCATCAACCTCGAGCCCGGCGCGCAGACGCTGGTCGGTGGCGAGGGTGACGACACCTTCACTGGTTCCTCCTCGAGCCTCGCCAACCCCTCGCTGACGACGGCTGATGCCGGTGACGTGCTGATCGGTGGCGGCGGCTTCGACACCTTCAAGCTCGGCATCGACGGTCCGAACCCGGTCACCGTCGACGGCATCGAGACGCAGAGCGTCGAGGCGATCGACATCACCAACAACAGCGGCCAGGGCGCGACCGTCGTCGCCACCGAGTTCGCTGGCATGACGCAGTTCACGAACTCGAACTCGCAGGGCTCCCTCGAGATCGAGGACGTGCAGTACGCTGAAGGGCAGACCTTCATCTACCGCGACCCGAGCGACACCGCTCAGACCTTCACCATCGACTTCGACGCCTCGACGCTGCCCGGCACGACCGGCTCGACGACGCTCATCCTCGAGGAAGTCGGCTCCAACGGCGGCGATGCGACCAACTTCGACGTCGTCATCACGCAGAACGGCGCCGTCGGCCCGACCTCGCCGGCTCCTCTCGCCACTCTCAACATCGTCTCGCAGGGCCCGGCCGGCCTCGGCAACTTCATCGACGATCTCGAGACCGGCGCCGTCACGTTCGCGATCTCGGGCTCGAACGATCTTCAGCTCGGTGACGAGAACGACGACGACGACGATCTGCTCGACGACAACGCGAACCTGACGACGATCAACGCGTCGGGCCTCGCCGCCAACCTGACGGTCGAGCTCGACGACGATACGGGCGCCGACGACACGAACGGCCGCTCCATTCAGTACACGGGCGCCCAGGGCGATGACCGCGTGCAGATGGGCGATCTGTTCCGCGACGGCCTCAATGGCGGCCTGCCCTTCAACGGCGGCACCGGCAACAACACCGTCGTATTCCAGGAGTTCGACGACATCGGCGCCGGCGACGGCCTCAATGGCGTGCTCTCGAACTTCCTCACCGCCGAGTTCCAGGACGAGGTCGGTGAGCCTGGCGAAGAGAACCTCTCAGCCGATCAGCTCGACGGCGTGCGCATCTTCAACTTCGCCGACGGCGTGCACTCTGGCGGCACGGGCAGCATCAACGGCCTCGACGCCGACCAGACGCACACGGTCATCATCGCCGAGGACAACTCCAACGCGACGACCTTCAACCTCAACTTCGAGGTGGGCGACCCGGGCGTCCCGACCGACCTGCAGGACGGCACGGCTGACGCCATCGTCCTCGACGTCAACGACGACGATCTGTCGATGGTGCTGACCGGCGACGAGATCGAGAGCGTGACCTACCAGCGCGCTCCGGGCGCCATCAACGTCGTCACGCTCGGCGAGCCGATGACCGACCTGAGCTCGTTCGTGCTGACGGGCAACAACCTCGTCACCGACGCCATCATCGACTTCACGTTCAACGCCAACAGCAACATCGTCCAGACGAACTTCGTCTACGACGGCTCCGGCTCGAACGCCGACCAGCAGGTCACTGGCGTCAACCGCGGCGTCGTCAACACCGGCGCTGGCAACGACGTCGTTCTTGGCACGGACGACTCCAACAGCGTCTTCACCAACGACGGCAACGACGTGGTCAACACCTTCGGCGGCGATGACTTCGTTGACGCCGGCGCTGGCAGCGACGACATCGATGGCGGCCGCGGCAACGATACGCTGCTCGGTGGCACGGGCGACGATCAGATCCGCGGCGGTAGCGGCAACGATTTCATCGACGGCGGCCAGGGCCGTGACGTGATGGAAGGCGGCCCGGCTTCGCCGACCATCCAGACCATCTCGGTCAACGGCCTCGTCGGCGTGGGTGACACCTACACCGTCAACGTCGATGCCAACCAGGACGGCGCGATCGACTTCTCGTTCTCCTACACCGCCGTCCCCGGCGACAGCGCGGAGAGCGTAGCCGATGGCCTCGAGGCTGCTTTCGCCGCACTGAACCCGGCCCTGACCGCCGGCTTCACGACGGCCGACAACGGTAACGGCGCCTTCGAGCTGATCGAAGCCGACGGCACGGGCTTCACCACGACGGTGGCGGCAACGGACGGTGCGATCGACGAGATCGTGCTGCCGGACACCGCCTCGGTCACGATCGCCGACGATCAGCGTTACGACGCCGGTGACATCGTCCGCGTGACGATCAATGCCGTGAACTACGACTTCTTGGTTCCCACCGACGGCTTCACGGCCGCCCAGGTCGCCGCCGGCCTCGTGCCGCTCATCAACGGCGGCCCGGTCGACATGCAGGCCTCCGCGAATGGCACCACCATCTCGCTCGTCGGCATCAACCCGCTGATCAACTTCACGGTCAGCGCGGCGGTTCTCGACGTGGCCGGCCCATTCGGTCTGTTCCGGGCGACGATCGACCCCGACAACACTGCCGACACGCCGACCATCCCGGCGGAAGGCGAATCGTTCACGATCTCGATCTCGGGCTTCGGCTCGTGGACCGAGACGCGCGGGTTCGGTGAAGACATCACGGACTTCTTCTACCGCTTCGCCAACGAGAACCGCGCCAGCTTCGACGCGATCCTCGGCGGCGGCACGCAGACGCTGGACTTCGATCAGTCGGGCAATGACGAGTTCGTCATCAATGGCCTGAGCCTCGTCCAGCTCAACAACCTGACGGCCTTCCACAGCTCCGGCGCGGCCGTCGTGCAGATCGAGTCCCCGGATGCCGGCGATGACGGCGTCAACGACAACGCCAACCCGACGGTCGTCAACGGCGCTCCCTCGACCATCGACGACAACACCCAGTCCCTCGCCGTCGTCGTCACCGACGCTGGCGAGCCGAACGGCCGCGACACCTTCATCGTCGACAGCCCGAACATCAATCCGTTCGATCTCGTTGGCGACTCGATCGACCTCATCCTCGACTTCGAGGCCGGTGGCGGTGCCAACTCGGGTGACATTCTGATCTTCGACGGCGCCATCACGGCCGGCTTCGTCGACAACAACGGCAACGGCGTCCTCGATGCCGGCGACATCAGCCACTTCCTGAACTACACGACGGACGTGGCCGGCCTGCCCGAGGGCTCCTACGCCCAGGCGTTCGTCGATGCCAGCGTGGTCATGCTCGCCAACTCGGTGCTCGACTATGTCGCGGTCCAGGTCTTCGACGGCCAGGAGCGGACCTTCGTCTTCGCCGACACCAACGGCGACAACGCGATCGACGACGTTGTCGAACTCGCGGGCTTCGTCGGCATCCAGGCCGAGGACATCCGCGCCGACACGATCGTCTGACGATCGGGAAAGGGGTGGCCAGCAGCGGCTACCCCCTCTTCTCTTTCCGATCAGCGGGGCTCGCAGAGCAGCGCTGATCGGGCCGCAACGAACAAAGCTCCGGTCAGCGCACGCTGACCGGAGCTATTTTTTTGTCTCCATCAGAGCTTGCCCTCGGCGCAGTCCGCGAGCCCCACACTCCGCATTCCCGGACGCCGCGCTGCGGCGATCCGGGAACTTTCCGGTCGCAAATGCAAAGGGCGTTCGGGTCCGCTGCGCACAGCCAAGACGTGACGCAATCGCGGAAAGCGAGAAACGAGCCGAGGGCACGGGCGCGCCGCCCAAGGCCCGCCTCAGGCCAGAAGGTCGTAGATGGCGTCGAAGGTTTCGCTCTGACCGATCAGATTGATCACGTCGCCATTGGCGACATGCAGCGTCTCGACTTCGATGCTGGCGCTCTCCGGTGCCCGGTCGAAGATGTAGAAAGTGCGATCGTGCACGGCGACGCCGACATCGCCGACGTTATCGATGAACGCCTTCACGACGGCGAACACGTCGAACTCCGACAGGTCGGTCGAGGTGTCGGCGAACGGCATTCCATTCGTGGCGAGGTCCGGCCGGCCCGTATCGATCGCGACGCGCACGTCACCGTGTCCGCCCTGCGACGGGTTCGATCCGCCCTGCCCGCCGCTCGTGCCGCTCGTGCCGCCCGAGCCCGAGCCACCGGCTCCAAAGTCGGTGCCATCGCCGCTGCCGAACACGACACCCGTACCAGTGCCGCCGCCGACACCCGAGATATCGCCGCCCGACAGCGACGAACCGCCCTCCGGCGATCCCAACCCGCCCGACGCACCGCCCCCGTCCGATGGACCGAGCGCCACCGGCGTCAGGACAGGCTTTTGCGGGGAGAGTGTTCCGAACAGTCCGGCTAGATCGGAAGCCGACGCGATTTCGAAGGCCTGCGTGTCGAGACCGAGAGCAGCAACGAGGTCGTTGGCTCCATAGACGTCGCTACCGGCCCTGCCCGCTTCACTCACCGTCGCGGGTCCATCGAGAGCGGCGGCCGCGCTATCCGCCCTGCCATCGCCTGCGTGAGCCGCTCCGTCCACGCCACCGAGCGCGTTCGCGCCGGCCAGAGCGGCGATATAGCCAGTCATCGCGTCCTTGCCGGGTATCTGGCCCAGCAGGTCGACGACATCACCGGATGGCCCGCTGCCGACGACCGCGAAGGCCTGGCCGAGCTCATGGCCGATCTCGCTGACCTCGCCATGGCCCGCCTCGCGGCCATCGAGCAGGTCGCCATTCAACCCTTCGAGCCCGAAGCGGACATCGACGCCCGCGGTGTCGGCAACGGCGTATCCCGTCGTCGGCTCGCCGTCGGCGGCCGCCGCGCCCGGCACTGCGCCCTGCGCTTTCACATCGGCCAGCGCCAGCAGCGCGTTGGCCTCGTCGCTCTCGGCCGGGGTCAGTCCGGCAATGGCGCTGCCGACATCGACACCGGCGATGAGGGCAGCCAGATCAACATGCTCCTGGCCGGCGACGATGGTCGCGACAGCGAGCGCGGCGGCGAGCACCGCCGTGCGCGGCCCTTCGCTGCTCGTGTCCTTGCCGAGTTCCGACTTCATGCTGCGCGCATAGGCGTCATCAGCGAATGCGGCGGCGGCCGGATAGGCGCCATCCTCGTCGTCGACGACGACCGCATCGACATCGATGGTCTGAGCCTGCTCGCCCTCCGGCCCGGCGCTCGACAGCTCATGCAGCATGTAGAGCGTGAGCACGAGCGCGACGAAGGCACTGCCGGGATGGCTCCACACCCGCGCCGCCCCCGGCGCGCTCGATGGCTGCAGCGTGACCGGATAGGCGGCATGGAAGCGCGCGACGATCTCGTCGAAATTGCGCCCCTCGATCCGTTGCGCCAGCATGGCGATGTCGGCGACGTAAAGCTCGTTGACGTGCGCGATGTGGATCAGCACCTCGCCGGTCAGCGTGTTGCAGTAGCACGCCCACGGATCGCCTTCGTCCGTCTCGCCGAACTCGCAGTCGACGGGTACGCCCGCGCGCTTGAGGCACTCGGCGATGCGGAACATCTCCGCCCGGTCCTGATTGCTCCAGGACCGTGGCGCGCGACGCGCTCTGAACGCGCCGAAACGCAATACCTGAGCCGACATCTCAACGCCCCTGCCTAAGGCAACTCGTGTCGTCCGCGCCGGCAGACCCACGCTGGCCAGCCCGCAATGCCATCACGAGACTTTCATGTTTACTGTATTGCGTCAACCATCACGGCGCCGACGGAGGGTATGGCGCGCTCACTTCACGCATGTTCGCGATACCCTCGACACGCCCCGCTTATGGTGGTCGATATTGCCCATCTGTGACACTGATGCGGCCGCAGCGCCGTCACCGCAAGCGGCCTCGTCGAAATGAGTGAATTCACACCGCCCACGGATCTTCCGGTCGATGCCGTGCTGCCCGCATTAGCGGCAGCCCTGACCGATCACGGACGCGCCGTGTTGGTCGCTCCGCCGGGCGCCGGCAAGACGACGCGCGTGCCGCTCGCCCTCCTCGATGCGCCCTGGCTCCGTGGCGGCCGCATCGTCGTCCTGGAGCCCCGCCGCATCGCTGCCCGCGGTGCAGCACAACGCATGGCGCATCTCGTCGGGGAAAAGCTCGGCGCGACCATCGGTCTGCGCACCCGCCTCGACACGCGCGTCGGCCCGAAGACGCGCATCGAGGTCGTCACCGATGGCGTGTTCACGCGCATGATCCTCGACGATCCGGGCCTCGCGGGCGTCGGCGCCGTCCTCTTCGACGAGTTCCACGAGCGCTCGCTGGAGGCCGACCTCGGTCTCGCACTCGCCCTCGACGCCCGTGCAGGCCTGCGCGAGGACCTGCGCCTTCTGGTCATGTCGGCGACCCTCGAGGCGGCCCGCGTCGCCGACCTCCTCGACCGCGCGCCGATCATCGCCAGCGAGGGTCGCGCGCATCCCGTCGCGACCCGCTACCTCGGTCGCACGCCGGGTGCGCGCATCGAGGATGAGATGACCGCTGCGATCCTGTCGGCGCTGCGCGCCGAGCACGGCTCCATTCTGGCGTTCCTGCCCGGACAGGGCGAGATCGTGCGCACGGCCGAGCGCCTCGCCGAGCGTCTTCCGGGCGAGGGCCGTGTCGAGATCGCGCCGCTCTACGGCGCCCTCGACCCCGCCGCCCAGGATCGCGCCAAAGCCCCGGCAGCCACCGGCCGCCGCAAGGTCGTCCTCGCGACGTCGATCGCCGAGACATCGCTGACCATCGAAGGCGTGCGCGTCGTCATCGACTGCGGGCTCGCCCGCGTGCCGCGCTACGAGCCTGGCCTCGGCATCGCTCGCCTCGAAACCATCCGTGCGAGCCGGGCATCCGTCGACCAGCGCAGGGGCCGCGCCGGGCGCACCGAGCCCGGCGTCTGCTACCGGCTGTGGGACGAGGCACAGGACAAGGCGCTGCCAGCCTTCGCCGAGCCAGAGATCAGGGCGGCCGACCTCTCGGGTCTGTTGCTCGCCTGCGCCGAATGGGGCGTCACCGACCCGCTTCAGCTCGCCTGGCTCGATCCGCCCCCGGCCGCAGCACGCGACGCCGCGCGCGAGGGGCTCCACGCCATCGGCGCGCTGAGCAGCGACGGCACGCTGACGAGCCTCGGCCGCGCCATCCGGGCGCTGCCGCTGCCGCCACGGCTCGCCGTGATGGTGCTCGAGGCGGCGCTCACGGGCGAGGAGCGCGCGGCAGCAGAACTCGCCGCACTCATCGTCGAGCGCGGTCTCGGCGGAACGGGGAGCGACATCGCAGCGCGCCTCGATCAGTTCCGCCGCGACCGCTCGCCACGAGCATCAGCCGTCCGCCGCCTTGCTGAAGGCTGGGCGCGTACCGCCGCAGCCACCCGCGCTTCAGCTCCCGGCGATCAGCGCCCGGCGGCCTCCGACGCATCCTCGGTGCTCGCCCACCTCGCCAAGGCTTTCCCGGACCGCATCGCCAAGGCGCGCGGCAACGCAGACGGCCGCTTCTTGCTCGCCAACGGCCGCGGCGCCGCGGTTTCCCGCGAGGACCCGCTCGCGCGCGCCCCCTATCTCGTCGTGGCCGAATTGCAGGGCGAAGCGTCCGCGACCCGCATCCTGCTCGCCGCAGCAGGCAGCGAGGCGGACATCATCGCCGTCGCCGGCGCGCGCATCGCGACATCGATCGAAACCGACTTCGACGAAAGCGCCGGAGCCATCCGCGCCCGCGAGGTCCGCCGGCTCGCAGCGTTGACTCTATCGGCCCGTCCGCTGGCGGTCGCAGCCGACGGAACGACCGCCACGGTATTGGCCGAGGGGCTCGTCCGGGCCGGCCTCGACCGTCTGCCCTGGTCCAAGGCTCAGCGCCAGTTGCGCCATCGCGCTGCCTTCGTGCGCACTGCCGGCGACGACACCGTCCCCGACCTATCGGATGACGCCCTGTCGGCATCGGTCGCCAACTGGCTGGCACCGTTTCTGATGGGCCGCACGAAGGCATCCGAGGTGACCGCCGATGTGCTCGGCGAGGCTCTCGATGCGCTGCTGCCCTGGCCCGCGCGCCAGCGTCTCGAGGCTGCCGCGCCGACCCATTACACTGCGCCGACCGGCAATGCCTTCGCCATCGACTATGACAGCGAGCTCGCCCCCGCCGTCCATATCCGCGTGCAGGAGCTGTTCGGGCTTTCCGTGCACCCCGCGATTGCCGGCGGCCGGCTGCCGCTGACGCTCTGCCTGTTGTCGCCGGCCCATCGTCCGATCCAGATCACCCGCGACCTGCCCGGGTTCTGGGCTGGCTCGTGGCGCGACGTGAAGGCGGAAATGAAGGGTCGCTACCCGAAACACGTGTGGCCCGACGATCCTGCCGCGGCCGCGCCGACTGCACGCGCCAAGCCGCGAAGCGTGCCGTGAATCGTGGAGAGCGCGTGCCGCGCCTTCAGTCCGCGAGCCGGCAGCGGGCCGCGCCCGCCGCTTCCCCGACCACCAACGGCACCGCCCTCGCCGGCATGAGCGCACGCTCGTGATCACGCCAGCCATCGATCCCGTCGGGATACCAGTAGATGCGGCGATAGCCATAGCTCGCCGCGCGCTTGGCCGCGTTCCAGCCCATCCAGCAATCCGACTGGCAGTAGACGACCAAGGCGCGCTCCTTCTGCCCGCCGGTCAGTGCGCTCAGGCAGTCCCGGAAATAGCGCTCCAGGTTACCATCGAGCATGCCCTTGCCCACGTCGGGCAGCCACGTGGAGCCCGCGATGTGGGCGTGCGCGCGGGCGAGCCGCCATACGCCGCTCGCCGGATCGTAGCCGCCGCCGATGGCGGGCATGACGTCGACGAGCACGGCTTCGCCCTCCGCCACGAGCGCGTCGAGTTCGTCGATGCCGATGCGCGTGCCGCCCGGCACCTCGGCCGGGGTCGGTGCGCGATACTGGGAGATGCGATAGCCCGTCGCAGGATCGAAGTGGCGAGGCTCGGCCATCGCCGTTATCGCGACGGCGCCCGCGACGAGCAGCGCGACGATCGCGTGGGCAGCCAGGTGCGCGACGCGCGCCGCGCCTCGGCGCCCGCCGGAAGGCCTTGGACGAACGAAGTCGATACGTCCTGACGGCATCCCGACCCTACGGCATGGGCCGCACCGCCGCGCCCCATGGATACCGCCCGACCGTGATCGACTTCACCGCCTTGCGCTGCTTGACGTCGATCACCGTCACGTCGTTCGACACGCCGTTGGTGGTGAACAGCATGTCCTCCTCCGGCG
>JANRIT010000040.1:0-41972 GCA_033764645.1 Hyphomicrobiaceae bacterium
GCGGGCTGATGCGTCGTCGAGATTGTCAGGAGCATAGCGGCGGCCGGGTTGCGGCAGGTTGGGCGACGAGTGGCAGGTTGCGCCCCTGTCGGCAAGTGATCGTTGGGCCGTACGCCCTGCGATACGACCCTCAATCCTCCAGCATGGCGAACGCGGCGCGGCGGTCGGAGGATTTCAACTTCAGAAAGGCGGCGCGGGCGGCCTTGATGTCCTTATCGGCGCCGCTCTCAGAAGCCCTCTTCAAGGCGACTGTCGCCGGATTTTCGGCACCGCAGATGAAGGCCAGCGCCTTGGCCAGCCGCCCCATGGCGGCGGCATCGATCTTGGTCTCGTCCATTTGGCTGTCCTTTAGGGAGTCATGATCTGCTTTCGCCAATCATTCTGGTAGCTCACTCCCGCCACCCGGCAGATCGACAAGTGGGAGTCGATCGCGCCAGTATTCGGGCTGACGGTGGAGATGAGCGATCGCAACAATGACCAGATCGTCGATTCCTGCCGCGTAGATCAACCCGTAAGGAAAGCTCTGCAGCCGATAGCGGCGAAGCCTATCATCGAGTGGGTGCCACGCGTTGGGATGCTCGGCAATGCGCATGCGCGCCATTGCAACCTCGGCAAGAAAGCGCTGTTCGAGGGCGGCCGAGATGGCCGCGTACCAGTCTGCCGCCTCGTCGAGCTCGACCAGCGCCGGTTGGACGAGTCGAACCTTCATTGCCGTTCGGCTGGGATCATTCGGCGCCGTAAGACCTCGTCGATATCATGGCTGTCTAGTTCGCCGCTCTCGTAGGCTGCGAGCCGATCCCGCGCCTCGGCGGCCCACGCAGCATCGAGCGTCCCATCCGGTACGTCCAGGCTCGCCAAGATACCCTCGACCAGCGAGGCCCTCTCCACCGGAGGCAAAGCGGCGGCGGCCTCGACGAGTTTCCTGACACGCTGATTCATGACGTTGCGCTCCTTGCTACGCTGATCAGACCCTCGGCTCGATCGGATAGAGGTAGTCGTCCTCGACGTAGCGCTTGGGCTCGGGCACGTCGGAGACGAAGCGCGAGAGACTTTCCAGCCCGCGCGGTACGGGGCCGCCGAACGCCCAGTCCAGCATCTCGACGGTATGGGCGATGGGCACGTCGAGCCCGCGCTCGAGGTGTGTGATGCAGCCGATGTTGCCCGTTGCCACGAGGTCTGGCTTCGACTTTCTGATGTTGCCGACCTTGCGGTCACGGAGTTGCCCCGCGATCTCCGGCTGGAGGATGTTGTAGACGCCCGCCGAGCCGCAGCAGATATGGCCCTCCGGCACGTCGACCACGGTGTAGCCGGCCTTTTTCAGAAGCTCCTTCGGCTCCTCCGTGATGCGCTGGCCGTGCTGCATGGAACAGGCCGAATGATAAGCGACGCGCAGTGAGGAATAGCGCTTGGGCGGGCCGAGGTCGTAGGCGGACAGGAACTCGGTGATGTCCTGGGTGAGCGCCACGATCGCCTTGGCCTTGGCGACGTACTGGGCGTCGTGGCGCAGCATGTGCGCGTAGTCCTTCACCGTGGTGCCACAGCCCGATGCATTGATGATGATGGCATCGACTTGCCCCTTGGCGATCTCCTTGGTCCAGGCATCGATGTTGCGGCGCGCCTGCACCATGGCCTCGGCCTCGCGGCCCATATGATGGACCAGCGCGCCGCAGCAGCCGGCACCGCTGGCGACGACGACATCGACGCCGCGGCGTGCGAGCAGCCGGATCGTGGCGTCGTTGATATCGGGCCGCAGCACCTGCTGGGCGCAGCCGGCCATGAGGATGACGCGCGCGCGCCGGCGGCCCTCGGTGGCAGCCGTGCCGGGGCCGTCGTAGCGGGCGGCGGGTGGGATCGATTCGGGGGCGAGCTCGATCATCGCGGCAAGCTCAACGAGCCCGAGGCGGCGCATGGTTTTGATGAGCGGCCGGCCGAGGGGGGCTGCCTTCAGCGCCAGCCGGAAGCGCTCCGGATACGGCACGATGCGGGCGAGCACAGAGCGCAACAGCCGGTCCTTGAGCGGACGCTTGCCGGTCTCGGCGATGTGGGCGCGGGCGAGATCGACGAGGTGCATGTAGTCGACGCCGCCGGGGCAGGTCGTCATGCACGACAGGCAGGACAGGCAGCGGTCGACATGGTGTTGCACGGTGGGGCTTGCCGCCCGGTCGTTCTCCAGCATGTCCTTGATCAGGTAGATGCGCCCGCGCGGGCTGTCGCGCTCGTCGCCGAGCACGACGTAGGTGGAGCAAACCGCCGTACACAGGCCGCAGTGGACGCAGCGGCGCAGGATGCTGTTGGCCTCCGCGATGCGCGGATCCTGCAACTGCTGTGGCGTGAAATTCGTCTGCATGGCAGGAGGCGTCCTCGGGATGGTGCGGTGTCGGCAGCGTGCCGTCGGCGACCAGCGGCTCAAACGTTGACGTACATGCGGCCGGGATTGAACAGCCGGTAGGGATCGAAAGCGAGCTTGAGGCCGCGGTAGAGACGTTCCACGGCGGGCGCCTGCGGCTGAAACACCTCGACGGTTGCCCGCACCGACGGCTCGGCCCGGATCAGCGTGGCATAACCTCCGTGCACGGCAACCGCCCGGCGCACGTCGGAGGCACCCGCGTCGGCGCTCGCCGGCACCTCGATCCAGACGAGACCGCCCGACCAATCGTACATGACGTCGACGGGCATGTGACGGGCGATCGCCGAGACCACCTTGGGGCCCATCTTGGGCGCTGTCGAGACGCGCCACAGGCAGGTCGCGGGCGTAAACGGCATGACCGACAAGTGGCGCAACTCGCCCCATACCTTCAACGTATCGTCGAGGTCGAGCATCAGCGGCTCGCCGTAGACCTTGAGAGCAAGGCGCAGGGCCTCGCTGCGATAGGCCACCGAGCGCGAGAAGTTCTCGAGGCGCAGCATGGTGAGCGAGGTGCCCAGGCCGGCGAGACCGGCATGCTCGAGCCGGCGTGCGACCGTCTCGGTCAGGTGCACCGTGCCCGACACCTCGTAGGGCAGGCGCATGGCCGCGCACAGGACCTCGACCGCGATGTCGTCGGGAAGCCCCTGATAGACGAGCGTGCAGCCGTCCTCGGGCCAAGGCAGCACCTTGAAGGTGACCTCGGTCAGGATCGACAGCGTGCCCCAACTGCCAGCGAGCCCGCGGCACAGGTCGTAGCCGGTGACGTTCTTCATGACGCGACCGCCGTTGCGGAAGATTTCCGCGCGCCCGTTGACGGCCTCGATGCCGAGCAGGTGGTCGCGCGCGGCGCCGAGTGCGACACGGCGGGCGCCGGAGGAGTTGGTAGCGAACACCGAGCCGATGGTCTGGCTGCCGCGACGGCCGCCCGTGGCCGGCCCGAGATCGATCGGCTCGAAGGCCAGCATCTGGTTGTTGGCGGCCAGTTGCGCCTCGATCTGGGCGAGCGGCGTGCCGGCATGGGCGGACATGACGAGCTCGGTCGGCTCGTAGAGCCAGATACCGTGCATGGAGGCGGTCGACAGGGTGGCCGCCGTCTGGAGCGGGCGGCCGATCGCCCGCTTCGAGCCGGAACCCAGCACCTCGACGGGCTCCTGGCGCTCCATGTGCGGCACCAGCATGCTCTGCAATTCCCAGGCGGTGGCCGGGCGCAACGTCTGGGACACGAGGCGAACTCCTAAGCCGACTTCATGCGGGCGCGAACTCCTGCGCGCCTCGTGCCGCCCCAGCCATCGAGGACCACGTCACGAGGTGGCGCAGGTCACTCTGCGGCCTCCGCCAGCGGCTGGCGGGCGGGAGCGGACGCCAGCGGGAATACCTTGCCTGGATTGAGGAGCCAATCGGGATCGAACACGGACTTGATGCGCATCTGCACGACAAGGTCGGTCTCGTTGAACTGGGCCGGCATCAGGTCACGCTTCTCGATGCCGACGCCGTGCTCGCCGGTCAGGCAGCCGCCGACCTCGACGCACAGCTTGAGGATCTCCGCGCCAGCCTCCTCGGCGCGGGCGGCGGATGCCTCGTCGTTGGCGTCATAGAGGATGAGCGGATGCAGATTGCCGTCGCCGGCATGGAAGATGTTGGCGACCTCGAGACCGTGATGGGCGCAGATCTCGCCGATGCGGCGCAGGACCTCGGGCAGGCGCGACAGCGGGATGGTGCCATCCATGCACAGGTAGTCGGAGATGCGGCCGATGGCGCCGAAGGCGGACTTTCGCCCCTTCCAGATCTTGGCGGACTGCTCCGGGCTCGCGGAGATCTGGATGTTGCGCGGCGCATGGCCGGCAGCGATCGCCTTGATGCGATCGAGCATGCCCGCGATCTCTGCCTCCGAGCCTTCGACCTCGATGATGAGGAGCGCCTCCACGTCGCGCGGGTAGCCGGCCTTGGCGAACGTCTCACAGACGTCGATGGCGGGCTTGTCCATATACTCCATGGCGACCGGGATGATGCCGGAGGCTATGATGGACGACACGCAGGCGCCCGCGTCCTCGGCGGAGTTGAAGCCGATCATCATCGGCCGCGCGCCCTCGGCTGCCTTGAGGATACGGACGGTCGCCTCGGTGACGATGCCGAACTGGCCCTCCGAGCCGATCATCAGGCCGACGAGGTCGTAGCCCTCCGCGTCGAGGTGCGGCCCGCCGATCTCGATCACCTCGCCGTCGATCAGAACGACCTTCATGCCGAGCACGTTGTTCGTCGTCACGCCGTACTTCAGGCAGTGCGCGCCGCCCGAGTTCATGGCGATGTTGCCGGCGAGCGTGCAGGCGAGTTGGCTCGAGGGGTCGGGCGCGTAGAAGAAGCCCTCGGCGGCGACGACGCCGGAGATGCCAAGGTTGGTGATGCCGGTCTCGACGCGGGCGGTGCGGTTGTCGTAGTCGACCTCGAGAACACGGTTCATGCGAGAGACGCCGACGACCACGGCATCGGCGAGCGGCAGTGCGCCCCCGCACAGCGACGTGCCGGCGCCGCGGGCGACGACCTTGATGCCGGCGTCGTAGCAGTAGCGCAGCACGGCCGAGACCGTCTCGGTCGTCTCGGGCAGGACGACGGCGAGCGGCATGCACCGATAGGCGGTAAGGCCGTCGGTCTCGAAGGTGCGCCGGCCCTCGTCGTCGGCGACCACGGCGCCAACGCCGGCGATGGCCTGCAATTCCTTCACGATGTCGGCGCGGCGGGCGACGATTTCCGGATCGGGATCGGGCATGCGGATCGTCGACATGGCGTGGTTCTCTCCCGGAGGCGGCGCGCGTTGGCAGCGCAATCACCATACGACGTGCAGGCTGTCGGCGGAATATGGTCGCCCTATGCCCGGCGTCATCCGGCATCGCGCTGCGCGCATTGCTTCGCAGGCTGGTACGCCACCTGCCGGCCTGTGGATGGTGACGGCCAGACACCAATGGGCGACTCCGCTCGGCGCGTTCACTATTTTCAATCACTCCGGAAAACTCATATCTCTAAATTGCATATGGTGCGTCATCGGCTCCGCACCGTATGCAGTTACGTCATTTCAGCGAAAGACCTTGGCCAGATCGGCGATGGCACCCTGACCTCGCCACGCTTCCCGAGCGCCGCAAACCGGCGCGCAACACATTGAATAGCCTTGCAGGTCCGCGCCAGCTCCTGGTCGCGGCCGCCACCGGAGACCAGCCCGTGACCGCCATCACCGATCTCGAGATTTTCGCCCGCGTCGCGCGTACCGGCAACATGTCGGCGGCCGGCCGCGAAATGGGGCTGTCACCTGCCGTGGTGTCAAAGCGCATCAGCCTGCTCGAGGATCAACTCGGCGCGCGCCTGTTCCAGCGCACGACTCGGCAACTCACCCTGACCGAGACGGGGGAAGGCTATTTCAAGCGCGTCGTCGACATCCTCACGCTCGTCGAGGAGGCCGAAGATTTCGTGTCCAAGCGCAACACCAACCCGCGCGGGCTGCTAAAGGTCACGGCGCCGACGTCGTTCTCCCGCCAGCATATCGCGCCGCATCTCGCGGAGTTCGTCGCGCGCTATCCGGAGATCGAGCTCGACTTCCACCTCACCGACAATTTCGTCGACATCATCCGCGAAGGCTTCGACCTCGCCGTGCGTATCGGCGAACTCGAGGATTCCTCTCTCGTCGCGCGCAAGCTGTCGCCGGACATGCGGGTCATCTGCGCGTCCCCGCGGTATCTGGAAAAGCACGGCACACCCAAGACGCTCAACGATCTGGCTGGCCACAACTGCCTGTCGGCCGGCGCCCAGGACACCTGGCAGATCGAGGGCCCGAACGGCCAGCGCCATCATCTGCGGCTCAAGGGCAACGTGCGCTCGAACTCGGGCGAGTTCATCCGCGAGGCGCTCATTCTCGGCCTCGGCATCGGCCTGCGCTCGACGTGGGATGTGTCGGAGGAACTGGCGAGCGGAACGCTGCAGATCGTGCTCCCCGAGTACACGGGCTCGTCGAACTTCGCCATTCACGCGGTCTATCCCTGCCGCGAGTTCCTTCCGGCAAAGGTCAATGCGTTCATCGAGTTCCTGACCGAGCGCTACGGCAACGATCCCTATTGGAACCGCGGCCTCGGCATCGGTGCGGGCGGCGCCGGCAAGGCGCTCGGCCGGCGCAAGGGCAAGGTGCCCGTCTGATCGGGCGGTTGATGGAGCGCATGCCGCGGCGGTATCGCGGGCATTCCCGGCGGCTTGCTTCCCGCCGATCACGGCCGCTATGTGCGGCTCGGCCGGCGCGGCAGGTAGAAGCGCTGGCAGGGATAAATCCAGCGCGCCGAGCGGATCTTGCCGCGGTTGGCGCGAACGATCATCGTGTAAAGGCGTCCGGAGGCGTAGTGGCGCGCCGAGATGCTCCACAGCGTGTCGCCCGACTGCACGATGTAGGTTCCTGGCGGCTTGATCGTGCGGCCGGCGCGAGCAATACGGCAGCGACCAGCGCTGGCGGCATCGGCGCGCGTGTGGGCGACGTTCGCCTCGTCCTGCGAGGCGCGATTTGCGCGGCGCGGCCCACCCGTCGCCGGCGTGGTTATGGCGGCTGCCATGCGCGGGGCTGACCGAGCCGTCCAGTCGGACCGGCCTTGATCGGCATCATCCTTTTCGTCAGCGTCGGGGGCGACGGGCCCGCGCTCGCCGCTGCCCTGCTCGACGACATAGGGTACCGGCCGCTGCGGGGCGGGCTCGGGCAGCGGCGGCGGCGGGACCTGACGGTCGCGATGCTGGGCGGCGGCCCGGGCGCGATCGGCCAGTGTCGCGATGACTGCCGATCGGCTGGGTGCGGGTGTGCCGGCCGGCGACTCGGCGGGCGGCGACTCGGCGGGCGGCGGCGGGCCCGGATCGGCGCTCTGCTGCTGGCGCCGGCGGGCGGCGGCCGCGGCGTCCTCGGCAGCGCGTCTGACGGCATCGAGCCGCGCGCGCTCGGCCGCCTCGCTTTCGGAGGCCTCCCGACGCTTGCGGGCATCGGCCTCGATACGGGCGCGGGCAGCGTCCTCGGCGATCTTGCGGATGCGAGCGAGGCGCTCGGCCTCGGTCTCGGCTTGTGCCGTCTCAGCGCGCCTGCGCCGCTCCATGTCGGCAAGCTCGCGAGCGGCGATCTCGGCCTCGCGCGCCTGGCGCGCGCGCTCGGCCTCGGCGGCGTCGGCGCGTTGTGCTTCGGTGCCGGCGGCGCGGGCCCGCTCCTCGGCCTGCCGTGCCCGCGCGATGCGCGCCTCCTCGCGCTCGCGGGCCACACGCAAGCGCTCGTCCTCGACGGCCTGGCGGCGGGCGCGGTCCTCGGCCTCACGGCGCAGGCGGTCGGGATCGGCAGACGGAGAGAGCGCCGGCGTGGCCGGCTCGCTTTCGGCCGCGACCTCGAGCGGCGGCTCTGTCGCCCCGCCGAGCCGCAAGGGCCGCACGACGTTGCGCGCGTAGGTGTCGCTGGCATGCTCGAGCCATTGCGTCACGCGGTCGAGGGCCAAAGCTCCGATGGCTGGCGCGTCCGGTGGCCGGCGATCGGGATGGGGCACCGCTGACGTCGCGGCGTCGCGGGCGACCGCCGGGGCCTGAGGCGAGGACGGCGACGGAGCCGCAACCGGAGCAACCGGACCGCTGGGCGAGCGCGGTGGGGCCTCGCCGGCAGCGGGAGCAGATGGCTCGGCAAGCCCGCGCGGCTCGGAGAGGCCCGGCAGGATCGTCTCGCGGTAGACACGGCTCGCGCGCGAGAGCCACGTCTCGTGCTCGTCCACAGCAGCGCTGTTGTCGGCGACCTCGACGGCTCGGTCAGCGCCCGCAGGTGGCAAAGCGGGCACTGATGGCGCGGCAGCTTTCTCGGCACGCGACAGTTCCGTGAAGCGCTCGCTTGCCGCGCGGGCCAACTCCTCGGCGCGCTGGCGCAGGGCCGGGTCGATGGCGACGTCGGCGGGGGGCCTCGCGGAAGCAGGCCGCGCTTCGGGCGGTAGCGGTGGCGCGACAGGACCAGCGGCAAGCGCAGGGGCGCGGCCTGGAATGGCGATGCGGACCTGCTGGCCCGGGGCGGCCGCGTCGGCCGACGCATCCCGCGCCACCGTCGCAACGCGATGCTCGCCGCTCGGCAGAGGTGTATCGAGCGTCGTCTGCCAGCGGCCGCCGGAACCGACCTTGGTTGCCGCGACGGCCTTGCCGTCGAGCATGATCACGACCTCAGCGCCGGCCGGGCCCGTGCCTTCGAAGGTCGCGGCGCCGCGTGGATCGATGACGATGCGCGAGAAGGCGGTATCGGCCGGCGTGTCTCCAGCGCGTTGCAGCGTGCGCGCGGGCGGGCGCGAGGCCTGATCACCTGCGTGAGCCGGGCTCGCCGCCACGACGAGGTGGCGCAAGGCAGCACCGTCGGACCAATCGGGAAGCCACGCACTCGCAGCGCTACCGTCGATCACCATCGCCGGCCGGCTGGCCTCGATCGAGACGGGCGCGCCCATGCCGGCAATCTGCCAGGAGGATGCGGAGGGGGTGGGCGAGAGCGGCCGCCACGCGATGGCGAGCACCACGGCGATGGCGCCGGTGATCGTGACGGAAAGCCGGGTCGGGTTCATGACACCGTCACCTCGACGACGCGCCTCACTTCGCAGTTTGTGACGGGGCGAAGGATAACCACATATAGGCACGTGCGCCAATGACACGGCGCCAGTTGCAGCGCTTGGTTAACGCGCAAGGTCTCATGACAGGCGGGCGGGCCTGCCGGTGACGCCGGTCAGCCCCAAACCATGTGCACAGACCACTTTCGGACGCGACCCTGTCGCATTGGCGCGGCAATCGTCGGCCAAGATGAAGGGCCGTCTCACATCGACCTTTCGTCGATGGACCGGACGGCAACCGGCACACGAGAGCGAAACAGAGCCCATGACGAAAGCAAGGTCGCGGAAGTCCGGCGGTGGTACGGCGAATGGCAGCGGCGGCGGCAACGGCGGCGATGGTGCGCACGGACATGCTGTCGCCGCCTCACTGGGCGAGGGCGGGGGCGGCAGCTTCGGTGCAGGCCTGCCGCACGCGGCGGTCGCCAAGCCGCCCAAAGCCGCGCCGTGGGCACGGCACGGCATCGAGAACGTCTGCGTCTACTGCGGCTCGGGTCTCGGCCTCGATCCGGCCTACGCGGAGGCCGCGCGGGTCGTCGGCTGGGGCTTGGCGGAAGCCGGCATCGGTCTCGTCTACGGCGGCGGCGGGCTCGGACTGATGGGCGAGGTCGCGCGCGCCACACTGGGCAACGGCGGACACGTCACCGGCATCATCCCGGAGTTCCTGACGCAGCGCGAGCACATGCTCCAGGATGTGCACGAACTCATCGTCACCAAAGACATGCATACGCGAAAGCAGCTCATGTTCGAGCGTTCTGACGCCTTCGTGGCGCTACCCGGCGGCATCGGAACGCTGGAGGAGCTCGTCGAGCAGTTGACCTGGGCGCAGCTGGGCAGGCACGGCAAGCCGATCGTGCTCGTCAACGTCGGGGGCTACTGGAGCCCGTTTCTCGAACTGCTCGGGCACATGCGTGACGAGACGTTCATCCGCGCCGGGCTCGAAGTCCGCTTCACCGTGGTGCAGCATGCCCGCGACGTCGTGCCCGCCATCATCGCGCAGATCGGCAAGGAGCCGGTCGCACCGACCGATCCGGCACTGATCGCGCGCTTCTGAGCGAGGCGCGCGGAAGCGAACTCAGCGGAGCACGGCGCCATGGCGCTCATCAGGTTTCTCGTCGGCGAAGGTGGCAGCGACGTCGATCGCGGGCACATGCGGGACAACGTCGCTCAGTCCGTCGCGATCGTCGCCGGCATGGCTGCCGTCGTCGCGGCGGCAGCCTTTCTCGTCGCCGGACCGACGGGTGCCGTCATGGGGCTCGTCGCAGTCGGCGTGCTAACGGCGATCGCCCCGCGCCTGACGCCGGACGCGCTGATGCGCCTCTACCGGGCGCGGCGCGTCGCCCCGGGTGGCGATCCCTTGTCACAACTCCTGGACGAGCTGACGAGCCGCGCCAGCCTGGCGCAGCGGCCGGACCTCTACATCATCCCCAGCGCCACCTTGAACGCCTTCGCGACCGGAGGTGGCGGCAAGACGGCGATCGCGCTGACCGAAGGCCTCGTGCGCCGCCTGACACTGCGCGAGATCGCGGGCGTGATCGCTCACGAGGTCGCCCATATCCGCAATCACGACCTGTGGCTGATGGGGCTCGCCGATGCCGCCTCGCGCTTCGTCCAGGGCCTCGCCTACGTCGCCGTCGGGCTCGCCATCTGGAACCTCATCGGCATGACGCAGGGCGATCACACGCTGAGCTGGTGGGGGATCGCCCTGCTCTACCTCGCGCCGACGCTGATGAGCCTGCTGCAGCTCGGCCTGTCGCGGACGCGCGAATTCGAGGCCGACGAGGTCGCAGCCCGGCTGACCGGCGATCCGGCGGGGCTCGCCTCCGCGCTCGCCCGCGTGGAGCGCTATACGGGCAAGTTGTGGGAGGACATGATGCTGCCCGTGCCGGGGCGGCGCGTGCCCCAGCCCTCGCTGTTGCGGTCCCACCCGCCGACGGAGGACCGCATCGCGCGGCTCGGCCGGACGTCGCCCGCGGCAAGCCACGCCCGCATCGTCGTCGTCGAAGGCCCGATGGTCTCGCCGGCCGGCTTCGGCCCCGCCGACATCCGGCCGCGCTACCGCTTCCCCGGCCTGTGGTATTGACCTCGAACCGCCGATCTGGCCCTTGGTTGGCCGATCCCGGCGCGTTGAAATGCACGGGGCAGGCGGGAACTTCTTCATTCAGCCGTGGTTCAGGAGTGCTGCTGGACCATCTCCGGGTGAGCCGCAAATCCGCCGCAGAGCGGCGGCAGCGCTGTTCGGAGGCCGACGGATGGTCCGCGCCGGAGCATTAAATCACGATGGGCTGGAGCCCTCGCGACGGACGGCACGCAGCGACGCGCAGAGTTGATGCACAGAATCGACGAACCGAGTTCGAGACGCTTCAGAAGGATGAGCATGGCGATGGACCATGTGAGAGATGCGACCGTGACGCACACGAACGTGATCGGTGCTGTCGCGACCCCAATCCTGGCGCCCGCAACGCGCCTCATCGCCGTGCTGATGGCCGCACTCGCGGTGATGTTCACCGTCGTCGCCCCGGCCGCCGCCGACCGCGATGACGAGATCTCCATGGATGCCATCTACGATGGCGTCGACGACTACGGCCGCTGGTTCGAGCACCCGCGCTACGGCGAGGTGTGGGCCCCCGACAACGTCGACGACGACTGGCGCCCGTATACCGTCGGGCGCTGGGCGCAGGATGACGAGAATGGCTGGACGTGGGTGTCCGACGAGCCTTTCGGCTGGGTCGTCTATCACTACGGCCGCTGGGGCTATGACGAGGACCTCGGCTGGTTCTGGGTGCCGGGACAGCGCTGGGCTCCGGCGTGGGTGGCCTGGCGCGAGAGCGACGATCATATCGGCTGGGCGCCGCTGCCGCCGGGTCCCGATCGCGGCTACGATGGCCCGGTCTACGACCGGACCGACATCTACGACGACATCCGCTACGAGCCGATCTGGGTTTTCTCCACCTACGACGCCTTTGCCGGCCCGAGCCTGCACCTGCACGTCGTGCCCTGGTATCGCAACCGCGACTACTGGGCCTACATGCGTCCCGCCTCCACGCTCGTCATCGTCAACCGGCGTTACGTGAACCGGGGCATCGGCTGGGATTTCATCCGCCGCCGCGCCCGCCGCCCGGTCACCATCGTGCGCGTGTCGATCACCAACAACTACGCGCTGCGCTCGACGCGCTCGACGACCGTCGTCAACGTGTTCCGGCCGGCGCGCGGCTACCGTCCGGCGCGCGTCATCCAGCGCAACCAGATCCGCCGCGTGACGATCGCCGACCGGCGCGCCAACGTCACGCAGCGGCGGCTCAACCGGACCGATCGCCGCCTCGACCGGCGGGAGAACCGCGAGGACCGGCAGGACGCGCGCCAGGACCGTCGCGAGGAGCGGCGTGAGAACCGTGGCGAGCGGCAGGAGGACCGGCAGGACGCCCGCCAGGATCGCCGCGAGGAACGCCGAGAGGACCGCCAGGAATTGCGTGAGGACCGTCGCGACAACCGGCAGGACGCCCGCGAGGACCGCCGCGACAACCGCCAGGACCGGCGCGAGGAGCGGCAGGATGTCCGCCAGGGCAACACCGACCCGCGCAGCCAGCGGCAGGATGCCCGCCAGGACGCGCGTGAAGAGCGGCGCGAGCAGCGCCAGGACACGCGCGAGGAACGGCGCGAGCAGCGCGGCGACCAGCGCGGAGAGCGTCGTGACAACCGGCAGGACCGCGGCGAGGAGCGCCGCGACGCGCGCCATGACCAGCGTCAGGGCGCCCGCGACAACCGGCAGGACAACCGCGAGGAGAACCGCCAGCAGCGTGCCCAGGATCAGCGCCGCCAGGAGTTGGAGGCCGCCGCCCGCGCCAAGGCACGCCAGCAGCAGCAGCAACAGCAGCAGAACCGCCCCTGACAGCGGGCTCGAGCCTGTCAAGGCGTAATACGTGATACGGCCGGCGATGGCAGCATCGCCGGCCGTTCTCGTTCGAAGGATGCTGACATCAGCGCGGGACGGCCCGCCCATCGGCCACCCGACCCCGTTTGCTCCCTTGCTTCCTGAAATCCCTGCGGGACGGGGACGGGACGTTAGGGTGCAGGCGCTTTACTCGACACGGGCGGGCGCGTATCAGCCGGTAATGTCCAAGCCCGAGCCGACGGGGCAAGCCGAGCCCGCCACCGCCGCCCCGCGAACGACCCCCGATGCCGCCGACCTCGCCCGGCGCGTCGCGGCGCGCGAGCGGCGCGCCATCGCCCAGGCGATCACCGAACTCGAGCGGTTCGCGCCGGGAGCGCCCGACCTCGTCGCGGCTCTGATCCCCTATCTCGGGCACGGGATCGTCATCGGCATCACCGGACCGCCGGGCGCCGGCAAGTCGACGCTCGTCAATGCGCTGATCCGGCAGGTGCGGGGGCAGGGCCGGACGGTCGGCGTCATCGCCGTCGATCCTTCGAGCCCGGTATCGGGAGGGGCGATCCTCGGCGATCGCATCCGCATGACGGCAGCACTCGACGATGACGGCGTGTTCGTGCGCTCGCTGGCGAGCCGCGGCCATCTCGGCGGGCTGTCGCCGGCCGCTGTCCGCATCATCGATGCGCTCGACGCCGCCCGCTTCGACCTCATCCTGATCGAGACCGTGGGCACCGGACAGAACGAAATCGACGTCGCAGAGATTGCCGATGTCCGCATCGTCGTCGCCGCACCCGGCCTCGGCGACGACGTGCAGGCGATGAAGTCGGGTCTGCTCGAGATCGCCGACATTCTCGTCGTCAACAAGGGCGACCGGCCGGATGCCGAGCGCACGGTGCATCAGTTGATGGGGGCGCTCTCGATCCGCGCGCGCGCGGCCGGCAGCGGCCACGTGCCGGTCCTGAAGACGACGGCGACCGAGGGGGAGGGCATCGCGGACCTCGTGGCGGCGATCGAGACGAAGGCTGCCATCATTCTCGCCGAGCCGCCCGCCCAGCGCCGGCAGCGCAGGGCGAGCTACCTGATCGCGCGGGCGGCCGCCGACGTCGTCACCCAGCGCCTCAAGGCCGGCAGCGCCCTGCTCGGGCGCCTTGCCGGCGAGGTGCTCGCCGGCCGGCTGACGCCGGAGGAGGCGGCTCGGCGCCTCATCACAGATACCGGACATGACGGGTGAGGGGAGAGCACGGGCTGTTGCAGCCGTCTGGGCTGTGGGATAGCGGCCGGCCCGTCACGGCCATGTTGCGCGCGATGTGATAATCTTCGCGCTGCTGCGCAGTGCGCCTGCCCGCACCCCGAGCGCTTTCTATTCGTTCGGAAGCGGAAAGGCGCTCTGATCCTTTGTTTTGTTGCATTTTCCACGACGAACCGGTGTCCACTTCGTCGGAAACTGCTCCACCCTCTCATGACCTCCGGTTGCCCATGTCCGATCACTCCTCGCCGGCGCGCAAGCGCATCACGCACCTGCGCCAGATCCTGTTGTGGCCGATCGAGCTGATCTCGGCGGATGGCGCCAATGGCTGCGATGGCGTGACGCGCCCGTGGGTCAAGGATCTCGTCGAGACACCCGGCACGCCGTGGGCCGTCCTCGACGACGAGTTCGGCGAGCCCGACGACTTCCAGGAGCGCCACTACAACGAGTTCGTCAGCTTCCTGCCACCCGTGCAGCGCTTCCTCTACGGGCAGCCGTTCGAAGGCCTGCGCAGTGCTTTGAGCGCTGGCGGCGGCAAGCCGGGCAAGCCGGCCGGCAAGACGGCGGCGACGTCGGCGGAAGCTGGCGGGGCACTCGCCGTGCTGCGGCGACGGGACATCCGGAGCGTTCGCGTCACGCTCGATCAGGGCCGCGCGCCGCTCACGCTCCACGTCGCCCACGTCGACCTGCACCTCTACGACGACATGGACATCGCCGTGCTCGCCGTCGAGGTCTATGCCGACGACGTCGACTTCGACACCGGGCTCGAGACGCTGTTCCGCTTCGGGCGCGCCTACCCCGCGTACTGGGAGGACGACGGACGCGGCGGGCACTGTCCGTGGCTCGTCGAGTGGCTCGGCGCCGACCAAGAGGTGCTGTCGGCCTCCGATTACCAGAACGCCACCCGCTATCTGTCGTTCGTGTGCGAGAACCGTTCGCCGGCCATCTCCGCGCACTGGGAGTTCATGCTGCGGCCTCTCTCCTACCTCGCGACGCCGACCACGAAGGCGGCGAGCTTCCGCCAGCTCGAATACTACCGCATGCCGTATATGGTCTATGTGGCGCTGCCCGATCCCAAGCTCCTGACGCGCGCGGAGCTCGTACGGCTGGCGCTCGGCACGGCATCAGGCGATGGCGGCGTGCTGCCCTATTCGAGCGAGTACCTGTCGGATTTCGAGAACCGGTTCTGCTACAACCGCTACGTGGACGAGCCGGGCCAGGCGCTGCCGATGGGGCTCTCCGAGGGCATCCGGTTCATGGCGACGGGCAACACCCTGATCGCGCTCGGCTCGGACAAAGACCGCTTCTTCACGAGCAATACCAGCGGGTTCCTGTCGCGCTTCCGCCACCAGCATTTCCTGCTGTTCCTGATCGCCCACCTGCAGAAGGCGGGACTGCGGCTGTTCTCCGACAGGCTCATCGCAACGGCCTCCAAGCTCGAGGCCGGCAACGAGGAAAGTGCTGCGACGTTCCGCCGGACGATGCGCCTGACGCACGAGCACTTCCTGCGTTTCGCCCAGCGCGCCTGGTTCCACGAGATCACCAATCAGGCGCAGATGCGTGAACTCTTCGCCATGACGCGCAGGCACCTCGAGCTCGAGCCCTTGTTCCGCGAGATCCGCGAGGAACTTCAGGACATGGTCTACTTCCTCGACATGGATGCCATGCGCCGGCAGAACGAGACCGTCATGCGGCTGACGGTGGTGACGACGTTCGGCCTGATGGGAACGGTCGCCACGGGGCTCTTGGGCATGAATGTGATCGACTGGGGGCAGGAGCCGCTCGGCTGGCGGATCGGCATGTTCCTGGCCTTCCTCGCCTTCGTCGTGTTCCTGACGCTGTACACGGTCGCCAAGTCGCGGCGCCTGTCGGAACTGCTCGATGCCATCGCGGACGAGGATGCCACGCTGTGGCAGCGCACGAAGGCGCTGTTCGGCGTCTGGTTCGGCAAGCCGCCGCAGCGCTGAGCAGGGTCTGTCCCGGCTGTGGTAGGCGGGCCGGCCCCACGCTGTTGAGGGGCCGCGAAGCTATTGCCTGTTTTCGTCTTGGCCGGGCTTGACCCGGCCAACAAGGGCCAGATGGTCAACGCGCTGAAGTCGGGGCCCTGGATGGCCGGCTCTGACGGCCGGCCATGACGTCTCTGGGGCAGCTTAGCTCGCGCTCAGCCTCGCCAGCGAGGCTCACATGCCGATCATGCGGGCGATGTGGGAGAAGAACTGCGCCCACTGCGGGGTCGAGGCCATGATGGTCGACAGGTCGACGGCGATATCGCGGGCGCGGATCTTGGACGCCGGCGAGGGGGTGCCCTCGCGCATCAGCCGCTCGAGTTCGTCCAGCCGCGCAGCGATCGCCTTGGCGCCGGGATCCTCCGCGTAGTAATCGCGCAGCGTGACGACGTCGGCGATGACCTGGGAATAGTCGACGCGGGTCAGCGTCGTGGTGCGATTGCCCTGCGCGACATGGCCATAGCCGACCTGGGCGCCCGGTGAGTTCTCCACGCGCATCGAGTTGTCGACCCGATTGTCGATCTCGCGAGCCGACAGCCGTGCGCCGGGTGAGTGGGCGGCGATCTGGTTGCGGTCGCCGTGAACGGCGATCGAATGGTCGTCGCCGGCGACGTACTTGTCGATGTTGGTCTCCTGGCGGGAATTGTCGATGTAGAAGGGCCGGCCGCGCCGCTCGTCGTTGGCGTTGATCTTCTCGGTCAGGTAGTCCTTGACCTCGTGCAGGATGGGCAGGGTGCGGCTCTCGAACAGGCTGCGGCTGCCGTCGCTGGTGCCGATGACGAGGGCATACTTCGGCTTGATGAAGTAGGCCATGATCAGCACGATGATGGTGAGCGGCAGACCGATGACCGTCACGGCGCTGAGCGCGGCGGTGACGTAGAGGCGCATGCGGCGCTCGGCGGCATCGTCCTCGAGGACGGAGATGGTCGCGATCTCGTCGATGCGGATGGTGCGGCCGCCGGTGTCGATGATGCGCTCGCGGATGTCGAGATGGCCGTACTTGCGCGTCGTCGACGCCTGATCGAGCGAGGATGACAACAGGCCGACGGCGTTGCCCAGCATCCCCACCTCCCCGACGCCCCCAACCGCGTCGCGGCCGACGTGGCGCGAGCGGGTACCAATCTGAATTGCGATACCGTGGCAAGCACGGACTGCACCTGCGCCGCGCGCTGGCCGTGCTCACGCTGCGCGCGCACCGCGTGCGTTCTCGGCGCTGACTGCACTCTCCCCGCGCTCCGAACCTGCCTACGTGAGGGGCCGTGGGCCCGCAAGAGGCCGATCCGCCACGCGCGCCGGCCACACAGTTCAACTCGCCTTTCAGCTCGTCGGCACGTCGAGCTTGCGCGTCAGGCTCTCGAACTCGCGGCGCAATTCCTCGTTCTTAAAGATCTGCTCGAAGGTCGGCGCCTCAAGTTTCTGGATCGCCTCGAAGGAGGCCGCGCTGTCGCGCATGAGGTTGCGCAACTGGAAGCTCGCCTCGACCGTCTCGTAGGTGTTGTCGGCGATCTTGAGGTCGTGGGTGGCGCGGCTCCTCGCCTTGGCGATCTGCTCGCGCTGCTGCTGGAGGTAGCGGCGATAGCCCTTGGCCGCCTCCTCGGCGATGCGCTGGCTCTCGCGGTTGGCCTCGAGCGCGCGGACCTGGTCAGGGCGGTTGTCGGATTTCAGAAGTTCGCGCGTCTTGTCCTTGGCGGCGGCGATGTCCTTCAGGATCGCATCGAGCCGAGGGACGTACGTCTCGTCGATCTTGGCGATCGCCTGGTCCTGGGCATGGACGAGCATGGCGAACAGTGCCGCGTGCATGGCGAAATACTTGCGCGCAGCCGTGATGTTGTCGCCGGCGGCGTTGAGGAGCGCGGCGAGCTGACCGTCGATCGCCTTGGCCGCATCGAACACGGCGACGAGCCGCACGAGGTCGCCGGACAGCACACTGTCGAGCAACAGGTCGAGCTGGCCCGGGCCAAGCACGATGCCGGAGGACTTCAGGGCGGCCTGAATCTCGGCCTTGGCGGCGGCGATCTCCGCGCGATTCTTCTCGATGCGCGCCTCGCTGTCCTTGATGGCCGTGCCGATGCTGTCGACCGTCTCGGAGAGCACGCCCGGCATGATGCCGTCCTTGGGCGCGGTGAGCTGGCGCTCCTTCAAGGCGACGATGCCGTCCTCGAGCTCGCGGATGTTGCGGCGCAAAGTCTCGACCTTCTCCTGCACCGCGACGACGGGGACATCGGTGACGATGCCGAGCGCACCATCGAGAAGGTTCTTGATCTTCTGCTGGCGGTCCTCGCGGGTTTCGGTCCACAACGGCGTCAGTATGAACTCGTCCTTGCCGGGCAGCTTGCGCATCTCGCCGCGCTGCTGGGCGGTGTCCTGCAACAGGGCGTCGATCGCGGCCATGAGGGCGCGGGCCTGCTCGTAGGCCTTGTCGCCGGCGCGGGGATCGGCGGCGGGCGCAGCTTTGTCGCCGGGGCTCGCCGCAGCACCCTTGTCGCGGGCGAGCAAGTCGGCGATGCCGTCGCGATTGGCGGCCTGGGCCATGGCTTGCCCTGCCGCCAGCAGCGCGGCGAGGGCGACAAGCGGGCCTGTCAGTGCACCGATGCGGGTCATGGTCGTTCCTCCAACCGACGCGCACTGAGGCTCAAGATAACGGCGAATACGTGTTGGCGCGAGGGCCATCCCCTGCTGTGCAAAGCAACTGCCGTGCCGAAGCGGCATCAGTCTTGTGGGCGACCGGCGGCGCGGCGGGCGTGCGCGATAACGCCTTCATCGACTCGGCGCGCGTCCGTCAGCGCCAGGCCATGCGTGAAGCGCCCGGCCAGGGCAGGCGGCAGGCCTGCGGGCTTCATCTTCTCGAACGGCTGTACTGAGGGCTGGTCGTCGAGCGCCAGCAGCAGGCGAACGTCCTTTGGTGAGGGGAGTATGGCCGCATAGGGCGTGGCGGGACCGGCGCGCGTCAGCAGCACTGCATCGCCGGCGAGCGTCAGCGTGGTACCCGGTACGGCGGCCAACAGAACGCGCACGAGGTGGGTGGCGAGCGGCGCGTAGGCGCGGGCACGGGCCAGATGGGCTGTCACGTCGGCTGGCAGGGGCAGCGGGCTCGCCGGCGGCGGCGCTGTCACGGGAGGGGATGCAGGCGTGTTGGTCGCGGGCGAGCCCGGATGGGCTGCCGGGGAGCCCGGTGGGGCGGCCGTCGCACCGAGGCCGACACCGGGAGCGACCGGCACGACAGCCGCGTGCTGGTGCGAGCGCGGGTCAGCCGGCGGCACGGGCTTATCGGGGAGTGCACGCGCTGTCGTGGCCGGAGCAACGGGCGGGGCGGCGGGCATGTCGGCGACGGACTTGCGCGCGCCGGCGGCATCGCCAGGACGGCGGGAGGCCGGCACGGCATCGAGGTAGATCGGCCGGCCGGCGTTGTTGTGGATGCGCTCGATCCAGGAAGCGTTGGCGAAAATAAAGCCCTGCTGGCGCAACCAGTCGATGATGGCGTTGCGGTCGGTGAGACCGGTCGCAGCGATGGCGGCGAGCCAGCCCGATAGGTCGCGGCCGGTGTCGTTCTCGAGCCATGCGAGCAACTCGCGCTCCATCTCCGCGTAATCGGTCGACATGGACTTCGCCTCGGACAGGTGCCCTCACAGCCAGCGGCGTGTGCGCTCCTTGTAGCGGCGATACTCCTCACCGAACAGGGCTTCGAGGTGGCGCTCCTCGGGCAGGATCTGCAGCCACGTGACGAGCAGAACGAAGAGGGGAGCGAGCAGGACGAACCAGATGGATTTGGTGATCTCGGCGGCCGCCAGCAGCAGCAGGACGTCACCCACGTAGATCGGATTGCGCAGCCTGGCGAACGGGCCCGTCGTCACGAGCGCGCGCGCCTTGCCCGTCGGCAGGATCGTCGTGCCCGCGCGCGCCATGACGAGCACTGCCCAGGCGATGAGGCCGATGCCGATGACGCCAAAGCCGAGACCGATGAAGCGCGCCGCGCCGTCGTCGAGACCAGGCCATGGCAGGGGCATCACGTGCCCGAGCCACAGTGCGCCAGCGGCGGTCGCGGCGAGCAGGAGCGGCGGCCATGGCACGCGCGTCGGCTGGGCTTCGATCGGGGCGATGTCGCGCTGTGGTGTGAGCATGGCGCGGAGGCTATAGCGTGAGCGGCCGCGAGGCGACGACCAATCGTGCTGCCCGTGACGTGCGGGCAAGGCGCCCGTCGCACGGGCCCGCCGCCCGCGACGCCCGGAACCTCAAATCCAGCGCTTGCGGCGGCGATAGGATTTCATCTCGCGGAAGCTCTTGCGGCCCTCCCCGGACATGCCGAGGTAGAACTCCTTGACGTCCTTGTTCTCGGCGAGCGCCTTGGCCGGGCCGTCCATCATGATGCGGCCGCTCTCGAGGATGTAGCCGTAGTCGGCGTACCTGAGGGCCACGTTGGTGTTCTGCTCGGCCAGAAGGATGCTGACGCCCTCCTTCTGGTTGAGGTCGCGCACGATCTCGAAAATCTCCGCGACGATCTGCGGCGCGAGCCCCATCGATGGTTCATCGAGAAGCAGCATGTTGGGCTTGGCCATCATGGCCCGGCCGATCGCCGTCATCTGCTGCTCGCCGCCCGAGGTATAGCCAGCGAGGCTCGAGCGGCGGACCTTGAGGCGGGGAAAGTAGGCGTAGATCTTGTCGAGCTCCTCACGCAGCTGCGCGCCGGAGATGGACCGCGTGTAGGCGCCCGTGATCAGGTTCTCCTCGACGGTGAGGTGGCCGAAGCAGCGGCGCCCCTCCATCACCTGAACCATGCCCATGCCGACGAGGTCGCCCGGCTCGAGATTGTCGGTGCGCCGGCCCCGGAACTCGATCGAACCCTTGGTCACGGCCCCGCCCTCGGAAGCCAGCAGCGTCGAAATGGACTTGAGGGTCGTGCTCTTGCCGGCACCGTTGCCACCCAGAAGGGCCACGATCCTGCCCTGCGGCACCTCGAGGGAAACGCCGCGCAACACGAGGATGACGTGGTCGTAGATGACCTCGATGTTCTTGACGGCGAGAACGGGGGGCGCCAGGGCGCGGGCGGCGGGGGTCTGGTCGAGCGTTGCTGGCGATGCCGACATGGCAGCCTCCCATTAGGTCTCTGTGTGGAGACGCGGGTGTCGTCGTTCGACCCGCGCCTCCGTACCTTGCTGACGATTACGGGCAGGCCCTGGGCGTGATGCCGTTTTCGCCGGCGTACTTGGCCGCCGAATCCTCGATCATCTTGCGGATCGAGGCAGGGTCGTTGGGTCCGAGCCAGTCCGAGACGATGTCGAACTTCTGGCCGTTCCACTGCATCATGCGCCACTGCTCGGCGCCGTCATGCTTGGCGCAGGACAGCTTGAAGGGCGCCAGCATGCCGTGGATGCCGAGCTCCTTCAGCTTTGCCTCGCTCATGTCGATCGCCTCATAGCCGTCGCGGAACTCCGGACCGTTGACGGGCTTGCCCACCTTGTTGTGCATCTGCTGGGCGTTCTTGAGCGCTTCGACCCACATGACCGCGGCGCCGACGCCACGATTGTAGTAGGCGGTTCCGACCCGCGCGGGGTTCTGCAAGTTGCCCTTGCCGGCGCCATACAGAACCTTCTCCATATCCTCGATGAGCGGCCACTTGCCGGGCACCGCGTTGGAGGCGACGTAGGTTCCCTTCGCCGCATCGCCGGCCGGGATCATGTCCTCCTCGGCGCCGCCGAAGGTGACGTACAACATCTTCTCACGCGGGAAGCCGATGCGGGCTGCCGAGGTCATCGCCGTCGAGTTCATACCCGATCCGGCGCCCCAGAAGGTGACCCAGTCGGGGCGCTGCTGGCGAATCTGCAGCCACATGGACTGCTGCTCCAGGCCCGGCGGCGGGATCGAAATCTCGACGAGCTTGAAGCCCCATTTGGCCGCCAGATCGCGCATGGCCGGGATCGGCTCGCGGCCGTAGGCGGTGTCGATGTGGAGATGAACGAGCGTCTTGCCCTTCATCTTGTCGATGCCGCCTTCCTTCTGCGCGATGAAGTTGAGGTGCGCCGCGCTCTGCGCCCAGTAGTGGCCGGCCGCGTTGAACACCCATGGCCAGACCCTGCCGTCGGCGGCATCGGTGCGGCCGTAGCCGTATTGGGCGAGGACCACGTTATCGGGTTGCATGCGGCCGATGACGGCGTAGGCGCCAGGCGTGCCCAGCGTGTCGAACACGACGATCTTCTGATCGCCCTTCTGCAAGAGACGCTGATAGCACTCGACGGTGCGTGCGGCGTTGTACTCGGTTTCGCACTCCTCGTAGGTGAGCTTCACCCCGTTGACGCCGCCGTGCTTGATGTTGACGTAGTTGATGTAGTCGATGATGCCTCCGTAGTAGCCGGTCCCCATCGCCGCGTAAGGTCCCACACGGCTGCTCGGAATGCCGAAGTACTGCTCCTGCGCCGTCGCGGGAGCGGCGGCGAGGCCCATGACGCCCGCGGCCACGACGCCGGACAAGGTCCGGCGCAAAGTCCTGGTACCCATGCTTGAAAGTCCTCCCAGTCGTTTTGCGTTTTTGCTGTGCTTCGAGTGACGAGTGCGACCGCTGAGCGGCCGTCAGTGCGGGAACGGCCACAAGCGCAGCCGCTCCTTGGTGAGCTGCCAGAGCCTGGCGAGCCCAAGGGGTTCCACGATCAGGAATGTGATGATCATCGCGCCGAAAATGATCTGCTCCAGCGCGGAAGCGACGGTGGCGTCGACCGCCTTGCCCAGCACGGTGTGGAAGAAGATGTTGAGGAAAATGGGCGTCAGCAAAATGAAGCCAGCGCCGAGGAACGAGCCCAGAATGGTGCCTATCCCGCCGATGATGACCATGAACAGGATGCGGAACGACAGATCGATGGTGAAGGCCGACGGCTCGACGGTCTGCAGGTAGGCGAAGGCGAACAGTGCGCCGCCGACGCCGCAGTAGAACGAGCTGATGGCGAAGGCCTGGAGCTTGGTCCACATGAGCGGCAGGCCGGTCACCTCGGCGGCCACGTCCATGTCGCGCACCGCCATCCAGCCGCGGCCGATGCTGCCGCGAGCCATGTTCTTGGCAAGCAGGGTCAGCACCACGACGATGCCGAGCACGACCCAGTACTTCTCCTGGGGCGAATTGAAGTTGTGGCCGAAGATGATGATGGGCTGGGCGGTGATGACGCCGGCAATGTCGTAGTTCTTGAACCAGCCGAACTTGTCGAGAGCCCACACGATGAAGAACTGCGAGGCGAGCGTCGCGACGGCGAGGTAGAGGCCGCGGATGCGCAAGCTCGGCAGGCCGAAGACGATGCCGACCGCAGCCGAACAGATGCCGGACAGGAACAACGCGACGAGGAACGGGATCCCCTCGATGCGCAGGATCAGGTTGTAGCAGGCGAAGGCGCCGACGGCCATGAAGCCCGCCGCACCCAGAGAGAGCTGTCCCGCATAGCCCATGAGGATGTTCTGGCCGAGCGCGACGAGTGACAGGATGAGCCAGGGGATGAGCAGGGCGCTGAGCCAGTAGTCGCTCGCCACGAAGGGGATGACGAGGAAGCCGACGCCCAGGATGGCAGCCATGCCGACCTTGTCCTGCCACAGCGGCAGCAACTGCGAATCTTGCGCGTAGGTGGTCCGGAACTGACCGGCTTCTCTGTAGAGCATGAGCGGAGTCTCCAGGGTGCCGTCGGCTCAGACGCGTCGAATGATTTTCTCGCCGAACAGCCCCTCGGGCCTGACGAGCAGGAACAGAACGGCGAGCATGTAGGGCGCCCAGCCCTCGATGCCGCCGCCGAAATAGGGGCCGATGTAGACCTCCGCGAGCTTCTCGGTCGCACCGACGATGAGGCCGGCGACGATGACGCCCGGAACGGACGTGAAGCCGCCGATGATGAGCACCGGCATGGCCTTGAGAGCCAACAGGACGAGCGCGAACTGCACGCCGCTGCGCGCGCCCCACAACATGCCGGCGACGAGCGCAACGACACCGGCGGTCGCCCAAACGAGCATCCAGATCTGCTGCAACGGGATGCCGATCGACATGGCGGCGGCGGGGTCGTCGGCGACAGCGCGCAGGCCGCGTCCGGCTTTGGTCGTCGAGAACAGGACGGCGAGCGCGGCGACCATGACGGCGGCGACCACGCCGGCGGTGATGTCGAGCTCGCTGACGAAGATGCCGAAGTTGTCGGCGAGCCACGGCATGGGTTCGTCCCGAATGCCGAGGTCGAGGCGGCGCACGTCGACGCCCCAGGCCAACTGCGCCACGCCCTCGATGACGAAGGCGAGGCCGATCGTGGCCATCAGCAGCGTGTTCTCGTTCTGATTGACAAGGGGGCGCAGAACGAAGCGCTCGGTGGCCATGCCGACGAGGACCATCATGGCGATGGTCACCGGCAGAGCCGCCCAAAACGACAGGCCCAGTTCCATGAAACCGACGAACGACAGGACGGCCAGGAACACCATCGCGCCCTGCGCGAAATTGAACACGCCGGAGGCCTTGTAGATCAGCACGAAGCCCAGAGCGACGAGCGAGTACATGAGACCCGACAGCAAGCCGCCGATCAGGACCTCGAGGAAGAAGTTGAAGTCAGACATGCCGATGACCTCTCGATGCCCTCAATGCGCCACGCCGAGATAGGCGTTGATCACGTCCGGGTTCGAGCGCACCTCGTCGGGCGTGCCGTCGCCGATCTTCTTGCCGTAATCGAGCACGACGACGCGGTCGGAGATGTCCATCACGACGCCCATGTCGTGCTCGATGAGCACGACGGTCGTGCCGTAGTGGTCGTTGACGTCGAGGATGAAGCGGCACATGTCCTGCTTCTCCTCGATGTTCATGCCGGCCATCGGCTCGTCGAGGAGCAGGATCTTCGGCTCGGCGGCGAGTGCACGGCCAAGCTCGACGCGCTTCTGCAGGCCATAGGGCAGCTTGGCGACCGGCGTCTTGCGGATGTGCTGGATCTCGAGGAACTCGATGATCTCCTCGACGGCCTCGCGGTTCTCAGTCTCCTCGCGGCGCGCGCGCGGCAGTTGGAGTGCGACTTCGACGAAGCTGGCCTTCGAGTGCAGGTAGCGGCCGGCCATCAGGTTGTCCAAGACGGACATGCCCTTGAACAGCGCGATGTTCTGAAACGTTCGGGCAATGCCCATGCGTGCCGCGCGCGGTGGCGTCATGCCGGTCAGGCGCTTGCCCTTGAACTTGATGGTCCCTTCCTGTGGGCGATAGACGCCGTTGATGACGTTGAGCATCGAGCTCTTGCCGGCGCCGTTGGGGCCGATGATGGCGCGGATCTCGTGCTCCAGCACGTTGAAGGAGATCTTGGTGAGGGCGTTGACGCCGCCGAACCGGAGCGAGATTTCCTCCAGCTCGAGGATCGGCCCGCCGACGGCAAAGCCGCGGTTGGCCGTCGTGACGTAGTCCGCCTGGCTGGCTGCCGTTCGGCTCATGTCCATCATGTCAGGCCGCGCTCCTCATGGTGGCGGGGGAGTGGGGCTTGGCATCCTCGATGCGGATCTGAAGGGCCGGAAGGCCGACGGGGCCTGCGCTCGCGCCCTGGTAGATCGCATCGACGAGCCCGCGGTAGCGCTCGGCGACCGCGTCGCGGCGCAGGGTCCGCATGCGCGTGAGCTCGCCGTCGTCGGAGTCCAACTCCTTCGGCAGAATGGCAAAGCGCCGGATCTGCATCGCGGCCGTCGCGACGTCCCGGGCCAAACCAGCGTTGACCTTGCCGATCGCCTCGCCCACGAGGCGATAGACCTCGGCACGCGAGGCGAGGTCAGCGTGCCCGGTGTAGGAGATGGCCTGCTTGTTGGCCCAGCTCCCGACCGCGGCGGTGTCGATGTCGATGAGCGCGCAGACCCAGCCGCGTCCAGTGCCGAAGGCGACGGCCTGCCGGATGTAGGGCGAGGACTTCAGCAGGTTCTCGATCGCCTGCGGGGCAAACGTGGTGCCGTCGGCGAGGGTGCCGATGTTCTTGATGCGGTCGAGGACGAGGAGCTGGCCATCGTCGGTGAGCCGGCCGGCATCACCGGTGCGGAACCAGCCGTCGCCCGTCACGGCGCGGGCCGTGGCCTCGGGATCGCCGAGATATTTCTTGAACAATCCGGTCGAGCGGACCTGGATCTCGCGATCCGTCGCCAGTCTGAGCTCCACGCCTCGCGCCGCGGGGCCGACGGTATCGGGACGGACAGCGCCATCGCGCTGCATGGCGACGAAGAAGCCCGTCTCAGCGGTGCCGTAGAGCTGCTTGAGATTGACGCCGATGGCGCGGAAAAAGGTCAGCACCTCTGGGCTGATCGCATCACCGGCCGAGTAGGCGACGCGCACGCGGCTCAAGCCCAGCACGTCGCGCAGGGGCCCATAGATCAGCAGGCCGCCAAGTCCGTAGGCGAGACCGCTGCCGATGATGACGCGCTCGCCCGACAGCAGCCGCGGGCCGGCGTAGCGAGCCAGAGACATGCACTGTCGATAGATGAGCCGCTTCAGCCCGCCCGCGCCCTCCATGCGGGACGAGACGCGCTTCAGCATCGCATCGAGCACGCTGGGTGGAGCGAGGAAGTAGGTCGGACCGATCTCGCGAATGTCGGAGTACATCGTCTCGGTCGATTCCGGACAGCAGATGCAGTAGCCGACGAGGAGGGGCTGGGCGTATCCGAACAGGCTCTGACCGATCCACGCCGGCGGCAGATAGACGAGCGCCAGGTCCGCGTCGGTGAGGCCGTCCATCTCGGCGGCGGCGCGCGCGCGGTCGATCAGCGCGGCATGAGTGAGCACGACGCCTTTCGACGGACCCGTCGCGCCAGGGGTAAAGATGATCGAGGCCTCGTCGGTGCCCGAGCCGCGCGCCGCCTCGGCCTCGAGGAAGTCGAGCGCGCCCTTGGTGACCGCCCTTCCCTCGCCGAGCAGGGCCGCGTAGCCGACGAGTTGCGGCCGCTGGTAGTGGCGCATGCCGCGATCCTTGTCGTGCACGATCGAGACGATGGCCGGGCAGCGCGGCAGGAGGGCAAGGATCTTGTCGACCTGCTCCTGATCCTCGGCGAACACGTGCGTGACGCCGGCATCGCGCAGGGGCGTGAGCAACTCCTCGGCCGTTGCGTCCTGGAACAGGGGAACGACCACAGCGCCGAGGGCATGGGCGGCACACATCGTCACGTGGAGGCGGGGGCGGTTGTCGCCAATGAAGGCCATGCGCGCGCCGCGATGCAGGCCACGCGCAGAGAGCGCGGCGGCAACGGCGGCAACGTCGTCGGCCAATTCGCGCCACGTCAGCGTGCGCCAGATACCCCGGCTCTTCTCCCGCGTTGCGGGGGAGGAGCCGCGCTGACGGGCGTGGTGCAGCAGCAGCTTCGGGAAGGTATCAGCGGCGGGAAGTGCAGCGCTCATGCGATTGCGGCTCCGGATTGAGCATGGCTGTCTGGCCGCGCGACACGCAGTCGGCGCACGGAAAACGTCGGCAACGAAACGGCGGTACGCCGATTGTCGTCACATCGCCAGATTGTCGAATTGGGTTCTCTTATCCTATCCGCGCGAACGCCGACCTCGCCAGGACCGACAATGCTCGCGTGGAAAATTGCCGTTCCTGAGCGCGGCTGATGCCATCATGGTTTCACTCCCCCAAAGCCCGGCCTCACGCCAGGTTTCCGCCTTGATCGGGTTTTTCATTGTTCGCAATCATCTGTTTCTCAGAAGATGCGCGCAGATCCCCGTTTTTGTCACCGGCAGCCGGCGGCCGACGAAAGGCGCCCAGCTTGGTTTGCAAAACCTAATCAGCAATTCACGTGCCACAAAAAATAGTACGTGGAATCAATTATCTACTTGGCATGCCAGATTGCCGCCAGACAAATTGTCCGGCGCACGAGGACAGCTTGTCGTTGTTCAGCAGATCGCATCAAAGAGCATCTGTCCGGGGCCATGCCGGATATGCCCAGCCAATTTGCCAAGCGGCAGTGACTGTCGCGAACAGCCGGAAACGAAGTCAGCTCAACTCGAAAGACGCGCCAGGCTCGCACGTGACGGATCGGTCCAAGTGCATGCGCCGATGTCAGGTGAGTTCGGCGTATTCGGCGGGACTTTCGGCGGCTTCCGGTAGCCAGATCGTGAAAGTCGTGCCTCGGCCGGGACTGCTTTCGACCGAGATGCGCCCACCCTGCCGATCGACGAGCTTCTGGCTGATCGACAAGCCGAGGCCAGTCCCTTCGCCCGATTTCGTCGTGAAGAACGGATTGAATATCTTGGCGAGAACTTCCTCGGTCATGCCTCTGCCGGTGTCGCCCACCTCGATGACGACGCCGGGGCCGCGGTCGACGTCGAGGTCGGACGTTTTCAGAGTGAGCAAGCCGCCGTCGGGCATGGCATGGATGGCGTTGACGATCAGGTTGACGAGCACCTGCTGCAATTCCGTCCGGTTCATGCCGACGAGCCGTGTCGCCTGGTCGTGCCGGCGCACAGTGATCCTCGACTTGTTGAGGAGATGCTGGACGAGCGGGAAGGTATCGGTGATCACGCGCGCTGGTGCGTGGCGCTCGACGAAGCCCGCGTACTCCTCGGGCCGCGCGAACTGGAGAAGCTTCATCACGATCTGGTTCACGCGCCGGATCTGCTCGTCGATCAGGTCGAGCTCCGATTTCGCAACGTCGGCGTGCGAGCCTATCAGCTTGCGGGCGACCTCGAGGTTGCCTTGCATGACGGCAATCGGGTTGTTGATCTCGTGCGCGACGCCTGCGGTGATCTCGCCGATCGCCGCCAGCTTCTCCGACAGCACAAGCTGCTTGGTCGCCGCCTCCAGCTTCAGATTGGCCAGTTGAAGCTGGCGCGTGCGCTCATCGACGCGCATCTCGAGCTGGGAGTTCCAGTCGCGCAGCGCGCGGTCGCGCTCCTGGACCTGATCCAACAGTACGTCCAGGTGCAGCGCCACCCGGCAGATCTCGTCGTGCCCCGACTTGATGCTCGTGCGCGCCGCCAGATCGCCTGCTTCGACCTTGGCAATCGTGTTCGTGACGAGGCCAAGGGGCTCGAAGATCGAGCGCGCCCAGCGCAGAAAGATCGGTACCGTGACGGCGGCGATGACGAGGAACGAAAGGCCGATGGTGGTGAACGTGATGAGCCGGTTGCGGATCAGCGGAGCTTCGAGGAACCCGACATAAAGCATCCCGACGCGATTGCCGAAGCTGTCGACGATGGGCTCGTAAGCCGAGATGTACCAGTCGTTGACCACGAAGGCGCGGTCGAGCCAGACGCGGCCCTCGCCCAGCACGGCTGCGCGCACCGCATTCGAAACCCGCGTGCCGAGCGCGCGCTTGTCCTCGAACAGGCGCACGTTCGTCGAGATGCGCACGTCGTCGAGAAACAGCGTAGCGGTGCCGCGGCTGCCCTCGGGGAGACTCGCCCGCGGGTAGACCAGTTCGTTGATCCTGTCGATGAAATCGAGGTTGCCGTTCAAGAGCGTGCCGCCGACCAGGACCGCGCCGTGCGCGACCTCGAAGGTGAGGCGGGTGGCGGATTGGATGACCATGCCGCGCGTCTCGATGGTGCGGTCGCTCGCCGCGGCGTTGGGCGTCGGCACGATCTCGAGGTAGGCCCGTTGCGCCAAGGCCGGCGCGATGCTGGCAAGCTCGGCGGCTGCAAAAATATCGATCGCGGTATGTGAGCCTTTCGCGCGCGCCTCAGTGACGACGGGCCAATCGGTCCTCGTCGTATTCGCGAACGAGTAGGGGGCGGACCCGATGATGCGGCCGGCCGGCTCCACGACGTACAGGTAGTCGAGCCCGAGCCTGAGGCGGGCCTGCTCGAGATAGTCGTAAAGCCCCGTCTCGCCCTCGCCGACCAGGATGTTCCTCAGCCGCGCCGACTCGCCCAGAGCCCGGACCTTTTCGCCGGTGTCGTCGAGGATGCGCGACAGATACTCGTGCGCGATGGTCAGATCGCTGTTGACCTTGGTGATGAGCAACTCGTCGAACTTGTTGTTCCAGCGCGCGATCGTGCCGGCCAGCAGCAAGGGCGAGATGACGAGCATCGGCAACAGCGCGATGGCGAGCAGGCGATAGCGAACGGACCAGCCGCTCCGGCGTGACGCTGTGGCGGCTGCGTCAGGCATTCCATGCTGCGCATTTGCGATCGATCGTCTTGCGCGACACGCCGAGCCGGCGCGCTGCCTCCTCGCGATTGCCGTCGGTCTCGCGCAGCATCGCCATGATGTGCCGCCGCTCGACCTCCTCCAGTGTCTCACTGCCGGCCGGCGCGTTGCGCGTCTCGCGATGGCCGATGTCATCGGGGAAGCGGCCGAGGATCAGGGATCGCTCGATGAGGTTACGCAATTCGCGCACGTTGCCGGGCCAGTCGTGCGCGGCGAGGGCTGCGCGCACGCCTGCGTCGATCGGGATGGGCGGCACGCCGAGCTGCTGGGCGAGCTTGGGCATGAACAGGTCGGCGAGGTCCTGCACGTCGTCGCCGCGGTCCTTCAGCGGGGGCAGGTGGATGTGCACGACGTTCATGCGGTAGAACAGGTCGGCGCGGAAACGGCCCTCCTCCACGTCCTTGCGCAGGTCGGCGTTGGTCGCGAAGATGAAGCGCAGATCGACGGGGGTTTCGCGCTCGGACCCGACGGGGCGCACGCGCCTGTCCTCGATGACCCGCAAGAGCTTGCTCTGCGTGGCGAGCGGCATCTCGCCGATCTCGTCGAGAAAGAGAGTGCCGCCGCGGGCATGCATGAAGAGGCCGTCACGGCCGCTGCCGGCACCGGTGAAGGCACCCTTGAGGTGGCCGAACAGCTCGCTTTCGATCATGTCGCGGGGGATCGCCGCGCAGTTGACCGGCACGAAGGGTTTCTCTGACCGGTCGGACAGCGCGTGCAGAGAGTGCGCAGCGACCTCCTTGCCCGTGCCGGACTGCCCCGTGATCAGAACCGAGGTGGGCAGCGGGGCGACGCGGGCGATGGTCTCGCGCACCTTGCTGATGGCAGCGGAGCCGCCGACCAGCTTGTCGCGCAGCAGCGCGCTCTCGCGACGCGCCTGCAATTCATGACGCAGCACGACATTCTCGCGCTGGAGCTTGATCCGCTCGAGGCATCGCGCGACTGCGTTCAGGATCTGGTTCGAGCGAAAGGGCTTCAGGACGAAATCGACCGCGCCAGCCTGCAAGGCCTGTATCGCGGTCTCGAGATCGGCATAGGCCGTCATCAGGATGGCGTTCGAGAAAAAGCCGATCGACCGCTGCTCGGCAAGCCAGCGCACGCCGCTCTTGCCGGGCATGATGTTGTCCAGGATGACGACATCGAAGTACTGGCTGTCGAGCTTGGCGGAGGCTTCCTCGGCGTTGGCGGCTTCCTCGAGACGCTTGCAGCGTGGCCCGATGGTGCGGACGAGGAAATTGCGCATGCCCGGCTCGTCATCGACGACGAGGATCGAGGCTTGCGCCAGCCACGGTCCGAACTCCGGACTTTCAGGCGTCTCCACCGTGCGGGCATGCGACAACATCGTTCCCCCCGGGACACGTGACGTTTCCGTTCCGGCGCAACCTCAAGCTCTTTGTTCCTTACGTGCCTTCGCGGCATCTCGGCTCACGCAGTCTGAGCATTATGGTGCAGCGAGCGGTGGGATTGCAACGATGAGGGTGGCGGGCCGCGCAGGGCGCAATGGCGAAACGCGACGACACCACCGGGCGGAGAACGAGCCGGGCCTGCGGCGCTACCGACCAGAGGCCAGAGCAAGGCGAGGCCGAGTGCTCAGGGCGCGAGAAAGGATCGCCATCAAAGTTGGTGCGGTCGAGAAGACTCGAACTTCCACGGGTTGCCCCGCTACCACCTCAAGGTAGTGCGTCTACCAATTCCGCCACGACCGCAGCGCAGGGAAGCTCATCGGCCTGGGTGACCGGCGAGGCTGTTGCTGCTATCAGATCGACCTCGGCAAGGCAAGGGCGCAGCCGGCCTTTCGCACACTGCCGCGACAGCGCGCCAGATGCCGGCTCGCGACCCTGGCCGAGACGCCACGAGCGCTCTTCAGCGCCAACCTTTCGCCGGGCCGCTACGGCCGAGGGCACAGAGATCGGCAGCAGCGATGCGCGGCGAGGCAACGAGGACAGACGCTCCAGGCGATCAGGCGCTGGCCCATGGTCTTTCAGGGCAGGGCGTCGACTGGCTGGTGCATGCGGGGCTCGCACCCTACGCCGAGACGGTCCGAGCCATGGAAGCGCGCGCGGTGGCGATCGCGGACGGCGCGGCGCGGGAGGCGATCTGGCTCGTCGAGCACCCGGCCCTCTACACGGCCGGTACGAGCGCGCGCCGTGCCGATCTCATCGACCCCGACCGGCTGCCCGTTTTCGAGACGGGGCGCGGCGGGCAGTACACCTACCACGGTCCCGGCCAGCGGGTCGTCTATCCCATGCTCGACCTCAAGCAGCGTACGGGCGGGGACGTGCGCGCCTACGTCCGGCTCCTCGAGCGCGTCGTCATCAGGGTGCTCGCCGGCTTCGGTGTCGAGGGCGAGGGGCGGGAGGACCGCGTCGGCGTGTGGGTCAGGCGGCCCGACCTCGGCCACGGGCGCGAGGACAAGATCGCGGCCATCGGCATCCGCGTGCGGCGGGGCATCAGCCTGCACGGCCTGTCGATCAACGTGGCGCCGGACCTGTCGCACTACGGCGGCATCGTTCCGTGCGGCATCTCCGAGCACGGGGTGACGAGCCTCGCAGCCCTCGGCATCGCTGCCGACATGGCGCTCGTGGACGCAGGCCTGCGCTCGACGTTCGAGGCCGAGTTGGGAGCGGGGAGCATGGCGCCCTGAGTTCATGCGGCGAGGGTGGCGCCCGCTGGCCGAATCGAGACGGAGTGCGCCACCAGGGACGGCCTGCGGATCAGCGCAGCAGCGGCTTGGCGCCGGAGGGCTTGGCCGGCGCGGGTGCCGATGACGGGGCAGCACCGGGCGGGGAGGCCTTGTCCGGATTGTCGGCGGAGGCGCCTTCGGGAGCGGGAGGCTCCGTGCCGTCGAAGTACATGAGCCCGCCCTCGACCGAGACGATCTCGTTGCCCTCGACGATGGCGTAGTCGCCGTCGGCAACGCCGACGAGGCGCACGGTGCAGCCCTTGGGGCAGACACCGGTGACGCGCTCGCCGGGCTTCAGCGTCACCTCACGGCGCTCGGCGCCCGAGATGATGAGGACCTGCTGCTCGCTGCTTCCCGTGTTGCCGATCACCGCGGCTGCGGCGGGGCTGTCCCCTGCACCTGGCACAGCCGCGAGCACGGCAATCGCGAGCGCGCGTAGGGCGAGGCGATGCGTCATACGGCCATGCGCCTGATGGCGAGGGGCGAGGGGAAAACGGCGAGCACCGCCAATCATGCGGCAGGCTTCTTGGCCGCCGGCTTCTTGGCGGCGGGCTTCTTGGCGGCAGGCTTGGCGGCAGCCTTGGCCGCCGGCTTCTTGGCAGCGGGCTTCTTGGCGGCGGGCTTGGCAGCAGCCTTCGCAGCGGGCGCCTTGGCCTTGGCCATCGGCTTCACCTTGGTGGCGGGCTTCTTGGCAGCAGCCTTGGCGGCGGGCTTCTTCTCGGTCTTGGTCTTCATCGTCGTCTCAGTCCTCTCCAACTCTCTACTGCGGGGCAAGGTGGACGCAGGTCGCGCTTCCCGTGACGTCCAGACGAGGGCATCACGACGGTCACGGATTGATCTGGCTCACGCCTCTGACCAGGCCTGGCGAACGAGACCTCATGTCCGCACTGGTGCTCCGCACGGCACCATCACGTCTGCACATTGCTTCACAACCGCTTAAAGCCTCAAACGGATTTTTCCGGTTGCGGCTATCGAAAAAATCGATAGCCCTGGTTGGGGCGCTTCGGCCGGCCTCGTGAGGCGATGATGGACATTCAACTGGCGCGGACCTTCCTGACGGTCACCGAGACAGGCAGCTTCATCGTCGCCGCGCGACGGATGAACGTGACGCAGTCGACTGTTTCGGCGCGCATTCGCAGCCTGGAGGATCACCTCGGCCGGCCGCTGTTCGAGCGCTCGCACAACGGCGCCGTGCTGACGGCGGCCGGCGAGCAGTTCCGCCGGCACGCGCTCGCGCTCGTACGCGTGTGGCAGCACGCGCGGCTCGAAGTCGGATTGAGCTCGCAGCACCGCGACCACCTGTCGGTCGGCGCACCGCAGAGCTTCTGGGACGGCTTCCTCGTGACCTGGGTGGCGGGTCTGCGCCGGTCGATGCGCGACATAGCCGTCTCGGCCAGCGCGGCCAATGCCTCGTTCCTGACGCAACGGCTCATCGAGGGGACGCTCGACCTGGCGGTCATGTACCGACCGCCGCAGCCTCCCGGGCTCGTGGTCGAGCACCTGTTCGACGAGGAGCTCGTGCTGGTCAGCTCCTCACCGGGCAAGGCGCGGGCGCGCAACTCCGAATACGTGCTCGTCGATTGGGGAGGGGACTTCCAGCAGGACCACGCGGTCGCCTTTCCGCAACTGGCGACATCGGGACTGCAACTGGACATCGGCGCCGTCGGTCTGCAGTACCTGCTGGCCAACGAAGCTTCGGGCTATTTCCCTAGGCGCCTCGTCAAGTCACACATCGCGCGCGGCCGGCTCAGCGTGCCGAAAAGGGCGCGGACGTTCGTCTATCCCGTCTACATGGTCTATCCCGAAGCACGCGACGAGGAGGCCTACGAGCCCATCCTCGACAGCCTGCGGCGGGTCGCAGGCAAGGTCGGATGAAGCGCTTTACACGCTTGGTCGGATGGTAAAGCCGGTGAAGGCACCGACGCCTTCGCCGACGATCTCGACCGCTGTCACGGCAGCGTAGGAGGGGCCGGTCCAACATGCCGCGATCATGGCATCGACGGCTGCGGCGGGGCCCTGGAACACCGCTTCCACGCTGCCGTCGCGCCTGTTGAGCACGTAGCCATCCAACCCGGCATCGCGGGCGCAGGAGGCCGTCCAGGCGCGATAGCCGACACCCTGCACCTGCCCCTCGATGCGAACGTGAACGGCCTTGGTCGCGGGGGGAGCCATGCTCGATGCGCGCCTCACGCCCGGGCGGTCGGCATGATGACGGCCGGCTCGGGCATCGAAAAACCTGATGGCCCCGGCACCGGCCCGAAGCGGTTCTCATCGGGCTCGCCGCAGACGCAGTGCAGGTAGACGGCGGCCAGCACCAGCGGAGCGGAGCTGGCGATGGCGTAGGCGAGGAAGCCGGGCGAGCCCGGCACGCTCGCCTCGACGCCATAGAGGGCGAGCGCGAAGATGCCCATGACGACGGTCCAAAGCACGGTTGCGAGAAGGGCATAGACGATCCACTGACCGCCCAGCCCAAGGTCGTGCAGGCGTTTCAGGGTCGCCGTCGCCGCAAGCCAGAGGAAGGCGACCTTGAAGGGCAGGAACAGCGGGTTCTCGATCGGCACGTCGAGAGCAAGGAAGACGGCGAGCGCAAGTGCCTGCAGCGCGAGGAGGACGAGCGCCAGTTTCAAGAGACCGCACGGGTTGCAGCGACCCTTCGGGCTGAACAGCATGAGGATGAAGGCTGTGTGCGACATGGGCGACCTCGCTCTGGCGATATGCCGCGAGCTTCGCCGTTAACGGTAAGCGAAGCGTTGCGCGGCCCCGTTACAGCGGCGATCGGCGGCGCACAGCGTTGACAAGACGTTTGCTCTTGTGCCGCCGCCGCGTGCGCCGTCCGTGGTAGCTCCGCCGCGCGCCGCCGATCGGGCGAGCGGGCTTGAACGCCTCGATGGCAGCCACGTGTGCCTCGGGCAGGGCGAAGGCGCGCGCGCCGACGAGCACGGCGGCCTCCAGGTAGGCCGGCTTGGGCCGGCCGGGCCAGCGCCGGGCATCGACGTAGGTGAATGCGAGCCGGCGACCGCCGCAGGGCAGAACGACGGTGACGAGCAGGCGCCGATAGATGCCGTCGGCGACCCCTTCCCACTGATCGAGCAGGACGATGTGGGCGACGTCGATGCGCCACAGCACGCCGGCGACGTAAGCGGCGGGGGTTTGGCGCGACGGGACGATGTTGGCGGCACCGCGCGTATTGATGATGAAGCGCCAGCCGGCGAGGCTCGCGCGGCCGATGGCGCGGGCTCCGGGACAGCGGCGCGCCATCTGGCGCGGGCTCATGTTCGAGCCATAGGCGAAATAGAGGGGACGCAGCGATGGCACGGGCGGTTGCTTCCGGCGCGGGGGACCTTTATCAGGCGCGCGCCGCAGGGCCACCTGTCGCGCCCGCGGCGATACGGGCAGTCACCTCGACCTCGATCTTCATCTTGTCGTCGACGAGGCCGGCGATGATGAGCGTCGCGGCGGGGCGGATATCGCCCAAGTGGCGGCCCAGAACCGGCAGGCAGGCCTCGAAGTCGGCGGCCTTGGGGAAAATGTAGCGGACGCGCACGACATCAGCGAGGCTGGCGCCGCCCGCGGCGAGCGCTTTGGCGATGTTGCGGAAGCACTGCTCGGCTTGCTCGGCGGCGTCCTCGGAGATACTCATCGTATCGTAGTTGAAGCCCGTCGTGCCGGAGACGAACACCCACTCGCCGTCGACCACGGCGCGTGAGTAGCCCATCTTGGCTTCGAAGGGCGAACCAGAGGAGATGAGTTGGCGCGACATGGCGATCCTGTGCTGGCGATGGCGGCGCGCTGGCCGCAAAGAGCGACGCGGCTGGCGCGGGATGTCCTCGATGGTGGCGTTGGATGACTGCGGCTGGCGCCGCCTCAGCCGAACTCCATGATGACCTCGTCGACGGCGAGACTGTCGCCGGGCTTGGCGTTGAGCTTGACGACCTTGGCGTCGCGCTCGGCGCGCAGCACGTTCTCCATCTTCATGGCCTCGACGATGGCGAGCGTGTCGCCCGCCTTGACCTCGTCACCCACGGCGACGGCGATCGACTTGACGAGCCCGGGCATGGGGCAGAGGAGGAGCTTGGAGGTATCGGCGGCGACCTTCTCCGGCATCAGCGAGACGAGCTCGGCCTCGCGCAACGTATAGACGCGCGCGGGCACGCGGACGCCTCGATAGGAGAGTTCGTAGCCGTTCATGATCGGGCGCACCTGCACGGCGACCTCGCGATCGCCGACGCGACCCGACCAGACCGGCTCGCCGGGCCACCACGCGGAGACGAGCTCGAGCGTCGTCGCAGCCTTGCCGGCGGCATCGTGCAGGGCGACCGTCAGCGGACCATTGGTCGGGCCCGAGACGTCGAGGCGCTGGCGCACGCCGCCCAGATCGACGACGCGGGCATTGGCGAACGTCACCGGCGTGCCTTCCATCTGGTGGGTGATTTCGCGGCGGCGCGTATTGTTGAGGTGGTCGATCGCGGCGGCGACGGCGGCGAGCACGTCGAGCGTGTCCCCGGCCGGCGCGACGCCGACGAAGCCGTCGGGATACTCCTCCTTGATGAAACCCGTCGAGAGTGCGCCCGAGCGCCAGCGCGGGTGCTGCATCAGGGCCGTCAGGAACGGAATGTTGTGCTGGATGCCGTCGATGTAGAAAGCGTCGAGCGCTTGGGCCTGCAATTCGATGGCCTCGATGCGCGAGGGTGCGTGCGTGACGAGCTTGGCGATCATCGGATCGTAGTACATCGAGATCTCGCCGCCCTCGTAGACGCCGGTATCGTTGCGTACGGTGCGGCCGTTGGCGGAGGCCTCGGCCGGCGGGCGATACTTCACGAGGCGCCCGATCGAGGGCAGGAAGTTGCGGAAGGGGTCCTCGGCATAGATGCGGCTCTCGACCGCCCAGCCGTCGAGCTTGACGTCCTGCTGGCGCAAGGCGAGCTTCTCGCCGGCCGCAACGCGGATCATCTGCTCGACGAGGTCGATGCCGGTGACGAGTTCGGTGACGGGGTGCTCGACCTGCAGGCGGGTGTTCATCTCGAGAAAGTAGAAGCTGCGGTCCTGCCCGGCGACGAACTCGACCGTGCCGGCGCTGTCGTAGGCGACTGCCTTGGCGAGCGCGACGGCCTGCTCGCCCATGGCCTTGCGTGTCGCGGTGTCGAGGAGCGGCGAGGGTGCCTCCTCGATGACCTTCTGGTTGCGCCGCTGGATCGAACATTCACGCTCGCCCAGATAAATGACGTTGCCGTGCTTGTCGCCGAGCACCTGGATCTCGATGTGGCGCGGGTTCTCGATGAACTTCTCGATGAAGATGCGGTCGTCCCCGAACGAGGATTTCGCCTCCGAGCGGGCCAGCGCAAAGCCCTCGGCGCACTCCTTGGCGTCCCAGGCGATGCGCATGCCCTTGCCGCCACCACCGGCGGATGCCTTGATCATCACCGGATAGCCGACCTCGCCAGCGATGCGCACGGCTTCCTTGGCGTCTGCGATTTCACCGAGATGGCCTGGCACGGTCGAGACCTTGGCCTTGGCCGCTGCCTTCTTGCTCTCGATCTTGTCGCCCATGGCGGCGATGGCGCCGGGATTGGGGCCGATGAAGACGATTCTGTTGTCGGCGAGGGCCTTGGCGAAGGCCTCGCGCTCCGACAGGAAGCCATAGCCGGGATGCACGGCTTCGGCGCCCGTCGCCTTGCAGGCCGCGATGATCTTGTCGATGACGAGATAGGACTGCGCGGCGGGCGCGGGGCCGATGTGGACAGCCTCGTCGGCCATTTCGACGTGGAGGGCATGACGGTCGGCGTCGGAGTAAACCGCGACGGTGGCGATCCCCATGCGGCGCGCGGTCTTGATGACACGGCAGGCGATCTCGCCGCGATTGGCGATCAGTATCTTCTTGAACATCGTCGCCTTGCGCCTCGCGATCGCGTTGTTGTTCGTTGCTGGTCGGGTCATTGGGGGGGGACACTTCGGGAAGGACCCCGACTTCTAGCCGGTGCGTTCGTCGAGAACAACGGGCGAGCCCACTGACGAAAGGCCAAGCGCAAGGAGAGGATGTTCCCGTTGCACTGGCTCTTGCTCCGGCGCTGGCGCGGAGCGGGCGCGACGGCGCGGCGCGGCGCGGCGCCGGTACGGCGCAGCACAGGGAGCCGAGGGACCAGAGCGCCAGTGCCGAGCATTCCTTCAGCGGGACTGCTGCCGATGCGGACGCCAGGGTTGACGGTCCGCAGCGGGCGGCGTTCGGCCGGCTATCGCCCGAGGACCCGTCAGGCCGCCGCGGCGCTCTTCAGTGAGAGCGCCCGGGCGATCGGCTCGGCGAGCGCGATGCCATCCTCGCTGAGGAAGGCTGCGAGGGCCGCCTCGTTGGCGGTGATGCGTCCATCGCGCGACAGACGCGCGGCCAGCCACTCGGCGTCGTCGGTCGATATCTCCTCGCCAGTCACCATGGCATGGCGCTGCAATTCGAGGCGCGCCACGGAGGCCTCCTCGCGGCTCTGGTGCCGGTAGGCAGCAATCACACCCTCGAGGCCGGCGCGGGCGACGGCCCTTGCCAACGCGGACGGGGCGAGATCGCCGCGCTGCTCGAGCCAAGCCTCGCTGCGCAGCGCCTCCTCGCGCGTCGGCACGCGGTAGCCCGACGCAGCCAGCACGGCGTTGGCGATCGCCTTGACGAACAGTTCGGTCCACGCCTCGTTCACGACGTCGGGGTCAAGGCACTCGTCGATGGCAAAGAGGGCCTCGGCCTCGAGACGGGTGACGGCGATGTTGCCGTCGCCGCCAGCGGCATAAATGATGCGCCGGACGAGTTCGACCTCGTCGTCGGCAATGCGGCCGGGCGGCAGCTCCAGCGACCCGCGCACGTGTCCACCGCCGGTCAAGACGGCCTTCTGCACCTGAGCGAGACAGTAGGCAGCCAGCGACGGCGGTGACCAACGAGCCGCCTCGAGGATGGCGATCAGCAGGTCGACTTCGCTGCGCAGAGGCCCGCTGCCGCCCGCTGTGATGGCATCGACCAGCCAGTCGGCATTGGCGGCAGTGACGTAGCCGGAGGGCTCCGCCTGGTGAACGAGGTAGTCGGTGAGAGCCTCGCGATAGAGGTCGCTCCAGGAGGCCTCCTGCACGGGGCAGCGCTGATTGAGCAGCACGAGGCGGCGGGCTTCTTCGGCGTCGATGCGGCCATCGGCGGCAAGTGCTGCGCGCAGACGGGCGACGTCGGCCTGGCGGATGCTGCCACGGGCCATCGTCTCCTCGAATGGAATGCTCTCGATCGCCGTCATGTGCCACCTCGCCGGGGTTATCGCGCGAGCGGCATTAAACCTCTGTCAACCTTACCAAATCGCTAACCGTCCGCGTCTTCGGCGTGGCGGGCTCTTTGATCGCAGGCCGGGAGGGGCGATTCTGCTTGAATGCAACGGGCGGCAGTGGCCTATGTCCAATAACGGGCCGCGCGGGGAAGGCGCGAAGTTGCAGCAGCAGCCGGTCGGGGGACCATGCTCGCAGCCTCATGGAAAGAGGAGTTCGCCGCAGCGCAGGCGAACCGGAGCGCCAATGTCGTCTGCATGAAGTGGGGCGACCGCTACGGCCCCCACTTCGTCAATCGTCTGTACGGGATGGTTGCGCGCAATACGACTTGGACGGTGCGCTTCGTCTGCTTCACGGACGATCCCAGCGGCATTCGCCCCGAGGTCGAGTGCCAGCCCCTGCCCGAGGTCACGTTCGATCGTAAGCTCGGCAAGTACTGGCCCAAGCTCGGACTGATGGCGGCCGGGCTCGGTGGCCTTCAGGGCATGACGCTGTTCCTCGATCTCGATCTCGTGATCCTCGACTCCATCGATGAACTGTTCGTCTACCCCGGGCGTTTCGTGATCATCCGTGAATGGAAGGATCCGCACCTGGGGTATGGCAACAGCTCAGTCGTGCGCTATTTCATCGGCAGGGAGGCGCACGTTCTCGATCGCTTCTACGCGACGCCAGCCGACGAGATCGTCTCGAAATACGCGTCCAAGGAGCAGAACTTCCTGACCAAGGCGGTCGAGGAGGTCACGTTCTGGCCACCCGAGTGGTGTGTACCGTTCTCGCTCGTTTGCCTTCCGCGCAACCGCGTTAGCAGATTTTTTTCGTACCCGCGCAAGCCCAAGGGCGGCAAGGTGCTGGTGTTCTACGGCTCCATCACCCCCGACAGTGCGATGCGCGGCGAGCACGAAGGCAACAAGCGCGTCGGCACGGGCTTCGGGTTCAGGCCAACACGGCGGCGCTTCCGACCGGCCGACTGGATCAGGGACTACTGGCGCGAATGACGTGCATGGCAAAACCGGACATGGCGAAATCTGGGACGGCGCAGGCGGCCATTGCCCATCCGAGGCTCAGCGTCCCGCTGCCTGCCGAAGTGGCAATCACGGACATGGATAATGGGATCGTTCCCGGCCGCCGCGACGGCGAGACGACGTGGCTCGGCGGCAACCAGCGCTACGTCGTGTGTGCCTTCTACACGCCGAACTACAGCGAGCAGGTCGAGCGGCTGAAGCTGTCGCTGGAGCGGCTCGGCATCAACTATCACCTGAAGGCCTACGAGCGGCGCGTCACCTGGGAAGCCACGACCCGCATCAAGCCGCAGTTCGTCGCCGAGAGCCTTGCCCGCTTCGCGCCCCTCGACGTGCTTTATATCGATGCGGACGGCTATCTCCACGATGTGCCGAAGTTCTTCGACACGGTATCGACCGACGTGGCGCTGCTGTTTGCCCCGGTACAGCGCCGCGGCAAGCATTATCTCAGCATCGCCGCAGGCACGCTCTACATCCGCAATAGCGAAGGCGGCCGGCGCTTTGCGGCAGCGTGGGCCCGGCAGGACAGCGCGGCAAGCCCGCTGACGCTCGATGAAGACATGATCTACATGGCCGTGCCGGAGATCGAGGGCGTGACCTTCACGGCGCTGCCGCGAGCGTACTCGAAGATCTTCGACGCGGCCGGGCCGGCACCGGTGATCGAGCACTTCCAGGCCAGCCGGGGGCAGTTCAAGCTCGGCCGGCTCGTGCGGCGCAGCCGCCGGCTCGGC
>JANRIT010000045.1:0-11827 GCA_033764645.1 Hyphomicrobiaceae bacterium
GTGCTTCGAGGTGCCCTCCAGGTCGAGGATGTTGGGGCGCGGGCCGATGAACGAGACGAGGCTCATGACGAGCTCCTCGCGGATCGAATCGATCGGCGGGTTCGTCACCTGCGCGAAGTTCTGCTTGAAGTAGGTGTGCAGGAGCTTCGACTTCGACGACAGCGCCGAGATCGGCGTGTCGGTCCCCATCGAGCCGACAGCCTCCTGGCCGGTCTCGGCCATCGGGCTCATCAGGAACTTGAGGCTTTCCTGCGTGTAGCCGAAGGCCTGTTGCAGATCGAGGAGAGCCACGTTCTTGCGCCGGTGCGCGCTGACCGAGCGGTCGGGCAGCGGCAGGTCGGAGACCATGATCTGCGTCGCCTTCAGCCACTTCTCGTAGGGGTGGCTCTTGGCGATCTCGGCCTTCAAGTCGTCGTCGGAGACGATGCACCCCTTCTCGAGGTCGATGAGCAGCATCTTGCCGGGCTGCAGGCGCCACTTCCGGACGATGTCGGCCTCGGGGACGGGCAGCACGCCCGACTCGGAGGACATGATGACGGTGTCATCCTTCGTGACGAGGTAGCGCGCCGGCCGCAGTCCGTTGCGGTCGAGCGTCGCGCCGATCTGGCGGCCGTCGGTGAAGGCCATGGCGGCCGGGCCGTCCCACGGCTCCATGAGGGCGGCGTGATACTCGTAGAAGGCGCGCCGCTCGGCATCCATCAGCGGGTTGCCGGCCCAGGCCTCGGGGATCAGCATCATCGCCGCGTGCGACAGCGAGTAGCCGCCCATCACCAGGAATTCGAGGGCGTTGTCGAAGCAGGCGGTGTCGGACTGGCCTTCGTAGGAGATCGGCCACAGCTTCTCGATGTCGTTGCCGAACAGCGGCGAGGACACTGAGGCCTGGCGCGCGGCCATCCAGTTGACGTTGCCGCGCAGCGTGTTGATCTCGCCGTTGTGAGCCACCATCCGGTAGGGATGGGCGAGCTTCCAGGACGGGAACGTGTTGGTCGAGAAGCGCTGGTGCACGAGGGCGAGTGCACTCGTGAAGCGCGGGTCGGACAGGTCCTTGTAGTAGGCCTTGACCTGATAGGACAGGAACATGCCCTTGTAGACGAGCGTGCGCGTCGACAGCGAAACGGTGTAGTGGCCGATGTCGCGGCCCTTGTAGGCGTCGACGATGGCGTTCGAGACGCGCTTTCTGGAAATGTAGAGCCGCCGCTCGAAGGCGTCCTGGTCGCCGGCGAAGCGGCCGCCGCCGACGAACACCTGCAGATGCACGGGCTCGGTCTCGGCGACAAGCTTGGAGAGCGACTTGTTGTCGACCGGCACGCGCCGCCAGCCGATCAGCGACAGCCCCTCCTCGCGCAGGATGCGCTCCCAGACCTTCTTGCAATGTGTGGCAAGGCGCTCATCGCGCGGCATGAAGACGTGGCCGACGGCGTAATTGCCCGGCTGAGGCAGGGAGAAGCCGGCGAGCTGGCACTCCTGGGCGAGGAACGCATGCGGAATCTGCACGAGAATGCCGGCGCCGTCGCCAGCCAGAGGATCGGCGCCGACCGCACCGCGATGCTCGAGGTTCTCGAGGATCTGCAAGGCGTCCTTGACGATGCGGTGGGACTTGCGCCCCTTCATGTCGGCGATGAAGCCAACGCCGCACGCATCGTGCTCGCGGGTCGCGTCGAAAAGGCCCTCGGAGCGGGGGCGGCGGCCGAGCGCAGGGTCGGCCTCGCCCTGTGCATCGGTGTCGATCGCCGGTTGTGGCTCGCGCATTACGTCCATCAGATGGCCCTCGATGCCTCGATAGTTCAGGTCGCCTCGGGAATACGGGCGACGATCGTAGGGGAGTGCAGCGTCGCGGAAAAGGTCGTCGGCAGGTGCGCCGGCTCGGCACGTCGTGTGCGTCAGCCGGTGCGGGTGCTGCGTTTTCGTGGCGTGGCCAGGGGAACCTCAGCGACGCGCAAGGCGAGCACGATCCCAGCCAGACCGGCCAGCCGGTCGCGCCAGGACTGCCACGTCTCGTCGCGCGTCGCGTGCATGTTCCCTGTTACGTTTCCTCGAATCCGCCAGCGCGCGCTGCCGGGCGCGCCGTAGCCGCGGCGAGCCGCAGCCACAAAGGACAGCACTCCTGACCTTTCTTTCGACATTTGCAGATTTCAGGGTGGCACACAAGGGCCATATCTGGGAGCGCCCCGCGATCACGCGCCAGGACCAGGCGCCCGGTGAAACGGCGAGGCGAAACAGCAAAAAGGCGCCGCCTCGAGAGGCGGCGCCAAGTCGATCACCCGTTCGGGGAGGTGGGTGAGCCTCGGGAAGTGATCGAGGTGCGTGGACTGGCACGAAGGTGGAAGCTGAAGGGCTTCCATCACCCACGAGCCTCGATCTGCTTCGTTGCGCCTGCGCCAATTTCGATCGTGCGCGGACGCATACGCTCGGGGATGTTACGCGCCAGATCGACGTGGAGCATACCGTCGGCGATATCGGCGCCGGTCACCTCGACATAATCGGCAAGCTGGAAGCGGCGCTCGAAGGAGCGGGCGGCGATGCCGCGATGCAGGAACTGGCGCTCCTTGTCCTCGCCGGCCTTGTGGCCCTTGACGGTCAGCGTGTGCTCCTTGACCTCGACGGTCAGCTCATCGCGGGAGAAGCCTGCGACCGCCATCGAGATGCGGTACTGGTTCTCGGCCGTGCGCTCGATGTTGTAAGGCGGGTAGCCGTTGTCATCGAAGCCGGCGACCTGGTCGAGGAGCTGGACGAACCGGTCGAAGCCGACGGTCGAGCGGTACAGGGGAGCGAAGTCGGTGTGTCGCATGACATATCCTCCATCAGAGAAGCGACATGTAACTGGCTGCCTACCCGTCATGGGCTAGGCCGCGAACCGCGCAGCCGGTGTGCAGTGGCCTGCGCTGACTGGAAGCTGGGAAAAGGTCGCGGGGGTTTCAAGGGGCGGTGGGGAGTGGGGAGTTGGGCGGTTGATGCTCGGAGGCGAGTTCTAATGTTCCGCTTTCCCGGAGGCCGCGCCCTTGGCGCGGCAATCCGGGATCCTTCCCGTCGGTAGAGGCATGAATGGCCTCGACTGTGTCGACAGCGTTCGGACTGCGCGGCGGTTGCCGAGTTGGCGGAAAGGTCCCGGCTCTGCGCCGTGCCTGCGCACGGCTCCGGCCGGGAAAGCGAAGTGGGTGGAGGGCAGTGGGGCGGTGGGGCGGTTGAGGCCGTGGTTTCTGGCGCGTGCGGTGAACCGTGCGGCAGGCCCGGCCTTGCGGCTGCCTTGACGGCATGTTCATCTCGCGCACAGAAGGATGCCGAAGTGGGACCTGGTGCCGGCGCGTTGCCGCGCTCGCAGGGTCAATCGGCCACCTGCCGAAAGTGCGAGTTTGGAGAGTGCCATGCGTTTGCGTTTTCCCCAGTCGAGCCGGCTCCGGCTTGCCCTCCCGCTCGCCGTCATCGCCGCCTTGACGGTGCCGCTCCCGCCAACTCCGGTTCTTGCAGCGGATCTCGACGAGGACCCTCGCTACCGCACAAGCGATCCCTACGACGATCCGCGCTACCGGGACATGTACGAGGTGCCCGAGCCGCGCGTGAACGGGCCGCGCGACGACCACCCTGGCTATGCCGAGCGTGACGATGCGCCTTACGATGAGCCCGCCGAGGGCGAGGAGCCCTACGCGGAGGCTGACGTGCCCGACGAGCGCGCTTACCGTCAGGATCGCTACGCCGACGAGCCGCTCGACCCCGTCGAGCCCAAATACCGCGGCGGGCAGCAGTGGCAGGAACCGAGGTACGACGACCGCCGGCGTCATGCTGCGGCGTGCCTCGACGATGGAGAAATTCGTCGGGTGCTGCGCGCGGAGGGCTGGAAGGATTTCGACGATTACCGGCGGCGCGGTCGCCTCGTGACGACCGAGGCGGAGCGCTTCGGCTCGGGGCGCGATTTCCTGCTGACGATCGATGGGTGCACCGGCGTCATCATCGATGTACTGCCCAAGCGCGGGTGGGATGGGCATCGCTACGACACGGCGCGCCGGGAAGCCTATCGCGATCCCGCCGCGCCTCACGATCGTGACCGGCGCACCGCCGAAGACCTGCGCGGTGAGCGCTATGCGCCGCGCGAGCCTCGCTACTGATCGCCTCGCTACTCATTACCGAGACCGAGCACTGCCGTCCGTTGCCGGGCATCGGCGGCACGGGCCGGAAGCCCCGTCAGGCAACGAGCGCTGAGACGCCGAGATAGGCGTCGAAGGCGCTCCAGAAGCGCTGGCGGTGGATGTCGCGCTCCTGCAAAATTTCGTGGCGCGCGCCGGGTATCAGGATGTGCTGGCCGGCCTTGAGCTTGACGCCGAAGTGCTCGATCGCCCTCGTCGAGACGATGGTGTCCTCGCTGGCCGCGAAGATCAGCATGGGGATGCGCACGCCGTAGGCGTAGTCGGCGCTGCCGATCCACGTCATCGACCGGTAGGCTGCCCGCAGCCAGCCCAGCGTCGGCGAGCCGAGCCCGAGGTCGGGCGCCACCTCGACGATCGCCTTGTTGCGCGACCAGCGCTCCCGGTCGGAGGTCAGTGTGTTGCCGTCGAACGAGCAGGATTCCTCGGCAGCGTCCGTGCCGCCGTAGACATACGAGCCGGCGAAGCCTGCGAGGCAACCGATCTCCGCGTAAAGCTGGGCGAGCGGCTGGGGAATGCCGACCTTGGCGTCGGCGAGGGCGATCATCGGGGCGAGCAGGATGGCCCGCTCGAACCAGGTGCCCGGCCGGCTCGCGTGACGCAAGAGGATGTTGCCGCCCATCGAATGTGCGAGCGCGAAGTAGGGCGGCGGGCAGTCGGGCAGGACGACGTCCTTCATGAAGCGAGTCAGGTCGGCCTCGTGCTCGTCGAAGGAGAGGCAGTGGCCCTTCCGGGGATTGTCCAACAGGCGGGCCGAGCCGCCCTGGCCGCGCCAGTCGAACGTAGCGACCGCGAAGCCGCGCCGGCGCAGGTCGGCGATCGTCTCGAAATACTTCTCGATGAACTCGCCGCGGCCATGCAGTAGGCAGATGGTGCCGCGGCGCGGCCCTTGCGTCGCGGCCCAGCGGGCGAACCTGAGCTGCACTCCGCCGCCGCCGGCGAGTGCACCAACGCTGGCTCCGCTCGGCACCGGGTTCTTGGCCTGAAACTTGAGGTCCACGCCGCTCCTCCTTGATGCTCAGCCCGCTCGGCTAGCACCGTGCCGCCTCAGCGCGCCGGCGTCGAGGGGGCGTTGAGAACCGCGGACGCCGCAGCATGCAGGCGTGCATCGCCGGCCGCGATGATGCGCCCGCCATCGCTGGCCGGACCGCCGTCCCAGGTGGTGATGACGCCGCCCGCGCCTTCGATGATGGGAATGAGCGCGGCGATGTCGTGCGGCTTGAGGCCGGCTTCCACGACGAGGTCGGTCAAGCCGGCGGCCAGCATGACGTAGGCATAGCAGTCGCCGCCGTAGCGGCTCATGCGCACCTGGGCTTCGAGGCGCGCGAACGCCGCCAGTTCGTGGCCTGGCGCGAACAGGCGCGGATCGGTGGTGGCAAGCAGGGCCTGGCCGAGATCGGAACAGATGCGCGTGCGCAGGGGTGTGGCGGCGCGGTCTTTCTGGCGCCAGAAGGCCGAGTGGCCGTCGCCCCAGAACCGTTCGCCGGTGTAGGGCTGGTCCATCAACCCGATGGCGGGGCGGCCGTCGCGGCTCGCTGCGATCAGCGTACCCCACAGGGGCCAGCCCATGATGTAGGCACGTGTTCCGTCGATGGGGTCGAGCACCCAGCCGAGCGCCGAGTTCGACCCGAGGTGGCCGAACTCCTCGCCGTGAATGCCGTGGTCCGGGTAGCGCGCCGCGATCATCTCGCGCATGACCCGCTCGGCATTGCGATCGGCAGCCGTGACGGGATCGAATGCCCCCGGCTCGCCCTTGTCGATGACGGCCGCGCCGCACTTGAAATAGGCGAGCGTTTCGACTGCCGCGGCGTCGGCGAGGCTGTGTGCGAAACCCAGCAACTCGGCCGCATCTGCTGACGGGGAGGTTCGGCTCACGGGCAGGCGCTCCGTCGGCGGGTCACGTCTCATGTTCCCGATACGCTGCCCGCTTTCTGTTGTCACCTCGACTCGCGTCAGACGCCGCCTGCGCGGCTCTCGTCACGGTTCGTGACACAATGTTGCCGAATTGAGTGGCAGTAAAGACACTATGCACAATCCTGCGGCGGCTCGTCCCATCTGCCAATTGCCCCCGTCGACGAACACGGACATAAGACTTTAACGGCTCGCGGATTAGATTCGCTCGTCGTGCCCACTTTGGGCGTTTCCTCCCTAGACTTGGGCCGTTCTTTGCTGAACGGCCCCTTTTCTGTCGAATGACTTTCCTTTGTTGATCGGATGCTGCGCCGGTGCGGTCGCCGTTGCCCTGTCGATGGCGATCCGGCCATCAGGCTCATGTGCCCACGAGCGAGTGTAAACCCAGCGGGTTGCGCAGGAACGGGTGCGATCGTCGCTGCTGCAACCTCGAGTGTGCGTGTGGCTGCTGACACCGAACGCCGTTCAGTTCAAAGCTGGCGCGGTCGGCAACTCTAATCCCCCTGACGGCTCGATCCCGAATCGACAGATCCGCGCGTCTGGTCTGGCAGCAATGCAATTTTTGCAGTTGCCAATTGTGCACCGCAACGCTAATTATTGCATCGCGACATGGCCGAGCCTTGCTCGCCTGCCGCAGCCCTCCTTGGGCGTTTCCTCCCTAGACTTGGGCCATTCGCATCGCGAGTGGCCCCTTTTCTTTTTCGGGGTCCCGCACCTGGGGACGGGCCGTCTGCCGGGCCGCTACTCGGCCGCCGCGCGTCGCTCCAACAGCCGCGGCAGCCCGCTCACGATGTCCGCGATGATGGCGCCGAGGTCGCTTGCCAGCTCATCGAATTGCGCGCGGGGCTCCAGCGACTTCTCGTCGAGATAAAGCCCGCGGTTGATTTCGATCTGGAGCGCGTGCGTGTCGGCCAGCGGCTTGCCGTAGTGCTCGGTGATAAAGCCGCCCGCGTAGGGTCGGTTGATCCTGACGTCGTAGCCGTGGGCCAGGAACGCCTCGCGCACGAAGCCTGTGATGAGCCCACTGCACGACGTGCCGAAGCGATCGCCGAGCACGATATCGGGCCGGCTGCGGCCATGGCCGGCCAGCGCCAGCGAAGGCATCGAATGGCAGTCGATGAGCACGGCATAGCCGAACGCCGCACGCGTCTCGCCCAACAGGGCATCGAGCGCAGCGTGGAAGGGCGCGTACAGCAGTTCGATGCGGGCAAGCCCGTCTTCGAGCGCCAGGGGGCTGCCGTAGATCTCCGCGCCGTCGGCGACGATGCGGGCGATCGTACCGAGCCCGCCGACGACGCGGGTCGAATGGCGATTGGCGTAGTCGGGCAGGGTTTCGCGGAACAGCGCGGGGTCGAGCTCGTAGGGTTCGCGGTTGACGTCGAGGTAGGCGCGCGGGAAGCGTGCCGATAGAAGCGGGACGCCGTGCTCGACGGCGGCCGCGAACAGGCGGTCGACGTAGCAGTCCTCCGAGCGCCTCAGAGTGTGGGCGTCGAGCCGGGACTGGGTCAGGAAACGACGCGGATAGCAGCGCCCCGAATGCGGCGAGCAGAACACGAACGGCGCCGCTGCCAGGGCTGGGCGCTCGATCACGTAGCCGGGGGAGAGTTCCTCCAGGATGGCGGCGCGTTCCTCGTCGGACATGGCTCGTGGTTCCGTGAGTGCGCCTGGGGCTGTGTGTGGCGTCGGGGCCTGCGCGGCGTCTGGGCCTGCGTGCCGGCTGGACGACGGGGCGAGTCTGCCGGGGCATGGCGCGCGTGTCCAGCAGGGGCTCGCGGGGTGACGCTCGGCGGCCCATCATCAACCATACCTTTACCAAACTCGCGTCAAGGTTCGCGGCGACACGATAGGCTCAGCAAGCGGTCGACGGGGCCGGGCTCAATGGCTCCCTCATGTCGTGCCGCGTGCGCGCGAGGTGCCGGTCGAGCGGGATCGATGCCGGTGCAATGCCGGTGGGCGCGCCGGCGCCAGCAGGAAGCAGGGGCTCACCATGACGTTGCAGCCGTCGCGCCGACCGTTGACGCGCATCTTGCTCGCCGAGGACGATCCGTCGATGTGCGGCTTTCTGCAGCGCGCGCTCGAGCGGGCCGGCTTCGACGTCGTCGCCTGCGACAATGGTCTGGACGCCTACGAGCGACTGCTGCAGGAGCCATTCGCCCTGCTGCTCACGGATATCGTGATGCCGCGCATGGACGGCATCGAGCTTGCGCGCAAGGCGAGCGACATCGATCCAGAGCTCAAAATCATGTTCATCACCGGCTTTGCCGCAGTGACGCTGAACAGCCCTGATGCCGCGCCGAAGGAGGCGCGCGTCCTCTCCAAGCCGTTCCACCTGCGCGATCTCGTCGCCGAGGTCGAGCGCCTGCTCGGCTTCTGAGCGCGCGCCGTGGGCTCGCGTGCCGGCTTGGCCACCGGCGGGGCGATGCCGTCCATCCGGCCCGGTTTGCCAAAAGGCCGACGTTCGGCTATCACCCCGATCACACCGTCATCGACAGTGTACAGCGCACGCGCCGGCACCCTTGGAGGCCGGGCGGGGCGTCGTGGCCCCGTGACGGGGCCGCTTTCATTTGGAGACTAGAAGCCATGGCCACTCAGACCATCGAGCTCACCGCCACGGCGCGCCCGCGTGTCGGCAAGGGGGCCGCACGTCATGCCCGCCGCGAGGGGCGCGTGCCTGCCATCATCTACGGCGACCGCAAGGAGCCGGAGGCGATCACGCTCGACTACAACGAAGTCTGGAAGCAGTTCCTCAAGGGACACTTCACCTCGACGGTGTTCCGCATCGCGATAGATGGTGGCGAGCGGCTCGTCGTCGCTCGCGACGTACAACTCGACCCGGTGCGCGATACGCCACTGCACGTGGACTTCCTGCGCATCGGCAGCGACGGGCGCATCCGCGTGTATGTTCCTGTGCGCTTCATCAACGAGGGTCTGTCGCCCGGCTTGAAGCGTGGTGGCGTGCTCAACATCGTCCGCCACGAGATCGAAGTCTGGTGCCCTTACGACAACATCCCGCAGGTGTTCAGCATCGACCTCGAGGGCGTCGAGATCGGCCGCTCGATCCACGTGTCGTCGCTCGACATGCCGCAGGGCGTCGCGCCGACCATCACCAATCGCGACTTCACGATCGCGACGATCGCGGGCCGCGTGAAGGAAGAGGAGCCTGCCGAGGCGACGGCCGCGGCCGCGGCTCCTGCCGCTGGTGATGCGGCCAAGAAGCCCGAGGCGAAGAAGAAGTAAAGGGCCACGGCGCGGCGCGATGCGGGATCACCCGCATCGCGCCGGCGGCCCATCGCGGGGTTGCGGGCTGTGGCTGCGCCGTTGTCGAGGCCGTGGCCCGATCGGGCTCGATCGCAGCTTCGCTCAGCGTTCGGCGCGCACGCGGCTTTGGCCAGCGCGGGCATGCCGGCACCGGCTCTGAGGAGCAGGCAGACCATGAAGCTTCTCGTCGGACTGGGCAATCCGGGCGCCACCTACGCCCGCAACCGGCACAACGTCGGCTTCATGGCGGTTGACCGGGTCGCCGAGCGGCACGGTCTGCCACCGTTCCGCAAGCGCTTCCAGGGCGAGGCGAGCGAGGGCAGCATCGACGGCGAGCGCGTGCTCATCTTGAAGCCTCAGACCTACATGAACGAGTCCGGCCGCTCGGTCGGCGAGGCAGCGCGCTTCCTGAAGATCGACGTCGGCGACATCATCGTCGTCTACGACGAAATCGATCTCTTGCCAGGAAAGCTCAAGGCCAAGACCGGGGGCGGCAACGCCGGCCACAACGGACTGCGCTCCATCTCGGCGCATATCGGCAACGAGTATCACCGCGTGCGCATCGGGGTTGGCCATCCCGGTGACAAGGCGCGCGTGGCGGGCTACGTGCTCGACGACTTCTCGAAAGCGGAGACGACGGCGTGGGTCGATCCGTTGCTCGATGCCATCGCTCGTCATGCCGGTCAGATGGTGCGGGGCGAGCAGGGGCGCTTTCTGGCGGAGGTGGCACGCCGCCTCGGCGACGGTGAGGAGGGCGCCACGCGGGTGGCAGGCGGCGCGCGGCGGGCCACTCAGCCGAGTGAAGCAGCGCACAAACCTGATGCGTCGCGCACCACGAAACGCGATGGCGACGGCGCGCGGCATCCTGCCGGCGAGCGGGCAGGCAAGCGGTCGACGGCGTTGCAGAAGAACCTCGAGGCGTGGCTCGCCAAGCGCCAGCCGGCCGGCAGAGTTGGGAATGGTGGGGAGAGCGATGATGGCGGCGGCGATGCCGGCGGCGGCGGGGACTGAGCGCGGCTCATCGGCCGGCATGATCGCTCAGCCGGACAGCCATCAATTCCCGCACGACGTTTGTGAAAACAGGGACTGACAGCATGGGTTTCAAATGCGGCATCGTCGGACTGCCGAACGTCGGCAAGTCGACCCTGTTCAATGCGCTGACACAAACAGCAGCGGCGGAGGCAGCGAACTACCCGTTCTGCACCATCGAGCCCAACGTCGGCGAGGTCGGTGTGCCCGACGAGCGTCTCGCAACGCTGGCGCGGATTGCCACGTCGAAGCAGGTCATCCCGACGCGGCTGACATTCGTCGATATCGCGGGCCTGGTGCGGGGCGCATCGAAGGGTGAGGGCCTCGGCAACCAGTTCCTGTCCCACATCCGCGAGGTCGACGCGATCGCCTATGTGCTGCGCTGCTTCGAGGACGGCGACATCACGCATGTGGAGGGTCGCGTCGATCCACTGGCGGACGCGGAGACGGTCGAGACGGAACTGATGCTCGCCGACCTCGACTCGCTCGAGAAGCGTCGTACCGCCATCGAGAAGAAGGCGAAGGGCGGCGACAAGGATGCCAAGACGGCGCTCGCGGCCATCGACAAGGCGCTCGTGCACCTGCGCGACGGGCGGCCGGCGCGGCTCACCGAGGTCGACGAGGGCGAGGAAAAGCGTGCGTTCGAACTCCTGCAACTGCTGACGGCCAAGCCCGTCCTGTACGTCTGCAACGTCGAGGAGGCCTCGGCCAGGGATGGCAACGCGCATTCCGCAAAGGTGGCAGCGCGGGCGGCGGCGGAGGGCGCGCAGGCGGTGGTCATCTCGGCAAAGATAGAGGCCGAGCTGGCCGGTCTCGACGAGGACGAGCGGCGCGCCTTCCTCGCCGATCTCGGGCTCGAGGAGCCGGGGCTCAATCGCCTGATCCGCGCCGGCTATCGCCTCCTCGACCTCAGGACATACTTCACGGTCGGCCCCAAGGAGGCGCGCGCCTGGACCATCACGTCCGGGACGAAAGCTCCGCAGGCGGCAGGCGTCATCCACACGGACTTCGAGAAGGGCTTCATCCGTGCCGAGACGATCGCCTACGCCGACTATGTCGCGCTCAACGGTGAGGCCGGCTGCAAAGAGGCTGGCAAGATGCGGCTCGAGGGCAAGGAGTATGTCGTCCAGGATGGCGACGTGATGCATTTCCGCTTCGCCAACTGACGCAGGACTGTCCCGGTCGGTGCCGTCAGAAGCGGGGGTCCGTCCGACGGGTGCAGGGTGCACTCGGGGCGCAGACTCGGGGTGAGCAGGGCCGATGCTGGCAGTGCTGAAGCTCGCAGTGGCGGGGCGCTCGAACGAAAAGCGCTTTCGGCCGAGGGCTCAGCCGAAAGCGCTGGGTCCATCCGCAAGGACGGACACCGGTCGATTTGAGCAAGACCAACCAGCGGGGACGGCGGTCCACTCAAATCGCCGACGGTGCTCACCAAAGGTGTCGCAGCGTCGATCGTGCGGTCGAACGGTTGCCCGCTCCAAGCAGCCAAGCTCCCC
>JANRIT010000046.1:0-13205 GCA_033764645.1 Hyphomicrobiaceae bacterium
GGGGCGGCGGCGTCCTTGGCCTTCTCGTAAGCCTTGGTCGCGGCCTCGCGGGTCGCCTCGTAGGCCTGGCCGGCGGCCTCCTTCGTCTTCTCGTAAGCCTGGCCGGCAGCCTCCTTGGCCTTCTCATAGGCCGGGCCAGCGCCCTCCTTTGCCTTCTCGTAGGCTTCCTTCGTCGTCTCGGTCGTCTTGTCGGCGAGCTCGCGCGCCTTCTCCATGGCCCGCTCCAGCAGGGACTTCTGCGGCTCGGCGCGCTCGAAGGCCTTGACGGCTGTCAGCGATTCCTTGGTCACGCCGGGCAGCACGATGACCCGCTTGCCGGCTTCCTCGCGGAACTCGAGGGCGCCGAGAGCGACGCCGACCCGCTTCTCGGCGATGCCGAGGAAGCCACCCGTGCCGATGATCACGCCCTGCACGCGGTTCCAGTCGTTGAGGATGATATCCTCGATGTCACCGATGATCTTGCCCTCGGAGTTCTGTACCTTGGCGCCGATCAGCACGTCGCGGGCGAGGTAGTGCGCCTGGGGCTGCGACTCGATGAAGGTGTTGCCGGCGGCCGGCGCTGCCGGCGCGGCCGCACCCTGCGCGAACGCCGGCGCGGAAAGCGATGCGACGGCGAGCGCCAGCACGGCCGTCTTCATGATATTCGTGGTCTTCATCTCGATCGGTCCTCCATTGTGGCGCCGCGCGGCATCCCCGGCAGCGCCTCCCACCTCCCGACAACGCCGCACGTCCGGTTTGGTTGCGCCGGACGGTGCGCGGGTACATGCGTCACTTAGTGTCCGTCTGTGTCGGGACCAAGTCCGCCGGCTGGTCGGCGCGGGGCTGCGACGACATGGCGGTTAGCGCACGCGGTTCCAGCGCAAACGTGTGGAGATCAACGGCCGCGTCTGGCCCGCCGCAGTGGTCGCGTTGCGGCCCGGGGTGACGATGGTCTATTGAACAGCCGAGCATTGAGATGAACGCCGCAGCCCGAAGCGGGCGACGAAAGGCAACACCCGAACGTGTCCGACCAGAGCGATACTCCGAGCGGCGGGGCCGGCGGCCCGCGCGACATCCGGCCGATCTCCATCACCGAGGAGATGAAGCGCTCGTATCTCGAGTACGCGATGAGCGTCATCGTGTCCCGCGCGCTGCCCGACGTGCGCGATGGCTTGAAGCCCGTGCACCGGCGCATCCTCTACACCATGGGTGAGATGGGGCTCGCCTGGAACCGTCCCTACAAGAAGTCCGCCCGCGTCGTCGGCGACGTCATGGGCAAGCTGCATCCGCACGGCGACGGCGCCATCTACGACGCGCTCGTTCGCCTCGCCCAGGATTTCTCGATGAGCCTGCCGCTCGTCGACGGCCAGGGAAATTTCGGCTCCGTCGACGGCGATCCGCCGGCAGCCATGCGCTATACCGAATGCCGCCTCGCCCGCGTCGCGACGAGCCTGCTCGACGACCTCGATAAGGATACCGTCGACTTCCAGGACAACTACGACGGCTCGGAGCGGGAGCCGACCGTGCTCCCCGCGAAGTTTCCCAACCTGCTTGTCAACGGCGCCGGCGGCATCGCCGTCGGCATGGCGACGAATATCCCCCCGCACAACCTCGGCGAGGTCATCGATGGCTGTCTCGCCGCCTTCGACAACCCCGACATCACCATCGACGACCTGATCCAGATCATCCCCGGTCCCGACTTTCCGACGGGCGGCCTGATCCTCGGCCGCGGCGGCATCCTGTCGGCCTATCACAAGGGCCGCGGCTCGATCATCATGCGGGCCCGCGTCGAGGTCGAGGAGATCAGGAAGGATCGCAACGCCCTCATCGTCACGGCGATCCCCTATCAGGTCAACAAGCGGGTGCTGATCGAGAAGATCGCCGAGCAGGTGCGCGAGAAGCGCATCGAGGGCATCGCCGACATCTGGGACGAATCGAACCGCGAAGGCATGCGCGTCGTCATCGAGCTGAAGCGCGACGCGGTCCCCGATGTCGTGCTCAACCAGCTCTGGCGCTTCTCGGACCTGCAGACGACGTTCGGCGCCAACATGCTCGCCATCAACGGCGGCCGGCCCGAGCAGTTGAACATCAAGGACATGATCGGGGCGTTCAACGCCTTCCGCATCGAGGTCGTCACGCGGCGCACGAAGCACCTGCTGGCGAAGTCGCGCGATCGCGCGCACGTTCTCGTCGGTCTCGCCATCGCGGTCGCCAATATCGACGAGGTCATCAATCTGATCCGCCGCGCCGCCTCTCCCGCGGTCGCCAAGGAGCAGCTCATGGAGCGCGACTGGCCGGCCCGTGACGTGGCCCCGCTGGTCGAGCTCATTGCCGACCCGCGCCACACGGTGCAGGCCGACGGGACCTACAAGCTGTCGGAGGAGCAAGCCAAGGCGATCCTCGAGCTGCGCCTCGCCCGCCTCACGGCGCTGGGCCGCGACGAGATCGCGGACGAGTTGAACAAGATCGCCGAGGAGATCAGGAACTACCTCGCCATCCTCGCTTCCCGCTCACGCATCGTCGACATCATCCGGGCCGAGCTCGCCGAGATTCGCGACGCCTTCGCCGTACCGCGCCGCACCGAGATCGTCGACATCGAGGGCGAGGTCGACGACGAGGACCTGATCCAGCGCGAGGACGTCGTCGTCACCGTCACCCACAAGGGCTACATCAAGCGCGTGCCGCTCGCGACCTATCGCGCCCAGCGGCGCGGCGGCAAGGGCCGTTCGGGGCTCGCGACGCGCGACGAGGACTTCGTCGCCAAGCTGTTCATCGCCTCGACCCACACTCCGGTGCTGTTCTTCTCCTCGCGCGGCATGTGCTACCGCATGAAGGTCTGGCGCCTGCCCGTGGGCACGCCGCAGTCGGCCGGCAAGGCGCTCGTCAACCTGCTGCCGCTGGCGCAGGGCGAGACCATCACCTCGATCCTGCCGCTGCCGGAGGACGCCTCGACCTGGGGCGATCTGCAACTCATGTTCGCGACGCGCACCGGCAATGTGCGCCGCAATGAGTTGGCCGACTTCGAGAGCATCAACCGCAACGGCAAGATCGCCATGAAGCTCGAGGAGGGCGACTCCATCGTCGAGGTGGCGACGTGCACGCCGGCTGATACCGTGCTGCTGACGACCGCCGACGGCCAGTGCATCCGCTTCCCCGTCGAGGACGTGCGCGTCTTCAAGGGCCGCGACTCGACGGGCGTGCGCGGCATCAGGCTGGACGACGGCGACAGCGTCATCTCGATGGCCATCCTCGACGGCATCGCCGCCACCGCCGCCGAGCGCGCCGCCTACCTGAAGCACGCCGCCGCCCAGCGCCGCACCACGGATGGCGAGGAGGCCGAGGACGGCGCCGCTGCCGGTCCGCCGACCGACGACGAAAGCGAGGTTGAGATCGCCGAGCTGACGGTCGAGCGCATCGCCGAGCTCGAGGCGCACGAGCAGTTCGTGCTGACCGTCTCCGAGCGCGGCTTCGGCAAGCGCTCGTCGTCCTACGAGTACCGGACGAGCGGACGCGGCGGCAAAGGCATCGTCGCCATGGTCGTCAACGACCGCAACGGCCGCCTGACCGCGTCCTTCCCTATCGGCCACAACGACCAGATCATGCTCGTCACCAACGCCGGCCAGTTGATCCGCACGTCCGTGGACGAGGTCCGCATCGCCGGCCGCAATACGCAAGGCGTGCGCATCTTCCGCACCGACGCCGACGAGCGCGTCGTCTCCGTCGAGCGCATCTCGGAGGTTGCCGGCGTGGACGGCGGCGAGGAGGGTGGTCTCGTGAACGGACCTGACGAAGCGTGAACCGGCGGTGTCAGGCGCCGGGCATCACTCGCATGCCCACGGCGGATCGTCGGAGCCGCCTGCGAAGCGGTAGTCGATCTTGAGCTGCTCGCCGGCGGCGATGTCGCGCAGCGCGTAGAGTTCGACCATCGATCCGGCTTCCCCGGCGATCCAGCGCCGCTCGAGGTTCGGCGCGCGCGCGCTGTGGTTGAGCAGCTCGATGAAGCCGAGCACGACATAAGCCGATCCGTCCGCGTCATCCTCGAACCAGAACGTCGACAACACGCCGCCCGCCGCCGCGCGGACCTCGCCAGCCGGCAAATGGATGGTGTGGAAGAGGCCGAGCACCTCGCCTGCTGCGATATCGGCGGTAGCGAACACGCCGCGCCCCATGCCCGGCACCAGCCGCACCTCGACCGGAGCTTCGCGCGCTGAGGGCTCCGTCGCGGGGCGCGCGCGTCGCTCGCTCGTCATGGCGCTGGGCAGGGACAAGGGCGCACCTCGGCAGAGTGGAGCGGCGATTGGTCATCGGCGGGCGCGCACTTGTGCTGCGGCGAGCGCCGGAATGCAAGCCATTGCTCTGCGGGGTGCGGGCAGAAGAGAAGCCAGGCCGCTCTGGCCCGGCACGGCGACACGGCTTATGCTGGCAACGAGACGGCACGCCCGCCGCCGCAGCCGAGGACCCGCCGCTCCCATGGCCCGCACAGGCTTCTATTCCGGCAGCTTCGATCCCGTCACGCTCGGCCACAGCGACGTCATCGCGCGCGCCGCCGAGCTCGTCGACCGCCTCGTCATCGGCATCGGCGTGCATCCCGCCAAGGCACCGATGTTCACCGCCGCCGAGCGCCAGGACATGCTGCGCGCCGAGACGCTGCTCATCGCCGACAAGTCCGGCACCGAGATCGACATCGTCACCTTCGATACGCTCGCCGTCGAAGCCGCCCGTTCGGAAGGCGCCACCGTCATCTTCCGCGGCCTGCGCGACGGCACGGACTTCGACTACGAGATGCAGATGGCCGGCATGAACGGCGCCATGGCACCCGACATCCAGACCGTGTTCGTCGCCGCGTCCCCGGCCGTCCGCCATATCGCGGCCAACCTCGTGCGGCAGGTCGCCTCGTTCGGTGGCGACATCTCAGCCTTCGTCTCGCCCGAGGTCGAAGCCCGCGTCCGAGCGAAGCTGGCGGCCGGCTGAGCCCGCGCGCTGTTGCGTGCACCGCCACCCTGTCGTCATGGCCGTGCGACCGCCGCTTCGCTTGCGATAGCCGGCGAGAGCCGCCATAAGTCGCCCACACCGACCGGGGCCCACGTCTGACAGGGATGAACTCCGGCGCCACGCCTCGGGAAGGATCGCTCATGGGATTGTTGAGAGCCGCTGCGTTCGCGCTCCTCGCCATCGCCCTCGCCGGCTGCTCGCAGCAGCCCGGCATCGGCCAGGGCGAAGCGCAGGCCGGTGTCACTCCGGCGGCGGCCGGCGGCCCGCGCGAGCGCGTCGTCATGGAGCTGAAAACGGGCAAGGTCGTCATCGAGCTGCGGCCCGATCTCGCCCCCCAGCACGTCGCGCGCGTCAAGCAGCTCGTCGCCGAGAAATTCTACGACGGCATCGTCTTCCACCGCGTCATTCCCGGCTTCATGGCCCAGACCGGCGATCCGACCGGCACGGGGGGCGGCGGCTCCAAGTACCCCGACCTGCCCGCCGAGTTCACGCCGACCGCCTTCGAACGCGGCACCATCGGCGCGGCCCGCACCAACAACCCGAACACCGCCAACAGCCAGTTCTTCATCTGCTTCACGCGCGTGCCGCACCTCAACGGCCAGTACACGGTGTGGGGCCAGGTCGTCGAAGGCATCCAGCACATCGATCAGATCGCCAAGGGCGAGCCACCACCCAAGCCCGACAAGATCATCCGCATGTATATGGAAGGGCAGGGCTGACCCGCTCGCTCGCATCCCCCGGCATTCGAGGCCCCTGCAGTCGAGGGCCCAGCATTCGAGGAACCAGACGCATGGCCTACAAGGACCCAGAGAACACGCTGCTGATCGAGACCACCAAGGGACCCGTCGTCATCGAGATGCGTCCCGACCTCGCCCCCGGCCACGTCGAGCGCATCAAGACGCTCGCCCGCCAGGGCTTCTACGACGGCATCGTCTTCCACCGCGTGATCGAGGGCTTTATGGCCCAGACCGGCTGCCCGCGCGGCACCGGTACCGGCGGCTCGGAACTGCCCAACCTCAAGGCCGAGTTCTCGGCCGAGCCGCACGTGCGCGGCATCTGCTCGATGGCCCGCTCGTCGCTGCCCAATTCGGCGAACTCGCAGTTCTTCATCTGCTTCGACGACGCCCGCTTCCTCGACAAGCAGTATACCGTGTGGGGCAAGGTCATCGAGGGCATGGAGAACGTCGACAAGATCAAGCGCGGCGAGCCGGTGCGCGATCCTGATCGCATGGTCTCGGTCAAGGTCGCCGCGGACGCCTGACGTGGCCCGCCTTCTCGTCCTGCTCGCGGGCCTGCTCGGCGCGACGGGCGTGGCGCTTGCGGCCGCCGCCGCTCACGTCGGTGGCGGCGAGGCCCTGCGTGCCGCAGCGGAACTCGCCATGATCCACGCCGTGGCCGTCATCGCGCTGCTCGCCTGGGCCGGACGATCGATGCGGCCGCAGGTTTGGCACGGCGTGGCTGCCCTGATGTGGGCGGGCGCGGCACTGTTTACAGCCGCCTTGGCCGCCGCCACGCTCGCCGATCTGCGCCCCGTGCCCGGCGCCGCGCCCGCCGGCGGCAGCCTTCTCATCCTGTCCTGGCTCGCCGTCGCGGTGGCTGCGCTGATCGCGCCGCCTCACCAAGGCGGATAGCCTGCACGACCATCGTTCCCCGCGCCCGCCGTCTGGGTCCGGAGCATGAGCCTGCCCTGGCAGCCAGTCACGCAAGTGTCGAGTGGCGCCTGCCCTGCACCGCAGCCGGTCCGGCACGCGCTCAGAAGCCGAACGGGTTGATGGCGCCGGGCACTTCGACGCGGGCGGCGGCGCGCTCGCGCTCGGCCCTTCGTTGCTCCCGCCGCTCGCGCGCGCTCGGCTTGCGCTGGCCCGCAACGGGCCCCGCGCCGGTTTCTCCGACGGCTGTCTCCGTTACCGCCTGTGCCGCGATCCGTACCGGGCGTCCGGCCAGCGCCGAGGCGACGCGGCTGTCGAGCCCGTAAAGATCGGGGTGCACGAGCACCTTCCCGTCGTCGGCCACCTCGACCGTGAAGTAGGCGACATGCACCGGGATCGGCGTCTCCAGTTCGACGGTGGCGCCGCGCCGCAGGGCGGCCTTCACCTCATCGGCCGTCCAGCCCTTGGCGTGGGCGAGCAGGACCTCGGCCAGCCGAACCGGGTTCTCGACGCGCATGCAGCCGTGGCTGAAGGCGCGAACTTTGCCGCCGAACAGGTGCCGCTCCTGGGTGTCGTGCATGTAGACGTTGTGCTTGTTGGGGAAGCGGAACTTGACCACGCCGAGCACATTCTTCGGCCCCGCCGGCTGGGTGAAGTCGTAGGAGCCGACGTTGGCCGTCGACCAGTCGATGCTGTCGGGATCGACCGGGACGCCACCGCGCGTCACCGTCAGCCCGTGCGAGCGCAGCACGGTCGAGGCGAGCGGCTTGGACGACCACCAGCCGCCGCCGGTATTGCGCAGTTGCGGTCCGAGTTCATTCGCCTTCATGCCGGGCGGCACGCCCCACGACGGCTGGAAAATGATGAACTGCATGCCCGCCGAGAACACGGGCGTCGGCGTCGACAGCTTGCCGACGACGATCTTGGCGCTGTGGATGACCGTCCCGTCGCGCACGACGTAGGTCATCTGCTCGGGCACGTTGTCCCACACGTAGAAGCTGCCGAGCTCCGGCGGCATCCACCGCCAGCGCTCCATGTTGGCGCGGATCTGCTCGACGCTGGCTGGCGGCTTGTCGGGCCCGCGCGCCGCGAGCATCGCCTGGCGCAGCCGCTCGAACTGCGGATGGCGCGGATGCAGGCCGCGCAGATAGGCCGCCGGATCGTCGCTGACGGCAAGGCCGATCAGCACTGAGCCGGGCTCGAAAACGGCCGGCTTCTGGTCGAACTTGCGGCTGATGGAAAGGGGATCGAAGCGCCCGCCGCGCGCATGGCGCGCGTATTTCAAGACCGCCAGCGTCGTTGCCACCTCGGCCTGTGCGAGGACGTCGGCTCCTGGTGGCGGGCTCCCTGCATCTGCCGCCAGCGCCGGCAGGTCGAACGCGGTGGGCTCGAGTCCCCAGTCGGCGGCGCGGCCGATCTCCTCGACGACGGCACGGCCGCGCGCGTTGAGCCCCGTCGCGTCGACCCAATGCGGCTTGGCGAGCGCGGCGTAATGGGCGACCGCGACCTCGTGATCATCACGGTCCCCGCCCTTGCCCGGCAGAGGCAGTTTGGCGATGAGCGTGCGCGCGGCCTCGATGACCGGGTCGGCCGGCGTAGTCGTCGCTGCTGCCGTATCGGAGGCCGGGCCGCCGGGCGCTGCACCCGCCGGTGGCACAGGAGAGGGGGCCGTGCCCGCCGGAGCCGCCCCTGGGGCGAGTGGGGCCGGCTTGTCGGCGTCCTTTGGTGCGAGCGGATCATCCTCGCCGGATTCGGAGATCGGCGCAGGATCGTCGTCGGGCGGCGTCTCGACGCGGGCGGTCTGCGTACCTGTAACGCCCGTCGCGGCCGGACCCAACTCCTGTGCCGACGCCGGCCCGGCAGCGGTGCACACGAGCGTGGCCAACAACAGGGCATGCAGCGGGAACTGCGCGAGCCGGGTACGCGCTGCTCGCCAGCTCGAGGCCGTGCTGGCGGCACAGACCACATCGGTGGCTGAGTCAGGGGTTGTGTCCGGCGCCTTTACAGGTCGCATACTCGAACCCCGCACTGCCACGACCTGCACGCTGCTCACCAGCCGCACCCCTTCTCCAGCCATCCGATCCACAGCAAACGGTGCCGCGGCGCAAGCTCGACCTGCGTGCGCGCAGCCGTTGCGGCCCCGATCGTCCGGTCACGCTATCTTCCCTGCCGCGCCACGGCAGGATGCCGGCACTATACCCCTGTTGAAAACTCCAAAAATGGCCCTGCCGTGGCCTGAACTGTCGACCCCGATCGGGCCGGCGACTGACAGAGCGGCAACGGAGCACCGCCGAAGTTGAACTAGCGGGGCACTGTACAACTCATTTAAGATGTCGCATTGTCGCCATAATTGGTGCGCTGCGGAGGGGTGTGTGGTGGGGTGTGATGCCAGTGACTTTGTTTGCCTCGGCTTGCAATTTATCAAGGACAACGATTTGATAATATCTGGCCTCGCTGAGAGATTGGGAGGGTACTGGAAAGATGCCGGTGGTATATTTGGCCTTATTGCGACATTAATTGGAAGCTACGGGCAACTAATCGTCGGATTGCTTGGGGGCAGCTTTGGTCTCTGGAAGTATTACAGATATCACGACCAAGTCATGCACCGCCGCTTGGTCGAATATCTCGCACGGTCGCGAAAAAATCTAGGAGAGGGGCGATTGGAAGTCTTGGACGGTCTGCTTCGTCCGGGCCCCATCAACGGCGTCACCACGTCGCTATTCATCCCACGTCAGCTTCGCCGCGTCCTACGCGAAACACGATGGCACCATCCTGTCATGGCGGTCCCTGTTCGTCGCGGCGCGAAGAGTGATCTGTTGGCCGCCACGCAACTCGGTGCTCGTCAAATTGAAATATCTGAACAGCGCCAAATCGGACTTCGAGAACAGATGGCAAGTGCCAAGTTGATGTTGGCGGCACTTATTGCGTCGGAAGCCGAGCGGGCCCTTGAACCCACGGCTCGCCGAGGTCTGAACGAGGAAATCTTGGCTTACCTGCAATCGGCTTTGAGCTTCGAAACTTTTTCTGGACGATTGGAGGCCAAAGAAATGGAAGCTCATCAGTTGCGACTGATGAGGCAATACGAAGCGGCAGACCGAGCTTACGAGGAACTCGGCGAGATCGCTCGTGAAGAACGGGATCCGAGGAAACGTGCTGTCGTAATGGCGAGATCTTTGAGATACCGGGCCGAAATTCGTCAGATACAAAGGATACTCGACTATCGGGCAGGACAATTCGCAACCCCTGGCACGACCGTAGCATGCTTTATGGTTTTCAATCCGAATCAGGCGCAACCTAGCGCGAATGAGGCGCTCACCCACCGCAGCGCGCTCGGCACGATGCATGATTGGGATCTGTTGGAACAGGCAGAAATTTTGTTCGTTGCATCGACGCTGGCGGGCCTGATGGAATACACAAATCGGGCTGCAATGTTCAGAAATCATGCCAATACGGCATTGGTGAGCCTCCAGACCAGCTATCCCAGCCTCAAGCATTGGCCGAGAGAAAGGCTGGCGCGACTGAAGCAGGAGGCAGGCAAACTGCGATCGAGAATTCGGAAAGCGGAGAACGACGCTGCAGAGCAGAGGCCGATCGATACGTCGTGGCTGCTGCCAGACTGAGCTACCTCAGGCTAATCGCAAGAGTGTGCCGAGCCCGTAGGAGGCCGCCGCAGCAACGACTGAGTTGAGGAGACTCCGCCACAGAACGCCCTCCACCACGTCGCCAAGGCCAAGTTCGTCGGCCTGACGGTAGAGCCGAGCATGCTCGGCATAGGATAGAGCCGCCAATGCGACTGCCGCGAGCCCGATAGAGAGAGGCGCTGCACCAGCATAGCCGGCGAACGTGCAGGTCAAGATCGCAAGGTAAGTCAGCATTCGGAGCCCTCGGCCGGCCAAACGCGCACTGCAAGTTTCACCGGTGTGGCCGGCAGAGTGAGCCGATTCGCGGTTGCGGAGCACCTTCGACCTGATTGTCGTCGCTCATACTTGGGGATGCTGGAGGTGGCTTGCTACCTCGCATCCATCGGCCATTTGAACCCGGCGCCCATCCGCGCCATATTCCGTCCATGCCACCACCCGCTAAATCGAAGTCGCCGCGTGCCGCGCGCGGTAAATCGGGCAAGCCGACGCCGCCGCCGGCCGAGACGGCGGCCGGCACGCCGGGGCTTTCAGGTCGCGCGTCGCCGCCTGCGCCGAGCGCCGCGCCGATGGGTTTCGCCGAGGCGCCGCAGGTCGCCTTCGCGGCTGAGCCGGCCGCCGGAACCGATGCATCAAGTGCCGAGGCCCGCGCCGCCGCCGCGTCGAGCCTGCCCGCGCTGCGCGCCCAGGCGCTGGCCTCAGGTGCCTCGCGCAGCCTCACCGCCTACCTCGACGCTCTTCTCGCCAAGCCCGAGGAGCGCTCGCAGCGCGAGTGGGAGACGCTGAAGGAGCAGCCGCTGATGGCCGCTCATCCCATCGTGCAGGGCAGCGGCATCGACTACGTGCCGCACCGGCCGGCGCGCCCTGACAAGAGCGAGGGCGGCATCCGCTTCGAGCTGGTCTCCGAGTTCGAGCCGAAAGGCGACCAGCCGGCCGCCATCGCCGAGCTCGTCGCCGGCGTGGACCGTCTCGAGCGCGACCAGGTGCTGCTCGGCGTGACCGGCTCCGGCAAGACCTTCACCATGGCCCAGGTCATCGCCGCCACCCAGCGCCCGGCTTTGATCCTGGCCCCCAACAAGACGCTCGCCGCCCAGCTCTACGGCGAGTTCAAGAGCTTTTTCCCCAACAACGCGGTCGAATACTTCGTCTCGTACTACGACTATTACCAGCCGGAAGCCTACGTCCCGCGTACCGACACCTACATCGAGAAGGAGAGCTCCATCAACGAGCAGATCGACCGCATGCGCCACGCCGCGACGCGATCCCTGCTCGAGCGCGACGACGTCATCATCGTCGCTTCCGTGTCGTGCATCTACGGTATCGGCTCGGTCGAGACCTATACGGCGATGACCTTCGCGCTGAAGGTCGGCGAGAGCCTGCCGCGTGACCGCCTGCTCGCCGATCTCGTCGCGCTTCACTACCGCCGCAACGACATCGCCTTCCAGCGCGGCGCGTTCCGCGTGCGCGGCGACACGGTCGAGGTGTTTCCCGCACACCTCGAGGACCGCGCCTGGCGCATCTCGTTCTTCGGCGACGAGGTCGAGGCGATCACCGAGTTCGATCCGCTGACCGGCCACAAGGTCGACGAGCTGAAGCTCGTGAAGTTCTACGCCAACTCGCACTACGTCACGCCGCGCCCGACGCTGCAGCAGGCCATCGCCTCCATCAAGGCGGAGCTCAAGGCACGCCTCGATGAGCTCTACGCGACCGGCAAATACCTCGAGGCCCAGCGGCTCGAGACACGCACCCTGTCGGACATGGAGATGATGGAGGCGACGGGCTCCTGCGCCGGCATCGAGAACTATTCGCGCTATCTCACGGGCCGCCGGCCGGGCGAGCCGCCGCCGACGCTGTTCGAGTACCTGCCCGACAACGCGCTCGTCTTCGTCGACGAGAGCCACGTCACGATCCCGCAGATCGGCGGCATGTTCCGCGGCGACTTCCGCCGCAAGGCGACGCTCGCCGAGTACGGCTTCCGCCTGCCCTCGTGCATGGACAACCGGCCCATGCGCTTCGAGGAGTGGAACGCCATGCGTCCGCAGACCGTCAGTGTCTCGGCGACGCCCGGCGGCTGGGAACTGGAGCAGACCGGCGGCGTGTTCGTCGAGCAGGTCATCCGTCCGACCGGGCTCATCGATCCCGTGGTCGAGATCAGGCCGGCCCGCACCCAGGTCGACGACCTCCTCGACGAGGTGCGCCGCGTCGCCGCCAAGGGCTATCGCGCCCTCGTCACCACGCTGACCAAGCGCATGGCCGAGGACCTGACCGAGTACATGCACGAGGCCGGCGTGCGCGTGCGCTACATGCACTCCGACATCGACACGCTCGAGCGCATCGAGATCATCCGCGACCTGCGCCTCGGCGCCTTCGACGTGCTGATCGGCATCAACCTCCTGCGCGAGGGCCTCGATATCCCCGAGTGCGCGCTCGTCGCCATCCTCGACGCCGACAAGGAAGGCTTCCTGCGCTCGGAGACGTCGCTCGTCCAGACCATCGGCCGGGCCGCGCGCAACGTCGACGGCAAGGTCATCCTCTACGCCGACGGCATGACCGGCTCGATGGAGCGGGCCATCGCCGAGACCGAGCGCCGGCGCGCCAAGCAGATGGCCTACAACGCGGAGCACGGCATCACGCCGCAGAGCGTCAGGAAGAACATCGCCGACGTGCTGTCCTCGGTCTACGAGGCCGACCACGTGACGGTCGACGCCGGCCTCGCCGAGGCCCCGGCCATCGCCGGTCACAACCTCAAGCGTGTCATCGAGGACATGGAGGCGCGCATGAAGGCCGCCGCCGCCGATCTCGAGTTCGAGACGGCGGCCCGCCTGCGCGACGAGATCAAGCGCTTGCGCGAGACGGAACTTGCCATCGCCGACGATCCGCTGGCGCGCCAGTCCACGGTCGAGGAGCGCGCCGGCGGCTACCAGGGCAGCCGCAAGTACGGCGGCGC
>JANRIT010000051.1:0-1599 GCA_033764645.1 Hyphomicrobiaceae bacterium
GACAAGGTCCGGCAACTCATTTACATCGACGCCTTCGTGCCGGAGGACGGCCAGTCGCTGCTCGATCTCAACGAGGTGGCGCGGCCGCGGATGCAGGAACTGTCGAAGACCGGCGACGGCTGGCGCGTGCCGCCGAACCCGACGCCGGAGGATACGCCCGCCGCCGACCTCGAATGGCTCAGCGCCCGCCGCGTCGACATGCCGATCAAGTGTTTCGATACGCCGCTCAGGCTGCAGGGCGGCCCGCTCACCTTGCCGCGCGCCTACATCTATGCGACGCGCATCACGCCGGCCGATACGTTCGGACGCTTTTCGAAGATGACAAAAAACAATCCGGCCTGGAGCTATTACGAGATCGACGCCAGCCATTCGCCGAACGTCACCGCGCCGGAAGCGCTGATGGCGTTGTTGCAGAAGATCGCAGCTTGAGCCGGTAGCCCGCATGAGCCCTTGCGACATGCGGGACAACTCCATCCGCTTGCGAGCAGCTTCCCGCATATCGCGAGAGCTCATGCGGGCTACAGGTCCGCGCAAATGGCGAGGGGTCCGGCGTGTTGCGCCGAACCCCTCATTCAACATATCAGCCGGCCTGTAAGCCGGGTTCTGTAGGGCCGCATTCTTGCGAATGCTGCGTGACGGCCATTCCTCTGGGGCCACATTTGCACATGGCCTCGAGCAACCTACCCGGACGGCGAGCCTGACATCGCCCTGCGGTGTTATCGCCCGAAAGCGAACTTACCGCGGTGCCGTCCCTATTCGGTTTTGCTCCCGGTGGGGTTTACCATGCCGTTTCCGTTGCCGGAGACGCGGTGCGCTCTTACCGCACCTTTTCACCCTTACCGCGCCGAAGCCCGAAGGCGAAGGCCGGCGGTTCGTTCTCTGTGGCACTTTCCCTGGGGTCGCCCCCGCCGGACGTTATCCGGCACCGCATGTCGATGGAGCCCGGACTTTCCTCCCCCGCAGCCTTTCGACCGTAGCGGGAGCGGCCGTCCGGCCGACTGACGGTCTGGTGATGGGCGCTCGAGGCGGCGGCGTCAAGGGGAAGCGATGGTTAATCGGGTTCCGGCGAACTCGTTTCGGCGGAGCCATCGGTCGAGGCATTGGATGCCGCGGGAAGCGGGACGAGGCGGCACCCGTCAATGCGCGGCGACGGCCTCGTAAATGTCTTCCTCCTGCGCGGTGTGCAGGCGGACCAGGGTCTCGATCGCCTCGATCAGCCGCTGCGCGTCGCGAATGAGGTAGCGGTCGACGTTCTCCGACGGCAGCTCGTGCGCGACGCGGTCGAGCAGCCGGGCCAGATGCAGGATCTCGCGGTGCGCGCGGCTCATGGCCGACAGCCCGTGGGCCTCTTGCAGCACTTCGGCTAACTTTGGATAGACGTTGCCTTCGTCGTCGCGCTCATGCGCGACTACCTTGTTCTGCACCAGCGAATTCGCTTCGGCGATCAGCGCGGCGGCGCGCTCGGGGACGGCGTCGTCGAGCGCATCGACGACCGAGCGCAGCCGGTCGAGGTCGGCAAGCAGCGCGAGGTGGTCGTGATGCAGTTCACGGCCAGTCTCGGCGCTCATGGTCCGGCCGCTGCGCCCGCCGCCCGGCGTG
>JANRIT010000054.1:0-26598 GCA_033764645.1 Hyphomicrobiaceae bacterium
ATCTCGTCGATGGCGAGGAAGTCGACGTCGATGTCGCGCGGCATGGCCTCGACGGTCGAGATCCAATAGCGGGCGCGCTCCGGCTTGATCTTCTCCTCGCCGGTGACGAGCGCGACCTGATCGAAGCCGATGCGGTTGCCGATCTTGTCGTAGACCTCGCGCGCCAGGAGACGCAGCGGCAAACCGATCATGCCGGTCGGATGGCCCAGCATGCGTTCGATGGCAAGGTGGGTCTTGCCGGTGTTGGTCGGCCCCAGCACCGCCGTGACGTGGCGGATGCGGCCCTCGTAGTCGCTGCTCATGGCGAGACCCTTCCAGGCGGTCCATGGCACAATCCCGAGGATTGCCCATGGCACGGGCCAAGGGGCGCGGGCCTCCGTCGCGATCGCTAACGTTGGCTAGTACGATAGGTGGGGCCGCCCGCAGGCTTTGCACTCACGACCGGCGGGAATCAAGCACTTCCTGCGCCGAGGGCGGCCTGCGGCCTGCGGGCTGCGGGCTTGGCCGACGGCCCCGCCCACAGTCCGCCCGCACAGAAGGTCGGATGGACGGCTTCAGCGCGCGAGCGCCAGACGCGGCGTTCCGGCAGCGACGTCGAGGCTGCGGGCTGTCAGGCGCACCGTGCCGGCGACGGTCGGGATGCGGATTTCGTGGGGAAGGTGCAGGCCGGCGGCCGGCACCGGGCGCATGGCGACCTCGATATCGGTCGCGTTGGCCATGCGGCGCGTCTCGTCGTTGAGCGGGTAGCCGCCGATCGGAATGTAGCGGACGGCGCAGACGAAGACCTGCTCGGTACCGCGTCCGTCGAGGCGCGATACCGTCTCGCGGCCCTTGTCGGTGAGCACGAGGTCGAAGCGCTGCTTGCCATCGAAAACGCCCAGGCGCTGATTGCATGGCGCGCCGTTCTGCGGCCGGACCATGGCCATGACAGCCGAGAGCGGGTCGAGGGCGCCGGGCAGGTGCTGCGGCTTCAGGGGGGCGGTATCGGAGGCATCCGGCAGCGGTGGCACGATGGAGACGCTGGCGGGGCCCTTGCCGTCGAAGCCGAGCTTGATGGAGCCGGAACGCGAGGTGCCGTCGAAGGCGAAGATGTAGTCGGCGGGCCTGGGTCGGGCGGCCTCGATACGCCCCTCCGCTTTCGTGATGCCGCGCCACTTGAAGGTGCCGAGCAGGGCGGAAATCTCCGCGTCGCCGTCGAGGCGATAGGTATCGCCCTTGACGCCGGCGGTCAGGCGGAACGTGCCCAGATCGAACCCGTTGAAGGAGATCGCATAGGTTGTCGCCAGCCGGGCGGGCCATGCCTCGCTGGCGGCAGCGGGCGATACGACGGGCGGCAACAGGAGCGCCAGACCGCTGACGGCCAGCGCGGCACAGGACGTGACGACGCGAGAGAACATATCGGGACCCTTTGGACGCGGGCACCTTCCCGACGAACGAGGCCTCGGCGCGGAGGCATCAGCACGGGCACGGAAGGCGGAGGAACGACGCATTGACCTCAAGAGGATGCCGTCAGCATGGTTAAGGAACCGCTTACGATTGGCTGGAAGCGAAACGCCCGTTGAAGGGGTGCGTTCCCTGCTCGCCGCGGCGTCGACGCCGCGCAGCGGTCCGGCTTGACGGCGTAGGGCGGGCTCTTGTATTCCACGCGCTCGATTTGAGCGGCCGCCGCGCGTGCCTGCTCGCAACCCTACATGAACACGGCTGGAGCGCGCTCGCGGAGCCGGCGCCAGTTTCACGCAACAGGCCGCGCCAGCCCTGACTTGGCGAAGGCGCCGCGAGGAGTTTCGTCACCATGACACGCCAGTGCGAGCTGACCGGCAAGCTGCCGCTGTCGGGCCAGATCCGCAGCCACGCCGAGAATAAGACCAAGCGTAAGTTCCGCCCGAACCTCTGCAACGTCACGCTGATCAGCGACGTGCTCGGCCGCAGCTTCCGCCTCAAGGTGAGCGCGCGGGCTCTGAAGTCGGTCGAGCACCGGGGCGGGCTCGACGCCTTCCTGCTCAAGGCGCACGACGAGGAGTTGTCGGAGCGCTGCCTCAAGATCAAGCGCGACATCAAGAAGTCGAAGGCGGAAGTCGCGGCCGCCTGAGCGGCAATCGGGCCACGTCCGATATTTTCATGCGAACGGCAGGCGGGGCGCCACGGTGCTCCGCCTTTGGCGTTTTCATTGCGCGCGGCATCTCTGCCGGCGCAAGGGAGCGGTTGGCATGCCGGGACCTTTCAGCCTCTGCCGTCGGGCGTGACCTCGACGTCGAGGCGGCCCACGCCAGCGATCATGCAGGCAAGGCGATCCCCGACGCTGATCGGGCCGACGCCGGCGGGTGTCCCGGTGAAGATGAGGTCGCCGGCAGCGAGTTCGAACAGGCGGGATGCCTGTGCGATGATGCCAGCGACCGGCCAGATCATGTCGGCAAGGTCGCCGCGCTGACGTGGCGTGCCGTTGACATCGAGCGCGATGAGGCCTCTCGCCGGATGGCCGATCGATGCCGCCGCTGCTATCGGCGAGCAGGGCGCGGAGGCTTCGAACGCCTTGCCCGCTTCCCACGGCCGGCCCATGCGCTTGGCCTCGGCCTGTACGTCGCGCCGGGTCATGTCGAGGCCGACGGCGTAGCCGAATACCGTGGCAAGCGCGTCCGCTTCGGCGATGTCGCGGCCGCCCGCTGCCAGCGCGACCACCAATTCGACCTCGAAGTGCACGTCGCTCGAGCCCGGCGGGTAGGGAAAGCGGCCGGTTGTCACGAGGTTGTCAGGGTTCTTCTGGAAAAAGAAAGGTGCCTCGCGGCTCGGGTCATGGCCCATCTCGCGAGCATGCTCGGCGTAATTGCGCCCGACGCAGTAGACGCGGCGGATGGGGAACAGACGATCGGTGCCCAGGACGGGCAACCCCGGACGGGGCGGCGGTGCGAGGACGTATTGCATCGATCCTAAGTCCGAGCCCGTTCGTTGCTGTTGTCGCCCGCACGTGAGACCACGCCTTTTGCCTGCATTCAATGCCAACAGTGAGATCAATCCATCATGTCGAGCCAGCACCTGCCCCAGTCGGTTGCTTTCGAGGAGGCCGAGGATGCGCCGACGAGCCGCGGTTGCGGGCCGACGTTCGGCGACGTCGTTGCCGAAAGACTCTCGCGGCGGGACCTGATGTCGGGGATGCTGGCGACGACGGCACTTTCGCTCGCCGTATCGCCGGCAGCCCTGCTTACGGCGTGTGCAGAGGCGCCGTCGACGACACCCTCGTTCACGTTCGAGGAGGTCGCGGCCGGCAGCGATACGACGCATTACGTGCCTGACGGCTATCGCGCCGACGTGCTGGTGCGCTGGGGCGATCCGGTGCTGCTCGAAGCGCCGGCCTTCGATCCAAAGGCGCAGAGCGCGGACGCGCAGGCGCGACAGTTCGGCTACAACAACGACTACATCGGCTTTCTGCCGATCGACGGCCGCCCCGACCACGGCCTTCTCGTCGTCAATCATGAGTACTCGAACGAGGAACTGATGTTCTCCGGCCACTCGCCGAAGGACGGCAAGCCGTTCGAGAAAATGAACGAGGCGCTCGTGGCCATCGAGATGATGGCGCACGGTGGGACGGTGTTCGAAGTCCTGCGCAAGGACGGCGCGTGGAGCATCGTCAGCGGGTCGGCACACGCGCGGCGCATCACCGCAGAGACGCCCATGCGCATCGCCGGACCGGCGGCGGGCCATGTCCGCATGCGTACCAAAGCGAACCCCGACGGTCTTGCCGTGCGCGGCATGCTGAACAACTGCTCGGGCGCGGTGACGCCGTGGGGCACGTGGCTCACGTGCGAGGAAAACTTCAACGGCTACTTCTGGAACAAGGCGGCGGCCAAGGACCATCCGCATGCGGTCTCGCTGCAGCGCTATGGCGCGCCGGCGGAGCGCTACTGCTGGGGCCGCTACCACGAGCGCTTCGACGTGGCCAAGGAGCCCAACGAGGTGCACCGCTTCGGCTGGATCGTCGAAATCGATCCGTTCGAGCCGAACTCGGTGCCGGTCAAGCGCACGGCGCTCGGCCGCTTCAAGCACGAGGCCGCCGCCAACGTCATGAACAAGGACGGCCGCTTCGTCGTCTACTCGGGCGACGACCAGCGCTTCGACTACGTCTACCGCTTCGTCACGCGCGACAAGGTCGACACGGCGAACAGGGCGGCCAATCGCGACATCCTCGATCACGGCACGCTCTACGTCGCGCGCTTCGACGCCGACGGGTCGGGCGTATGGCTGCCGCTCGAGCACGGGCAGGGGCCGCTGACGGCGGCGAGCGGCTTCAAGGACCAGGGCGACGTCGTAATCGACGTGCGGCTGGCCGCCGACCTCCTCGGGGCGACGCGCATGGACCGGCCGGAGGACGTCGAAGCCAATCCGAAGACCGGCAAGGTCTACATCATGCTGACCAACAACAAGGACCGCAAGGACATCGCGGTCGACGCGGCGAACCCGCGCGCGGTCAATCTCGACGGGCACATCATCGAGTTGACGCCCGATGGCGGCGATCATGCCGCCCCGACGTTCCGCTGGGAGATCCTCGTGCGCTGCGGCGATCCGGGCAAGCCCGAGATCGGCGCGACGTTCAATCCTGCAACGAGCCCGAGCGGGTGGTTCTCCAGTCCCGACAACTGCATGTTCGACGCGGACGGACGCATGTGGGTGGCGACCGACGGCAACTCGGCCGGCCGCACCGGCCGCACCGATGGTCTGTGGGCGCTCGAAACCACGGGGCCAGCGCGCGGCACCGCCAAGCTGTTCTTCCGCTGCCCTGTCGGGGCGGAGCTGTGCGGGCCATGCGCGACGCCCGACAACGAGACGTTCTTCGTTGCCGTGCAGCATCCCGGGCAGTCGAACGATGCCGGCCTGTCGACCTACGACGACCCTTCCACACGCTGGCCCGATTTCCGCTTCGACATGCCGCCGCGGCCGGCGATCCTCGCCATCACCAAGAAAGGCGGCGGCCGGATCGCGAGCTGACGCACGGCGCTTGCAAGGCGAGGTTGCGAAACGAGCACGCCGGGTTTCCTGGAACGCGCCGGACGACGGCCGGAGCCTGACACCCCTTGCCTAGCGGACGCGTCGCGGTGCAAAGAGGCCGGGTGCCTGTCGCTGGCCGCGCCGCATCGCGCCGCCCGGCTGGCACGACCGCACGCCGCTCGAACACCAAGGAGGCTCCGCCATGCCGATGGATACGATTGCCGCGGAGCCGGGCTCGGGCGGTGCGTCTGCGCGTGAGACATCGGGCACCGACGGGCTGCGTCACGACTGGACGGCGGCCGAGGCACTGGCGCTGATCGCGCAGCCCTTCAACGATCTCCTGTTCGCTGCCCACACCGTGCACCGCCGCCACTTCGACGCCAACCGCATCGAACTCGCCAAGCTCTTGTCCATCAAGACGGGGGGATGCGCGGAGAATTGCGGCTACTGCAGCCAGTCGGCGCACCACGAAACGGGCCTCAAGGCCGGCAAGCTGATGGCCGTCGAGGCCGTGCTCGAAGGGGCCCGGCAGGCGAAGGCGTCGGGGGCGACGCGCTACTGCATGGGTGCGGCGTGGCGGGAGCCGAAGGCGCGCGACATGCCGGCCATCGTCGCCATGGTCGAGGGCGTCAAGGGCATGGGTCTCGAGACGTGCATGACGCTCGGCATGCTGTCGGATCACGACATTGCCGCGCTGAAGGGCGCCGGGCTCGACTACTACAACCACAACATCGATACCTCCGAGCGCTTCTATCCGGAGATCGTCTCGACGCGGACGTACGCCGAGCGGCTCGATACGATTGCGCGTGTGCGGGAGGCCGGCATCAGCGTGTGCTGCGGCGGCATCCTCGGTCTCGGCGAAGCGCGAGAGGATCGCGCCGACATGCTCGTCACGCTCGCCAACCTGCCGGCGCATCCTGAAAGCGTGCCGATCAACATGCTGATCGCCATCCCGGGGACGCCGCTCGAGCACGCGCGGCCGATCGAAGCGATCGAGTTCGTGCGCACGATCGCGGCGGCGCGCATCATGATGCCGGCCTCGGTGCTCAGGCTCTCGGCCGGACGCACGGAGATGAGCGACGAGACGCAGGCCCTGTGCTTCTTTGCCGGCGCCAACTCGATCTTCGTCGGCGATACGCTGCTGACGGCTGACAATCCCGGCGCGGACAAGGATCAGCGGCTGTTCGAACGGCTCGGACTTGCTCCAGCCGTACTCTGAGATAGTCTCAACTTGCCTGCGCGCGCCGTCTCCCGTCCCGTCACGGGCGGTCCGCGCCTCGACAACCAGCCCCGCCATGCCGGATCGACCAGCGACCCTCGCCACCGACCTGAGCCGTCGCCTCGCCGCACTCGATCGACGCCATAGGCGGCGCACGCTGCAAGGGCGCTCCGGGTTCGACTTCGCGTCCAACGATTATCTCGGCCTCGCCGAGGGGCCCGAGCTCAAGGCGGTGGCAGCCGCGGCCATCGAGCGCGGCGTTCCGATCGGCGCTGGGGCATCGCGGCTGCTGCGCGGCAATCACCCGGCGCACGAGGCGCTCGAGGCGTTCGCGGCCGCCTATTTCGGCGCCGAAAGCGCGCTCTACTTCGCTGGCGGCTTCACGGCCAATGCCGCGCTCATCGCGACCCTGCCGCAGCGCGGCGATCTCATCGTCCACGACGAGCTCATCCATGCCAGCGCGCACGACGGCATGCGGCTTGCCAAGGCGAACACCGCGAGCGCCATGCACAACGACGCGCAGGCCTTCGATGACGTCATCTCGCACTGGCGGGCCAAGGGCGGTACGGGCCGGGTGTGGATCGTCGTCGAGAGCCTCTACAGCATGGACGGCGACCGGGCCCCGCTCGTTGAACTCATCGCCGTCGCCGACCGCCACGACGGCGTGCTCATCGTCGATGAGGCGCATGCGACGGGGGCGCTCGGGCCGCGCGGCCGGGGGCTGGCCGCGCATCTCGAAGGCCGTCACAACGTCATCACGCTGCATACCTGCGGCAAGGCCATCGGCGTCGCCGGCGGGCTCGTGTGCGGGCCGCAGGCGATGACCGACTTTCTCGTCAACCGCTGCCGACCCTTCATCTATGCGACGGCGCCATCGCCGCTCGTGGCGGCCGTGACGGAGGCTGCTCTTCGGCTCGTCGGCGACGCCGATGACCGGCGCGCGCTGCTTGCAGCGCGGTCAGCCCTCGTCTCGCGTCGCGTGGAGGCCATGACAGGAGCGCCGGCGACCGTCTCGCACATCGTTCCGGTGCGGCTCGGGCGTGACGACCGGGCGCTCGCCGTGGCGCAGGCGTTGCAGGAGCGTGGCTACGACGTGCGGGCGATCAGGCCGCCGACGGTGCCGGAGGGCACGGCGCGCCTGCGCCTCTCGCTCACCCTCAACGTCGACGAGGCCACCACGCTCGCCCTGCTCGACGCCGTGCAGACCCTGCTGCCCCTCCCAGCCGAGGCCGTGCCATGACCACCGGCTTCATCATCGCTGCCACGGGCACGGATATCGGCAAGACCGTGTTCTCGGCGGCACTTGCCGCAGCGCTCGATGCGGACTACTGGAAGCCGGTGCAAGCCGGCACCGCGGTCGAGACCGACAGCGAGACGGTGGCGCGGCTCGCGGGACGGGCGCCGGGCCGCATCCATCCCGAACGCTACCGGCTGACGACACCCTGCTCGCCACACCGGGCCGCCGGCATCGACGGCATCGCGATCGACGTGAGCCGGCTCGATCCGCTGCCAGCGACGGCCCATCCCCTGATCGTCGAGCTTGCCGGCGGGCTCATGGTGCCGCTGACGCAGGACATGCTGCAGATCGACATTCTCGGTCGCTGGGGCCTGCCGATCATCCTGTGCGCGGCGACGGCGCTGGGCACCATCAATCATTCGCTTCTGTCGTGCGAGGCGCTCGCGCGGCGCGGACTGCCGCTCCACGGCATCGTGTTCTGCGGGGAGGCCAACGACGAGACCGAGGCCATCATCTGCCATCTCGGCAAGGCGCGGCGGCTCGGGCGCATGCCGACCTTGACGACGCTCGACGAGGCGCATCTGGCCGGCGCCTTCGCGCGCAACTTCAAGCTGGAGGACTTCAAGGCGTGAGCGCGGAGGCCTCACCCGTCTGGCATCCGTTCACGCAGGCCGCCGTCGAGCCTGCGCCGGTCGCCATCGCGCGGACCGAAGGCGCCTGCCTCGTGACAGCGGACGGCCGGCGCATCCTCGATGCCATCTCGTCGTGGTGGGTGGTGACGCATGGTCATCGCCACCCGGCGATCGAGGCTGCCATCATCGCGGCGGCCGGCAGGCTCGATCAGGTGATCTTCGCTGGCTTCACGCATCAGCCGGCCGAGGATCTGGCGCGCGCGCTCGTCGGCATCGCGCCGGCCGGCCTCACCCGCGTGTTCTACTCCGACTCGGGCTCGACCGCCGTCGAGGTCGCCATCAAGATGGCGCTCGGGACTTGGCACAACCGCGGCCATCCCGGGCGCTCGCGCATCCTGGCGCTCGAGCACGCCTATCACGGCGACACGATCGGGACGATGTCGGCGGGTGCGCGCGGCGTGTTCAATGCCGCCTACGGGCCGCTCCTGTTCGAAGTCGGGCGGCTGCCGTTGCCGGGACCGGGCGTGCGCGAGGCTGCCGTTGCCATCGAGCGGCTGGAGAGCGAGTGCCGGGGGGGCCGCGTCGCAGCGCTTCTCGTCGAGCCGCTCGTGCTGGGAGCCGGAGGCATGCTGGCCTGGCCGGCTGCGACGCTCGCAGACATGGCCGAGGTCTGCCGGCGCCACGACGTGCTGCTCATCGCCGATGAAGTGATGACGGGTTTCGGCCGCACGGGAACGCTGTTTGCCGTGGAGCAGGCCGGCATCGCACCAGATATCCTGTGTCTCGCCAAGGGCCTGACCGGCGGGGCGCTGCCGCTTGCGGCCACGCTCGCCAGCGAGGAGGTATATCAGGCCCACCTGTCCCGCGATCGGACCAAGACGTTCTTTCATTCCTCGTCCTACACGGCCAATCCCATCGCCTGTGCGGCGGGGCTTGCCAATCTCGGCGTGTGGGAGGCGGAGCCGGTGCTGCAACGGATCGCCGCGCTCGCCATCCGTCAGCAGGCCGCCGTCGGCGCACTGGCCGGGAAGGGGCCATTGCGCGCGCCACGGGCGATCGGCACGATCGCCGCCGTCGACGTCGCGGTGCCCGATGCCGGCTATCTCGCCAGCGTGGGTCTTGCGATCCGTCGCGCTGCGCTCGCGCGGGACGTTCTCGTCAGGCCACTCGGCAATACCATCTATGTGATGCCGCCCTACTGCGTGACGGCGGAAGAGATCGGGAGCATCTACGGCGCGATCGAGGAGAGCGTCGCCGAGGCGATGCGGGAGCACGCTGCATGAGCGCGGGTCGCGGGCTCGGTGTCGCAATGGCCGGCTTCGGTCACTACGCGCCGGACCGCGTCGTCAGCAATGGGGAGATCGAGACGCGGCTCGGGCTGGAGCCCGGCTTCATCGAGGGGCGCACCGGCATCCTGGAGCGACGCTGGGTCCGCGACGGCGAAGCGCTGACCGATATCGCCGCCGGGGCGGGCCGCATGGCGCTCGAGCGATCCGGCATCGATCCGCGTGACATCGGACTTCTCTTGCTTGCCACGTCCACGCCCGACCACCTGCTGCCACCGTCCGGGCCGCTCCTCGCCCACCGGCTCGGGCTCGACCGCGCCGGGGCCATCGACATGGCAGGTGCCTGCGCAGGCTTTCTGTACGCGCTGTCGCTCGGCGATGCCTGGGTGCGCGCCAATGGCCGCGCCGTCCTGATCGTCGCCGCCAACATCCTGTCGCGGCGCATCAACATGGCCGAGCGGGCGAGCGCAATCCTGTTCTCGGACGCCGCCGGCGCGGTCGTGCTCGTGCCGTCGTCACGCGCCGAGGCTGGCATCGTGGCGAGCGAGCTCACAACGGACGGGTCCGGCTATGGCCTCATCACCATCCCGGCGGGCGGCAGCCGGAAGCCCTTCAGCCCCGGTCTCGATCTCACCCAGACGCTGATGACCATCGCGGATGGACGGGCGGTGTTCCAGAAGGCGGTGGCCATGATGGTCGGGGCTTCGCGCGAGGTGCTCGATCGCGGCGGGGTGAAAGCGTCCGAGATCGCCCATTTCGTGCCGCATCAGGCCAACAGCCGCATCATCGAGGCGACCCGCACGCGGCTCTGCCTCACGCCGGAGCAGACGCTGAGCACCGTCGCGGAGTTCGCCAACAGCTCGGCGGCAACAATACCCTTCACACTTTCGTCGAAGGCGGAGGCGCGCGGCTATGCGGCGGGCGACCGTGTGCTGTTGTGCGCTGCGGGAGCAGGCTTGACGGGGGGGGCCATCCTCGTCACGCTGTAGATATGCCAAGCGGCTCACAGCCGCCGGCCGCACGACGACGCACCAGGACGCACGATGGATCAAGACCTGAGCCTGACCGAGGTCATCGAAGCCAACGCACTGTTCTATGCAGCGCTGGGCGCAGGTGATATCGGCGCGATGGAAGCGCTCTGGTCGGCGCGCGCGGACGTGTCGGTCTATCACCCCAACTGGCCAGGCATCTTCGGGCGGGAGGAGGTGATGAGTTCCTGGCGCACCATCATGCTGATCGGCGAGCCGCCGCAGGTCGGCGCCGAGATCCACTCGATCATCCGCACGCCTCTCACCGCGCTCGTGTTCTGCGTCGAGGAGATCGGCGCCTGCCGCATGACCGCCAGCAACGTATTCGTGCGCGAGGCGGGAGCCTGGCGGCTCACCTCGCATCACGCCCGCTCTCTACCCGTCGCGGCGAGCGGCGCGGTCGGCATCGACGAGGATTAGGGCGACCTCGTCGGACGCACGGGAATCGCGCTCAGTGGCGGCCGCGGTTCGAGCCGTTCAGGTACGGCGCGCAAATCTCCGATACGCGGATGTCGCGGCCGACGAGCTGGCAGATCTCGCGCTTGCGATTGGGACTGTTGCGGATGTCGCGGGCGGCAACGCGGGTGCCGTAGCCGCGCGCCACGGTGGCGAGGTAATTGTCCTCGCAGTAGGGCGTCGAGATGAGGTTGCCCTGCACGATCTGATAATTGTCCTGGCAGCGGATGGCGGCCTCGGCGGCTGTCACGGAAACGGCAATGCCTGCCGAGCACAGCACCATGGCCGGCAGGACCTTGACGATCGCTTTCGTCATCGCGCGCACTCCTCTTGCTGTGCTGAACTGGTGGGTGGATCGGTCATCAAGCATACCCGCCGGGCGCGATCATGGTTGCATGCTACACGCGGTCGTGAACGCAAGACGTGCGATGTGAGCACGGCCCGCCCGTGCTACGTCCTCGCGGCTGGCCACGAGGCTTGCGTTGCGACCGGAGTTGTCTGTCTCTCTTCCGCCCTGCGCTGCCCTGCCCTGAACGCCTCACCAAAGGACGCTCCCCATGGCGCGACTGTCGAGCCCGCACCAAGCCCTCGCCGACCGCTACGACGTCATCGTCATCGGCTCGGGCTACGGCGGCGGCGTGACGGCATCGCGACTGGCGCGCGCCGGCAAGCGGGTGTGCGTCCTCGAGCGCGGGCGCGAGGTTCTCACCGGCAGCTTTCCGTCGCGTTTTCCCGAGCTCCGGAACGAATTGCAGGTGACCGGCAAATCGCTCAGGACCGGTTCGGCGACGGGTCTCCTCGACATCCGGCTCGGCGAGGACGTGCACGTGCTCGTCGGTTGCGGGCTGGGTGGCGGCTCGCTCGTCAATGCCGGCGTCGCCCTGACGCCAGATCCGCGCGTTTTCAACGACGATGCGTGGCCGGGCCAGATCCGTCAGGATGGCCTGCTGGAGGAGGGCTACCGGAGAGCGCGGCAGTGGCTCGCGCCGGCGCCGCATCCCAAGGCGCAAGACTTTGCCAAGTATCGGGCGCTCGCCGCCGGTGGCGCGGCGGTCGGCCATCCCATGCGCGAGACACCGTGCGCCATCGCCTACGCCGATCGCGTCAATGCTGCCGGCATCACGCAGTCGGCGTGCACCGGCTGCGGGGACTGTTTTGCGGGATGTAACGTCGGCGCGAAAACCACCGTGGCGCTGACCTATCTGCCCGACGCCGTGCGGCACGGCGCGCACGTCTTCACGCTGATCAGGGTCGACCGCGTCGCCAAGGCACCCGGCGGAGACGGCTGGGAGGTCACCATCGCACCCGTCGAGGGGCCGCGCGGGGCGGCGGACGCGACGGGTGGGCTCGCCATGCCGCGCAGCATCACGGCGCCCGTCGTCGTGCTGGCGGCCGGGACACTCGGCTCGACCGAGATCCTGCTGCGCTCGGCGGCGGCGGGGCTCGCGCTGTCGGACCGCCTCGGCGAGCGGTTCTCGGCCAACGGCGACATCATCGCGTTCGCCTACGGCGTCAAGCAGGACGTCGACGCCATCGGCGTCGGGCACCCGCCGCGCTTAGCGGGCCGTGAGATCGGTGCTGCCGTGACCGGCCAGATCGACGTCGAGAGCGACGTTCTCGGCCACGAGCTGTCGATCCAGGACGGGGCGCTGCCTTCGGCGATCGCGCCGGTGCTGCCGCTGCTGTTCGTTCCCAACGGGCGCATCCTGGGAGCCTTGCAGAGCCTCGTATCGGGCGTCTACGACGGTCCATTCAAGCATCTGCAGACCTTTTTCGCCGTCTCGCACGACGCCTCGTCGGGCCGCTTCGAACTCGATGGCGACCGGCTCTCCTTGCGCTGGCCGGGTGCCAAGGATGCCGACGTCTACGCGAGGCTCGATGCCATATTGACCGACATCGCCACGCGCACGGGCGGCGCCTATGTCAAGAACCCGCTCGCCGGGTCGGTGATGGGCCAGCAGCCGGCGACCGCGCATCCTCTCGGCGGCTGCCCCTTGGGAACGGAGGGGACGACCGGCGTCGTCGATCACCGCTGCCGGGTGTTCGATGGGGCAGCGGGCGGTACGGGCGTGCACCGCGGCCTCTACGTAGTCGACGGCTCGATCATCCCGCGCTCGCTCGGCGTCAATCCCCTGCTCACGATCACGGCGCTCGCCGAGAGGGCCATGATCCACCTGGCCGACGAGCACGGCCTCGCTTTCGATACCGCGCCGGTCGAGTGCGCGGACGCGGTGCCCGCGCACGAACCGGGCCGCGTGCGGGCGGCATAGCGCTTCTTGCCGCTCCCGCAACGCGCGGCTACACGTCGAAGCGCGAGCCAAACCCAAGAGAGCGTGGAACAAGCGAATGATCGAACTTCTCGGTTTCATCAATTACGTCATCACGCTCTATACGTACGTCGTGCTGGCGACAGTGATCCTGAGCTGGCTGATGAGCTTCGGCGTGGTCAATCCCTACAACTCGACCGTGCGGGCGATCTACGACGCGCTGGCGGCCGTCACCGAGCCGCTGCTGCGCCCGATCCGGCGCATGATGCCGGACCTCGGCGCCGTCGACATCTCTCCCATCATTTTGCTGCTCGCCTGCTTCTTCGTGCAGTCGGTCGTCATCCCCAACATCGCCAAGCTCGTCGTCTGAGGCGGACCGACGGCGGCCGCGACGGCTGGCGCGACCGCGACATTTCGACCAAAGTCGAGGGGCGAGCCACCAGCGTAAGACGGTGGGTACTTCGGGAATGGTCGGTTCCCGGTGCAATCAATGTCGACTCGAGCAGGGGAGGGAGAACACACAAGATGGCGAGCCCACGCATCATCGACGGCAAGGCCGTCGCCGCAGACGTCCGCGCCGATATCGCAAAGAAGGTGGCGGCCATGAAGGCCGCCCACGGCTTCGTGCCGGGGCTTGCGGTCGTGCTCGTCGGCGAGGACCCTGCGAGCAAGGTCTACGTCAAGAACAAGGCGGCGCAGACCGTCGAGGTCGGCATGTCGTCGATCGAGCATAAGCTGCCGGTGGAGACCACGGAAGCCGACCTGCTCGCCCTCGTCGGCAGCCTCAATCGCGATCCGGCCGTACACGGTATTCTGGTGCAGTTGCCGCTGCCCAAGCACATCAACGCCGAGAAAGTCTTGAACACGATCGATCCGGCCAAGGACGTCGACGGGTTCCATCCCGTCAATGTCGGGCGGCTGTGGGTCGGCGAGCGGGCGCTCGTGCCCTGCACGCCGACCGGATCGCTCATCCTGGCCAAGTCGGTCGAGCCCAATCTGGCGGGCATGAACGCCGTCGTCGTCGGGCGCTCCAACATCGTCGGCAAGCCGATGGCGGCGCTGCTCCTGCGCGAGAACTGCACGGTGACGATCGCCCATTCGCGCACGCGCAACGTGCACGACGTGGTCAAGGGCGCCGATCTCATCGTCGCCGCCGTCGGCATCCCGGAGTTCGTGCGCGGCGACTGGGTCAAGCCCGGTGCCATCGTCATCGACGTCGGCATCAACCGCGTGGTCGGACCGGATGGCAAGGGACGGCTCGTCGGCGACGTCAACTACGCCGAGGCCGCGCGCGTCGCGTCGGCCATCACGCCCGTGCCAGGCGGCGTCGGACCCATGACGATTGCCTGCCTCCTGCGCAACACGCTGCAGGCCGCCGAGATGATCAAGGGCCTGCCAGCCTCGGTGTAACCAATTCGAGTTCGCTACGGTCGATTGTTTTGGGGGGTCGGTTCGGAGCAACCGGCCCCTTTTGATTGGCTGCGCCGTAGGTGGTGTCGCCCGGTTCTCGCGCCCGCTCTCCCGCGCGAGCATTGCAACTTTAGATTGCGTCGCGTGCGATCCTTCCGTTAAGCTTCGTTTACTGTCAGTCGCAATTGCACGAGTTCAATCCGCCATGGCGCGCGTTCGCATCGAGTGGGTTCCGATCGAGGTCTACAACCTCGGCGTTCTCGGTTTCGATCACCTGCAACTCGTCTATCAGCCCAACGAGTTCGTCGGCCAGCAGCAGCAGTCGACGTGGTGGGTCATGGAGGGGACGCGCGATGCCAACGTGGGCGGCGCGACGCTCGGCGTGCTCGGCGCCGACGGGCGCACCACGCTCGCGCAGGCCAACGCCGTCATCGACGGCGACATTCCGCGTCTGCCGACGGAAGCCGAGCTCCTGGCCGAGATCGGCTCGCCCCAATCGCGTGGCAGCCGTGCGCTGCCGTTTCTCGATCCGTTCGGCGCCTGGGAGACGATGGCCGACATCGCCCAGGACTTCGAGGTGCAGCGCTTTCCCTATCAGTCCTTCGCGTTGCCGGGCACGGCGCAGGCCCTCATCAACTCGACGTCCGTCGTCGCCTCGCTGCTGCACTACGCGGGGCTCACGTTCTCAGCCAACACGCCCACCGGCATGCGGTTGTCGCCGGGCGGCTCGACGCTGCTCGGAACGACCGAAGACGACGAGATGACGATCGGCGACGGCTTCACGGCGCTGTTCGGCGGGCGGGGAGCCGACACCTTCAACGGCACGAACGACGGCGGCACGGAGCGCTTCTTCGGCGGGGCCGGCAACGACCGCTTCAACTGGTCCGGCGGCAGCAACATCTTTCACGGCGGTCAGCCGCTCACCGCCTATGCCTCGGACGGCAACGATACGGTGGCCTACGAGGAGGCCGGCGACATCCTGATCGAGCTGTTCTCCGCGCCTGTCGATCACCTCCTGCCGACCTTCACCGTCACGCACGCCTCCGGCACCGACTGGCTCCTGTCGATCGAGAAGCTCGCCTGGCTCGAGGGTGTCGACCGGCTCTACTTCGGCGAGGGTGCGACGATCCTCAGGAACGGCCTGACGTTCGACATGGGCGGTCAAGCGGGCGCCAGCGAGGGCCGCGGCGACGAGGTCGACTTCACTGCACTCGGCGGCGACGGGCTCATCGTGCTGGCAAGCCCCGGCGGGGCGCTGTTCGTCACGAGCGAGACCAGTGGCGGTGATGGCCTGTGGTTCGAAAACGTCGAATGGATAACGGGCTCGGCCGGCGACGACCTGATCTATCTGACGGCAGGGCAGCGGGGAGCGGCCGGCGGCAGTGGCGACGACGTGGTCGATGCCCGCCTCATCGACGGCAGCGCCGGCACGGTCGAAGCCGGCGCGGCTGCCCTCATCGAGGGTGGCGAGGGGGACGACACGCTGATCAGCGGGCTCGGCATGACGATCGCGCGGGGCGGCGCGGGCGGCGACCGCTTCATCGTCGCAGCCCAGGCGACATTCGACGTCGCCATGGAGCTCGTCATCGAGGATGCCGGCGCCGACGACCGCCTTTTCGTGCCGTACAATTTCTTCAACGGCTCGGCGGGCGGCCTCGAGGGCTCCGAGCTGTTCCCCGTGCTCGGCGCGCTCGGCACGTTCGAGGAGTTGTCGCAGGAGGACTCGCAGCTCTTCTTCGAGTGGCGGCTCGAGAACGACATCTATTTCAACCTCGACGAGAGCGACGGCGTCGTCACGTTCATCGGCACCATGATGTACGAGTTGATCGACGGCGACCTGCGCATCTCGCTCGTCGAAGGTGAACTCGAGGAGGTGGTCGAGATCGTCGACGACACCGGGGCGACCATCACGCGGCGGGTCATCTTCTACGACTTCGAGACGGCGACGCGCGTCACGGTGCGCGATTTCGAGGAAGGCGACCTCGGCATCCAATTCTACGATCTCGGCGACCCTGAGTTCGTCGAGCTGCCGGGCGGCGGCGTGGTGCCGACGTATCCGGGGCGCGATCCTGGCACGCTGGCCTTGACCAACAACGGCGTGCTGACGGCTCCGCTCGATGCACGGCCGACAGGTCCTGCGAGCAATCCAAATGCCGGCGAAGGGCTCGACGAGCCGGTGCTGGTCGCAGGCACCGCGGGCAACGACATGCTCGCCGCCGTGCCGAACGTCGCGGGGCTCCTGCAAGGGCAAGGCGGCGACGACGACCTCAGTGGCGGATCGGGCGACGACACACTCGATGGCGGGACCGGGGCGGATGTCATGGCCGGTGGTGCGGGGGACGATACCTACGTCGTCGACAGCGCCGGGGACGCCGTGACTGAACTGGCCGGGGAAGGCCGCGACAGCGTCCGCGCCGGGGTCGATTTCGCGCTCGGCGCGCACGTCGAAGACCTGACACTGACGGATGCGGCCGCGCTGGGCACCGGCAACGGCCTCGACAACGTGTTGACGGGCAACGAGGCGGACAACACGCTGGTCGGAGGGGCGGGCGACGATACGCTCGTTGGCGCGGCGGGCGATGATGTTCTGATCGGCGGGGAAGGCCGGGACACCTATGTCGTGGCGGCCGGCGAGGGGCGCGACGCGATCCGCGATCTCGCCACGGGCGATGAGCCCGATACGGTCATTGTGACGGGCATCGGGGAAGAGGACGTCCGTTTCGTGAGGGTCGCCGGGTCGGCCGACGATCTCGTGCTGGCCTTCACAATGGGCGGTCGCGTCACGATCGAGGGTTTCTTTCTCGGAGACGGACGCGGCATCGAGCGCATGCGCTTCGACGACGGCACGGTGTGGGCGCGGACGGAACTGGAAGCGCGCGCGGCGACCGCGGGCACGCTCGTCGGTGCGCCTCCCCAAGCGGTCGGTGACGGCGGCATCCTCGTGCGCGGAGGCGGTGCGCTTATCCCCGCCGCCGCTCTCCTCGCCAACGATGTTGCTGGCGATAGCGGTGCGTTCAGCATCGTCGGCGTGGGTGGGCCGTCGACCGGCACGGTGAGCCTGGAAGCGGACGGCTCGATCCGACTCGTTCTGCCCGATGGCACGGAAGGGGAAGTCACTTTCACGTACACGATCGCCGATACGGCCGGCGCGCTCGCCTCCGCGCGGGCGCGGGTCATCGCGGTGCCTGCGGACGGACCGGTGGCGCAGGCCGACGGGCCGTTCGACATGGGCGAGGGCGGAACGCTCACGCTGTCGGCCGCCGACCTCATCGGCAACGACGCCGATCCGTTCGGGGCGGGCCTCGCGCTGACGGCGGTGACGCCACTGTCGGGCGGAAGCGTCGTCCTGGCGGCCGACGGTTCGCTGCGCTTCATCGCCGAGGCTGGTGCGACCGGCCTGCACGCCTTTCGCTACGAGATCAGCGACGGCCAGGGCTTCACATCGGTCGGCGACGTCACCGTGCTGATCAATCCGGTGACGGTCATCGAGGGCGATGCGGGCGACAACGTCCTCAACGGCACGACGGGATGGGACCGCATGTTCGGGCGGGCGGGCAACGACTCGCTCGACGGGCGCGGCGCACGCGACGCGCTGTATGGCGGCGGCGACGACGACCTGCTGCTCGGTGGCGGGGGCGGCGATTGGCTTTATGGCGGCAACGGCGCCGACACACTGAGCGGTGAAGCAGGCGGCGACCGGCTCGCCGGCGGGCGCGGTGACGACGTCATCGAAGGCGGGGCCGGCAACGACGACCTCATCGGCAATGCGGGCGCCGATCAACTCGACGGGGGTGACGGCAACGACGAACTCAATGGCGGCAGCGGGGTCGACGTTCTGCGCGGGGGAGAGGGCGGCGACCGCCTGCGTGGCGGCGGCGAGGACGACAGGCTCGAGGGTGGGGCGGGCGACGACGTGCTCAACGGCGGCGCTGGCACTGACATTCTGCTGGGCGGAGAGGGTGCCGACCGCTATGTCGTCGGCCCCGGCGAGGGAGCCGACAGCGTGCTCGATTTCGACGTCGGCCCCTCGGGCGAGGTGGTCGACCGGATCGACGTCAGCGCCTTCGGGCTCGCGAGCGCCGAGGCGGCACTGCTGCTGGCGGCCGGCGACGGCGATGATGTCGTGCTGACGCTCGAGCCGGGCACGACGCTGCGGCTCGTCGGCGTCGATCTCGCGAGCCTGTCGGCGGGCAGCTTCATTGTGAGCTGATCTCGCGCCGAGCCTTTGAGCCAGGCGGCCCGCGCGGCGACTGATACCAGCCCGCGGAAACTTTGACGCACGTGCTTTTCCCAAACCCGTCATGGCCGGCCATTGAGCCGGCCATCCAGGGCTTCAGCTACAATGGGTTGAGTATGTAATCCTAGATGGCCGGGTCACGCCCGGCCATGACGTTGGATAATTCAATTCATTCCTTGGACGGTATGACCGAGGCGGCCCCCTACCTACTTGTGCCCCGAGCCGCCGTCCTCTCCCAGCACGGCGTCGAAGTCGATCTTGCTGACCTCGATGACGGCCTGTGTACGCGAGGCGACGTTGAGCTTGCGCAGGATCTCGGAGACGTGGGCCTTCACCGTCGTCTCGCCCACATCGAGCGCATAAGCGATCTGCTTGTTGAGCAGGCCCTGGCGCAGCATCTGCAGCACACGGAGCTGCTGCGGCGTCAGCGTCGCCAGCCGGCGGGCCAGCTCCGATTCAGGGCTGTTGGGGTCGGCCTCGGCGGGGGGCTTGTAGTCGCGCGGCAGCACGACTGAACCGTTCATGACGTCGCGGATGGCGTCGGCGAGCTCGGCCTTGCGCACCGATTTCGAGATGTAGCCGGCCGCGCCGTGGACCATCGCCTGGTGGATGATGCGCGGGTCCTCATGCGCGGAGACGATCACGATCGGCAACCGGGGGTGGTGGGTGCGCAGTTCCAGGAGCCCGTCGAAGCCGCGCGTGCCGGGCAGAGACAGGTCGAGCAGCGTCAGGTCGAAGGGCTTGTTCGACGCGATGGTCTCGCGCGCGGCGGCGATCGAGCCGGCTTCGAGCACCTCTGCTTCCGGGTAGGCCGACTGGATGGCGGTGCGGATGGCGCCGAGGAAGAGGGGGTGATCGTCCACCAGCAAGACTCGTGGTGGCATGGCCATGTCCTCCCAGACTTGGACGGCAGGATTGCTGATCCCGCTTTTCATTTTTTTGTCATCCACGCCAGTGTCACAGAGCGCGCGGCCCCTGACAAGGAGCGGGGGCGGGCAATCGTCTGCCCACCCCCGCAAAGCCGTCACAGTGTCATCGCTCGAGCACGGGTCAGTTGCCGGCGACCTTCTTGGGCAGCTTGAAGGTCCACACCATGCCACCCTGGTTCAGGTTGGCGACGGTCTTGGCGACCTCGCCACCCCACAGCGGCACGGCGCCGCCCCAGCCCGATACGATCGAGATCATCTGCTCACCGTTCTGATCCCACGTAACGGGCGAACCGACGACACCAGAGCCTGTATTGAACGACCACAGCTCCTTGCCCGAGCCGGCGTCGACGGCCTTGAAGTCGCCCTCCGGCGTTCCGTAGAACACGAGGTTGCCGGCCGTCGTCAGCACGCCGCCCCACAGCGGGGCAGGGTTCTTGATCTCCCACTTGATCTCGCCAGAGGCCGGGTCGAGGGCCTTGAGCGAACCGATGTGGGTGTCGAAGATCGGCTTGATGGTGAAGCCGGCACCAAGGTAGGCGGCGCCCTTCTTGTAGGTCACCGGCTCGTTCCACAGGTCCATGCCCCACTCGTTGGCCGGGATGTAGAACAGCTTGGTGTCGGGCGAGTAGGCGATGGGCATCCAGTTCTTGCCGCCGAGGAAGCTCGGCACCGCGAACACGGCGTCACCCTTCTTGCCGTCCTTGCCCTTGGTCGGATCGCCCGGGCGGTTCTCCGGCACGTAGATCGGGCGGCCGTTCTCGTCGAGGCCCTTGGCCCACGAGATCTTGCTGACGAAGGGCACGCCGCGGATGAACTTGCCGTTCTCGCGATTGAGAACATAGAAGAAGCCGTTACGGTCGGCGGTGGCGGCCGCCTTGACGCCGCCGAGGTCGAAGGAGACGACCTCGTTGACGCCGTCATAGTCCCAGCCGTCGTTGGGCGTTGTCTGGAAGCCCCACTTGATCTCGCCGGTATCCGGGTCGATGGCGAGGCGCGAGCACGACCACTTGTTGTCGCCGGGCCGCATGTGGCTGTTCCACGGCGCAGGGTTGCCGGTGCCGATGAAGATCGAGTTGGTCTCGGGGTCGTAGGTGCCGCCGAGCCAGGTGGCGGCGCCGCCCGTCTTCCACAGGTCGCCCGGCCAGGACTCGTTCTTCTTGCCGGTCATGGTCGAGTCCTTGCCGAGCAGCTTGCCGACATGGCCCTCGATGGTCGGACGCACCCAGACGAGTTCGCCCGTGTCGACATTGCGTGCTTCGACGCGGCCGACGACGCCGAACTCACCGCCGGACACGCCGGTCACCAGCAGCGGGCCGTGCTTGGAGGGCACGATCAGCGGGGCGGCCGTGTAGGAGTAGCCGGCCTTGAAGTCGTCGATGGTCTTGGTCCAGACGGGCTTGCCGGTCTTGCGGTCGAGCGCGACGAGCTTGGCGTCGAGCGTGCCGAAGATGAACTTGTCGCCGATCAGCGCGCCGCCGCGGTTGATGACGTCGCAACACGGCAGGATGCCCTCGGGAAGGCGCGCATCGTACTGCCAGATCTCACGGCCGGTGGCCGTGTCGATCGCCCAGGCGCGGCTGTAAGAGCCGGTGATGTACATCACGCCGTCCTTGATGAGCGGCTGGGTCTCTTGACCGCGCATCTTCTCGCCGCCGAGCGACATCGCCCAGGCCGGCACGAGGCCGGCGACGTTGTCGGCGTTGATCTGGTTGAGCGGGCTGTAGCGCTGGCCCTGCGGGCCGAGGCCGTTCGAGAGCACGTCGCCCGTCGTCTTGGCGTCGTTCATGACGTCGTCGATCGTGACGTCGGCAAGCGCGGGCTGCGTCATCGCGACCGAAAGCGCCAATGCGCTCGCGGCTGCGAACCATTTCCAGGTCGTCATGAATTTCCCCTTGGTTGGTTTCCTGGGCCGCATCCCTCATTTTTCCCGCGCCAAGGAGTGCGCGTCGGGGCGCGAAGCCAAAAACACCGTATCGCAGCGACTTTCGCCCTCTAATTGCCAAATAGTACAACCGCGGCCGGCGCTGGCATTCCTGATCAAGGCAGAACTTTCTCAGAGACTTGCATTTATTCCGGCTGACGCCGGATGGCGGTTGCCGCATGGCAAAGCGCCGGGAATTCGTGAAATGGCCGTTGGCGTGCGCAAGTCGGCGGGCCGTGCTGGCGAGCCGGACCGCGCTTTACCGAAATCGCGCCTACCTCCCTTAATCGGCTCTGTCGACGCGGGGCCACCGACTGCTTTCGAGCTTGGGCAGCATGTGCATGACGGAACGCTCGTATTCGTAGCGGGCGAGCGCGATCCGATCCGTCCAGGCGGGCAGCGGCTCGGCGAAGGCTTCCGTCATGGTCAGTCCACGGTCGAAAGCCATGCCGATGCGCTCCTCGAGCATGGCGAGCCAGGCCGATGTCTGGTCGATGGCCCGGGCGCCGGCCTCGACTGGGCCATGGCCGGGAACGAGCCTGCTGGCTGCGAGGCCGCGCAGGACGGTGAGGCTCGCGTGCCAGCGGGGGATGGTCGCATGCGGTGTCGTCGGCGCACGGTCGAGAAACGCGAGGTCGCCGGCGAAGACGGTGCCCGACCGCTCATCGAGAACGACGAGGTCGGAGGCGGTGTGGCCGTCGAGGGCCAGCAGCTGGAAGCGGCGGCCGCCGATCTCCTCGCTCGTGCCTGTGAGTATCGTCGCGGGCAGGACGAGTTCGGTGCCGCGCATCCAATCGCCGGCGGAGTGATACATGGCGCTGGCGAAGCCCTCGCCCAGTTTGCCGAGGACGTCGGCGACCGACTGCGTGGCAGCGAGCGCGCCTGACGCGAAGGCCTGGTTGCCGAACACGTGGTCGGGATGGATGTGGGTCAGGTAGGCTCGAACGACGGGCTTGCCCGTGAGGTGTACGGCGAGTGCTGCCAATTCCTCGCCGTAGCGACGGGAGGGGCCGGTATCGATGACGACGGCGCCGTCGCGCGTGGCGATGATGCCGATGTTGGCGATCGCCCCGCCGTTCTGGCGTGTCATCGTCTCCTGCGCACCGTGGACGACCCACACGCCATCGGCGAGGGCGACGGGCCGCAGATCGTAGCGCAGCGGGGCGGCGCTGGAGTGGAAAGCGGGCAGCAGGGTGGCGAGCGACAACGTGCCGAGCGCGGTGCCCGTGCGGAGCAGGAAGCGGCGGCGGTCGATGGTTTCGGACCGCGCAGTCATGGCCCGTCTTGCGCCCGAAGGTTCGGCAATTGCCGCGGCTGCGAAGGACGCACGGACGACACGTGCGCTACTCGGCGGGCAGCGCGCTCTGCCGCCAGCCGGCCGGCAGGCGCGAGCGATAGGTCGAGCCGTTGTTGTCGCGGCCCGTGACGTCGATGGCGGTCTCGGACGGCGGCAGGCGGACCTCCAGCGTCAAAGTCGGGTCTTCTGAAATGGGCTCGTGCAGGCCGAGAGTGGCGAGTGGTGTGCCATCCTGGCCGCGCACGTCCAGCGTCTCGATGAAGAAGGCCGGCGTGTTGTCGCGCGCGAGGCCGGTGTCCATGGGGTGGCGAACGCGCAGGCTGAGGCGCGCGGTACCGTCGAGGTTGCGCCAGACCCGGCCCTGCGTCTGGCCGACGGTTTCGGCCCAGTTGTGCTCGTTGCGGGCCATGGCCGGCGCCGAGCAGCCGCCGCCGGCCGCGTCGAGGTAGACACCGCCAACGCGCCACGTGCCGTCCGCCATGAGGGCGGCGGCGCGCACGGGCGTGCCCTGTTCGACCTTCATGCGGAAAGCGATGAACGGCGCGGCGGCCACCGGCGTCAGCGTCAGGACCTCCTGGATCGGGTTGAGGTCAGCGAGCACGACGAGGCGCTCCACCGAGCCGAGGCGACGGGCATCGACGGTGACCGGCACTTGCGCCTGGTTCTCGACCACGGAAGGGATGCTGACGACGATGCGGTCGTCGAAGACGATGGGGGCGGCACCGAACACGCGCTTGCGCATGTCCTCCCACATGACCGAGTGCAGCGGATCGCCTCGAGGTTGTGACTGCGCCGGAAGGGCATGCGTGGTGAACACGCTGATCGCGAGCACGGCGAAGCCCGCACGGCGGAGCGTGGGCGAGCGCATCAGCGACCTCGACGGCGACATATGCCAGGTTCTCCGCTGCGGGATTTCAGTTCAGTCGTGGAAACTCTGCGATACTATATCGCCGTGGCGCGACTGCAAAGCGTCCCTTTTCTCGAACCGACCGTTCCTGCCTTGGAACATTTCCGATCCTTGCAATCGGGGCCTCAATAGGTCGGCGGTGCCACCAGCGAAACTCCGTGCTTGTCGAAAATCGCCTTCAACTCGCCGGACGCGCGCAACTCGCGCAGTCCTTTTGCCAGCGCATGGCCGAGGTCGCGGCTATCCTCGGCGACGGCCATGCCAATGGTCCAACTGGCGCGCAGCGCCGGTGTCATTTCCGATTTGGTGTAGCGGACCGAAAATGGCGCGTTGCGCAGTGCTGCCTCGACTTCAGAGCGCGTCCCCATGAGCGCGATGCTTTCGCCGGCCAAAAAACTCTCGACCGCGCCGTCGAGCTGGCGAAAGGGGCTGACGTTGTTGCGGTAGGCGCCTTCGTCGGCGAAGGCGAGATAGTAGTGGGCGGCGGTGGAGAACTTGACGGCGACCTTGTGGTTGCGAAACGTCTCGATGCCAGCGGTCTCGGAGACGCGATCGGCGCGGAAGGCGATGACCGTCTCCTCGTGGTGGTAGGGGTTGATGAACACGGCGTCCGGGTTGCGGGCAATGAGCTCCCGGTCCATGGGCACGTGCAGCATCACGTCGCCCTTCAGCCCGCCGGTGCGCGGCCCCTGCCAGATGTTGGAGCGCACATCGTCGTCGACCTCCTCGCCGGCCGTCCGGACGAGCACGTCGGCCTTGACGCCGAGCTTGGCGGCAAGCGCGCGGCCGAGGTCGACGTCGACGCCAGCAGCGTCGTCGTTGCCTTCGCCGGCCGAGAACGGGGCGTTGTCGTAGTAGACGACGACGCGCAGTACGCCGGTTCGCAGGACATCGTCGAGGGGGCGGGCCATTGCCGTGCCGCCCGGCAGGCCGGCAACGATGCCGACGAGGATCGCCGCGGCCGCCGAAGCGACCGCGGCTCGCGCACGACGTGCGCCGGATCGGGGGACCGAAGTGCGCATGCGTACGCTAGCCTTCAGCTGTCGTCGTGCTTCGACTCGACGAATGCGCGGATCGCCCACATGGCTTCCTGGCTGATGATGCCCTCGAAGGCCGGCATCTTCGTCACGCCGTTGATGGTCGCGCCGTTGCGCAGGCGCTCCATGTACCACTCGTCACCGGTGTCGCCCTTCTCCAGGTAACGCAGGTCGGGTGCGAGGCCGCCGGAGATGACCTCCAGTCCGTGGCAGCGGGCGCAGTTCTGGTTGTAGCCCGACGCGCCGATCTCGATCGCTTTCGGGTTGCCGCGATAGGGGTTCGACGTGCGCCATTCGGCGCCGAGCGGATCGAGACCGGTCGTGTCGACGGGCTGGGGCTGCACGTCACCGTGCGCCCTGACGTGTGCGACTCCGCCGGCTGCCGCGAAAACCGTCAGCGTCGCCAGCACAACGGCCTTGGTGAGCTTCATCGAGCACTGTCCTCCCGGGACGTTCTTCCTGTTGTTGGGCCGCAATCTACGGGCGGCATCAGGGCTCGATGAATTGCCAAATAGTGCAAACGGCCGTTGCGGGCTGTTCATCGCGGGGCAGCGGAAAACGGCCGATGTAACATTGTACCATAGTGCAGTTCGCCGCCCTCCCGGCATTGCCTATGGTGCAGCGAACCGGCGCGGAACGAGCGGCGATGCCGGAAACAAACAAAGGTGCTCGGCATCCGGCGAGGAGCCCATGGACCAGCCTCAGGCCGGCGTCCACGGTTTGCTGCCGCGCGGACCCACGGGAGGGCGAGGAGCGGCATGAAGACCATCTACAGCCTGGCTGCGGCGGGCGGCACTCTCATGCTGACGGCGGCTTTCGTGTTGGTGGCGGCACCTGCTCCCGTCGCCCACGAAGTGTTCGTCACCAACGAGAAGGACAACACCATCTCGGTGATCGACACCAAATCTCTGGCGGTGGTGCGTACACTGAACGTCGGCATGCGGCCGCGCGGGGTTGCGTTCACTCCCGACTTCCGTTTCCTGCTCGTGTGCGCCAGCGACAGCGACGCGGTGCAAGTGTTCGATGCGGCCACCGGTGAGCATCTGCACGACCTGCCGTCGGGCGAGGACCCGGAGCAATTCGCCGTCGCTCCGGACGGCAGGCGGCTCTACATCGCGAACGAGGACAATGCGGTGACGACGATCGTCGATCTCGAGACGCGGCGCGTGGTGGGCCAGGTCGAGGTCGGCATCGAGCCTGAGGGGATGGCGGTCTCGCCCGACAACAGGTTCGCCGTGACGACGTCGGAGACGACGAACATGGCGCACATCATCGACACGGCGACGCGCGAGATCGTCGCCAACATCCTCGTCGACCAGCGGCCGCGGCACGCCGAGTTCACGCGTGATGGCAAGAAGCTTTGGGTGTCATCCGAGATCGGCGGCACGGTGTCGATCATCGATGTCGCCACGTGGACCATCGAGAAGGTGCTTTCGTTCCCGGTGCCGGGGCTGACGCCCGACTCGATCCAGCCGGTCGGCTTCAAGATCACCGCCGACGACAAAACGGCATTCGTTGCGCTCGGTCCGGCGAACCGCGTCGCCGTCGTCGATATGCAGTCGCTGGAAGTCGAGCGCTACATCCTCGTCGGCCAGCGGGTGTGGCACCTCGCGTTCACGCCGGAGGAGGACATGCTGTTCACCACCAACGGCGTGTCGAACGACGTGACGGTGATCGACGTCAAGCAGCGCAAGGCGGTGAAGTCGATCACGGTCGGGCGGTATCCATGGGGCGCGGCGGTGCGGCCCATGCCGTAGG
>JANRIT010000057.1:0-10120 GCA_033764645.1 Hyphomicrobiaceae bacterium
ACGACGCCGATGACGATCGAGGCGAGACCGTCGGCCTCGGGGATCTTGAAATAGTCGGCGACGAACACGCCGATGAGCGCCACGAAGAGGCCGATCATGGCCCCGATGTCTTCCAGCACGATGGCGAAGAGCGCGGGGTCCTTGCTATCCTTCAGCGCCGCGAAGATGCCGGTCGTTCCGCGCCGGGCGTTGAACTCGGCGATCGCCTTGTAGGTCGAATAGCCCTCGACGAGGATGGCGAAGGCGAGCACGCCATAGATGATATGCGTGTGCTCGAGGGCGTGGGGGTGCTGAAGCTTCTCGATGCCCTCGTAGATCGCAAAGCCCGCGCCAAGCGCGAACAGCACGATGGCGACGACGAAGCTCCAGAAATAGAGCTCCTTGGCATAGCCGAACGGATGGCGCTCATCGGCGGGGCGCTGCGAGCGGCCGATGCCATAGAGCAGCAGCGCCTGGTTCGCGCTGTCGACGAGGGAGTGGATCGCCTCGGAGAACATGGCCGATGAGCCCGTCCACACCGACGCGGCGAACTTGGCCGCCGCAATGGCGAGGTTGGCCGTGAGCGCGATGACGACGATGGTCGTGGAGCCCTTAGCGGCCATGGCTTGGCGATCCTCGTAAGTATGCGTCGCGCTGGAGTGGCGCCGCGACGGATCGAGCGCCCTGTGTGACCGAATTCGCGGCAGGCGGAAAGTGCCGTGACGAGGCCGAGCGGCGCTGAAACGCAAACTCCGCGGCCGTGCCGGGCACGACCGCGGAGTATTCATGACAATACATGCGCCGCAACCGCCAAACGGGCGCGGCAGGTCAGTCTCAGGCCGCGGCCTTGGCCGAGGTCGGCACGGAAGCGACCGTCTTCAGGATGCGCGAGGCGATCTGGTAGGGGTCGCCCTGGGAGTTCGGACGGCGATCCTCGAGATAGCCCTTGTAGCCATTGTTGACGAAGCTGTGCGGCACGCGGATCGAGGCGCCGCGGTCGGCCACGCCGTAACTGAACTGATCGATGGCCGCCGTCTCGTGCTTGCCGGTCAAGCGCAGGTGGTTGTCGGGGCCATAGACCGCGATGTGCTCGGCCCGGTACGTCTTGAAGGCCTCCATCAGGGCCTCGAAGTAGGCCTTGCCGCCGATCTCGCGCATGTAGGACGTCGAGAAGTTGGCGTGCATGCCCGAGCCGTTCCAGTCGGTGTTGCCGAGCGGCTTGCAATGGAACTCGACATCGACGCCGTACTTCTCGGTGAGACGCAGAAGCAGATAGCGGGCCATCCACATCTCGTCGGCGGCGCGCTTGGAGCCCTTGCCGAAGATCTGGAACTCCCACTGGCCCTTGGCCACCTCGGCGTTGATGCCCTCGTGGTTGATGCCGGCGGCGAGGCACAGGTCGAGGTGCTCCTCGACGATCTGGCGGGCGATGTCACCGACGTTCTTGTAGCCGACGCCGGTGTAATAGGGGCCCTGGGGCGCGGGATAGCCCTGCGGCGGGAAGCCGAGCGGGCGGCCGTCCTTGTAGAGGAAGTACTCCTGCTCGAAACCGAACCAGGCGCCTTCGTCGTCGAGGATGGTGGCGCGCGCGTTGGAGGCGTGCGGGGTCTTGCCGTCGGGCATCATGACCTCGCACATGACGAGGACGCCGTTCGTGCGGGCCGGGTCGTAGAAGTGGCGGATCGGCTTCAAGACGCAGTCGGAGCTGTGGCCCTCGGCCTGCATCGTCGAGCTGCCGTCGAAGCCCCACAGCGGGAGCTGGTCGAGGGTCGGGAAGGAGCTGAACTCCTTGATCAGGGTCTTGCCACGCAGGTTCGGGGTCGGCGTGTAGCCATCGAGCCAGATGTATTCGAGCTTGTACTTCGTCATGCACGACCTCTCCATTCTCGCGCGTCGGCGTGCCGCCACGCGCCACAACAACCACGACCGGGGGCGGCCCTCACGTACAGGTCCGCAAAGACCGCTGCCGAAAGCCGATGCCCAGAATTTAAGTTTCCACGGCACCTGTTTCATTTGCAGGCATCGCCGGATGACCGAAAGCTATAGAAAAAGGCAACTCGTTTCTTGCCTATAATTTTTGCAGTTTGCATAATAATTGTTGAGCACGTCGGCAAACTCGGGCAACTTATTCGCACGTTCCGCGTTATCGTCTCCGACAATGCCGATGGAGATTCGAATGTCCGAAATCACGCCGCGCCACAGCGCAACGATCGTCCCGTTCCCCGCCGGAGGCCGCGCCGGGCTGCGCCGCGCGCAGGGTCGCGCGACCCTCGAGCGGGTCCCAGGCGCTCTCCCGCTGCACGGCGCCATGATGGCCGGCAGCAACGCCGTCGTGGCGACCGCCGGCTGGTATCACGACGCGGCCATCGCCGAAGCCGTCGAGCCCTCACGCGACTGACGGCGACGACCGGTCGCAGGGCAGCGCGCGCCGCCGGATGCAGGATGTGGCGCGCCGATCTTGCGACGAGACCAAGGCGGCGCCCGATTCCAGGGGCAAGCAGGGCGCGCCGGTGGCAGACCTCCAGACAGTCGTCCGCGACATCGCCGATGCGATGGCGGCACGCCGCGATCGCGGCGTGGCTGCGAGCTACATCCCCGAACTCGCGAACATCGATGCGCGCAAGTTCGGCATCGTGGTGATCGACGCTGATGGTGCGGTCGCGGCTGCGGGCGATTGCGACGAAGCATTCTCCATCCAGAGCATCTCGAAAGTCTTCACGCTGACGCTGGCGCTCGGCAAGGCGGGCGACGGGCTGTGGGCGCGCGTCGGACGCGAGCCGTCCGGCAGCCCGTTCAATTCGATCGTGCAGCTCGAAAAGGAGCGCGGCGTTCCGCGCAATCCGTTCATCAATGCGGGGGCCATCGCCGTTACCGATCTCATTCTGTCCGGGCATCAGCCGCGCGAGGCGCTCGGCGAAATCCTGCGCTTCATGCAATTCCTCGCCGACGACAAGTCGATCGCCATCGACAAGGCGGTCGCCGCATCCGAGCAGCGCACCGGCTTTCGCAACCGCGCGCTCGCCAATTACATGAAGTCGTTCGATGTGCTCACGCACCCTGTCGAGCACACGCTCGGGGTCTATTTCCATCATTGCGCGATCGCCATGTCGTGCCGGCAGCTCGCAAAGGCGGGGAGGTTCCTCGCACTCGGCGGGCGCAATCCCGATACCGGCATGGCGGTCGTCAGCCTCGAGCGGGCGCGACGCATCAACGCCGTCATGCTGACGTGCGGCCACTACGACGGCTCGGGCGAGTTCGCCTACCGAGTCGGATTGCCGGGCAAGAGCGGCGTCGGTGGCGGCATCCTCGCGGTGGCTCCCGGCAAGGCCTCCATCGCCGTCTGGTCGCCGGGCCTCGATGCCGCCGGCAACTCGCAGCTCGGCCAGATGGCCCTCGAAGCCCTCAGCAAACGCATGGGCTGGTCAATCTTCGGGACCTGAGGCGTCGCCCGTCGCCACAGCCCACCGGCGGCGGCCTGATATTGCTCACATCCTCGAAACATGGCGGTCGAGTTGCAGCGCGGCCAATGCATCGACCATGACGTCTATCTCGGAGCAGGTGTTGTAGAAGGCGAAGGAAGGACGGACCGTCGCCTCGAGGCCGAACCGGCGCAGGATCGGCTGCGCACAATGATGGCCTGACCGGACGGCGATGCCGTGAGCATCGAGGGTGCGGCCCACGGCCTCGCTGTCCACGCCGCGCAGCACGAAAGAGATGAGGCTCGCCTTCTCCGGTGCCTGGCCGATGATGGTCAATCCAGCGATCTCACCGAGACGCGCGGTCGCGTACTCGAGCAGGCCGTGCTCGTAACGCGCAATCGCCGGAAGCCCGATGCTTTCGACGTACTCGATTGCCGCACCAAGCCCGACCGCGTCGGCGATGTTGCCGGTTCCCGCCTCGAAGCGCTGCGGCGCCCCCTGGAATAGGCTGCGCGTGAAGGTGACGTCGCGGATCATATTGCCGCCGGTCTGATAGGGTGGCATGGCGTCGAGCAGCTCGGCCTTGGCATACAGAACACCGATGCCGGTCGGGCCGAACAGCTTGTGCCCCGAGAAGACGAAAAAGTCGGCATCGAGGTGCGTCACGTCGACGGGCATATGCGAGACGGACTGCGCACCGTCGACCAGCACGCGGGCCCCGACGCGATGGGCCATCTCGATGATGGCCGCGATCGGGGTGATCGTCCCCAGGGCGTTCGACACCTGCGATACGGCGACGATCTTCGTGCGGGAGTTCAAGAGCCGGCCGAGATCGTCGAGCAAGAGGGCACCGCTGTCGTCGACCGGGGCGATACGCACGTGCGCACCCTTCACGCGTGCGAGTTCCTGCCAAGGCACGATATTCGCGTGATGCTCGAGATGGGTCAGCACGATCTCGTCGCCGATGCCGACGTGCTGCATGCCGTGGGTCGCGGCGACGAGATTGATGGCCTCGGTCGAGCCCCGCGTGAAGACGATCTCGGTGTCAGAGCCGGCGCCGAGGAATCGGGCGACTGTCGCGCGGGCCGTTTCGTAGGCGTCAGTGGCGCGCGCCGCCAGAGCGTGGGCGGCGCGATGGATGTTCGAGTTCTCCGTCTCGTAGAAGTGAGCCAAGCGTTCGATGACGGCACGCGGCTTCTGCGTCGTTGCGGCATTGTCGAACCAGATGAGAGGCCGGCCGTGAACCGTCCGAGACAATATGGGGAAGTCGGCGCGGATGGCGTCGACGTCGAAGGGCCGTGCCGTCCTCTTTGCCTCGAACGCGCCGAACTCGTGCTCGTCGAAGACTTTATCATGCCTGCCATGCTCTGACGAAGTGGTGCGCGGCGTGGCCGGCAGGCGCAGAGGCGCGATCAGCGCAGCCAACTCCCTGGCGAAGGGAAGCTCCGGCAGTGCGGGTTGGGGACTGACCACGCTGCGATGCGCATGCGCGCCGGGTAGGGACGGCACGGCCGCCGACACGGTGCAGAGCAGGTCCGTCGCGTCCAGAGGTGGCCGCGCAGAGAGATCGGCGACGAGCCGCGACAGCCGCTGGTCAAATGCAAGAGCGTCCTCGCGGTCAGCCGTCGCCTGAGGCGCTGGCGGGGATGACGCGAGGTCCCCCTCCCGTTCCGGCGGAAAGGCGCCAACGGCGGCCGCAGTATGCGTGCCCGGCGACGCAGACGGAGTGGCGGGAGAAAGGAACCCGCGCGCGGCTGCCACGAGGTCGTCGAGTGCGCGATCGATGGCGGCTGGCTCAAGCGTAGGCATGGTAGTTGCCCACCTCGACGTCTTCGAGCACGGCCAGTGCATCGTCCGTCAGCACGGCCAGCGAGCAGTAAAGAGACACGAGGTAAGAGGCGATGGCCTGTTCGTTGATGCCCATGAAGCGAACCGACAGACCCTTCGACAACTCCCCCGGCAGCGAAGGCTGATAAAGGCCGACCACACCCTGCTTTACTTCACCGGTCCTGATCAGCAGGATTTTGGTGCGTCCCTCCTTCACCTCGATCTTGTCGGACGCGACCAACGGAATGCCGCGCCACGTGATGAACGAAGAACCGAAATGGCTGACCGTCGGAGGCGGCACACCGCGGCGCGTGCACTCACGTCCGAAGGCGGCAATGGCGAGCGGGTGCGCAAGGAAGAAACCCGGCTCCTTCCAGACGCGGGTGATCAGTTCGTCGAAGTCGTCCGGGGTCGGCGCACCGGTCCGCGTCCTGAGGCGCTGCGTGCTCGCGACGTGGGACAGGAGGCCATACTCCTTGTTGTTCACGAGTTCGCTTTCCTGGCGCTCCTTTACGATCTCGATGGCAAGTCGAAGTTGCTCCTTAATTTGATTATGCGGAACGCTGTAGAGGTCCGAGACACGCGTATGCACGTGCAGGACAGTCTGCACCGCGCTGAGAAGGTACTCGCGCGGGTCATCGATGTAGTCCACGAAGGTGTGCGGCAGGATGCGCTCGTCGCGCACGGAACAGTCGACTTCGACGCGGGCTGCGTCGCGCACCTTGTTGACGCGATAGATGCCGGCCTCGACCGGCACCCAACTCAGCATCCTGACAAGCCAGCGTGGCGAAACAGCCGCCAACTGCGGCACAGTTTTGGTGGCATTGGCGAGCTGGCGGGCGGCGATATCACCCAAGGCGGTCTGCGTCGTTTCTGTCATTGGTCGAACCCTTCGTTTGCGTCCATGCGAAGTGAGCGGTGACGGGTCAAGTTCCGCTGGCCTTGGTCGAATACGTCACACTGCGCCTGCGCCTGTACGACGTGGCTGCCCGGCGGGACCGAGCGCGTCAGCCAGACGTTGCCGCCGATGATCGAGCCGCGCCCGATCACGAGCAGGCCAAGAATGGTGGCGCCGGCATAGATGACCACGTCGTCCTCCACGATGGGGTGGCGCTCGCGGCCCTTGATCAGCGCTCCGTCCTCGTCTTTCAGGAAGCGCTTGGCTCCGAGAGTGACGGCCTGATACAGGCGCACGCGATCCCCGATGCGGCACGTTTCGCCGATCACGACGCCTGTGCCGTGGTCGATGAAGAAGCTCGCGCCGATGCGGGCACCGGGGTGAATGTCGATGCCCGTCGCCGAATTTGACAGCTCGGAGATGATGCGAGCGGTGATCGGAGCGCCAAGCCCGTGCAGGGCATGCGCCACGCGATGATGAAAGATCGCCCGAACACCCGGAAAGCTGAGCAAGACCTCCTCGATGCTGCGCGCCGAAGGGTCGCCGTCGTAAGCGGCCTGAATGTCGCTCTCGAGAAGCACGTAGATCGAGGGCAGGGCATCTGCGAACGCGGCAAGGATCATCTCGGGAGTTCGACCCGATGCGGCCAGCGTCTCGCCCGGTGGCGCGGTACTGGTGAAGGCGAACTCGCGGCGCACCTGCTCAAGCAGTGCGCACAAGGCGCGATTGAGACTGTGGCCGACGAAGTAAGAGACCTCCGCGACCGTACGGACCTGCGCCCCGGCATGACGTGGGAAGAGCGCCGCGAAGATGTCAGTGATGACTTCGCCGAGGCGGGCAGGCGAGGGTGGCAGGGCACCGCGACTGTTCATGATTTCGACGCGGCGGCTGCGCTGGCGTGCCTCGCGCAACTCGGCGACGATCGAATCGATGTTCCACGACATGCTGCGACCCCATCCATGCGCAACACTTTGTCCGGAAGGGATGCTGCCGGGAACGAAGTAAATCTGCGCTGTATAGCTCGAAAAGGTCGTGAGGCGGCAGGGTTAGGGGGAGCAGCAGTCGTGGTCCTGGCCTACAGCAAGCCCAGCGCGGCAAGCTCGCGACGCATGGCGGGAGGCATGGCGGCGAGCCCGTCCGCCTCGGGCGCGGCTCCCGCCGGCAGGTCGGCGGGGGCGTCGTCAGGGGTCAGGTAGCGCCAGCCCTGAAAGGCCCGGCGCGGCGCCGGCCGGACGGCAACGAGCGCGGGATCGAGCACGATGAGGCAGCAGGCCTCGCCGGTTTCCTTGACGCCCTCGTCGAGGCCGAGGATGCGCTGGCGCGCGAGGATGAGACCCTTGATCACCCAATAGAGCGAGCCGCCGTCCATCAGTTCGGCGCCACGCTTGGGCGTCTGGAACGTCGTATGGACCAGGCGCGCGGGCCGCTCGCCGGCGCGGTGCGCGGCAGCGAGGCGCTCCTCCTGCCAGGACGCGAGGTCGTCGATCGACGTCGCGCCGACGCACAGCTTGACGAGGTGCAGCGCCATCGGATTCCTTAGCTTTGCCTACCTGATCGAGCCGGGACGATAGGCACGAGGGCCGTCACGCGCGACGGCAGCGCGCCGGCTTGTCCACAGACATGGGATACGCAGACATGGGTCCGCCCGCCCCCGGCGGCTACTTCGGCGTGCACAGGCCTGTGTACTGCGCGAACACCGGCTGGCCCAGGAGGCCGAAGTGGCGCGAGTGCACCGCCGGATGGCGGCCGGTCGAAGGATCGGCATCGTAAATGGTCGTCAGGTTGAGGAAGCCCTCGTTGACGACCTCGATGAAGTGGTTGGCGTTGATGGCCCGCACGATGCGCAGGGCGGCGGGTGCGGCGCCGACGTGTGCAAGGAGGGCGGCACTCTGCCTGTCGAGGTCGATCGTGGCGATGTCGAAGTTCAAGGGCGCGGGCGCGCGGGAAGCAAACTTGCCGTCGGCATAGCTCGACGTGGTGCCGCCGTCGAACGTGCAGGCGAACGCCTTCGGCCAGTCGGAGGGCTCGGCCGCCGCCGCCGGAGAGACGGGCGCCACAGTCGCGCACAGCAGTACGGCGAGCAGCGTGCTGCAGATGGGCCAGCGCCGGCAGAACCGCTCGACAAGGGTCGTCATGCCACTCATCCCCCAAGCGCCTCAGCGGCCAGAAGCCGCGACGTGACGCAGATACCAGCGTGGATGACCCCAGCCGTCCGCCTCACTCCTGACTGTTTAGCGGCTATGATCAGGAATCGAAACTGGACGAAATTCCGCATGATCGCACCTCGCGCCGGCCGATTTCCCGCCCATCGCCGATGGGGACTGGCGCTCAATTCCTGCTCGGCGTACGGCCTTGTCGCCGGGCTCGCACTCCTTGTTTCAGGCTGCGCGTCCTCGCTCGACAGCTCCCTGCCGGCGGCGAGCTTCGAGGGCGGAACGTATCGCCTCAGCGAGGAGGAAGCGGCGCTCGACTGCCGCAAGATCACAGGCCGCATGCAAGTGCGCATCCTGCAGATCCGCGACTACGAGGAGCGACGGCAGACGTCGGCGCTGTCGAAGACGATGCAGAACGCGGCGCGACCGGTGGTCGGCGGCACGCAGATCGGTGTCGCGCCGGATACGGACGTGGCGCGCGACCGCATGGTGCTCGAGGCCTACAACAGGCGCCTCGCCGAGCTCAATTGTCCGACCTACGATCTCGCCGCCGAGTTGAAGCCGCGCGACTTCCGCGAGACGCCGCGCGCGCGTCCCGCACCCAAAGCGGACGTGCAACCGGCAAGCACACCTTCGGCTGGGCAGCCGCCCGGCTGATCAAGCACGCGGGCGCGGCGTGGCGGGCTCGGCATCAGGTCTGGGAAACAGCGCGTCGAGACGGCCCGTCGCCCAATAGGCGACAAGTCCTATCCATTCCTTCGCCGCCAGATCGACGCGCTCCAGGCCGGCCGGTATCGACGTGAAGAGCCGCACAAGGTCGCGCGCATCGCGCGTGCGGTAGTCGGTCGGCGCGGGCCACACGTCGAACCCCGCGCGGCGGAACACGCCCATCGCACGCGGCATGTGATAGGCGGAGGTGACCAGCAGGAAGCGCTGGCCGCTGGCGGTCGCCACGAGATCGCGCGTGAAGAGCGCGTTTTCCCAGGTATTGGCGGACTTGCTCTCCAGAAGAATGCGCTGTGGCGCGACGCCGACGTCGGACAGGTAGCGGCCGACGGGGCCCGCCGCATCGCTGCCACCGGCGATCAGCCCGCCGACCCCTCCGGTGAACACGACCTTGGCGTCGGGATAGCGCAGTGCGAGGCGAACGCCCTCGGTCAGCCGCTCGGCGGCCTCGTTGACCGCCAGGCCATCGCGGCCGGCGCTGACCCACCCGTCCTCGAAGCCGCCCAGGATGATGATGGCAGCCACTGGCGTTCCCTCCGGCGGCAAAGCGACGCCGGCGAACCGCTCCTCGAGAGGGCGGATCAGGAGATTGCCGACCGGCAGGAAGCCGCAGGCGACGAGCGCCACGAGGCCCATCGCAATGATGCGCCCGCCGATCGCGCGGCGTGGCGCCAGCCAGACGAGGGCAAGGCCCGCCACCAGCGCGATGGCGATGAGGGAGGATGGCTGCGCGATGAGCCAGAACAGCTTCGAGGCGGCATGGAACATGGGTGGCGGCGGGCCTTCGACGGACGGCAAAGGGACCGCGATGAGCGCAACCGAGCGCCTCTCGCCGTCCCTTGCCCTCGAAACCACCCAATTGAGCCGATCCGGCGGCGCCGTGATCAGTTGGCGCGCGGCTCGAGCCCGTACTCCTGCATTTTGCGGTAGAGTGTCGAGCGGCCGATCTTGAGGCGCTTGGCGACCTCCGTCATGTGGCCGCGATAGCGCCCCAGCGCGAGGCGGATCATGTCGGCCTCGATCTCCTCGAGCGCGCGCACGTCGCCCTGCGGATTGATGGCCGGAATGCCGAGCGCGCCCGGTGAGACCTCGATCGTCTGCGGCACCGTGCGCTCGGC
>JANRIT010000065.1:0-27598 GCA_033764645.1 Hyphomicrobiaceae bacterium
GCTGATACCGTTCGTCGTCTGGCTCGGACGCTACGGACGGCTCCCCGTGGCCGCTTTCGTTTTGTCGCTCTACGCCGTTGGCACATCTGGAATTATCGACTTCGGCGGCGATCCTCTCGCGCCCGAGGTCTGGTTCTTCAATCCGTTCGCGTGGCAGCTCGTGTTCTTCACCGGCTTTGCCTTCATGCGCGGCTGGATTCCCGCGCCCCCTGTCGATCACCGCTTGATCATCGCCGCCCTGCTCGTCGTCGTTGTGCTGATCCCTTTAGCCAACCCGTTGCTCGTCGAAAGCAGCGATTCACTGCGCGCCGGCAACCAGGCCCTCTGGCCACTCGTGGACAAGACCCATTTCCGGCCGCTGCGCCTCGTCCACTTCCTCGCCGTTGCGTATCTCGCATGGGTTGTTGCCGGCGAGGGCGGCCGCCGCCTGACCGGTCCGGTCGTCGCGGTGTGCTGCAAGGTCGGCCAGCAGGCCCTCGGCGTGTTCATGGCCGGCATCGTCCTGTCGCTCGCGGCGGGCATCGTGCTCGACCTGACCGGACGGAACTTCGTCTTGGCGACCGCCGTGAATTTGGCCGGCTGCGCGCTGCTCGTCGCCGTCGCCTACATGGCGGACTACTTCAAGCGACAGCCGTGGCTGGCACTCAACGGCACGGGCATCAGGCCCGCACGCGGTGCAGCCGGGCCCTCGCCCGCTGCCGCGCAGTCTCATGCGCTCGCATCCAGACCAGACGAGGCCATGGCCGACTTCGGCCCCGGAAGCCGCATCGTTCCGGCTGAGTGAGGCGCCACGTTCCCGCGCTTCGCACACGCATCCTGACGATCCCGTCACGAACAAATGAGATCGCGTGGGCGGCTCGTGCTTCGACCGTCGCACCGGCGTGCGACTAGCCTCGTGCTCTGCGGGAGTAGGACAATCGTCCCCGCGGGACCGAAAGAGGACAAGCGCGCCCATGCGTAACGTGTTGTCGATAGTCTTGCCGGCGGCGTTGGCCGTGGGCTTCACGCTAGGCACGGCCCGAATGCTCGTATCGGCCGAGACGCAGGCCCCCACGCGGGTCACGGTGACCGGTGAGGTCGTCGATACCTGGTGCTCCATCAGCCAGATCATGTACGCCGAAGGCACCGCCCATCATCAGTGCGCGATCTGGTGCGCCGTTGGCGGCATTCCGGTCTCCATCCGAGACAAGGACGGCAACCATTACATGGTGCTCCGGCTGGAAAGCGAGGCCGACAACGTCGCCACCCCGCGGCTCATCACGATCCAGTCGCACAGCGTCACCGTCGACGGCGACCTCTACGAGCGTGACGGCGTGAAGTACCTGTTCGTCGACAAGGTGGCCGACGACAAGGGCATCGTGAACATGACGCACGCTCAATATGGCGTCGTTCCTTTTGGCGAGTGAGGCAGCCATGACCCCATCACATGTGGCGTTTCGCGCCGAAGTGCTTACAGCGCTCGCCATCCTATCTGTGCTGGCCGGCGCACTGACCCTGTCTCGGCCCTGCACCGCCGCGGACAGTTGGGGTCTGCCCAACGAGAAGATCGTCGTCCTGAAAGGCACGGTCGTGGATATCGCTTGCCATCTGAAAGGTGATTGCCCCGCCAACTGCGGCGACGGCAAGCGCCAGCTCGGGCTCGTCACCGACGACGGCAAACTGCGACCGGTCGTGAAGGGCGGCACCGACTTCGCTGGTGCGCACCGCGACCTCGTCTCATCCTGCGGAAAACAGATCGAGGCCGATGGCCTGCTCATCGAGAACCCGGCGATGACGGTGTTTTTCGCCCAGAAGCTGCGCGCGTCGCCGCAAGCCGCCTGGCAGGACACCAATGCCTTTCTGAGCCACTGGAAGGCGCGCTACGGCGAGACCAAGGAGTGGATGCGCGACGACCCGGCGGTCAGGGAAAAGCTGGCCATTACGGGCGTACTCGGCATACCAGGCCTGGCGCCGCCGAAGCCCTGAAGGTCATGACACCGGGGCGGCGTAGCACGCTCGGCGCCAAGGACAGCGACATCATCAACGTCGCGAGCATCGCCGCCTGCGACGCCGGCCGCTGATCTCCGATTGCTGATCTCTGATCTCTGATCGGGATGCGTTCGCCGCCCTGCCCACCCTGGTCCCGCCCATGGCGATGGTCATCGGTCGAGCGCCGCTCAGCGTGCTGGCTTGCATCCGTCCGCCGGCATTCAGCCCGCATTCATGCGCCGAGCCACATCACTGGATTTGTCCACCGATCGCGGGCACTGAGCACGCGCGTCAGCGCGAATCGGTGTCAGATGCGGCGTGGGAAGCAAGCGGTGACACCCCCCTTCGAGCACTTCCAGAGTTACCATCTGCAAGCGCTGCCCAAGCTGCGGGACGAGGCGCAATGCCGCCTGTCGCTGCACTGCAGCATGAGGCAACATCACAAGTGTCCGGCGTGCCGCCCCTGGCGTGAAAGACCGAGAATCGGCGTCGCATTCAACATCAGGTTGGCCGGTCCAACGGCCCCGAAAGCCGGCTGTCATGAGCGCTTCACGAGCCGCCGTTCCCCGCACTCGGCAAGCGTCCACCCCGGCCGGCTGCCGCCTGGACGAAGCGACCCGCATCTTTCAACTGGCTGCCGCGCCGGCTTGTTCAGCCCGTGTGCGGCATCGCGCCACGGCTGCCCGCGACAAGCGCCTCGCGCGGCGCTCGGCTGACGCCAGCCGACCTCGCATGATCGCACGCCCGGCGGAACCCTCAGCGACGCTCGAGCGTAGCACGACCACAGACGTTTCCTGCCAGACCGAGAGCCGGCCTCATGTCGACCGCAACTGACTTCCCGAGCACGATCGCCGCCGCGCCCTCCGCCGCGCCGTGCGTGGCCTCGCCCCACCTTCGCCGCCCCCGCGACGTGCGGCTCGACTTCTTCCGTGGCCTGGCGATGTTCGTCATCTTCGTCTCGCACGTGCCGTGGAACAGCTGGGCCAACGTGCTGCCGGGCCGTTTCGGCTTCTCGGACGCAACTGAGGTCTTCGTGTTCTGCTCGGGGATCGCCTCGGCGATTGCCTTCGGCCGCGTCTTCGACGAGCGCGGTGCGCTCGCTGGCACGACGCGAGTCGTCATGCGCGTCTGGCAGGTGTACTGGGCCCATCTCGGCATGTTCCTCATCGGCGCCGCCATGCTGGCCGGCGTCGACTTGGCTTTGCGCACCGAAGGCCACTACTTCACGCAGGCCGGTATGCACGGCTTCTTCGTGGGAGACACGCCAACCCATCTCATCGCGTTGCTGACGCTGACCTATGTCCCGGCGCTCTTCAACATCCTGCCGATGTACATCGTCATGCTCGCGCTCATCCCAGTGGTCATGCTCGCTGAGCGGCATGGCGGTCGCGCGGCGGCCGGTGCGCTCGTCATCGGCATGTGGGTGATCGGCACGACGGGTCTCGTCGACTTCCCCGAGGCGCCGAACTCGACCTCTTCGTGGTTCTTCAACCCGTTCGCCTGGCAGCTCCTGTTCTTCACCGGCTTTGCGTTCGCGCGTGGATGGCTCCCTGTCCCGCCCGTCGACAAGCGTCTCATCATTGCAGCGTTGTCCGTCGTGATCGTACTGATGCCGTTTGCGTTCGCGCCGCTCGTCGACAGCGTCGACGTGTTGCGCAACGGCAATCAGGCGCTCTGGCCGGTCGTGAGCAAGACCTACTTCCGTCCGCTGCGACTGCTCCACTTCCTGTCTGTGGCCTACTTGGCCTGGGTGGCCGTCGGCGTCTCGGGGCAACATCTGAAGGGCCCGGTTGTCGCCGTGGTCTGCAAGGTGGGCCAGCAGGCGCTGCCGACGTTCATGGCAGGCGTGATCCTCTCGCTCGCCGCTGGCATCGTGCTCGACCTGATCGGCCGGGACTTCGTGAGGACGTCGCTCGTCAACATGGCCGGAATCGGCTTGCTCGTGGCCACCGCGTATGTCGCGGCGTACTTCAAGGCCGGTGGAGAGCTCCGTCGCCCCGTCGAACAAGACGCAGCGGTCCGCGCCAAACCCGCAAGTTCGCCTGCTGACACCTCGACGACAGCGCCGCTCCCGTTCGGTGTGCGGTTCAATTGGTCGGCAGTGTTCAACGGGCGCGCCGACTTCACGCGCATGGCCGGGGGCGGCGCCGAGCGGTGATCCGCGACCGCCATTGCCGGTTCCTCGGAGCAATCATTCAGCGCGTCAGCCGCACATCGAGTACCGACAGGAAGAGGTTCGAGAACGCCGACTGGATCGCCTCGGGCTCGTCGGCCCGCACGTACAGCGGGCCGGCACAGTCCTTGAGCACGATCGGCACGTCGTCGGCGCGCGTGCCGGGCCTTCCGATCTGGCTCGCCTGGCCGAGCGTGGCCTCGTAGCCCCAGTCGTAGGGCATGGGCAGATAGGGCGTGTGGATGATGCCGACGTCGACGCCGCGCTGCTTCAGCGTCGTGCAGAACGACATGTCGAACGGACCGACGTCCTTGCGCGCATCGACCTCGGTCACCCAGAACCGGCCCGGATCGCGCACCCCATCGGTTGCCAGGATGACGAGCTTCATCGGCTCGGACGCCGTCGCGCCATCGCCGCCATGGCCGACGCGGCGCACGAACTCGTCGATGATCTGATTGAAGTGCGTGGCCCCCGCCGTTTCGCTCGACGTTGATGGGGCGGTCGGCAGGCGCCGGCGGATTTCACTGCTGTCGGTGGTCAGGTCAGCGTCGCGCTTCAGGGTATTGTCGAACGAATGCACGGAAGTGCGGATGAAGCCGCCGCTGCCGGGCATGCGGTCGATCGTATCCATGAGCGTGATGATGCCGCGATTGACCGCCGTGTAGCGCAGGTCGATGTTGTTGGCGACCGCGTAGGTGTAGCTGTCCGCATAGCCGCGCACGGGCGTGCCGTCGTGACAGGCGAACGCGCAGCCGACCTGAGCCTGCAGCAGATCCTGCTCGTCCTTGCCGGCACCGAGCGCCATCGACCCGGACGTGTCGATCAGCAGGTGGACCTCGACGAAGCGCGGCAGGTCGGCGCGCGATTCCGCGACGCCCGCGATGGGCACCTGCTCGACGTTGAACAATCCGCCGAACGGCGTCCCGACGAGCGTCGAGTAGGTGATTTTGACGTCGACCGTCGTGTCCTTGATGGCGACATCGATCGAGCGCGTGACGGAGCCGGCCTCGCCCGCTCCGTTTTCGCTGAAGAAGCGCGCGGCGGCGGCCTGGGCGATGCTGCGTGCGCGGCCGATGTTGCCCGGCTCATAGCCGCCGTGCGTCATGAAGTAATCGCGGCCGGCAACGGCTGCGGCGAGCGCTGCGGCGTCCGCATCAGCGCGCAGCTTGCTCGAGATGCGATAGGCGACCGCGTAGTCGACGGCGACGCCCATGCTGCCGGCGAGCGCGAACAGGCACACGCCGAAAAGCACAGCAACACTGCCGCGCGACGAGGCGCTGAAACGCTGCCGCAAGTACCCGTTGACCATACCGCCTACCCGAACCGATCGCGGTGTGAGGGTAGAGTTCAATCGCTAATTTCATGTTGCCGGGATGCAGGATCAACGAACCGTAAACGATGCTTTACGGGTCATTGATCCTGTCGTGGCCGTGATCAGTTGAGCTTGAGGCTGCCGAACAGGCGGACGCTCGCTCCGGGGAGCAGAACGTCCTCGCGACGCTTGAAGGAGGCGTGATTCAAGACCTCGTCATCGGCGAGATTTTCCCCCTTGAGGCCGATGGTCAGCTCTTGCCCGATGCCGCCAACAGCCGGAAGCTTGGTCGTGTAGCTCGCCTCCGCCGAGACGAGCGTATAGCCCGGCGTTGCGATCTCGCTCGCCGCGAACTCGTTCTGGTCGAAGGCGTGCAGAACTCCGGCGCGGGCGAGCCAGGCAGCATCGCGATAGTAGAGGCCGCCGCCGAGCCGGTGAGGCGGAATGCGCGGAACGTTGCCCCCCTCGGCGAAGCGTGCGCGCACGAAATCATATTGCGCTTCGATCCCCCACACGCCGTTCCAGAGTGCTGCGACGTCGTATTGGCCGGTAAGCTCGACACCGTGGAAATAGGCATCGACCTGCCCGAACAGCACCTGATCGAGCGTTTCCTCCGCGCCCGGTCCGACATTTCCGCAACTCGCGAGCGTCCCCTCGCACGCGACGCCGGTGAGCGCCTTGAAGATGAAGCCGTCGTAGCGCGTTGCGAACGCGGTCGCGTCGAAGCGGAATGGCCCCGTGGCGTGGCGCCAGCCGAGTTCGATCGTCACGGCCTTCTCGAGTTCGAGCCCGGGATTGCCGATCTCGAAGGTGCCCGTCGCCTCGTGAATGCCGCCCGAGTAGAGTTCGGCCGCGTCGGGCGCGCGCTCCACGTATTGGCCGTTGAGGCTGACGACCGAGCCGGCCGGCAGCTTCCACAGAGCACCGAGGCTGGCACCGACCGGCGTGAAGCTGCGCTCGATGCCGGTGACTGGAGCACCCGCATCGAGCGGTGACAGCCGCGCCGCGCCCTCGACGTCCGTCTGCTCGATGCGCGCTGCCGCCTGCAGCGTCACCGTCGATGTCACGTCGAGTTCCTCGAACCAGAAGGCGGCGATGCTGCGCGTCTCGGCGGGCTGCAGGAGGGAATCCCCCTCGAAGCTCTGTCCCCTCGACTGCCGGTCGACGAATTGTGCGCCGACCGCACCGCGCAGGGCGCCGAGCGACGTGACGAGCGTTGCGTGCTGAGCCTCGAAGCGGCCTTCCACCTCGTCGTTGGTGTAGCGCTGGCCGATCTCGTCGCCGTCGCCCTCGTCGACGACCTCGTTGTGCGCGTATTCCGACGCCCCGAACCAGAAGCGCACCGCCTCGACGCCGATGCCACCGACACGCCACTCGCCCCGGGCGAGGACCTTGTTCTGCTCGAGGTCGATGCGCGGGCGCAGTTCGCCTGCTTCCTCGCCCGGAATGCCGTAGAGGCTCTCGTAGCGCGAGACCGCGACGCCGATGAACCCGTCCGTGCCGACGAGCGCGACACCGGCAGCGCCACCGTCCGCCTCGACGAACGAGTTGAACTGTTCGCCACGCGGCGTGTCGTAGTCCTCGCTGCGCCGCCTGAAGCCATCGGCATGGACGACGACGCCCGCCGCCCCCGCCGTCGCCTTGAAAGCTCCCGTCCTGCCCTCGTCGACGGAGCTCAGGTCACCTTTGACCTCGGCCGAAATCCCTCCTCTGGGCACGGCGCTCGGCACACGGTTGTTCTCGACCGCAACCACGCCGCCGATCGCCTGGCTGCCGTAGCGCAGGGTCGCCGGCCCGCGAATGACCTCGACCTTGTCGGCCGCGAACGGATCGATCGGCACCGCATGGTCCTCCGACAGGGCTGAGACGTCGTGGGCGCCGATGCCGTTCTCCTGCACGCGCACGCGGTACGTATCGAGCCCGCGCACGATCGGCCGGCTCGAGCCGGGCGCGAATGTCGAACTCGCAACGCCCGGCCGGCGCTCGAGCGCATCGGCAATGGTCGCCCCGCCCTCGGCGAGAACGTCGCGCGAAGTGGCGACCGTCACCGGAACGAAGGCATCGTCGACCACGATGAGCGTACCCGGCAGGGTCTCTGCTGGCTCAGGTGGAGCCGATGCGGGCTGGTCGGGTGCCGGCGCTGGCTCCGCGGCGACTGCAGTCGCCGGCCGTGGCTTCTTCCTCACGGGCGTGGCGCTGCTGCCGGGCTGGGTGACTTCGACCGGCGGCAGGCTGACGGCCGCGCCCGCCGGCGCCTGCTGCGCTGACGCGGGGGATATGGAGTGCACCGCCGTGGCGGCGAGTAGAATGCTGAGTCGTGCGCGGGACATGTGCGCCTCTCGGAATGCGCGGCGGTATGCGGTGACACCGTGCAAGCGCCACTGCGCGCAGGCACGGCGACCACCAAAGGCCGCAAGCCATGGGAGGATTTGGAGGTCGGCGGTCTCAGTCGGCCCGCGGCGGCGCGCGAGCCCGGTGGGCGCGGCGCAGAATGCGCACAACGCGAACAGCCACGACCGTTGGCCGCTGCCTTGCGCCGGACCACGGCATCGGCCATGCCGACGTCACGATGAGTACGAGGCAGGCCAGCGCCGTCAGCGCCCAGCACAGGTCGCAAGCTTCGCCGGTTCGATGCTCGCCGTCCCCGTGAGGATCCGTCTCGCCGCCGGCGTGGGCATGATCGTCAGCGCCGTGCCCGTCGTGATGCACGTCATGGCTGGAAGGTTCGTGCGCGTGCGAGCCTTCGCCATGATGGGCGCGCGGATGCATGTGTCCGGCAACCGCGGCGAGTTGCGCGAGGAGTGCAAGCACACCCACGTAAACGATCCAGCGCTTCGCCAGCGATGCGCGCACCCTGTGCCTCCGAGCGTCAACCTGCTTGTGATAATATCCGAGGCGCGCATGCGGCAACTGCAAGCATCCGAGCGCCGCAACGCGGCAGCCGGGCAGAGACCATTGGGACACAGCACCCGCCGCCACTTGCGCGCCGCCAACCGACCTCACCGCGGCCTCTTCTGACCCGAAAGCCGCACACGGCCTGAGATCGCGCACGACGTCTGAGATTTCCCGCCACACGCCACAGCGACGGTGCCAGACTGCGACAGCGACTGAAACTCTTGCCTTGCGCGCGAGAAGCGCCCATTCCCCGCTCGAACGCACTGCCTTCGGCACAGGAAACGAGGCCTTCGGCACAGGAAACGAAAATGATGGAACGAACCATCAGCCTCATCGATCACATCAACGAAGTTATCGGCCGGTCCGTCGCGTGGCTCGTCCTCGCGCTCGTCCTCGTCACCTTCACCGTGGCCGTGCTGCGCTATGGCTTCAGCGTCGGCTGGGTGTGGATGCAAGAGACCTACGTCTGGCTGCACGCCGTCATCTTTCTGACAGCCGCGGGCTACACCGCCAAGGTCAACGAGCACGTCCGCATCGACGTTTTCTACGGCCGCGCCGGCGCGCGCACGCGCGCCTTTATCGACCTCGCCGGCACGCTGCTGCTGCTCTTGCCCATGCTGGCTGCCATCGCGATCGTTGTCGGGCCTTATGTGGCACTGTCCGTATCGCGCCTCGAATCGTCCTCCGAGGCCGGCGGCATGCCCGGTCTGTTCATGTTGAAGGCAGCGATACTGCTGTTCGTCGCCACACTCGCCCTGCAGGGCCTGGCGACCATCCTGCGCGCGCTCATCGTGTTGCGCGGCAGCCCCCCCCAAACCGGCTCGGGGCCTGCCTGACATGACAGCAGCCGAAGTGATGAGCCTCGCGCTCGTCGTCGCGATGTGCGCCGGCCTGATGCTGGGCTACCCCGTCGCCTTCACGCTCGGCGGCGTCTCGATCCTGTTCGCGCTGCTCGGCTACGGCCTCGGCACCTTCGACCTGTTCTTCCTCAATGCCGTCCCGGCCCGCATCTTCGGCATCATGACGAACGAGGTGCTCGTCGCCGTTCCCCTGTTCGTCTTCATGGGCGTGATGCTGGAACGCTCGCGCATCGCCGAGGACCTGCTCGAGACGATGGCGCAGTGCTTCGGCGCGCGCCCGGGCGGCCTTGCCATTTCCGTGACTCTGGTCGGCGCGCTGCTGGCCGCTTCGACCGGCATCGTCGGCGCAACCGTCACGACGATGGGCCTTCTGAGCCTGCCCCTGATGCTGCGCTCCGGCTACGATCCGAAGCTCGCGAGCGGCACCATCTGCGCGTCCGGCACGCTCGGTCAGATCATCCCGCCCTCGATCGCGCTCGTCATCATCGGCGACGCCCTGTCGGGCACATATACAGAGGCGCAACTCGCCAAAGGCAACTTCCTGATCGAGCCGTTCAGCGTCATCGATCTGTTCGCCGGCGCGCTCATCCCCGGCCTCATGCTAGCCGGCCTTTACGTCGTCTACATCGCCGTGCTCGCCTGGCTCCGGCCGGAGACCTGTCCGCCGAGCCCGATCCCGGCCGGCAGCGAAGCAAACCTCGCCGTCCGCGTCGTTAAGGTCCTGCTGCCGCCGGTAGCCCTCATCGTCGCCGTGCTTGGCTCCATCCTCGGTGGGCTGGCGACGCCGACCGAATCAGCCTCCTTCGGCGGCGTCGGCGCCATGCTGCTGGCGGCCATGCGCGGCCTGCTGACCTGGCAGGTCATCGCCGACGTGAGTCGCACCACCGCACGCATCTCCGCCATGGTGTTCGCGATCCTGATCGGCGCCTCTCTCTTCTCGCTGACCTTCCGCGGCTTCGGCGGCGACCATCTCGTCCACGAGTTCCTCGCGAGCCTGCCGGGCGGCTTCTTCTCGGCCATGCTGCTCGTCATGGTCGTGATGTTCCTGCTCGGCTTCGTGCTCGACTTCGTGGAGATCGTCTTCATCGTCGTGCCGATCGTTGCGCCCGCCCTGTTCCGCTTCGACGTCGACCCCGTCTGGCTCGGCGTCATGCTTGCCATCAACCTGCAGACGAGCTTCCTCACCCCGCCCTTCGGCTGGGCCCTGTTCTTCATGCGCGGAGTTGCCCCGCCGCAGGTGACGACGACCGACATCTATAGCGGCGTCGCCCCCTTCATCGGCCTGCAACTTCTCACGCTCGCCCTCGTCTGGATGCTGCCGGGTCTGGCGACGTGGCTGCCGCGCGCACTGCTGTGACCTACCTCGCCCATCACGCCATTGCGTCGTCGATTTCGCTCGCTTAAGGCGGAGGAAGGGGATCGCCCGCCGCCACGCCGGCCGGCACGAGGAGGGACGACATGCGCCGCAGAGCTTTCCTGAAATCGGCTGCCGCCGGGGCCGTGGCGGCGACCGCGGCCACGGCGACGGCCAGCGGCCTTGCCGCGCCCGCGCTGTCACAGGGCCTGCGCAAATGGCGCATGGTGACGACCTGGCCGAAGAACCTGCCGGGTGTGGGCACCGGCGCCCAGTACTTCGCCGATCAGGTGACGAAATGCACAGGCGGACGCATCACGGTCGAGCTGTTCGCCGCCGGTGAGATCGTCCCTCCCTTCGAAGCGATCGACGCCGTCCGCTCCGGCACCGTCGAGATGTGCCACGGCTCGCCCTACTACTGGAAGGGCAAGGCGACCGCCGTCGAGATCGTCTCGAACTTCCCCTTCGGACTGACCGCGCAGGAATACAACGCCTGGTACCACTTCGGTGGCGGCGCGGCCCTGTGCGACGAGCTCTATGCCTCCGCTTTCGGCGCCAAGTTCCTTTTGTGCGGCGGCATCGGCGTGCAGCAGTTCGGCTGGGCCCGCCGCGAGATCGGCACGCTGGCCGACTTCAAGGGACTGAAGATGCGCTTGCCCGGCCTCGGCGGCGAGGTCATGCGCCGCTTGGGCGCGACCGTCGTCAATATGCCGGCTGGCGACGTGCCCCAGGCGCTCGCTTCCGGCGCCATCGACTGGGCGGAGTGGACCAACCCCTACGGCGAGGCCGCCATGGGCTTCTGGCGGCACGCCAAGTTCTACTACGGACCGGGCTGGCACGAGCCGGGCTCCTGCCTCGAGGTTTCGATCAATCAGAAGCTGTGGGAGGCGCTCGAGCCCGACCTGAAAGCGATCATCGAGCAGTGCGCGTTCGCGACCAACAGCATCATCCTGAGCGAGTTCCAGGCCCGCTCCGGGCCGATCCTGCAACAGTTCGTCGACAAGTATGGCGTCGAACTGCGCCGCCTCACCGACGAGCAGTTGACGACGCTCGGCTCCACCGCCGCCGAGATACTCGCGGAGATCACCGCCAAGGATGCCTTCGCCAGAAAGGCCTTCGCCAGCATGAACGCCTTTCGCGGCGCCCAGCGCGCCTTCAGCAACATCACCGAGCGCGATTACCTCAATGCCCGCGCGCTCGCCTACACCTGGCCTGGGTGATCAAGTTTCCAGATCGGAAGTGGATCAAGCCAGCGTGCGCTTGCCGACGAACCGCTCCGCGAGATACTCCGCCACGCCGGCGATGACCTGATCGTCGCGCATGTAGGCGTTGTGGTAGAGCGCATCCGACAGCATCTTCCACATCTTGTCGGGATCGCCGAAGCCACCGCCCTCGCTGTCGTCGGCGAGAATGGATTCGTAGATGTCCTTGGCGCTGGCGAAGATGGCATCATCGTCGATGCCGCCGAGATCGAGCGCTTCGATGCGCGCCTCCGTGACGGACGCCATGGCGGGCGGCGTACGCTGCACCCCGACGAGCGCCTCGCGCCCGTCTCCGCCGAACGCCGCCCCGACGATCCCGCCCGAGATGAAGCGGTTGACGACGAAGGCGAGCGCGGCACCGCCGCCGAGCCGGGCGACGATCCACACGCCGAGCCAGGCCGCGAAGAAGACGACGGGCAGCACGAGCAGGAACGTGAGGTCGGCCGCCGCTGCGACGCCGACCTCCCCTGCCATCAGCTTTTCGCGCAGCGGTCGCGTCAGGTAATCCCCCGCGAGCCACAGCGTGGCGGCCACCGCGCCAAGCCCCGCGATTGTGCCGTAGCCGGTCAGCGAGCGGATGGCCCAGGCCGTCGTCACATAGGTCGGGCGGAGCTGGGCGGCCGTTTCGAGCAGCCGCATGGCCTCATCGCGCGGACTGTGAATGACGAGCCAGTCGTCCGCCTTGACCGTCCGCGCGAGCCTCGCCTTGACACGCGCGCGCCGGGTCAGCGTGGCACCCCCCGTCGATCCCGCCCACAGCGTTGCCGCGCCGATGCCGCCGAAGGCGACGATCGGCTCGATCAGCTTGGCGTAGAGGCCCTGCGACCACAGGTAGGACCAGTAGTCGATGAAATAGTAGGCCATCAGCGGCACCATGGTGACGGCGAGCAGCACCTGGAACAGGGCGATCAGCAGCGGCACGAGCTTCAGCCGGCGCACGAAAAACGGCGTGCCGAACGTCACGATCGCCGCGAGCCCCGGCGCGCTGCGCACCGCCCCCATGCCCTCCATCACGACGTTGCCGCCATGACTGTGCCCGATGACGGCATAGCGCCGCCCCTGCCGCTCGAGCTCGCCAGCGAGGTGCGCCAGACCCTTGGCCGCGATGAGCCGCTGATGATCCGAGTTGGCCCCCGACCAGCGCAGCGCCATGATGTCGGCCATCACCCCCCGCGAGGCGAGTTCTGCGGCGAGCTTCTGCGTGAAGACCGCTCCCTGCTGCCACCAGCGCGTGCCCTGATCACTGGCGTCGGCGTCGTGCGTGCCGTGCACCGTGACGATGACCGGCCGCGCGAGTGCCGCCGGCGGCACATCCGGGCCCGTCTCAGTTTCCGCGTCCTGCAACCCCGCGCTCCTCGTTGCTGCTGTCGTTTTCCATGCGCACAGCAATAGGAGGCGGGCCCCGCGTGGCCAAACGCCGATCCGGGCCAGGAGAGACTGCGCCGGGCCGCGTGATCGAAGGGCAACAACGGGCGCAACGGGGACTGATCCGGCTTCAAGCGCCGTGCAATCCAGACGCTTCGAGACGCTAAACCCGCCGGCAACCCCGCACGCGCGTCAGGCTGCCCGTCCGCCAGTGGCCATGCCTGTCAAGAACTTGTGTTCCCCGCAGCGCCGGGCCTCTGCTATCCGGGGCTCTGACGAAACGATGAGGTCAGGGTCCATGTTGCGAGTTCATGTCGTCCGTTCGCTGTCCATGCTGGCACGCGCTATTGCCGTGCTGATGGTTGCTAGCACCTGTCTCGCCAGCGCCGCGCTCGCGCAGGATAAGCTGCGCTTTGCCGTCGGCCCCTTCCAGCCCACACCGAGCGACACCAAGCGCGCCTACGAGCCGTTCTTCAAGCACCTCGCCGACAAGCTCGGCCGCGACTACGAGCTTGTCGTCACCACCGACTGGGCGGGTATCGCCGTCGCGCTCGCCAACAAGCAGGCCGATATCGCCTGGATGGGCCCCTGGGGCTACGTGCTCGCCAACAACGAGGGCGGCGCCCAGGCGATCGCGACCGTGAAGTACAACGGCAAGCCGACCTATCACTCGATCATCGTCGCGCGGCCCGACGCCAAGATCGAGAAATGGCCCGATGACGCCAAGGGGCTGCGCATGTCCTTCGCCGACGCCGGCTCGACCTCCGGCTGGCTCATCCCAACGCACTGGTTCAAGATGCAGGGCATCGATCCCAAGGTCTTCTTCCAGTATCGCGACGGCGCCTCCCACGCCGCACAGGTGCTCTCCGTCGTCGAGGGCCAGACCGACCTCGCCACCGACTTCGACCGCAATCTCAATTCCCTCATCGATCGCGGCGCCATCAAGCCGGAGCAGGTGAAGATCGTCTGGCGCTCCGAGCCGCTGCCTAACGATCCCCTCGTCGTGCGCGAGGGCCTCGATCCGGACCTCGTCCAGAAGGTCCAGGAGATCGTGCTCGCCATCACCGAGGACGAGGCCAAGACGCTGATGCCGAAGAACTACACCGGCTGGGTGCCGGCCACGCACGCCAACTACAAGCTGATCGAGGACGCCGGCCTCGCCGTCGGCCGCCTGAAACCGCGCACCGCGACGAAGTAGGCGGCGGTGCACGGCACGCTCGATCCCATCCCGCGCACGCCGCGCCGCATCGGCGATCAGGTCGGCTTCGCGCTGCTGGTCACTGTCGGCGCGGCGTTCTACGTCGCCTGCCTGCACATCGCCGAGGTCGACTTCGCCAAGCTGTGGGACGGCCTGCCGCGACTCGCGCGGTGGGCCGCCCGCTCCTGGCCGCCCGACCTGTCGGAGATCGACGTGCTGGCCTGGCGCGCCGCCGAGACGGTCGCCATGGGTACCGTCGGCACCTCGTTCGGCGCGCTCATCGCCGTGCCGCTCTGCCTGCTGGCGGCACGCAACGTGACGCCCTCGCTCGCCCTGCGGCTGCCCGCGCGGGCCATCCTCAACATCCTGCGCGGCATCGACGGCTTCATATTCGCGCTGATCCTCGTGGCCGCTGTTGGCCTCGGTCCATTCGCCGGCGTACTCGGACTGGCCCTGCACGCGGCCGGCTCCATCGCCAAGCTGTGGTTCGAGACCATCGAGACCGCCGCGCCCGGCCCGATCGAGGCCGTGACGATGAGCGGGGCTGGCCGCCTCAAGGTGGTTCGCTATGCCCTGTTGCCCGACGTTATGCCGAGCCTCACCTCGACGATGCTCTACATCTGGGAGTGGAGCATCAGGGCCTCGACCGTGCTCGGCGTTGTCGGCGCCGGCGGCATTGGCCAGGAACTGAAGAACAGCGTCGACCTGCTCGCCTTCGACCGTGTGCTGACCATCCTCCTCATCATCCTCGTCATGGTGACCGTCATCGACGGCGTCAGCGGCTGGTTGCGACGGAGGCTGTCGTGACGCCCGTCCTTGCCGCCCGCGGCGTGACGAAATCGTTCGGCGCGCACCGTGCGCTGCAGGACGCCACGCTCGATGTCGCCGCTGGCGAGTTCATCGGCGTGCTCGGCCCGAGCGGCTCCGGCAAGACGACCCTGTTCCGCTGCCTGACGCGGCTTTCCGAGCCCGATGCCGGCAGCATCCGCATCGACGGCGTGGAACTCGTCGGCCTCCGCGGCAGGGCTCTGGCGCGCGCGCGCCGCCGCATCGGCATCGTCTTCCAGCAGTTCAACCTCGTGGGCCGCCTCAGCGCGCTCGACAACGTGCTCGCCGGCCGCCTCGCCGAAGCTCCCGTGTGGCGCGTACTGGCGCGGCGTTTCCACGACGATGACGTGCGGTGCGCGGTGTCCGCCTTGCAGGCTGTCGGTCTTGCCGAGCATCTCCACCAGCGCGCCGACACGCTGTCGGGCGGCCAGCAGCAGCGGGTCGCCATCGCGCGCGCCCTGGCGCAGGAAAGCCGCGTGCTGCTCGCCGACGAGCCGGTAGCGAGCCTCGATCCGGCGACCGCCATCGCCACCCTCGACCTGCTGCACTCGATCGCCCGCTCGACGGGCCTCGCCGTGCTGTGCACGCTGCACCAGCCCGACCTCGCCCGCCGCTACGCCGACCGCATCCTCATGATGCAGGACGGGCGCCTCGCTCCTGCGACCGCGACCCTTCCCGAGCCACAGCGAACACGCTAAGTCCCCACCTCGACAAACCGGGATACGGGAGACGAGCCCTTGACCTGCCCTTGTGGATCGACCAGCGCTTATGCTGCCTGCTGCGGCCCGCTCATCGACGGCACCCGTAAGCCGGCGTCGGCGGAAGCGCTCATGCGATCGCGCTACACCGCCTATACGCGCCAGGACATCGACTACGTCGGCCGCACGCTCGCTCCTGAATCGAGCCACGACTTCGATCCCGCCGCAGCCCGCCAGTGGGCCAAGCGCTCGGACTGGATGGGCCTAGAAATCGTGCGCACGGAGAAGGGCGGGGCTGACGACGTCACGGGCACGGTCGAGTTCATCGCGCGCTACCGCGACGACAAGGGCAACGCCCACGCCCATCACGAGACGGCCACCTTCCGTAAGGACGCGGACGGGCAATGGCTGTTCGTCGACGGCTGGCGCGCCAAGCCGGCGACCGTCGTGCGCGAGGCCCCGAAGGTGGGGCGCAACGATCCGTGCACGTGCGGCAGCGGCAAGAAATTCAAGAAATGCTGCGGCAGCGCCGCGTAGGGGCAAACGGACGACCCGTCGCACCGGCGCCCGCCCCGCGCGCTGCCGGCAGTGCGCAGCTACTCGGACCTTCCCCTCTCCCCGCCAGCACGAAGAGGGGAAGGGGTCCCTTCTCCCCAAAGCCGAAGGCGTATGCGGCGAGGGTTAGCGAAGGAGACTGCAACTAGGCCGAACCACCGAGCTACTCGCCCGGCATCGGCGCCTGCCGCTGGCCGCCAACCGGGCCGCTGTGGCCGCTACCCTCGTCAACCTCGATGACCTGACCGCGCGCCCGCGCATCGGCCGCGAGCCGGCGCGCAACCTCGCCGGGCGAGCCCGTACCGCGTGCGAGCAGTGAATAGGCCGCCGGGACGACGAACATGGTCAGCACCATCGAGGCGAGCACGCCGGCCAGGACGACGATGCCGATCACGACGCGCGTCTCAGAGCCGGCGCCCGACGTGATGATCAGCGGCACTGCGCCTGCCGCCGCTGTGATGCTCGTCATCAGCACCGGCCGCAACCGCACGAGCGTTCCTTCGACCAGCGCATCGTCGAACGAGCGCCCCTCGTCGCGCAACTGATTGACGAACTCGACGATCAGGATGCCGTTCTTCGCCGCGAGACCCACGAGCATGACGAGCGCGATCTGGCTGTAGATGTTGATCGTACTGCCCGCGAGCCACAAGCCGACAATCCCTCCGCCGATGGCGAGCGGCACGGTCAGGATGATGACGAGCGGATGTATCCAGCTCTCGAACTGCGCCGCCAGCACGAGGAACACGACGACGAGACCCAGCACGAACACGAACAGCATGCTGCTGGCTGCATTACGGAAATCGAGCGACTGGCCCTTGTAGTCGATCACCGCCGTGGCCGGCAGCTTATCGCGCACGAGCGTTTCGATGTACTGAAGCGCATCGCCGAGAACGTAGCCCGGAGCGAGGTTCGCCTCGATGGTGATGGCCCGGATGCGGTTGTAACGGTTGAGGCTGACCGAGCCCGCCTCTTCACGGACCGAAACGAAATTGGCGAGCGGGATCAGCTTGTCCGTCCGCGCCGAGCGCACGTAGATGTTCTGCAGGCTGGCCGGGGTACGCTGCGCGTCGCGCTCGCCTTCGAGGATGATGTCGTACTCTTCGCCCGCGTCCGTATAGGTCGTCACGCGGCGCGAGCCGAACATCGTCTGCAGCGTTTGGCCGATGTTGCCGACCGTGACCCCGAGCTCGGCGGCGCGATCGTAGTCGATCTCGACGCGCAATTGCGGCTGCGTCTCCTTGTAATCCCAGTCGATCGCCAGGAGCCCCGGATTGTCGGCGTTGATCTCCTTCAACAGGATGTCCCGCCACGCCGCGAGTTCCTCCCACGTGCCCCCGCCGATGGCGACCTGCACGGGCTTGGAAATGCGCCGTGCGAAGCCTTGTCGCATCAGTAGCGAAATGCGCACGCCCGGCAGGTCCTCGAGCTTCTTGCGAATTTCCTCCATGACGACGAAGGCCGAGCGGCGCTTCGACCAGTCGTCGAGAACGGCGACCGCGATGCCGCTGTTGAATGTTTCGACGCCGCCCGCCGAGCGCGGCGCGCGCACGATGAGCCGCTGCACCTCGCCGGAATCGGCATAGGGCATCAGCCGGCGCTCGATCTCCTCCATGTAGTCCTTCATGTAGGAGAACGTCGCCCCCTCAGGACCGTTGATCTGCACGAAGAACGTCCCGCGATCCTCCGTGGGCGCGTACTCGGCCGGCACCTGCTCGAACACCCACACGACCGCGCCGATCATGCCGAAGAACAGGGCGACGACCAGCCAGCGCGCTCTCAGTGAGGCGAGCAGAAGCACGCGGAACCCCGCCTTGACGCCGGCGAACGCGGCATCGACCGCGCGCTCCGTCCTCGTCGGCTTGTCGCCGGCCTTGAGGACGATGGAGGCGATCATCGGCGACAGGCTCAAGGCAACGAAGCTCGAGAACACGACGGCGGCCGCCATGGTCAGCGCGAACTCGGAGAACAATCGCCCGATGTCGCCCTCGAGGAATGCGATGGGTGCGAACACGGCGACGAGCACGAGGGTTGTGGCGATGACGGCAAAGCCCACCTGCCGCGTGCCGTTGTAAGCAGCCAGCAGCGGCGTCTCGCCCTCCTCGCGTATGCGCCGGACGATGTTCTCGAGCACCACGATCGCATCGTCGACGACGATGCCGATGGCGAGCACCAGCGCGAGCAGCGTCAGGAGGTTGATCGAGAAGCCGAGTGCATAGAGCACGATGAACGTCGCGATGATCGACACAGGCACGGCAATCGCCGGAACGATCGTCGCCCTGAGACTGCCGAGAAAGGCAAAGATCACGATGACGACGAGGATGATGGCCTCGGCGAGCGTCTTGTAGACGGCGTTGATGGCGCCTTCGACGAACACCGAGCTGTCGTAGCTGCGCTTCAACTGCATGCCGCGCGGCAGCGACGCGTTGAGCACATCGGCCTCGGCATTCGCCGCCCGGGCGACCGCGATGGTGTTCGCCGTCGACTGCTTGACGATGCCGATGCCGACCATGGGCACGCCGTTGCCGCGGAACAGGTTGCGGTCTTCCTCAGTGCCCCGCTCGACGCGCGCGATGTCGCCCAGACGCACGAGATAGCCGTCGGTTCCACGCTTGAGGACGAGGGCGGCGAAATCCTCGGCCGTGCGGAACGAGCGCTCGATGCGCACGGTGAACTGGCGGTCCTTGGATTCGATGGCGCCAGCCGGCAGCTCGACGTTCTCGGAGCGCAGCGCGGCCTCGACGTCGGCCGCGGTCAGATCGCGTGCGGCCATGGCGTTGCGGTCGAGCCAGATGCGCATGGCATACGTCTGCTGCCCGCCGATCTGAATGCGCGCCACGCCGTCGAGCACCGAGAAGCGATCGACGAGATAGCGCTCGGCGTAATCGGTGAGTTCCGGCACGGTCATCTCGGGGCTCGCCAGATTGAGCCACATGATGACGTCCTGATCGCCGTCGACTTTGGCGATCTCGGGCGGATCGGCTTCCGTCGGCAGGTCGGCAAGAATGCCCGAGACACGGTCGCGGATGTCGTTGGCGGCAGCATCGACGTTGCGCCCGACCGTAAACTCGATGGTGACGAGGGACCGGCCGTCCTCGCTCCTCGATTCGATAGTACGGATGCCTTCGACGCCGGAGATGCGCTCCTCGATGAGCTGCGTCACGCGCGTCTCGACGATATTGGCCGAGGCGCCGGGATAGCGCGTCTCCACCGACACGATGGGCGGATCGATGTCGGGATACTGGCGCAGTGGCAGGCGCGTGAACGCCACGATCCCGAAAGCGACGAGCAGAAGCCCCATAACGGCGGCGAACACGGGCCGCTTCACGGAGATGTCGGAAAGCTGCATCGTCTGTCAGGTCCTCGATCGCGCTAGTGTCGTGATCGCGAAATTCGTCTTGTTCCGTATCACGCAAGGAACGAGTTTCGCGATCTGAACGACACTAGAAAAATCAATGACCTAGTGTGATTCAGACCGAGAAGCCCGCCTCTCCGCTCGGCCGCAGAGTATGTAGCGGACTTCTCGGTCATCACACTAGGCGCCGGTCGATGCGCCATGACCTGCGCTGTTCCGATCGGCTCAACTCGGATTGCGGCCATCCTTGAGGAGGTCGACCAGCGGCTCGCCGCCCTTGCCGATGGCCTTGATCTCGACGGTCTGGCCGGGCGAGACCCGCAGCGTGCCGTCGATGATGACGTGCTCCTCGGCCTCGAGCCCCGAGCGGATCTCGACGCGCCCCTCATAGCGGCTGCCGAGCACGACCTCGCGCTGCTCGACCTTCGGTGCATTGGACTTGTGGTCGACCACATAGACGTACGATTGCCGCCCGCGCGGGATCAGCGCCTTCTCGGGTACAACGAGCGCCTGCCGCGCCTCCTCGAGCACCTCGACGGTCATCAGGAGGCCGGCGCGCAGCGTGCCGTCGGGATTTGGCAGGATCGCCCGGACGGACACCGATCGCGTCACCGGATCGACGCGGCTGTCGATCGCGGCGAGCTCGCCGACGAACTCGCGGCCGGGAAAAGCGTTCGAACGCGCCTCGACCTTCTGCCCCAGGGCGAGCCGTTGAAGGACGGTGGCCGGCACCGTGAAGTCGAGCTTCATGCGGCTGTCGTCATCGATCGTTGTGATCACCGTTCCCGGCTCGACCAGCGCGCCGACGCTGATGCGCCTCAGGCCGAGCACGCCGTCGAACGGCGCAAGGATGCGCAGGTCGGCGAGCTTGGAGCGCATCATGTCGACGCGCGCCGCAGTCGATTCCGCGTCGCGCCTCCGTTCCGCCAGCGTCGCCTCCGCGCTGACGCCACGTTGCGCGAGCGGGGCGATACGGTCGAGCTGCTCGCGCGCTTCCTTCGCAAGCGCCTCGGCTTCGACGAGCATCGCCTGCTCTTCCGCAGACGTCATCTCCGCGAGCACGTAGCCTCGCTTTACGCGCTGGCCGTCATCGAAATTGAGCTTGCTGATGATCTTCGTCACCTGCGCGGTGATCGTCACCTGCTCGTTGGCTTGCAGCGTGCCGAGCGCCTCGAGGCGATCGATCACCGTCTCCATGCGTGCAGGCGCGACGAACACCGGCGCTGGAGCCTGCGCGCGTTGCGCGGCGAGCGGGCCCGGAGCGAGCAGTGCGAGCAGCACGCCCGCGATGCCGAAACAAGACCGAGTCGAGACGCTGCCGATCACTCGTTTCATCCGCTCGAACTATCCCGTCGGTTGTTGCGCCGTCACACCGCGGTTTGCGAAACTGCGGTTCGCAGGCAGCCTGCCGCATGCCGTTCCCGCTCGCTTGACCCGCGATTGCGGGCTGCCTGAAGGCGGCCATTGTACGCGAGCCAACGAGACCTGCCCATCGTGGCCCTCGCTGTCTTCGTCCACAAATCTCAACGGTCGTTATCTGGTAATCGCTCCGCCTGGGATACCTCATTCCACTTCACAGCTTCGTGAGGCACCGTTGCGGCCCGCAGAGCCGCCCGCGTCCCGGCAAGCGACGGGCGTTGACGATTTCGTAGGGCGCCTGCGCGACACTCGCTCCGATCGTGTGGCGATTGTGCGACAGGGTTCCAGGACTGCGGCCTTTTCGGCACCGTCATCGGCTCACCGGCCGCCCGAAGGGTTGTCGTGCGGAGCCATTACGGGCACAGTCGCCATCCGATTTGGGAGGTGCAGGGCCAGCGTGCGTGCTCACCGGTCGTCCGCCACCATCTCCCGTTGCATGTCCGACCTCATGACGCCGTCAGCAACAGGGAACCCCCACCATGCTCGACCGGACCACCCTCCGCCGCCTCGCCGCGCTCGCCTGCGCCGCCGTCACGACCATCGCAAACGCCACTTCCGCTTCCGCGCAGGACCTCCTCGAGTTCCTCTGGTCGGGTGGCTCGCGCCAGACCGTATCCTTCCCGCAGAGCGTTGCGCCGGGCCAGATCATCGTCAGCTTCGGCGACCGCAAGCTGTACTTGGTCTATCAGCGCGGCGAGGCGCTGAGCTATCCGATCGCCGTCCCGCGCGAGCAGAGCCGCTGGTCGGGCGTCACGAGTGTGTCGATGAAGCGCGTCAATCCGAGCTGGACGCCGACGGCGGAGATGCGCCGCGAGAACCCCAAGCTGCCGGTTCATGTGCCGGGCGGCCATCCGCTCAATCCGATGGGCTCGCGCGCCCTCTATCTCGGATCGAGCATGTACCGCATTCATGGCACCGACGCGCCATGGACGATCGGCACGGCGGTCTCCAAGGGCTGCATCCGCATGTATAACGAGGACGCCGAGGACCTCTATAATCGCGTTGGCGTCGGCACCAAGGTCACGGTGACGTGGAAGCGGTTCGACCAGTACACGTCCTCGTGGTGAACTGCGCCGGAGTTCGACCCTGAGGCGGCGCATCGGAGCATTCAATCGAAATGATCGAGAAAACAAGTGCTGGTGCGTCCGCGAGCCGGCTTGCGGGCGTGAGCGTGAGCGCGCTCGCTGCACTCCTCGCCTTGCCACTGATTGCCACCGGCTCCACCGAGGCCGTTGCCAAGCGCCAATCGCTGTCATGCAGCTTCATTGCGCGGCAGTGCCTCAAGGAATGCGGCAAGCAGGCCGCAGCCACCTTCTGCGCGCGCTTCTGCGGCGAATCGCGCGGCCAATGCCTCGCGACCGGCACCTGGGACAGCTTCGGCCGCAAGTTCCAGAACGTCATACGGAAGTGACGTCATGGCGCTAGCACCCGCCACCGGCTCAGCTATGTGATCGTGCACTTCCGAGTTGCATGTCGCAGCAGACCATTGCTAACGACAAGTGGTGAAGTTCGTCGCTTCAGCATTTGGAGGGCAGCAGTTGACGGCATCGACGCAATCGGCAGCCGCGCTGTTTGCTCGCGCTCGCGTCTCCCGCAATGCAGGCCGCTCAGATGAAGCGCAGCGAGACCTTTCTGAAGCGCTGACATTGATCGACTTCAATGCGATCGATGGGCGCAGACAGGCCGCTGAAATCAGGTTAGAAATTGCGGAGTTGCATAACGACGAGCAGCGCTACCAGCGCGCAATGTGCACGGCGCAGCGCGCGTTTCGAGGCCTGGAACGTTATGGCGGCGCAGCCAGACTGCAAGCTCGCGCGCAAGCATGTCTCGGCATGGCTGCATGGTATTCACCGGCGGGCGTAACCAGTTCGCTTCGCCATTACCTCGCGGCCAACACCCTCGCTGCGTCCGATGCCTCGGTGCGCCCCGATCAGTTGGTCCATACCTCGAGCGCCATCGGGCTTTGTTGGCACAACCTCGGCGAAATTGAAAAGGCCGTCGCAACTTATCAGGACGCATTGGCACTTGCCGAGCGGTCGGGGCTCGTCGGCCAACTCACGCACCTTCGACGCAGGCTTGCGAACGCGCTTCAGGATGTCGGCCTCTTCCACGCCTCGAGTGAACTGATGGCGCTGATCCGGCCGCCAGACGATGCCCCTCCCGATGATCTCATCGCATGGCACAATCCCGCGGCCATGCTGGCGGAGCAGACTGACAACTTCGAGCTTGCCCTTTCGCATTACGAAACGGCGATTGCCGCTTTCGAGGAACCCGGTCCGCACCGCGCCCGTAAGGCAGCCGTGCTGACGAATGCTGCGCTGCTCTATCTGGATTTCGGCGATGCCGGCCGCGCAGGAGAACTTCTCGCGCAACATCAGACAGTCCTGAATGATCAATCTCCCCTCGGCGCTCGGCTCGGCGCATGTCGGGTCCGATCGCGACTGGCCCAACTCGATGGGGCATCGGGTTGCGCCATTGAGGCACTGAAGGACGCAATCGGCATTCTCGACCAGCAGGCGAACGGCAGCCCAATCCTGCGAGCCGACTTCGACCTGCAGATCGCTGAATTGCAGTGGGCCTCTGGTGACGCCGATGCCGCACTCGAAACATTGGGCGGCTACGTCGCAAGAGCCAGAACCTCGGGCCTCGAGCCCCACGAGGTTGCACCGGCCGTAATGGCCGCACGGATCTTGCTCGAAACCGGCCGTATCGGAGAAGCCGTGAGCCTGCTGCGTCCGGCTTTCTGCGCCGAGCTTGGTCGACGACAGCTGGAAACGGAGTGGCGGCTGTTTGCACTCCTCGCCGATTGGGCGGAGGTGACCGGCAAGCACGCTGCGTCAATCGTGTTCGGCAAGGTCGCAGTGACAACCATTTGCCAGTCGATAGCGCTGCGCGAAGGAACGACGAGCGAACAACGGAGTCTTCTCGCCGCTCGGCTCGCACCCTTTGTAAAGCTTTCCGAGCGCCTTGCAGCGGCCGGCCGCATACCCGAGGCGATGAGTGTCGTCGCACTGCTGAAGTCCGAGCGGCTGTTTCAGTTCGCCAGCCGCGACGTTCCCGCGATACAGCGCCAGACCCAATTGCCGCTGCGCGACAACGAGCGAGAGTTGCTCGACCGTCACCGAGCGCTGGCCGAGGAGTCGGCTCGCATACGGCTCGATCGGCTGCTTGGCAGCCCTCGCGGAACGTCGAGAGGTACACCCGCACCGCAGATTGGCGACGAAGTTCTGAATTCAGCCGAGCAGTTGTTATCGGACATGTTGGATATGGGTCGCGTCGGCATCAATACGACTACCCCCAACATGGCGCCCTCCGTAGATGGGCACGACTTGCCACATGGGACTGCGCTGGCGCGCATGATCGCTGGCAGAGATCGCATTGCTGTCGAGATACTATCCCGTGATGCGTCCATGACCTTCGCGGTGCAAATGCCGTTGAATGCTCTGGCAGCTCTTGTTCTCGATTTCCGTCGCCGGATCGAGACGCAATCGCCCGATGTGCGAGAGCCCGCAGCGTTGCTGTACGATATCCTTCTGCGCCCGGCTGAGCACGTGCTAGACTCTTGTGCGCGCTTGAACCTGGTGTGCGAGGGCCTGCTTTCACATGTGCCATTCCCGGCTCTGCACGACGGCCATGGCTACCTGATCGAGCGTATGTCGGTTGCGACGCAAACAGGCATAAAGCGGACACCACGGGCAAAGATTGATCGTAAGCAGTGGCTCGTTGCCGCATTCGCAGCAACCAAGTCCGTCGCGAGCCTGCCAGCACTGGATCATGCGCGTGCAGAAATCGAGACCGTAAAGCGGCTCCACTCGAAGACAAAGGCGCTCTACGATGACGAATTCAATCGAGCGGCGCTCGAGGCGGCCCTCTCATCCCGACCGCAATTGCTCCACCTCGCCAGCCATTACCATCTGCATGTTGCCGCCGCTCATCGCTCCCACTTCATCCTCGGCGACGGCTCCGTGCTGCCACTGACGGCCTTTCGCGACCCCCGCCTGGACCTGTCGAGCCTGGAATTGGTGGTGCTGGCCGGTTGCGACACGGGCACTTCGGAAGTCGGCGATAACGGTTTGGAAAGCGTTGCCGGCCTCGCGCAACTTCGGGGAGCCCGGGACATCCTGGCGACACTGTGGGCTGTCGCCGACATCGGCGCGTCCCGGCTGATGTGCGCGTTCTACGAACACCTGTTCAGGAGCGACCCCGCAGTCGACGCTGCTGAAGCCCTGCGCGCCGCACAGGTGGAGATGCTAACCAACGCTGGGCCCACCCTTTCGTTGGATGACGAGAGCCGGGTGAGCGCACGTGGGCTCGGCCGCCGCGCCAGTCCGATGCCACTGGACCACCCTCGCTATTGGGCAGGCTATACACTGTTTGTCGGGGATCATGACGTGCGCTCTTGAGTTGGTAGCCCGCAGCGTCAGGGTCCACAGAAAGGCAAGTTTGGGAAAGCTTTGGCTATCGGCAAAACGGCGCACTCTTGCTAGTTGACTATGCATAGTGCGGCGCGATTTCGATCACCTAATGATTTCCCTCTGCCCTGAGGGCCAACTTGAACATGGTTTTGCCGCGTGCAACGCTGCGAGGCGCAGCAATGATCGGAGATGACCGTGCCAGAATCCACCCCGACACCCGGCGATACCGAGCTCGGTGAAAAGCTCGATGAAATCGCTGCTGCCATTGGTCATCTTCTGCCGAGCGAAACGTTCGAAAATGTGGCTATAGCAAAGGCACTCGGTATCGGGCCGGACAAGGTCACGCGCATGCGCAGTGGCCAGATCCACTGCCGCCCGCATCACTGGGCGCGCTTCATTGTCCACTACCAGCTCGAAGGAAAGTTGGACCCGGCGACGATTGGTTTGCCGCTCGAGCAATTTCGGGCTGCATTGCGACGCGAAGGTATTGGTGTACATGGCGCAAGCCCTGTGGTTGAAGCCAGGCAAGCCTTGTTCGATTTGTCTTTACGTGGCCGATCATGTGGCATCAGCATAATGAGAGCCGAAATCAATCGGCGCGCTGGTGGCCTGGGTCTTCCTAATCCAAATTCGCACAGAACAGTCCAATTAAGGGAGGGAGATTTGGTCGCGCTTTCGGTCGTAGCACCGGAACCCTCTGGCCACCTCATCATTCTCGATGAGCAATTGGGAATAGAAACCACTTGTCTCATGCCATCTCTTTTCGCTCCGCGAACTGAATTGCATGAGCGCACGACCCGGCTTCCGACAATCACTGATGGTGACCTGCGCTACTTTACAGTTTCTTCGCCAGAGGGCCGGCATCGAATCTTTGCGATCTGGTCGAGGGACAAGTTGCCCCTAACTTGGCTGACAGGACCCGCAGACACGATCGAACCGATGACCTTGACCGACAAGAACCTCATCGAGTTCGCGGAATTAGTTCGTGAGCACCCTAACCGAAGCCCTGACTCGGTCGCAGTCGGGACGCTGGATTACCGGATTGTCTAATCGGGTCCTCAGACGAGGCGAACGAACCGCATCGATTGGAGTGAACAATGATATTTTCATCCCTGATCCGTCGAATAGTCCCTTCAGCACGAGTGCAATTCGCAGGCATTGCACTCGTGACATTCACCTTGGTCTGCGCTGGAAGCAGCAGCGCCTGTGCCGAAAACGGACGCGAAGTGAGCCGAGCCGCCCGACATGATCACCTTCATTTGGTGCAGTCCGCGTCCCTGCCGGACGTGCGCGAGCCCCACCGTACACTCGTTGACGACCTATTGGCAGGACGCAGCAGGGATATCGGAACCGCCGAAATGCTGTTCCTCGGCGCCGCTTCACACGAACTGCTGAACCGGTGTGGCTTGCCATCGAACGTCCAGGATCGCCTCTTGATGGTGACCTTCATCAAGGCCGCAACGGATCGTGCGGCACTCGGCGGCAATCACAGCGATCCCAATCTGGGCGGCGCCCTCGGCGACCTGGCCGCCGGCATGTCGGTGTTTGGCATCGGCGCGCAGTTCGGCAAGGCCTTCGACTGCGCTTCCCCCTCGGCCAGCGCGTTCGCCGACGCGGTCGTGCGCGCTGTACGCGCCAACGAGAAAGGACGCGATGGCCAGGAGCCCGTCTTCGTGAAGACGTGCGCGCCCACACATGGAGAGGTTCGTTGCGAATGCCTCGCCAAGATCGGCCGCGCGGTCATTCCGAACATCTACCAGGCGACATATAGCCGGGATGTGATCGCACGGATCATTCAGGGTACATGCCTATCCGCTTAGTTCCGGCACAATTTGGTGTTGCATGAGTTCGACCAGGGAGTTGGACCATGACCGACGCGATGCCAGACGATCTGTGGCGTGATTTCCCGAAGACCGCGCCCGCGTTCGAGGCGCGCTTCAAGAC
>JANRIT010000072.1:0-5227 GCA_033764645.1 Hyphomicrobiaceae bacterium
CGCCGCGTTGAGCCGGCTACAGCGGAATGTTGTCGTGCTTCTTCCAGGGGTTCTCGAGGGTCTTGTTGCGCAGCATGTTCAATGCGCGGCAGATGCGCTTGCGCGTGCCCGAAGGCAGGATCACCTCGTCGATATAGCCCCGCTCGGCGGCGACAAAGGGGTTGGCGAAGCGCTTCTGGTACTCGTCGATGCGCGCCTTGATCTTGTCGGGGTCGGAGAGCTCGGCGCGATAGAGGATCTCGGCCGCGCCTTTCGCACCCATCACTGCGATCTCGGCCGAGGGCCAGGCATAGTTGACGTCGCCACGGATGTGCTTCGAGCTCATCACGTCGTAAGCGCCGCCGTAGGCCTTCCGGGTGATGACGGTGACCTTCGGCACCGTCGCCTCGGCATAGGCGAACAGCAGCTTGGCGCCGTGCTTGATCAGGCCGCCGTATTCCTGCGCAGTGCCGGGTAGGAACCCCGGGACGTCGACGAAGGTGACGATCGGGATATCGAAGCAGTCGCAGAAGCGGACGAAGCGGGCAGCCTTGCGCGACGCGTCGCTGTCGAGCACGCCGGCGAGCACCATGGGCTGGTTGGCGACCACACCGACCGTGCGACCTTCCATGCGCGCGAAGCCGGTCACGATATTCTTGGCGTAGGCCTCCTGGATCTCAAAGAAGTCGCCCTCATCGACCACCTTAGTGATCAGCTCCTTGATGTCGTAGGGCTTGTTGGGGTTGTCGGGGATCAGCGTATCGAGGGAGTGGTCGATGCGATCGGCGCGATCGTGGGTCGGCAGCTCCGGCACGCCGTCGAGGTTGTTCGACGGCAGGAAGTCCATCAGCCGGCGCATCTGCAGAAGCGCCTCGACGTCGTTCTCATAGGCGCGGTCGGCGATCGAGGACTTGGTGGTGTGAACCCGAGCGCCGCCCAGCTCCTCGGCGGTCACCGTCTCGTTCGTCACCGTCTTCACGACGTCGGGACCGGTTCCGAACATGTAGCTCGTGTCCTTGACCATGAAGATGAAGTCGGTCATCGCGGGCGAGTAGACGTCGCCACCGGCGCACGGCCCCATGATGAGCGAGATCTGCGGGATGACACCCGAGGCGAGCACGTTCCGCAGGAATACCTCTCCGTAACCGCCGAGCGCGTCGACGCCCTCCTGGATGCGGGCGCCACCGGCATCGAACACGCCGATGATCGGGGCCCGGTTCTTCAGCGCCATGTCCTGGATCTTGGTGATCTTCTGGGCGTGGGCCTGGCTGAGGGAGCCGCCGAACACGGTGAAGTCCTTGGCGAACACGTAGACGACACGGCCGTTGATGGTGCCCCAGCCCGTGACGACGCCGTCGCCCGGCACCTTGGATTTCTCCATTCCGAACTCGGCGCAGCGGTGCTCGACGAAGGTGTCGAACTCCTCGAACGAGCCGTCGTCCATCAGAAGCTCGATGCGCTCGCGGGCGGTGAGCTTGCCGCGCTTGTGCTGGGCGTCGATCCGCGCCTGCCCGCCGCCGAGTCTCGCCTCGTCGCGCCGTCGCTCGAGCTCCTGGATCACTTCCTTCATGTGGCCCACCTTGTCGTCTGCTGTTGTCAGCGTTGTCCGGTCGCGTGGGATAGCACGCGCACTCGCTGCCGCAAACGGAACGAAAGACAAACGCCGAACCGCTGCGGTGCGCCGTCGGCCCGGCAGGTAGACACCCGCGCGCCCTGCCTAGTCCCCTCCTCCTCCGCCGCCGCCGCCGTCACCGCCTCCATCGCCCCCGCTGTCGCCCCCGCCGCCGTCCCCCAAGTCGCTCCGGCAACGGGATTGGGTCGCGGACGGCTGGACCCCGCCCGTGGAATCCTGCGGAGCGTTCGCATCCGAGGTACGCCTGCCGCGGCGCGCCGTCGTCGAAACACCCAGAGCCTTCCAGACAATCACGCCGAACAGCGCAAGCACGACGGCGAGGAACAGGACGTCGGCAATCCAGGACATGGCGGCTCCGATCGAAGCGCTGCGCGCCAAAGCCGCATGGAGGGTCCCCGGCAATTGGCACGACAGCACTCTACATCCGCAAAGGCGGGCGGGTCAGCCTCGGCAAATCAGCCTGTCCGAAGCCGGCGCAGCGGCTGCCCGGCGAGCGCGGCCTTCAATGCCGAGGGGGCCAGCTCGGTGGCGCCGGGGCCGATCACATGGTCGGGGCTGACCATGAAGCCGCGGCCATCGAGCCACGCCAGAGTGCGCCCGGTGAAGCTCTCGACCGGGACTTCGACAGCCATCATCTCTCCCCAGGGACCCTCGATGCGGCACTCGGCGAAGGCCCGCTCCGACCAACACGGAAGCACGAGGCGATCGGAGCGCTCGGTCGACACCAGCATTGCGGGTCCGGCGCCATCCTCGAGCAGGTAGACCTTGCGTGACGCCCTGGCGCGCTCGGTGAAACTTTCGACGACCTCTCGCTTGAGGCGAGCGGCGAGTTCGGCTGCGTCGAGTTCGGGCTCGACAGGCTCCGAGCCCCAGTCGGGCCCCGCGAGCCGCTTCATGCGCGACAGTGCCGGCAACACGTCGCCGATCAACGAGCCGAGCGAGATCTCCGTGACGCGGGGGGAAGATGCGACGACGTCGGCCCAGCGCTCCGCCGCCTTTCGGCTCGACCAGAACAGTGTGACCTCGGCGCCGCGCTGGCGCTGAGCGGCAACTCGGCCGAGACCCTCGGTGCCGGCGACCGCATAAACGAGACGCTGCGCCACGGCCTTCTTCACGAAGCGGTCGCGCTGATTGATTTCGGGAATGCGCGGGCTCTGCAGCATCGCTCGGCTCCTGATTCGGCTCGCTCCGATCAGTAGACCAAGGGGGGCGGTAACAAACGGTTAACGCGAGTTAAGAAGTCCCGCACAGGATCGATTGCCGGCCAGCTGGCCGTGCGGGCGGCCGTCAGCCGGAACGTGCATCAGGCCGACCGCAACAGATCGAGCATCCGTGCGGCGGCCACCATCTCGGCGCGGCGGCGGGCTCGGCGGGTGGAGGCTTCAGTGTCGGTACCCCACTGGCTCTCCTGGAAGACCTCGTCGACATGGGCTGCGGCCCATGCCGCGTCGGCGTCGAGAACGGCCTCGGCAACGGCAAGTGCCACGAGGGCCGAGCCGGTGAGTGTCGTCATCACATGCAGCGGAGCGAGCCGGAAGGCGTCCAGCGGGGAAAGCGCAGCGAGCATGCCTTCACGCACCCCCTCGGACTGCGCCACCGGCATGAGGCCCGCTGCGAGCACCAGCGGGGCGGCGAGCCGCGTCTCGGCCCAGCGCACGATCGGATCCCAGGACTCCGCCTGCCGCCGCGCCAATTCCTCCGGGCCGTCGGCGCGGTAGCAGACGAGGTCGCTCATGGCGAACGCAGCAATATCGGCGCGGATCGCCTCCTCGCTTTCGGCAATGCCGTCGAGGATGGTGTTCGATAGTCGCGTCAACGGCATCGTCGTAGGGTCGAGGACCGCGCCCTGTTGTGCCCATTCGGCGGCGATCGCCTCTGCCAGAGGGCGCGCGGGAAGCGCGAGGATGCGCTTGCCGGGCGTGCGAACGGGGCGGCCGTCGAGGTGCACCCGCCATGACGGAGCGTCACCGCGCGACGCAGCAGGCGCGACCGCGACCGACGTGTAGAACCGCTTCGGCAACGCCGTCGGCGCGGCATTACGGAGGGGCGCCTCGGCCGTCGCCGGCTCTTCGCTACCGCCGACGCCACCCATCGGTGTCTCCCCGCCGAGCTCGCGGCGCACGTCGCCCTGCCCATCGCCCGTACCGCTGCCGCCGCGTCCACTCATCAGGCAGCCTCGAGCTCGGCGACGAGCCGCTCGATCGCGTCCTCGAGTTCGGCATAGTCGTCGACGAGAGCGTGCGCACCCGCGGCGCGCAGCACTTCGGCGGGGTGATAGCCCCAGGTGACGCCGATGGCGCCGACGCCCGCCGAGCGCGCCATCTCGATGTCGAACGACGTGTCGCCTATCATCACAGTGCGCGAGGGAAGAGCTCCGACTTCTGCGATCGCCGTCTCGATCATCGAGGGGTGGGGCTTGGAGGGATGCGTATCCGCCGTCTGCACGGTCGCGAAATGTTCGTGCCAGCCCTCGCGGTCGAAAAGCCGCACGATGCCCCTGATCGACTTGCCCGTTGCGATGCCGAGACGCATGTCGTCGCGACGGGCGAGCGAGTTGATGACTTGGGCGGCGCCATCGAACAGCGGCTCCTGGTGCGTGGGATCGTGGCGTATGCCGGTGAACGCCTGCTTGTAATGCTCGGCCAACGCTCGTCGCGTCGCGTGACTCTCACCCGGCGAAAGAGCGGCGAACGCCTCGGGCAGCGAGAGACCGATGATTGAGACGGTGTCGCATCGCTTCGGCGCGGCGAGACCGAGCGCTCCATAGGCGTGCTGCATGGCCTCGTAGATGCCGTTCTGGCTGTCGACGATGGTGCCGTCGCAATCGAAGATGACGAGTTTCATGGCGTGGGTTTATAGCAGAATGGGGGGCAGCAACGTCCAGCGGGAATGCGCGCCATGACGACGAGATGCCGTGGGTTGTTCCCGTTCGTGCCGTCGGGCAACGATTTCGCACGTGCGATAGAGTTCTTCGCCGAGCTCGGCTTCGCCGTGCAATGGCGCACGGACGACATGGCCGGGCTGCGCTTCGACGCCGCGTTCTTCATCCTGCAGAAGATCGATATTCCGGTTTGGCAGGAGAACCAGATGCTGACCATCGAGGTGGACGACCTCGAGGAGTATTGGGCCGCAATCGCGGGCAAGGATCTCCCAGGCCGCTTTTCCGGAGTTCGATTGCGTGCGCCCGCAGATTATCCTTGGGGACGTGAGCTGCACATTGTCGATCCGGCCGGCGTCTGCTGGCACGTCCGGCAGCTGGCACAGCCGTCCTGAGCACGCCGGCTAGGGCGCCCAGTCCCAGCCCGCCGCCACCCCGCGCCGAAACCGTCAGGTGATTGTATTGGCCGGCCGAGTCGACCCGCGTGTTTTCCTCGGAACGAAGGGCAAGAGTCCAGACCGGGCACCGTCTCTCCCGCCGCCGTTGCGGCCCGGCCCTAGCCCGATCTCTTCACCAGAGCGCGAGCGGCACGGAGTCGGGAATGACGACAGGCCAGGAGCGACGCGATGATCGATGTGGTTCATCGATCGAGCGGCGCGACGCCGCGTGTCGTCATTCCCGCCCCGCCCTTTGGGTCGCGTCCGCCGGGCCGCCCGGTTCGTCGCGCGCCTCAACCG
>JANRIT010000074.1:0-83995 GCA_033764645.1 Hyphomicrobiaceae bacterium
CCGCCGAGGGAGAACTTCGGCAGGTTCTTCCAGGCTTTCGACAGCCACGACCCGCCGTCGTTGCGCGGCTCGAGGCCGTCGGAGGCAAGCAAGGCATGCGCCTGCTTGTACCATTTCGAGTTCGGGAAGTTGTGGCCGAGCACGGCGGCCGCCGTTTGCGCCTCCTGCTTGATGCCGAGCGCCATATAGCACTCGGTCAAGCGCATCAGCGCTTCCTCGACGTGATCGGTCGTCTGATATTCCGTCGCTACCGTCTTGAAGCGATTGATCGCCGCGATGTGGTTGTTGCGCTCGAGATAATAGCGCCCGACCTCCATCTCGGCGGCGGCCAGGTTGCTCTCGGCCACGCGAATGCGGTTGTCGGCGTCCTGCGCGTACGGACTGTCGGGATAGCGCGTCTTCAGCGTGCGCAGCTCAGCGAGTGCCTTCTTAGTCGCCGACTGGTCGCGGTTCGGGCCCTTCATCTCGTCGAAGTAGGCCGAGGCGATGATGTGGTGCGCGAGCGCGGCTTCCTTGGTGCCAGGGTGCATGGTCGTGTAGCGCTGCGCGGCGGCGATCGCCTCGGGATACTGGCCGGCCTTGTAGTAGGCATAGGCGGCCATGACGATGGCGCGGCGCGCCTCGGGTGCGTAGGGGTGATCGCGGTCGAGATCCTCGAACTTGCGCGCAGCCGACTGATGCTTGCCGCGCGACATCAGCGCGTCGGCGTCAGCGTACATCTTGCCGGGCGGGTCGGGATTGAGGGCTGCGGACAGGTCGTTGGATGACGCGCAGCCGGCAACCGTCATGGCGAGAGCCAAGGCTCCCAACAGCGCGGGCAGACCGCCGCGCGAACCATGCTCGAAGCTTCGTGTCACGTCTTTCGCTCCCCCGAGCCGGCGGCTCCGACTGCGCTCACTCGCGTGGTGCCGGCCAATCGTGGTGACTCTGTGACGCCTCGATAGCAGATCCAGAACGTTCTGGGACAGTGCGGAGCTGCCACGCCCGCAGGGCATGCTAATGAATCGACCGCCCCGGAGGATCGGCTCAGTGCGTTGTCTCTGCTGCGACCTCGGAGTAGCCCGTCACGAACGGCGCGCCCTCGCGGACGCGCGGCGCCTGAACAACGACCCAGGCTGTCGGATCGGAGAAGAGCGCCTGCAGAACCATGGCGTTGAGACGATGGCCGCCGCGCACCGAGCGGAAGGCACCGAGGATCGGGTGACCGGCGAGCGAAAGATCGCCGACCGCGTCGAGCATCTTGTGGCGCACGAACTCCTCCGGGTAACGCAGACCCTCGGGGTTCATGATGCGATCCTCGCCGATCGCCACGCAGTTATTGAGGTTGGCGCCGAGCGCCAGATTGTTCTGCCACAGCCGCTCGACATCGCGCATAAAGCCGAACGTGCGCGCGCGGCTCAGTTCGCTGCGGAAAACCGCCGGCGACATCTCGTAGGCGATGCGCTGGCGACCGATCAGCGCGCAGTCGAAGTCGATCTCGATATCGAGATGGAAGCCGTTGTGCGGGCGGATTTCACCGAGACAGGCGCCGTCCTCGACGCAGATCGGCTTGAGCACCTTGATGAACTTGCGTGGAGCGGTCAGGTCGACGAGGCCCGTCTCATCGATCGCTTCGACGAAGGCCGCCGAGCTGCCGTCCATGATCGGCACTTCTTTGCTGTCGATCTCGATGTAGCAGTTGTCGACGCCGAGCCCGCGCATAGCGGCGAGCAAGTGCTCGACGGTGCCGATGGAGTTGCCATCGTCGTCACCGATGACGGTGCAGAGGGTCAGGTTCTTCACGTTGCGGACGTCAGCGGCGATATCGCCGATCACCCGGCCGCGCTTCGTCACCAGAAATCGAAGCCCAGTGTCGGCCTCTGCAGGATGCAGCGTGACCGACACTGGGGCTCCACTGTGCACCCCCGTGCCAGTAAGCTCGATCTCGCGCGCGATGGTCGTCTGTCGCGCGCCGATGAAGCGATTCGACATGTCCGTCGTCCCTCGATGCCAGCCCAGGCATTGCAGCAAACCGCCTCAACTCACCCCGGCGATCGCGTCACCCGTGACACACGACAATTCCCTTCTTCCGCCCGTTTGGCGCCGCATTACTGCGGCAAAACAGGAAGCAACTGGTTGCCCGACCGAGCTGCGTACGTCCGAAGGCAATTCGAAGAGTGCCGTTAATGATTAGGACGATAGCTGCGCCGTGGGGGTGGTACAAATCACGGTTTCTTACACTGTGTTACCTTCATGCCGCGCCGCAGCAGACGCCCCCGCGCGGGCTCTCCCCTAGCGCTTGTCGCCTTTGAAAAAGTCAGGCAATTCAGATGCTTGATCATTGCGGCTGCGGCTACTCCCCGTGCCAGGAGCAGTGCTCCCGCGCGCCTCTCCACGGGGTGGGGATGATGCATGTGCGTCGTGGTGTGATCGCGCCGCTCTTGCATAAGGATCGGGCGGCGCCTCCGAATCAGTCGCCCAACGTCCGATAGAGGTCAGGCGGTCGAACAGCCCCGGCTTGCGGCTCGGTTTCGACCCGGCCGCCGCAGCGCCGCGATCGCCCGTCTCAGCGTCCGGCCGATGCTTATCGGCCTGCTTGGCGTGATAGTCGCGCTGGCCCGGCGCAGGGAACTCCTCGATATCGGGCATGCGCCTCTGGCCACGCCGGACATCCGACGGTGGCTGCGGGACGAATCCGCCTGCTTCGCTGCGATCCCTCGCCCCGCGCGACGCTCCATCGTCGGACATCGATGCCCGCCCTGCCAGTTGGCCCGGCCCCATGTACGGCGGCAGGCCCTCCTCGATCAGCACATCGCCCGGTGCCGTCCACGTGCCGCGGAAGGCTGCCGTCCCGGGCAGGTCGGCGTCCTGTTCGTCGTCGGCGGAAAGGCGCATTGCATCGGCGAAGCGGCGCTCCAGATCGTCATCGAGGTCACGGTGCTGATCATTGCCCGCGCCGGCACCCGTCGCGGCATCCGGCTTGGCCGGACGGCCAGTTGGTGGCGAAAGCGCCGATGTGTCGGCGGAAACCTTGGAACCGGCAGGCGACAGCAGTGCGTCGGAACGCGTCGTCCCCGCGCCGTTCGATTGTGGCGGCGGGGGCGGGGACGTGGCGGCCATCGGTGGCGGCATCGGTGGAGCCGTCAGCGGTGGGCCCGACAGCGGCGGCATGACTGGAGCAGCCCGCCCCGACGACGCCGGCAAGCCGTGCGCGGCCGGCGCCTGCGAGGACGCCATGGCGCGCGCCAGCGAGGCCGGACCCTGGGGGCCGGCGCCGCGCTGCGCGTCGCTCGTGCCGCCCGGCATGCCTGAGGCGACGATCGAGACGCGCAAGCGCTCGCCCAGTGTCGGGTCGAACGTCGCTCCGACGATGATGTTGGCCTCCGGATCGACTTCGCGGCGGATGCGGGTCGCGGCCTCGTCGACCTCGTAGAGGGTGAGATTCGGCCCGCCAGTGATCGACAGGAGAAGGCCCTTGGCGCCCTTCAGCGAGATGTCGTCGAGCAGCGGATTGGCGATCGCCTCCTCGGCAGCGAGCGTTGCACGATGCTCGCCCTCGGCCTCGCCGGTACCCATCATCGCCGTGCCCATCCCGCTCATGATCGAGCGCACGTCGGCGAAGTCGAGGTTGATGAGGCCTTCCTTGACGATGAGGTCGATGATGCAGGCGACGCCCGAGTAGAGCACCTGATCAGCGAGCACGAAGGCCTCGGCGAAAGTCGTCTTTTCGTTGGCGATGCGGAACAGGTTCTGGTTGGGAATGACGATCAGCGTATCGACGTGCTGGCGCAGCTCGGCGATGCCGGCCTCGGCCATGCGCATGCGTCGCGAGCCCTCGAACTGGAACGGCTTCGTCACGATGCCGACGGTGAGGATGCCGAGTTCCTGGGCTATGCGGGCGACGACGGCGGCCGCACCCGTGCCGGTGCCGCCCCCCATGCCCGCAGCCAGGAACACCATGTGGGAGCCGGCGATCTGAGCACGGATCTCCTCAATGGCCTCCTCGGCGGCGGCCTCGCCGATCTCGGGCTTGGCCCCGGCGCCCAAACCTTCGGTCAGGTTGCGACCGAGTTGTATCCGGTACTCCGCGCTCGAAGCGGCGAGAGCCTGGGCGTCGGTGTTGGCGACGACGAATTCAGCGCCTGTCAGGCCGGCGGCGATCATGTTGTTGACGGCATTGCAGCCGGCGCCGCCGACGCCGATCACCGTAAGCCGTGGCCGAAGGTCTGTCAGCTTCGGCAATTCCAGCTTGATGCTCATGGCGCCCCCAGCCCGTCTTCCTCACAGGGTCGCCGCTCAAGCCCGCGCGGCCCCCCGGCCTGTTGCGCACGCTGAACCCGACCCTCAGGGCCGCGTGGCCCCTGTTCGAGGCGACCACCCGGCAGGTCGCGATCCTGCGGATTGGCGCCGACGCCTACATGCCCTCCAGTAGCCAGCGACCGACACGGCCGAAGTAGCCTTCCGCCGCCCGCGCCGGCCCTTCGATGCCACTCACAACGCTCTCGTCCTCGCTGGCGAGGAGCAGACCCACGACCGTCGAGAAAGCCGCGTCATCCAGCCCAGGCGGGAGAACCGCTCCGCAACCGGCACCCCCTGTACGCACGGGCCGCGACCACCGTGACGACGCAAACTCAGAAAGGCCGACGAGACCGCTGCCGCCGCCGGTCACTACGAAGCTGCGCCCGGCATAGGGCTTCATCCCGCTGCGCTCGAGACGCTCGTCGATCTGCTCGAAGAGCCGGTCGAAGCGATGGGCGATGACCCGAGCCAGGTCGGCTTTGGTCGCCTGCGACGTCTCTCCTGCCTCGGCACCGGCGAGCTGATAGGTGAACCCCTCCAGCTCGTCGGATTGCGCACGCAAGAGTGTGCCATAAAGCGCTTTGATTCGCTCGGCTTGCGCAAGGGGGGTGCGCAGCGCCTGGGCAATGTCGACGTTCAGGTGATCGGAGCCCACGGCCAGTACGTCGACAAAGACGAGCTGGCCGGCGGCGAGCATCGCAATCTTGGTCGTGCCGCCGCCGATGTCGATCGCCGTCACGCCGAGCTGGCGTTCCTCACGCGTGGTCGCCGCCAGCGCGCTGGCGTAGGGAGCCGCGATAAAGCCGGCCGGGCGCAGAAAGCAGCGCTCGACCAGGATCGAGAGGTTGCGCAGCGGCGATTCGTCTGTGCTGACAGCGCTGAAATCGCCCGTCAGGCGGCGGGCCGACATGCCGCGCGGGTCGCGCACCCCTGGGATACCGTCGAGGCGCCACGCCAGCCGGTTGAGATGCAGCAAGCGCCGGCCGGAGCGCTCGGCGTGCACACGGCCGGCGTTCAGCACACGCTCGATGTCCGCATCCGTGACGATGCCGCCGTGTATCTCGGCGCTGGCCGAGAAGGGTTGCGAGCCGACGCGCCCGCAACTCACTGCGATCAGCACCTGCTCCAACGTCACGCCGCTGGCCCGCTCGGCCTCGCCAATGCATGCGCGGACTGCCGGCTCGGCGAGGCCGAAGTCGGTGACGACGCCGCTCTTGATGCCCTGGGAGGGCTTGTGGCCGACGCCGATGATGCGCGCGATCTGCCCCACGTCGCCGCGCTGACGGCGCTCGATCTCGACGATCAAGCACGCGATCTTGCTCGTGCCTATGTCGAGAAGGCCGATGATGCCGCCACCGGCCGCCAGTCGATCCAGTCTGAACACAACGCCACTCCAAACTCGCTTGCGCCGTCACCCGCCGGCTCCTGGCATGCGCTGCCTCGAAAACACCCTGCCCGCGCGACACCGAGGCGCCTGGCTCGTCGATGCGCTAGAGCGGCTGCCATTCCTGGGGGACCGGAAACGCGCTCTCGTCCTTTGTTTTGTCGAATCTTCTTCGATGAATCGGTGCCCAATTCGTCGGAGAATGCTCTAGCCCGGCTGCCGCAGCAGATCGCCAATGACATCGGCCGGCCGCTCGGCAGCGCCACCTGCCGCGCCGTCCTCATGGCGCACGACGATCGCGGCGGCGCTGCGCAGATCGATGACCGTGCCAGGGCCGTCAAGCGCGGCCTCGAGCCCGCCCCAGGTCTCGAGCTGGCTCAACGCCGCGGCGGCGCCCTCGCTCGGCAACTCGATGCGCACGCCGCCGGTCAGCGCCAGCGACCAGCGGCGCCCCGACACGTAATGTGCGACGGCGAGGCGGCCGGCGAGGGGCTGGCAGCGGGCGACGAGGTTGAACAGGGCCTCGGCCTCCTGGGCTGCCCCCAGTCCGGCGATGACCGGCAGGCGTGGGTCGGCGGCGGCCGGCATGATGCGCGAGAGCACACGCCCCGTGCGGTCGATCAAGTGCGTCGCATCGGGCGCGTGCCACACGGCGAACGGCGTGCGCTCGACCACTTCGACGACGAGTTCGCCGGGATAAATGCGCCGGATGACCGCGCGCGACACCCAGGGGAGGGCTTCGAGCCGGGCGCGCGCGCCGCTGCTGTCGAGGCTCGCGAAGCTCAGCGCACGGGCGAGGTCGAGCGCCTCGAATATCTCGTCATCGGAGGTAAAGCGCTGGCCGCGCACGGTGACCTGCTCCACGCCGAAGCCGGCGAGCGTGGCCAGCTGGTCGATCTCCGGCAAGCGTGGCGTCACGACACGCGATCGGCCGCCACCGTCGGTCAGGACGAGGAAGAGAGCGCCGGCCGAAAGGGCGGCCAGCGCTGAAGCGCGCATGAGGCCGAACCAGCGCGGCAGGCGCGGGCGTCCGCGCGCCGGGTCGCGATCGTCGAAAGCGGGAGATTGGCCTGTAAGAAGGTCGGACGGCCAGGACGAGGCGTGGCGCGGCGGGCGCTCGTTGGCCAAGCCGACAAAGCGCGAGGCGCGGGCAGGGGAGGCAGGACGCCGATGCGCCCCGCCGACCAGACCAGACCCTACGCCGACCTCGAACAACTCGCGTCCTCGACGATCCACCGCACCAGCTCGCCGAACGACCAGCCCGCGTGCGCTGCCAATTCCGGCACCAGCGATGTCGCCGTCATGCCGGGCTGCGTATTCACTTCGAGGCAAACGATTTCGCCCGAACCGCCCGCGGTGTCGTCGAAGCGGAAATCGGCCCGCGAAACGCCGCGGCAGCCGAGCGCGCGGTGAGCCTCGACCGTATATTTCCGTATGGACTGGTTAACATCCGGTAAAAGCTCGGCGGGAACCTGATGGCGGGAGCCGCCGGGCGCGTACTTTGCCACGTAGTCGTAGAAGGCGTTGCCGGCTGCGGGCAGGATCTCGGTCACGGCCGTCGCGGCATCGCCGATCACCGCGCACGTCAATTCGCGGCCGGCGACGTAGCGTTCCGCCATGACGATCTCGGCGGGATCGGCGCCATCGAGGACGGCGGCCGGCGTGTTGGCGCCAGCGTCGCGCACGATCAGCACTCCGACGCTCGATCCCTCGGCGACGGGCTTGATCACATAGGGCGGCGGCATGACGTGCCGGCCGGCCGCCTCGGCGCGGCTGACGAGCACGGCATCGGCGACCGGCACGCCTGCTCGCCGCAGGACGTCCTTGGCGCGCTCCTTGTGCATGGCGAGCGCGGAGGCGAGAACGCCGGAATGGGTGTAGGGGATCTGCAGCGTTTCGAGCACGCCTTGCAGCGTGCCGTCCTCGCCGAAGCGGCCATGCAGGGCGTTGAAGCACGCCTCGGGCCGCACCTCCGCCAGGCGGGCTGCGATGTCGCGGCCGACGTCGATCTCGGTGACCGTATAGCCTTCACCGCGCAGCGCCTCGGCGACCGCCGCGCCGGAGCGCAGGCTCACCTCGCGCTCGGCCGACCAGCCGCCCTTCAGAACGGCGATGTGATCTCGGCTGCGGGGCGGGAGCGGTGGCAGCATGGCGCGGCGTCTCCAGGTCGGTCGATGCTTCGGGAAAGTGCGATCGATGAGCGCGATAGGGCTTCGCGCGCACCGCGCCGTCAGGCCGCATCGGCGGCGGTGACGAGCGCCTCGCCGACGGGACGGCCCGGCAGCGGCGCGCCGAGGCGGATGATCTCCCAGTCGAGGCGGATGCCGGAGTGGGCGAGCACGCGGGCGCGCACCGTCTCGCCGAGACGCTCGACGTCCTCGCCGGTCGCGCCCGCATCGTTGATGAGGAAGTTGCAGTGCATCTCGGAGACCTTGGCGCCGCCGACGCGATAGCCGCGCAGGCCGGCGGCGTCGACGAGCTTCCAGGCGCTGTGACCCGGCGGGTTCTTGAAGGTCGAGCCGCCGGTGCGCTCGCGGATCGGCTGGTTCTTCTCGCGATACTCGGCGACCTCTTCCATCTGGGCGAGGATCGCTGCGGTTTCGCCGGGGACGCCGCGATAGGTCGCTGCAGTGAAGATGAAGTCGGACGGCACGGCGCAATGGCGGTAGGTGAACCCCATATCGGCGAGCGACAGCACATGGACCCTGCCCGCACGATCGACGGCACGCACGCTTTCCAGCACGTCCTTCGTCTCGGTGCCGTGGGCACCGGCATTCATGCGCAGCGCGCCGCCGATGGAGCCCGGGATGCCGCGGTAGAAGTGCAATCCCGCGATACCGGCATCGGCAGCAGCGCGCGCCATCTTGACGTCGGGCACCGCCGTGCCGACGCGCAGGCGCGCGCCGTCGTCGACGGAGATGTCCGCAAAGCTGCGGCCGAGCCGCACCACGACACCCGGCACCCCCCCGTCGCGCACGAGCAGGTTCGAGCCGAGACCAACCGTGAAGACCGGCACCTCGGCGGGAATGCGGGCCATCGCATAAGCGAGATCGGCTTCGTCGGCCGGCATGAACAGAACCTCGGCCGGACCACCGACGCGGAACCACGTGATGTCGGCCATCGCGGCGGCCGGCTGAAGCTTGCCGCGCACGTCCGGCAAGGCTGCGCGCAGCCGCTCGACGAGGCCCGTTGCCGCCATTTTCTCACTCCCCCGCCATGCGACGGTCGGCCCCGGCTACCGTCTGGGCCAGCCACTCGGGAAGGGCGTTGGCCCACTCGGTCGAATTGCCGGCGCCGAAGCAGATGGCAGTGTCGCCCGGACGCCCCCAGCCGGCGAGAATGCCGGCGATGTCGTTGGCCACGGGTACGGTGAGGACCGCCGGGTGGCCGGTTTTGCGGATGCCGGCGGCGAGCGCCTCCTGCGTGATGCCGGGGATGGGGGCTTCACCGGCCGTATAGAGCGGCGCGACGATGACCGCATCGGCGTTGCCAAAGCAGCGGCAGAACTCGTCGAACAGGTCGCGGAGGCGCGTGAACCGATGCGGCTCGACGATCGCCATGATGCGGCCTCTGGCTCCAGCGCGGGCCGCTTCCAGGACGGCGCCAATCTCGGCGGGATGGTGGCCGTAGTCGTCGTAGACCGACAGGCCGTTCCATTCACCCGTCTTCTGGAACCGGCGCTTGACGCCCGAGAACGTCGCGAGCCCCGAACGGATTGCCGCGTCGGAGACGCCGGCGTGCGTTGCAACCGCGATCGTCGCCAGCGCGTTGAGCGCGTTGTGCCGGCCCGGCGAGGGCAGCCGCAGGCCAGCGAGGCGGCGGGCTCCACCGGCGACGCGCTCGCCGATCACCGCGTCGAAGCCGATGGCGAAACCGTCGCTCGTCAGGTTCTCCAGCCGAATGTCGGCGTCGGCGGCCGTGCCGTAGGTGACGAGCGGCCGCCCGTCGCGGCGCAGCGCGAGGCGCTCGACCATGCCGGCAACGACAGGATGATCGATGCAGGCGACCGCCAGTCCATAGAACGGGATGCTCGACAGGAACGTCTCGTAGGCCCGGTTCATCGCCTCGACCGAGCCGAAGTGGTCGAGATGCTCGGGGTCGGCATTGGTGACGATGCCCACTTCGGTCGGCAGACGGATGAAGGTGCCGTCGCTCTCGTCGGCCTCGACGACCATCCAGCGGCCCTGGCCGAGGCGGGCATTGGAGCCCCAACTGTTGATGATGCCGCCGGCGATGACGGTCGGATCGAGGCTCGCCTCGGTGAGAATGTGGGACAACAGCGAGGTCGTCGACGTCTTGCCGTGCGTGCCGGTGACGGAGACGGTCGCGTAGTGGCGCATGAGCTCGGCGAGCATCTCGGCGCGCCGCACGATGGGCAGGCCGCGCGCGCGGGCGGCCTCCAACTCGGGATTGCCGGCCTTGACCGCGCTCGAGATGACGACCTGGCGGGCGCCGACGAGGTTGACGGCATCATGGCCGATGAAGACGCGGATCCCGCTGGCGCGCAAGCGGCGGACGTTGGCGCTTTCCTTCTGGTCGCTGCCCTGCACGGAATGGCCGAGCGCCATCAGGATCTCGGCGATGGCGCTCATGCCGATGCCGCCGATGCCGATGATGTGGAAGGTGCCGACGTCGCCGGGCATGCGCATGGTGTCGATGTTCCCTCGTGCTGGCCACTGCGGCCACGTTTGCAACAGACGCCCTGTCACGCCACCCGCCGTCACGCCGCAGGCCGCCGGCCTCGTGGCTCAGTGACGACGCCCTATCCCGCCAGCGCAACGCGCCGCAACGCCAGTTCCCCCACGACGTCAGCGAGTTGTAACACCGCGTCGGGCCGGCCGCGAGAGCGCGCGGCAGCAGCGGCGGCGGCTAGGCGGTCGGGTGTGTCGAACAGGCGCGCGACCTCGCCGGCCAGCCGCTCCGGCGTCAGGTCCTTCTGCTCCATCAGCCAGGCGCCGCCGGCCTGGGCCAGGCTCGCCGCATTGCGCAACTGATCATTGTCGAGCGCGTGCGGCAGCGGCACGAGGATCGACGGGCGGCCGATGACGGTCAGCTCGGCGATCGAGGAAGCGCCGGCGCGGGCGATGACGAGATGGCTCGCGGCCATGATCTGCGGCAGATCCGGGAAGAAAGCCGCGACCCGCGCGGCGATGCCGGCTTCTGCGTAGGCAGCCGTCACGCGCTGCAAATCCTCCTCGCGCGCCTGCTGCACGACCGTGAGGCGCATGCGCTGGTCGAGCGGAAGACGGGCGAGTGCGGACGGCACCGCGTCGGAGAAGAACCGAGCCCCCTGACTGCCGCCGAACACGACGAGGCTGATCGGCGCGGCGCCGGCCGGCGGGGAATAGGGCATGCGCGCGGCGGCGATGACGGTGTCGCGCACCGGGTTGCCGGTCAGGCGGACCTTGGCCGCGACCTTGGCATCGACGTGCTCCACGTCGGCAAAGGACGTCGCCACGACGTCGACGCGGCGGGCGAGCATGCGGTTGGCGCGGCCCAGCACGGCGTTCTGCTCGTGCAGCGCGCTCGGCACGCGGCGCAGGCGCGCGGCGATCAGGGGCGGGAAGGTCGGATAGCCACCGAAGCCGACCACGGCGGACGGCTTGATCTCGCCCATCAGCGCGACGGCCGCGGCGACACCTCGCGACAGGGCGAGGGCGGTCGAGGCGACGGCCACCGGTGACTTGCTCGCGAGCGTGGCGGACGGGATCTGATGCACCTTGCGCGCGGGAAAACCGGTGCCGTACCGGTCGCCGCGCATGTCGGTCGCCAACTCGACGACGAAGCCGCGCCGGCCCAGTTCCTCGGCGAGCGCGTAGGCCGGGAACAGATGGCCGCCGGTGCCGCCGGCCGCCAGCAGAATGGTGGCCCCGAGGCCGGTCTGGCGTGCGCTGTCAGCGTCCACGATCCGCCCCCCACTCGAGGCCGCCGAAGTCGGCCGGTTCCTGCATCGTGAGGCGGGCCGGATCGGCGCGCCGGCGGGTCAGCGCGAGCAGTACTCCGAGCGTCACTGATATGGCGATGACCGACGATCCGCCCGCCGACAGATACGGCAGTGTCATGCCCTTGGCGGGCAGCAGACCGACATTCACCGACATGTTCACGAAGGCCTGGAAGCCGAAGGCGATGGCGAGACCCTGAATGGCGAGACGGTTGGCGGCGCGCGGCTCGCGCATGGCCGCCACGAGGCAGCGTACCACGATGAAGCCGACGAGAGCGGCCAAAGCGAGGCAGGCGAGGACGCCGTATTCCTCGGCGATGACGGCGAAGATGTAGTCGGTGTGGGCATCGGGAAAGCGCGTCTTGATGGTGCCTTCGCCCGGCCCCCGGCCAAGGAAGCCGCCCTCGATGAACGACTGCAGCGCCCTGTCGGCCTGCGAGTTCTCCTCGGGCGTGCCGGCGAGAAAGGCATCGATGCGGTCGCGGACGTGGCCGAGCGACAGGTAGGCCAGCAGAAGGCCGCCGGCGACAACGCCGCCGACCAGGAGCGCCCCGATCAACGGCAGTCCGGCCAAGAGATAGAGCGCGAGCCAGACGACGCACAGGACTACCGCCTGGCCGACGTCGGGCTGCCGGACGAGCAACCCGACGAGCATGAGTTGCAGCAGAACGGCCAGCGGCAGTGCCGGCATATCCGGCCGGCGCACGCTTTCAGCAAACAGCCACGCCAGCACGACGATTACCGCCGGCTTGGCGAACTCCGAGGGCTGGATCGACAGGCCGCCGACATAAAGCCAGCGCCGCGCGCCGTTGACCGCTGGCCCGATCAATTCGACCGCAAAGAGCGCGACGAACATCACCAAAAGCAGGATCGCTGCGAAGCGGCGCACCTGTGACGGCTGCAACAGGGAAATGGCCAGCATCACGGCGATGCCGGCGAGACTGAAAATCAGATGACGCTCGAAGAAGTAGAACTCCGCGAGCCCCTTTTTCACCGCAACCGCCGGGCTTGCCGACAGCGACAGGACGAGACCGACGAAGACGAGGGAGAGGATGGCGGCGATGAGCCCCCGGTCGACCGTGAACCACCACGTCACGAGGCGAGACTGATCGGCGCGCGAGACCCTCATGACGCGGCCACCCGCACCTCGATGCCGGGCAGGGCAGCGACGAGCGCGCGGAACACCTCACCGCGATGCTCGAAGTTGCGGAACTGGTCGTAGCTGGCGCAGGCCGGCGACAGCAGCACGACCGGCTCGGCGGCGTGGCTTGCTGCCGCGTCGCGGGCGGCTGCGGCCACGGCGCCCTCCAGGGTGCCACACATTTCGAAGGCAACAGAGCCGGCGAGCACGGCGGCGAAATCATCCGCGGCCACGCCGATCAGGTAGGCCTTGGCGATCCTGGGAAACAGCGGGGCGAGCGGAAGGATACCGCCTTCCTTCGCCTTGCCGCCGGCGATGAGGTGGATATCGCCGGCGAAGGCGAGCAGCGCCTTCTCCGTCGAATCCGCGTTCGTCGCCTTGCTGTCGTTGATGAAGAGCACACGGCCGCGGCGGCCGATCTCCTCCATGCGGTGAGCGAGCCCCGGGAAGGTCGCCATGCCCGCCTGCATGCGGGCGGGTGCGAAGAACGGGGGGTGCGATGGCGCGCTGTCGAGCCGGCCAGCCTCGGCCAGGTCACGGAGGCCGCGCAACGCCGACAGCGCGGCGAGCGCATTCTGCACGTTGTGGCGGCCGCGCAGGCTGCCGACGGCATCCAGGCGGGCGACCTCCTCGCTCGTCGCGGTGCTGCCGGTGACCTCGTGGGAGAACAGCGTGCTGCCGATGGCGTAAAGCTGCGGCACGAGGCCGGCTCCCTTGCCGACCGTGAAGGCGATCAGCCCGCCTTTCGCCTCGCGGGCCACCGCGGCGCGGCGCACGTAGGCGTCGTCGATTGCAATGGCGGCGATGTCGGCCTTTTCGACGAGGCGCTCCTTGACTTCGGCGTAGTGCTCGATCGTGCCGTGCCGATCGAGATGGTCGGGCGTGACGTTGAGCAGGACGCCGACGGAAGGCGCGAGCGAGGGCGTCAGGTCGATCTGGAACGAGCTCATCTCGATGACGTGGACATGGGTCGGGGCCGGGGGGGCGAGCGTCAGGATCGGCTTGCCGATGTTGCCGCCCATCTCCACGGCATGGCCGAGGTGGCGCAAGAGATGGGCGGTCAGCGCCGTCGTCGTCGACTTGCCGTTGGTGCCGGTGATGGCGACGAAGGGCGAACGCGGCGCAAGCGCTCTGCGCTCGCGGCAGAAAATCTCGATGTCGCCGATGACCTCGACGCCGTCGGCGCGCGCGCGAGCGACGGTCCAGTGCGGCTCGGGGTGGGTCAGAGGCACGCCCGGGGCGAGCACGAGGCTCGACAGCCCCGACCAGTCGGCCGCAGTGAGATCGACGACGGGCAAGCCCTCGGCGGCGGCGGCCGCGCGTCCGGCGGGACTGTCGTCCCAGCACAGCACCTCGGCTCCGCCGGCAACGAGGGAGCGCGCGGCGGCGAGCCCGGAGCCGCCCAGCCCGAACACGGCAACGCGCTTATCCTTGAACGTGGAAGCCCGAATCATGGCTTGAGATTATCAGCTTTCCGTACTGCGATCGTCGGGGTCGCGGCGAAGTCCCTCATCCGCCCCTCCGGGATACCTTCTCCCGTCCCGGGAGAAGGAAATGAAGCGAGGCGTTCGGAGTGATGTCCCTCTCCCGTGACGGGAGAGGATGCCGGCAGGCATGTGAGGGAATTTGTACAGCCCGCTCACCGCAGCTTGAGCGTCGCGAGACCGATGAGCGCGAGAACCACCGAGATGATCCAGAAGCGGACGACGACGGTCGATTCCTTCCATCCCTTCTGCTCGAAGTGATGGTGCAGCGGGGCCATGCGGAAGACGCGCTTGCCGGTCAGCTTGAAGGATACGACCTGGATGATGACCGACAGCGTTTCCAGCACGAACAGTCCGCCGACGATAGCGAGAACGACCTCATGCTTGGTGGCGACCGCGATCGAGCCGAGCGCGCCGCCTAGCGCGAGCGAGCCGGTGTCGCCCATGAAGATCATGGCGGGCGGGGCGTTGAACCACAGGAAGCCGAGACCGGCGCCGATCAGCGCGCCGCAGAAGATGGCGAGCTCGCCGGTTCCCTCGATGTAGTGGATCTGCAGGTAGTTGGCGAACTTCACGTTGCCGGACAGATAGGCGACGAGGCCGAATGTGGCGGCCGCAATCATGACGGGAACGATGGCGAGCCCGTCGAGGCCGTCCGTCAGGTTCACCGCGTTGCCGGCGCCGGCGATGACGAGCACGCCGAGCAGGATGAAGAACGGCCCCAGCTCGATCAGCGCATCCTTGAAGAACGGCAGCGCCAGGGAGGTCGCCAGATGGGGAGCGGCGAGCTGCGACACGAAATAGGCGGCAAGCCCGGCAACGAACAGCTCGAGGGCGAGGCGAATGCGGCTCGACGAGCCCGACGCGGTCTGCTTCGTCACCTTCAGGTAGTCGTCGTAGAAGCCGATTATGCCGAAGGCAAGCGTCACGCCGAGCACGATCCAGATGTACATGTTGGACAGGTTCGCCCACAGCAGCGTCGAGACCAGAAGGCTCGACAGAATCATCAGGCCGCCCATGGTCGGCGTCCCGCGCTTGGCGAGGTGGCTCTGCGGACCGTCGGCGCGGATGGGCTGGCCCTTGCCCTGCTTGACGCGCAACAGATCGATGATGCCGGGGCCGAACAGCATGACGAAGACGAGGGCGGTGAAGATCGCCCCGCCGGTGCGGAAGGTGATGTAGCGGAAGACGTTGAGGGGACCGACAGTGTCGGAGAAGTGGACGAGCTCGTACAGCATTCCGGTCCCTCGAAGTTCGCGCCGTCTCTCCTGCCCCCGCAGGACGGTGCACGGCCGGAGCGCGCCGGCGGACTTGTGGTAGCGAGGCTTCGGAATTGCGGCAAGACGGCGATGGTGGTCAGGACTTTCGCAGGGCCTTGAGGGCGTGCGCGACCTGCCACACCTTGGAACCGTTGGAGCCCTTGACCATGACGACGTCGCCATCGCGGAGGGCGGCGAGGACCATGGGTTGCAGCTCGGCGGCGGTGAGTGCTTGCCCGCCGCGCATGGCTTCAGGCAGACCATCGAGCATGGCGCTCATGTGCGGGCCGGCGGCGAACACGGTCGTTTTTGGATAGTGCCCGATGACGTCGCGCAGTTCGTTGTGTAGTTCCGTCGAGCGCTCGCCCAACTCCAGCATGTCGCCGAGGACGAAGACGAGACGGCTCAGTTCGGGTTCGGCTTCGCCGCGAGCGGTATTGATCGCAGCCACCATCGAGCCGGGATTGGCGTTGTAGCTCTCGTCGATAAGGAGGGCAGTGCCCCCTGAAGGCACTGCGATCTCGACGCGGTCGCCGCGGCCCGCCGGGGCTGACATCTCGGCGAGGGCCCGTTTGGCGGGAGAGAAGTCGGCGATTTCACATACGCGCATGGCGAGCGCGATGGCGGCCGTATTCTCGGCGATGTGCATGCCGTGGACGGGCATGGGGAACGTTTCTTCGTCGCCGGCCTTGAACCCTATCGCTGCCTCGGGTCGCCCGAAGTTGTCGGCGTTGCCTTTGACGCAGGCATCGGCGCCAACCGCTGCACGACCGCCGAAGCTCCAGACAAGGCGGGCGTGCTTCTCGGCGATAGCGCGCAGGATGCCGGAACTGCTGGTCGTCGCGTTGTAGATGGCCGTACCGCCGTCGGCGAGGCCCGCGAAGATCGACGCCTTCTCTCGCGCAATGCCTTCGATGCTGTCGAAATGGCCGATGTGCGCGGGCAGCACGTTGAGGACGATGGCGACCGCAGGCCGCGCCAGCTTGCTCAGCGGGGCGATCTCGCCGGCGTGGTTCATGCCGATCTCGATAACGGCGTACTTCGTGCCGGCCGGCATGCGGGCGAGCGTCAGCGGCACGCCCCAGTGGTTGTTGAAGGACTTGTCGGCGGCGTGAGTCGGCCCGTAGGCCGAGAGTGCCGTGCGTAGCATCTCCTTGGTCGTCGTCTTGCCGGCCGAGCCGGTGACGGCGATGACGTGCGGGTCAGGGGCCATTTCGTCTCGAGCCATGTCCACAATCCGCTGGCGCGCCGCGCGGGCAAGGCCACGCAACCCTTCCAGCGTATCGGCGACGCGAACAAGCGCGCCGTCGCCCGGCTGGCGTGCGTAGCCCTCCGCGACGAGTGCTGCGGCCGCACCAGCCGCGAAGGCCGCGCCCACGAACTCGTGGCCGTCGCGCTGGTCCTTGAGCGCCACGAACAGGTCGCCGGGGGCGAGCGAGCGACTGTCGATCGAAATGCCGACGATGCCGTCCGGGGCCTCGCCATCGAGACGGCCGGAGGTGGCGGCGATGAGGTCGGGGACCGTCCAGAGAGGTTCAGCCACGGGCGGACTCCTCGATAGCCGCGCGCGCGACCTCGTGATCGGAGAAGGGAAACACCTTCGTGCCGACAATCTGGCCGGTCTCGTGGCCCTTGCCGCAGATCAGCACGACATCGCCCTTATCCGCTCTGTTGACGGCAGCCCGGATCGCCGCGCCGCGGTCGTCCATATCCGTGACGTCGCCGACGCCGAAGGGCACGCCGGCCAATATCTCGGCGCGGATGGCGGCTGCGTCCTCCGTGCGCGGATTGTCGTCGGTGATGATGACGATATCGGCGTTCTCGGCGGCGATCCTGCCCATGATCGGCCGCTTGCCCTTGTCGCGGTCGCCGCCGCAGCCCATCACGCAGATGAGACGCCCGGTGACGAACGGGCGCACGCCGGCGATGGCGGCGGCAAGCGCCTCGGGCTTGTGGGCGTAGTCGACGACGACGAGGGCGCCTGTCTTCTCGCCGACGACGTCGAGACGACCGGGGACGCCTTCGAGCTTGCCAAGGGCGCGCAGGGCAGCCTCCGTGCCGACGCCGGCAGCCATGGCGAGACCGGCGGCGACGAGCGCGTTCTCGACCTGATAGTCACCGACGAGCGGCAGGCGGACGTCGTGGCGCCGTCCGACAGCCTCGACCGCAAGCACCTGCGCGAAGCCCTCGCGCCGATGCTCGACGAGGCGCAGGTCGCGGCCGTTGCGGCCGACGGTCATCACTGCGAGGCCGGATGCCTCGGCGGTTGCGATGACGTCGCCGGCGCGGGCCCCGTCGGCGTTGACGACCGCCGTTTGGCCGGAGCGGAGCAGCTCGCTGAACAGGCGCAGCTTGGCGGCGAGATAGTCGGCCTCGGTGGCGTGGTAGTCCAAGTGGTCGCGGCCGAGGTTGGTGAAGGCGGCAGCCGTCAGCGCGACGCCGTCGAGTCGATGCTGATCGAGGCCATGCGAGGAAGCCTCGAACGCAAGGTGCGTGATGCCTTCGGTGGCAAGGCCGGCGAGCGTTTCGTGGAGCGTTACGGGGTCGGGGGTGGTCAGCGAGCCGTAAACCGCGCCGCCGGGCTTGACGACGCCGAGCGTGCCGAGGGAGGCCGCCGCGTATCCGGCCTCGGCGAAAATCTGGCGCGTGAACTCGGCGACCGAGGTCTTGCCGCTCGTTCCGGTGACGGCGACGGCGGTAGCCGGCTGGACGGCATAGAGACGCGCGGCCGCGATAGCCAGCGCACGGCGCGGCGAGGGTACGACGAGAAGCGGAACAGGGCTTGCCGGGGTGCTCGCTGCACCCGCCGCATCGGTCAGGATGGCGGTCGCTCCGGCTGCGGCGGCGGCGGCCGCGAACTTCATGCCGTGACCGCGCTGGCCTTCGAGGGCGACGAACAGGTCGCCCGGGCGCACGGTGCGGCTGTCGGCGGTGATGCCGGAGACGAGGACCGTTGCGGCCGGCTGGCCGACCGCCTCGGGGACGAGTTCGGCGATGGATCGTGGTGGTGCGGAACGGGGCATCGGGCGCCTATATGCCAACGGCAAGCGCCGCTGGCTTACGTCGGACCGGCTACAGGGTCAAACGCCGGCTGTGTTCAACCGCCTTGCGGCCGATCGATCGGGCGCACCCCGAGGCGGGGGGCGATGCGGGCGACGATGGCCGCCGTGGTCGGGGCGGCGTTGTGGGCTGCCGTCACGGCTCCGCCCGTCTCGCCCGTCGGTTGCGGCTCGAACAGGCTGACGAGGATGACGTAGCGCGGCGCGCTCATGGGAAAGGCGCCGAGGAACGAGGCGATGACGGCCGACTTGTCATAGCGCCCGTCGCGAACGATCTCGGCCGTGCCGGTCTTGCCGCCGACCTCGAAGCCGGGAACGTCGGCGCGGCGACCCGTGCCGGACGGGCCGACGACGACCTCGCGCAGCATGTGGTTGATGGCAGCGCTCGTCGCGGCGCTGACCACGGGCGAACCCGCAGGTGGCTGACCTTCTCCCATGGCCGTCCCCTCGCGCTTCCTGATCCACGTCGGCGTGACGGGCGTGCCGCCGTTGACGAGCGCTGCCGTCGCGGCGAGGAGCTGCAACGGCGCCAGCGCCAGGCCGTGCCCGTAGGAGAGCGTCACCGTCTCGCTCGCACCGAGCCGGCCCGGCAGCCGCGCCCGCGCGACCGGGCCGAGTTCGGTTTTCATCTCGGTCGTCAGGCCGAGCCGCTCGAAGAACCGGCGCTGGCGTTCGGCGCCAGCGGCGAGCGCAAGGCGGCCGACGCCGACGTTGGAAGAGCGCGCCAGGATCTCGGAAAGCGACAGCGGACGGCCGGGATCGACGTGCTCGGCGATGGTGTAGCCGTCGACCTCGATGGGCTGGCGCACGTCGATGGTCGTCGACAGATCGGCGAGCCCTTCCTCCAGCGCCATGGCGATCGTGAAGACCTTCAGCACCGAACCCATTTCATAGGTCGAAGCCAGCACGCGATCGAGGCGGGCCTTGTCCAGGAAGGTCGTGGGCCGCGCGGGGTCGACGCCCGGCACCGACGCGGAGGCGATGACCTCGCCTGAGATGGCGTCCATGACGATGGCGAGCCCCGCATCGGCACGGTAGCGCGCGAGGCCCGCAGCCAGTTCCTGCTCGAGGGCATGCTGCACGCCGATGTCGATCGACAGGCTCACCGGCGGAGCGCCGGCCGGCACCGCGCCCTGCACAGGCTCGATCAGGCGCTGCTCGTCGAGGTAGCGCTCGATGCCGGACTGGCCGCGATTGTCGATATCGACGTAGCCGATGGCGTGGCCGGCCAGTCCCTCGGCCGGATAGATGCGCCGCAACTCGTCGCGGAAACCGAGACCCGGCAGACCGAGATCGTGCACCTGTTGCGCGAGCGCAGGGGCAAGCCCGCGACGCAGCCAGACGAATCTGCGGCTTTTGTCGGCGAGGCTCGCGCGCACAGCGCCAGCGTCGAGATCGGGCAGCACGCGGGTGAGCTTCTCGCTCATCTCGTCGCGGTCGATGACGATCGACGGATTGGCGAACAGCGACGGCAGCGGCACGTCGGCGGCGATGAGCCTGCCGTTACGGTCGACGATCTCGGGGCGAGCAAAGCCCGTCGCGATCGGCGTGCTGATCGCGACCTCCTCCCGGTTCTGGCCCATGAGGGCGAGGCGCACCAGTTGTCCGGCGAGCACGAGGAGGGCAAGTCCGACGCAGGCAATGGCTGCAAGCGAGCGGGCACGCGCCGTGCGGCTGAACGGCGGCTCGGGCACGATGCCGCCGGCGCCGGCTGCTCGTGTCGAGCCGTCGGACAGGATGATGATCGAGCCCGTGACCGGAGAACGGCGGGCCGACACGGCGATTGTCCCTCCCCACATCGAGGCTGCGTCACTTCACGGCCGCAAACCCACGTTCGCAATGGCTGAGACAGCGGCTCAGCGGCTCGCCAGCTCCGGCACGACCTCATACTGCTCCGGCGAAGCCGGCCGCAGGCCCAAGGCACGGGCCTCCTGCGACAGGCGATCCGGCCTGACGAGATGGGCCCGCTCAGCCTTCAGGGCGGCGATCTCAGACTTGACGGCGAGAAGACGGTTCGCCTGCGCCTGAACGCGCACCTCGAGACGGCGCGTGTGGGCGTTGGTGGCGTAAAGGCCATAAGCACTGACGATGGTCAGCAGCACGGCGGCCAGCATCAGCACGCGCATGATCGGGCCCTCCCAAAGGGTGTGAGCCGGCACCGGCGCGGCTCGACGACGAGCCGTCGCGCGCGATCAGACGGGCGGCACGCCGAGCGCTTCGAGCCCGCTCTCGTCCCACGCATGGGCGGCCGCCTCGGTGCGCTCGGCTGCCCGCAAACGTGCCGATCTCGCACGCGGGTTCAGCTCTTGCTCAGGTTGACCGGAGGTTAACGGGCGAGGGTTAACAATTCGGAAACTCGGGGCGGGCGCTTGTGCTGCCGGGCCCGGCAGGTGACGCGAGCCGTGATCGATCTTGCCTGATCGCGCGGCCAGGAAGCGTTTGACGACGCGGTCCTCGAGGGAATGAAACGTGACGACGACGAGACGCCCTCCCGGCCGCAGCAGGCGCTCGGCGCCGGCCAGCCCACGCGCCAGTTCGCCGAGTTCGTCGTTGACGAACATGCGCAGGGCCTGGAACGAGCGCGTGGCCGGATGGATGCGGTCGCCCGGCTTGCGCCCGACGACGCGGGCGATGACGTCGGCGAGATCGAGCGTGCGTGTGAACGGGCGCTCGGCGCGGCGGGCGACGATCGCCTTGGCGACGGCGCGTGAACGCCGCTCCTCGCCCAAATGGAAAAGGATGTCGGCAAGGCGGGCCTCGGGCTCCCCGTTGACGACGTCGGCTGCGGTTGTCGTTTTGTCCACACTCGGCAGGCCGGTGTCGGCCAGCAGTGGTGCGCTCATGCGCATGTCGAGCGGGCCGTCGTACTGGAAGGAAAAGCCGCGTCCGGGAGTGTCGAGCTGCATCGACGAGACGCCGAGATCGAACACGACGCCATCGCAGGTGCCAGCCTTGCCGGGCTGGCCGGCCAACTCCAAGAGCGATGAGAACGCCGCGTGGCGCAGGGCGAGGCGAGGAGCAAACGCGCTCGAGGTCGGGCCGGCCCCGACGATCGCGGTCGGATCGCGGTCGTAGGCGAGAACGCGCGTGTCCGCCGCACAAAGGATCGCGCGTGCATAGCCGCCCGCGCCGAAGGTCGCGTCGATGTATTCGCCGCCGTCACGCGGCGCCAAGGCGGCGATGACCTCGGCAAGCAGGACCGGAACGTGGCGTGCGTCCGCGTCGGGTGCCCCGGTGCCGGCCAGCACCAGGCCGGCGTCGGCTTCGGTATGCTCGTTAGCCGAAGGTGCGGGGGCCGAAGTGCCGGGGTCGCGACGACCGGATTTCGAGGGTTTGCGGCGAGCCATGATGCCAGTTAACTCATCGCCGCCGCGCCGTCACGCCTCGCAGTCGCGCGCGCTGTTGAACGCGGCGGGCTCGCACGTGTCGCGCATGGCCGGGGCGTCAGGCCGAGCCACCGGGCCGGCCCATCAGGCGGGCCGACCCGCCGGTGTCGGCTCGATCCCGGTCGGGAAGAGGCCGTTGACGAAGGTCAGGATGGCGTTGCCGAGTTCGACGGCGGCGCCTGTCGTGTGGAGATAGCCGAGGCCGACGGCGACGAGTGCCACGAAAAACCAGAACACCGCGCGCTTGAGGATGAGCGAGGCGACAAGCAGCACCGGCACGAGGCCGATGGCGATGCCGATCCAGTGATTCATGGCGTTGTCTCCTCTGATGCGCCGTTGGGACCTGGGGTTTGCTTCGACGCGCCCGCTGCCGGGGGCACTGTCGTCGCTCCGTGTAGCGAGCAATCAAGGCAACGTTGCAGCGCCTGTTTGGTTGCATCGGTCGATGCCGAATACCGCCGAACCGACGACGCCGGGTTACGTCGAAGCTGCCTCAGAGGGCGACAGCGGCGATCGCGAAGGCCACAACTATAAGGATCAGGACGGCGAGCGCGAGGCCGGCGGCCGAACTGCCCCACCAGGCGAGAGCACCGACGACGGCGAGAGCGGCGAGCGTGCCGAAGAACTCCGGATGCAGCCGCTTCGGCCATAGCCGTCCGACGGCGTAGCCGAAGACGATGGCGCCTATGAGGATGAGCGTGGCCTCACCGATCAGTCGGGTATCGAACCAGTCCATCGCTTCGTCTCTCGCCCGTTTCACAAGATCTGCGCTGCGTCCCCTCGTTCATTGACAATCGCTGCTCGCAACGCAATACTTAGTCAAGTTAGCTAATCAGGTCGTTTCCGATGCCGGCCGTGTTCACGGTGCATGATGCCAAGACGAACCTGTCGGAACTCCTGCGCCGCGTCGAGGCCGGCGAGGAGATCGTCATCGCGCGTGGCGACAAGCCCGTGGCGGTTCTGAAGGCGTTCAAGCGTGAAGATGTTGCAGCTCAACGACTCGCCGGCATGAACAGTCTTCGCGGCACGTTTCCTCTGCCAAGCGATGAAGCCTTGTTTGCGCCGCTCACGGACGCGGAACTCGACGATATGTTTGGCGACAGTGCCGAACTGTTCCGATGACACTTCTCATCGACACGCACGTCTTGATCTGGTGGTTGGGAGATGCCGATCTGATCCCCCTCCATTCGAGGGCGATGATCGCCGATCCCGAAAACGAAGTCTTCGTCAGTGCAGCGAGTGCTTGGGAAATCGCGCTCAAGCATCGCAACGGCAAGCTCCGGTTCAACGAGACTTTTCTTGCCGATTTCGATGGGCACCTGCAGGCACTTAGATTCGCACCGCTGACCGTTACGTCGGCTCACATGGTGCGCGGCGCGCATCTCGATGGCCAGCACAAGGACCCTTTCGACCGCATTCTGGCGGGTCAGGCACTCGTCGAACGGCTGCGCATCGTTTCGGCCGATCGCGCTTTCGATGCACTCGGCGTCGAGCGGCTATGGGATGTCCCGTCCCGATAAGGACCGCCCACGACGTTTCACCCCGCCGGCGTCTGGGCTACCGGAACCCCACCCCCCTCCGTCGCCAGCCACGCCGCGCAGCAAGCCTTGGTGAGATCGCGCACGCGCAGGATGTAGCTCTGGCGCTCCGTGACAGAGATCACGCCGCGCGCGTCGAGCAGGTTGAACACGTGGCTCGCCTTGATCGCCTGATCGTAGGCGGGAAGGGCCATCAGGTGGCGAGTTCCGTCCGCGCCGCGGGCCAGAAGTGATTTGCACTCGGCTTCCGCATCGCGGAAGTGACGCAGCAGGATGTCGGTATCGGCGTGCTCGAAGTTGAAGCGGGAATATTCCTGCTCGGCTTGCAGGAACACGTCGCCGTAGGTCAGCTTGCGTTCGTCGTCGCGGCCGTTGAAGTTCAGTTCGAAGACGCGGTCGACGCCCTGCACGTACATGGCAAGCCGCTCGAGACCGTAGGTGATCTCGCCAGCGACGGGACGGCAATCGAAGCCACCGACCTGCTGGAAGTACGTGAACTGCGTCACCTCCATGCCGTTGCACCACACCTCCCAGCCGAGACCCCAGGCGCCGAGCGTCGGACTCTCCCAGTCGTCCTCGACGAAGCGGATGTCGTTCAGCGTCGTATCGATGCCGATGGCGTCGAGGCTGCCGAGGTACAGGTCCAGAATGTCGGCCGGTGACGGCTTCATGATCACCTGGAACTGGTAATAGTGCTGGAGGCGGTTGGGGTTCTCGCCATAACGGCCGTCCTTGGGCCGGCGTGACGGCTGCACATAGGCGGCGTTCCATGGCCTCGGACCGAGCGCGCGCAGCGTGGTCGCGGGATGAAACGTGCCGGCGCCGACCTCCATGTCGTAGGGCTGCAGGATGACGCAGCCCTGAGCGGCCCAATAGCGCTGCAACGTCAGGATCACGTCCTGGAAGCTCGCGCGGGGGTTCAAGTCGGCGAGCGCAGGCGCCGCTTTCGACTTGCCCGCGGCGGCAGGCTTGGCGCGCGATCTGGTGGCTGACGACATGGACAGCGCCTTTCGGGCAGATTGGACAGCGGGGGTTGAGCGAGGCCGCACTATACGCACATCCGACCCGCTGTCACGGCTGTGCGGCCCGGCGCCTTGCGTGACAAAACGATGACGCTGGCGATGGCAATTCCGACGGCACGTGCCTACACTCGCGCGCAGCAGTGAGGACCATGCCGAGAGGAGTGCCGAGGATGAGCGTCAATAAAGTCATCGAACTCATGTCGGAAAGCGACAAGAGCTGGGAGGATGCAGCCCAGCAGGCCGTGAAGAAAGCTTCGGCCTCGCTCAAGAACATTCGATCGGTGTGGGTGCAGGACTTCTCGGCGACCGTCGACGCCAAGGGCAAGCTCAAGACGTACCGCGTCACCTGCAAGGTCACCTTCGAAGTCGAGGACTGACGCCAGCCCGAGTCAGGTCGGCAAATGGCGCTCGACGTCGGCAAGGAACTCGGGCCAGCGCGGATAGACGAGCTGGCCCAGCTCCGGGCATTCGTGCAACGTCGTGTTGGCGATCTCGCTCGCGTACTCGCGTGTCGTGGCGATCGGCGCGAACGGGTCGTGCGAGCCGGCGTACAGGATGATGGGGACCGGACAGGCACGCAACCGGTCGCTCCAGTCCACGCCGTAGTTGGCGACCGCGCCGGCGGCCCAGGCCTGGTTCGCAGCAAAGCGCGGGCCGACGGCGATCTCCGAGCCGCGCAGCAGGGTCGAGAGGATCTCGTCGTCCTCGAGCAGGCGGCGGTCGGGCTCGGATTCCGCCATGAAGGCTTGCAGCGTGCGGCGCGGGCCGAGGCGGCGAAAGCACTGCGTGAAGGCCAGCGAGACGAACGGCAGGGTGCTCGGCGCATAGCGCGCCGTCGCGTAGATGAAGCGCGTCCACTTGGTCATGCGATTGAAGTGCCGGGGATGGCCGGCCGGCATGGTAGGCCCCAGCGCCACGATCGCCGTAACACGGTCGGGCACGGCGTTGGCCATGGCCACGGCCAGATGGAAATCGTCGCACTTGGCAAGGATCGGCAGCCTCGCAACGGCGAGCGCGTCGCACAGCGCGCACATGTCGGCGACGGCGACATCGAAGGCGTCGGCGCGCTTGGGCAACGGGGAGGAGCCGCCATAGCCGGCGCGCACGGGCACGATCATGCGCATGCCGCGCTCGGCCAGCCAGGCCTCGGCAGGCGGGGTCAGGCGGGTGAAGCCCATGTCCGTCGGCAGCATCAGGAACGCCCGACCGGCCGGCGCGCCGACGGAGAGGTAATCGAGCTTGCGGCCGTCCGGCAGACGCAACGACAGGTAGACGTTCGGGTCGGGGGTCGCCGAGACGGGTCCGCGCAACGGCGTGATCATCGCGCCGCTCTCGATGGGGGCGAGAAGCCCCAGCGTCAGGCGGACCAGTTCGATCTGCGAGTGCACGCCCGTCTTGGCGAGAATGGATTTGACGTGGCTGCGGATCGTCGGCTCGCCGCGGCCGCTGAGCCCGGCGATCTGCCGCACGGTCCGGCCCAGCGTCACGTCCTTCAACACCGCGGTCTCGGTGGTGGTCAGCCCGAACGCCGATTGCAACTGACGGGAGAGCTGGTCGGGCCAGGCGACGATGCTGGTGACGAGGCCGACGTGGCGCGGATCGCCGTCGACCGCCTCGATGACGCGCACGAGGATCGGCGACGCATCGCCCTGCAACGCCAGACGCAGCAGGCGCACGTCCTTGTTGCCGGGACTGTCGATCGTCGCCACGAGGTCGACGAGCACCGCTCGATCCATCGCAGCGGCCGGCAGGTCGTCGAGCGTGCCGCCCGCCTGCAGGCCCAATGTTTCACGGGCCTCCCGATTGCTCGCGACCACGTAGCCCGAGCGATCGACGACGGCCGCGGCGAAGCGGGACGTCTCGACCCAACTGCGCGCATGCACGAGTTCATCGGTGCCGAGGGCGACGAGCGCCTCCAGTATGCGCTCGGCCCGCTCCACATGGTCGATGATGCCAGTGCGCGCGAGGAGCTGAAACTGCGCCGGGTCATAGGTGCGGCCCAGCCGGTCGTTCCAGTGATCGATCAGCGCTTCGAGCCGCTCGGGCTCGACGGTGACATCGTAGATGTGATCGACAAGCTCGTCGTCATCTCTCGGCTTGTCGCGCATCGAACCGCTCCAGGGACGCGCGCGGCCGTCCCGCATCGGAGATGACGGGAGGGGAGCAGACCCGGATAGTCACATAGCAGATTAATTGTGTACTGCGAATAACAGCATCGCCCGATGTCGCGGACAATCACGACATACGCGCGGCACTGCTCATCGAGCCGCGGGCTGTGGTGTGCGGGCCGCGGGCTGCGGGCCACGCGACGGCATTCGGCCGTCGCGCATCACACAGGGCGCGCCGCGTCAGTCCTGACGCGGGCGGTAGACGCCGGCCTTGTCGTCCCATTCGAGACGGCCGAGGTCGCGCGGCTCCCCGGCGGCGCTGGCACGTTCGTTGGTCCGCACCTTCACGCGCTCGGCGCGGGCGGCCTCGTTGGCGCGGACAGCGAGACGGTAACCGGCATAGAGGCCTGCGGCGATGGCCGCGAGGGCCAGGATCTGCGGAGGCATGTCATCCCCTCCCCGTGAGACGACGGCTGCCAGCAGCACGGAACGATTTCCGCACCCGCCGTCACAGCCCGAAGCGCGACCACAACGATCGCGCTTCGACAGCGGATATCAAATCATCGGCGAAAGCAAGGCGGGTGACGAAGTCGTGATGCTCGCTGGGCGCGCGGCGCAGCAGGCTGAACAGCCCGCCGCGCTGCAGCGGCACGACCTTGAGGCGAACCTTGTCCCCATGAATCTCGCGCATCTTGGTGCGCACGTCGCTGATGCCGTCGATGAGCCCGAGCTCGAGCGCGCGCGGGCCCGACCAGAAGGCACCGGAAAACAGCTCCCCGTCGAGGGGCGCCAGACGGCCGGCGCGGCGCTCCTTGACGACGCCGATGAAGACGTCGTGGACGTCCTTCTGCAGGGCGAGCAGGCGGGCGACGTCGTCGGCCTTCTCCGGCTGAAACGGATCGAGAGAGCCTTTGTTGGCGCCAGCCGTATAGACGCGCCGCTCTATACCGAGCCGCGCGATCGCCTCGGGGAAGCCGAAACCGGCGGAGATGACGCCAATCGAACCGATGATGGACGAGGCGTCGGCGTAGATCTCGTCGCCGGCGACCGCCAGATAGTAGCCGCCCGAGGCCGCGACGTCCTCGCAGAAGACGTAGACCTTCTTCTCCTTCTCCTCGGCGAGCTGGCGGATGCGCTTGAAGATGAGGCTCGACTGAACCGGCGAGCCGCCCGGCGAATTGACGACGACGGCGATCGACGGGCCCTTCGACAGGGAGAACGCGCGCTCGATGGCGCCGGCCACGCTGGCAATGCCGAGACCCGGACGCAAGGGCGTGGCCATGCCGATGGTGCCGGAGAGGCGCAGCACCGGCACGACGGTGCCGCTCGTGAATGGCCACATGTGAAGGGGGCTCCGTTTGGCTGGGTCGACCGTGCAGCGTTACGGCCGGCGTAAATGGCGGCAGTGCGGCCGCGAGACCGTTATGCCACGGGATGGCGCCCGCTCAAGCCCGGCACGGCGAGCGGCAGCGGCGCGCGCAGGACGGCCGCCACGTCCGCCTCGTAGCCGTTGCCCGTCGGCCCGTGCAGGACGAGGCCCGGCAGCACCGTCGGCGCGGCGCGGCTGCCCTTGCGGCCGGAGACGATGACGTTGAGCGCAGGACGGCCGGGCCGCGGGTGGAGCGGCAGGATCGTAAGTTCCCCGAAGCGCGGACTGAGGGCCGACAACAACTCGATCAGGCTTGCGGCGCGATGGACAATCCCGATGCGCCCGCCCGGCCGGACGACGCGGGCCATGAAGCGGGCCCAGTCTTCGAGGCCCAACGCGGGCGCCATGGCGTGCGCGCTCACTTTCATCGGCGCCGGGCTCAACGTGCCGGCCGCGGCGGCGTAGTAGGGCGGATTGGCAAGCGCCACGTCGAAGCTGTCGGCTTCGAGCCCGGCGCCCGCGTGGCTTGCCACCTCCGCGCCGACGGATGCCTCGATGACACGGACGCGCACGCTGAAACCGTTCAAGGCGACGTTGTCACGGGCGAGTGCGGCAAGGCGTGCATCAGGCTCCATGAGCGTGACGTCTGCTGACGTGATGCGCCGGGCGAGGCACAAGCCGACGGCACCGACGCCGGCCCCGACGTCGAGCACCCGGACAGGCGCTGCTTCGATGACGGCACAACTGGCGGCCAGCAGCACGGCGTCGGAGCCGGCACGATAGCCGCGCGCAGGCTGATGCAGCATTACGGCCCCACCGAGAAAGGCATCGAGCGTCGTCGTCAGGCCGCCGCCTTCGACGCCCGCATCGGCCCGAGGCGCGGTCATCGGGCCGCCTCGCTGACAAGCCAAGCGCCGAGCCCGGCATCGAGGATGAGGCGCCGGGCCGCGTGGAAGTGCCCGTCGGCGACGAGCACGCGACGGGGCAGCACGCCGACCGATCCTTCGAGAATGCTCATGTGTGTATCGAAAACGGCGCATTCGATCCCCGCCTCGGCGAACAGCGCCTCGAGGTAGCTCAGCAGCACCGGGTCGTTGGTCTTGACGATCTCGCGCATCGGATACCCTGGGCCAAGCCTGCCGCCGTGCCGCGAAAGTTTGAAGTGCGGATGCGGCAAAGTGCCTTTAGTCTGCCGCCGGGCCCACTCGGTATACCCCGACGAGCCCTTGCCGGGACACGTCAAAAGCAACACACGGGAGGACGCTTTGGGCGTCGTCATTCCCCTCGATGAGGCGCGCGATCAAGCGCAGGGTCTGAAGCCGCTGATGGACCTCGTCGCCGAGGACATGCAGCAGATCAACCGCCTGATCCTCGACAAGGCCATCTCCGACGTCGAGATGATTCCCGAGCTGGCCCACCACCTGATCGATTCGGGTGGCAAGCGGCTGCGGCCGATGCTGACGCTGGCCGCCGCTCGGCTCGTCGGATACGGCGGCGACGGGCACGTCCGGGTCGCGGCCGCCGTCGAGTTCATGCACACCGCAACGCTGCTGCACGACGACGTCGTCGACGAGAGCGATACGCGGCGCGGGCGCAAGACGGCACGCATGATCTGGGGCAATCAGGCCAGCGTCCTGGTTGGCGACTTTCTGCTCGGGCAGGCCTTCCGCATGCTGGTCGACGTCGGCTCGATCGCGGTCCTGCGCATCCTGTCGAACGCGGCCGCGGTGATCGCCGAGGGCGAGGTCATGCAGCTCGCCGCCGCCAAGAACCTCTCGACGACCGAGGACGACTACCTCGCCATCATCAACGCCAAGACGGCAGCGCTTTTCCTCGGAGCCGCCGAAGCCGGCGCGGCGATCGCCGAGCGGCCGGCGGACGAACTCGCTGCGCTGCGCTCCTACGGCCGCAATCTCGGCATCGCTTTCCAGCTCATCGACGATGCACTCGACTACTCGGGCGACAGCTCGCGGCTCGGCAAGTCGGTCGGCGACGATTTCCGCGAAGGCAAGGTGACGCTGCCCGTGATCCTCGCTTTCCGGCGCGGCAACGAGGAGGAGCGCGCGTTCTGGACGCGGACGATCAGCGCCGGCGAGATCCGCGAGGGCGATGTCGAGACGGCGATCGGCCTGATGAAGAAGCACGAGGCGATCGAGGCGACGGTGTCACGGGCGCGGTCCTATGGAGCGGTCGCGCGCGACGCCATGGCGATCTTCAAGGACAGCGCGCACCGGCGGGCGCTGCAGGACGTCATCGGCTTCTGTATCGCACGGGCGCACTGACCGATCGCGCATCGCGCCTCAGCCGAGCGTCGTCGCGGCAATCCACCAGCCCGGGCGGCGCGAGCGCAGCGCCGAAGCAGCCGCCTCTGCCGCAGTCTCGGTCGGGTAGACGGCAAAGCCGGTCGGCCCGGCGCCCGACAGGCTCGTTGCCAGGCACGAGCGCGTCGCGGACAGCTCGGCAAGCACGTCGGCGATGGCGGGAATGACGGTCGTGGCGGGCACCGCGAGGTCGTTGCCGACGGTGCGCATGAGAGCGACGATGTCGGGGATTGCGGCAAATCGCGTCGGCAGTGCGGCCGGCGGTGTGGCTGGCGCGGTGGCGTGCGCCGAAGGCAACGGGGCGGCGGCCAGGGCGTGGAATACCTGCCGCGTCTTGTCGGACGGCACGCTCGCCATGGGGTTGGCGAGCACAACGGGTACGGCTGGCCACTGCTCGACCAGCGTCAGCCTCTCACCAAGCCCGGTGGCCCACAGCGGCCGGCCTTCGAGACAAGCGGGAACATCGGCGCCGAGGCCGCGCGCGAGGTCGTGCCAATCGAGGCCGCCGGCGCGTTCGGCGTTGAGTGAGCGCACCGCGCGCAGGGCTGCAGCCGCGTCGGCCGAGCCGCCGCCGAGGCCCGCTGCGACGGGCAGGCGCTTGTCGATGTGAACGCTGCCCAGGCGCAGGTGCGGGTCAGCGGCGGCGAGACGCGCGAGGGCTGTTGCGACGATGTTGGTGCCGACGAGCGCTGCGGCGGCGGCGCCTGCGACGGTCACAGCAGGCTGGGTGCCGGCTGTGAGGCTCACGGTGTCGGAGATGCCCGCGAAAGCGATCAGCGTTTGCAGCTCGTGATAGCCGTCGGGCCGGCGACCGAGGATGCGCAGTGTCAGGTTGACCTTGGCGCAGGCCTCGTCGCGGACATGAACTGCGCCACCGCCGACATGGTCGGGGGCAGGCGTGCGCGCAGCGTCGACCACGGCGGGGGGCGGCTCGCCAGAAGCTGGTTCGCCGTCCTCTCGCGACGTCATTTCACCGCGCGGCGTGCGGGCAGCGGGACGTCGGCACCCTTGGCAGCCGAGCGCCCCTGCGGACGATCCGGCGGCGGGGGAATAGCCTCCTCCGCGCTCGCCTGGCGCTTGGCGGGAAGACCCTCGGCGAGCTTTCTCGTGATCTTCTCCGCATCCTCCGGCTCGGGGCTGAGGCTCAAGGCCTGATCCCACTGGAAGCGCGCCTCGCGCTGGCGACCCACCTGCCAGTAGGCGTCGCCCAGGTGGTCATTCAGGATCGGGTCGTCGGGCCGCAATTCGACAGCGCGCTCGAGATAGCCGACCGACTTCTCGTAGTTGCCGAGCTTGTAGTGCGCCCAGCCGAGGCTATCGACGATGTAGCCGTCGTCGGGCTTGAGGGCGACGGCCTTCTCGATCAGCTTGAGGCCCTCGCGCAGGTTGCGGCCCTGGTCGATCCACGAATAGCCGAGATAGTTGAGCACGAGCGGCTGCTCGGGGTTCAACTGCAGCGCGACCTTGAGGTCGGCCTCCGCCTGCGGCCAGCGCTTCAGCCGCTCGTACGACGTGCCGCGCTGATAGTAGTAGACCCAGTCACGCTCGCCCGGCTGCTCGATGGTGCCAATGAGGCGGGAGTAATAGTCGATCGCCTCGTCGTAGCGCTTGCGCGAGCGCATGATGTTACCGAGCGCGTCGAGCGCCTTCACATCGCGCGGATTGCGGCTGGCCACGCCTTCCAGCAGGGACTTGGCCTCATCAACCCGGTCGAGCGAGTTGAGATTGAACGCCTTGCGGATGTCGATCGCCTGCGCCAGCGGCGAGCCGCCTGGAATGCGATCGTAGGTGGCGATGGCGCGCTCGAAGCGCTTCGTGGCCTCGTGCGCGTTGGCGAGCGCCGCCAGTGCAAAGGGCTGGTCCTCGTCGAGGTAAAGCGCCATCTGCAGGTAGAGGATGCCGATCGAGACGCCGCCCTCGCCGGTCAGGGCCTCGCCCAGGCCATAGAAGACCTCCGCAAGGCCGGCATCGGCGGTAGCGACGAGCGGGGTGAACTTCTCGCCCCTGTCGAGGCGGGCCAGCATATCGCGGGCGAGCGGATGGCCGTCGCCCTGCGTGGCCTTGAGATGGGCGCGTAGGATGGTCTTGGCGCGGGTGTAATCGCCAGCGGCCGCCGCGTTGCGCGCGTAGGCGAGGGCTGTGCGCAGCGTGCGGCTGTCCTGCTTGAAGATCCGCTCGAAGGCAGCGCGCGCCTCGCCACGCCGGCCCGCCACATCGGCGATCAGCGCGCTGTGGTACTGCAGGTAGAATTGCGCCCAGTCGGCCTGCCGGCGCGCTTTCAGAATGTCGAGCGCCTTGGTGGTGCGGCCCTGCGCCTGTTCGACCCAGGCGCGCGCGATGAGGCTTGTCAGCTCGCCGATAGGGCCGCTGCTGGCGGCGCGGAAATGCTTGGCGGCCGTTTCGTGCTGGCCTGCCTTGAAGGCGGCGAGGCCGAGCGCGAGCTGGCCGAGCCGGTGCTTGGGCTGGGCGTCGACGAGGCGCTTGGCAAAGCCGAGCGCGTTCGGCCAGGCGCCCTCGGATGCCTCCATCAGGAAGGCCTGCTCGAGGAGCACCTCGCTCGACGCATCACGCGCCAGCGCCGAGCGGTAAAATGTTGCCGCGTTGTCGGTCTCATGCTCGGAGCGGGCGAAGCGGCCGGCGAGGTAGCTGCCGATCAGGGTGCGCGTGAACACCTCGTCGTCCGGCGCGCGCGCCAGCGACGGCCCGGCCCAGGCCACCGACGCCACCAGCGCGATCATCGGCAGCACGGCGCGCCTTGCGGCACCGGCTGGACGTGGGAACTGCAGCAGCTTCATCGCAGCGTTATCCTGGTGTGACCGAGCGGCCGGCGCCCTGTCGCAGCGCGGCGCTGCAAGGCTATCAACAAACATGTCCGTTTGGCGACTCGTTCCCTCACTTTTCACACGCCGCCTCGGTGGAGAGACTTACCAAGTCCTGTAAAGGACTTGGCCGGCGCGGCTGCGACAGCTTCTGGCTGCGCGGTACGCCGACCTGCCGGCCGGCGTACGAAAAGAGCTGCGGCGATGGCGGGAAGGCACACCACGGCCGCGTTCTCGCCGCCTTGGGCTCGCCGGGGGCTGGATCGTCAGAAATGGGGGGCCAGAGAAGGCGGGGGCCAGGGCGACCGGCCCGCCGCGCGTTGTCACGTGGCGGGCCGATGCATGACGGCGAACGTCAGCCGACGTCCATCTCCTTGTAGCCGAGAGGCGCAACGCCCTGCTCGGCGCCGAAATACTTGTAGGGCAGGAACTTGCCGGACATGGTGATCTTGACGCGGTCGCCCTTCTCGTTGGGCAGCCGCTCCATCTCCATGTCGAAGTCGATCGCCGACATGATGCCGTCGCCGAACTCCTCCTCGATCAGAGCCTTCCAGGCGGGGCCATTGATCATGACCAGCTCGTAGAAGCGATAGATGAGAGGATCGGTCGGCGGCATGGGCACGCCCGCGCCACGCATCGGCACCTCGTTCAGCATGGCCTCCTCGGCGGGCGTGAGGCCGAACAGGCTCGCCGCCTTCTTGGCGAGCGGCTTGACCAGCCGGTGCTGGCCCAAGAGAGCGCCGACGATGAGAAAGGGGCTGATGCCGCCGATCTCGGTGCAGACATGCTGCCAGCTCCAGCCCCTGGAGCGCTTGATGTCGAGGATCTTCTCGGTCAGTTGTTCGCGGGTCATGGCGTTCGTTCCTCCTGCAGATACGGGCGTTAAGTCGGTTGCCGGGCCAGCAGCTCCATCGGCTGCGGCCGGCAGGACCTTGCCGGCCGGCTTCAGCATGGCGAGCCGCGGCGTCGGCCCCTTGCGCTCGCTGGCGAGGCGAGGGCGGTAGGGCTTGGCCTCGGGCTCAAGCGGCCGGTTGGCGGGCTTTATCGGCATCGGCATGCGAGGTGGCTCCTGGCCGGGCGGGGCTAACGAGCGGCGGATAGCGGCTCGAGGATGGGGCTGGCGCGGTCCCGGCGAGTGCCTTCGAGCGCGTCACGAGAAACTCGATGAGGTGATTGCGCAGGGGGTAATAGTCGGGCTCCAGGTGCAGGGTCTCGCGCCGGCGGGATTTCGGCAGCGAGTTCGCCACGACCTCGGCGATGCGAGCGTTGGGGCCGTTGGTCATCAGCAGGATACGGTCGGCGAGCAGCAGCGCCTCGTCGACGTCGTGCGTGATCATGAAGGTCGTCTGGCGGCTGGCATCGCGGATCGCCAGGACCTCGTCCTGCAACGAGCCGCGCGTCAGTGCGTCGAGCGCCGAGAACGGCTCGTCCATGAGCAGGATTTTGGGCTCGACGGCGAGCGCCCGCGCGATGCCCACGCGCTGGCGCATGCCACCGGAAAGTTGTGCCGGCTTCTTGCCCGCAGCCTCCTCCAAATGCACGAGGGCCAGATACTTGCGGGCATGCTCACGAATCTGCTGGCGCGTCCAGTCGCGATGGCGGGAGGCGATGCCGAGCTCGATGTTGCCGAGTGCCGAACGCCAGGGCATCAGCGCGTGGCTCTGGAAGATCACCGCGCGGTCGAGGCTCGGACCGTCGATCGCCTCGCCGCCGACGATGATGACGCCTTCGCTCGGCGTGTCGAGGCCGGCCAGGATGTTGAGGATCGTCGACTTGCCGCATCCCGAATGACCGATGACGCAGACGAACTCGCCTTCCTCGACGGTGAACCAGGCATTCTCGAAAACTGTCAGGGCGCCGCGGCCGCCCGGCTCGGGATAGCGCTTGGCGAGGCCCTCGACGCTGATGAACGGCTTCATCGTGAGTGCGCCTCCCCGACATGTGATGCGGGATGGCTCGACCTGGCATGCAGGCTCGCACCCCGCGGAGCATCAGGCCGCCGAACGCTCGCGACCGCGTCGATCGCCCGTGAGCCCGACACTTGGCGGGAGGAAGGCCTATTCCACATAGCTGACCAGCTTCTGCAGACGGCCGATCATGAAATCGAGCAGCATGCCAACGAGACCAATGAACAGGATCGCGTTGATCACGTTGGTGATCGACAGGTTGTTCCACTCGTTCCAGACGAAGTAGCCGATGCCGGTGCCGCCCACCAGCATCTCGGCGGCGACGATGACGAGCCAGGCGATGCCGATCGAGATGCGCATACCCGTGAGGATGGTCGGCGCGGCGGCCGGAAGGATCACGCTGTAGGCCGTGCGGAACCAGCCGAGCTCGAGCGTGCGGGCGACGTTGAGCCAGTCACGCCGGACGTTCGCCACGCCGAACGCCGTGTTGAGAAGCATCGGCCACAGCGAGCAGATGAAGATGACGAAGATCGCCGACGTGTTGCTGTCTTTGATCGTGTAGAGGGCGAGCGGCATCCAGGCGAGCGGCGAGATGGGCTTGAGGACCTGGATGAAGGGATCGAGCGCCCGGCTCATCAGCGGCGACATGCCGATGAGGAACCCCAGTGGCACGGCGACCAGCACAGCCAAGCCGTAGCCCGTGAGGACTCGCCCGAGGGAGTAGGCGAGCTGGATGCCGACGCCCTTGTCGTTCGGTCCCTTGTCGTAGAAGGGATCGGACAGATGGCCCCACAGCGTTGCTCCCACGGCGGCGGGTCCGGGCATGGCCGACTGCCCCGTCGTCGCAGTGGCGCCGACGAGAGCGGCGTAGGCGGGATCGACGGGCTCGGCCTTCTTGCCGACACCGCCCACGGCGAGCTGCCAGACGAGCAGGAATGCGGCGAGCAGCGCCATGGAGACGAGGGCTGCGCGGGCGTTGAGAGAGAGGCCCACGCGTCAGGTCCGCTTGATCGCGAAGCTGGCGATATATTCGTCCGGCTTGTCGGGGTCGAAGGGCTTGCCCATGACCTCGAAACCCTTCGAGGTGGTGTCGGGCGCGGCGAGGCCCAATTCCTTCATCAGCCCCGCCGTATCGGTGGCGAGATAGACCTGCTTGGCGATGGCCTTGTAGTCGACGTCGCCCTTGATCTGCCCCCAGCGCTTCATCTGCGTCATGATCCAGACGGCGAAGCTCTCCCAGGGGAAGGGGTCGAAGTCGATGCGGTCCGGTACCGTCTGCACCGTGCCGAGGCCGTCGGCGAACGTGCCGGTCAACACCTGCTCGACGACCGTGACGGGCTGGTTGAGATAATTGGGCGGCGCAATCGCAGCGGCGATCTCCTTGCGGTTCTCGGGCTTCGTCGCAAACGCGGTGGCGTCGATGATCGCCTTCAGCAAGGCCTTGTAGGTATTCGGTGAGCCGGTCACGAACTCCTTGCTCGCGGCGAAGGCGCAGCACGGGTGGCGGTTCCAGATCTCCTTGGACAGCACGTGGATGAAGCCGACGCCATCGTAAACGGCGCGCTGATTGACCGGATCGGGAGCGAGGAAGCCGTCGATGTTGTCGGCGCGCAGGTTGGCGACCATCTCGGGCGGCGGTACGGCGCGAATCTGGACATCCTGATCGGGGTCGAGGCCGTGCTCAGCGAGGTAGTAGCGCAACAAATAGTTGTGCATCGAGTAGTCGAACGGGACGGCGAACTTGAAGCCTTTCCACGACTTCGGATCGCGCTTGTCCTTGTGCTTGATCGACAGCGTGATGGCCTGGCCGTTGATGTTCTCGACGGCCGGCATGGTGTAGGGGATCGCCGTCGAGCCGACGCCCATCGTGATGGCGAGCGGCATCGGAGAGAGCATGTGCGCGGCGTCGTATTCCTTGTTGAGAGTCTTGTCGCGGATGACAGCCCAGCCAGCCGTCTTGATCACCTCGACGTTGAGGCCATGCTTGGCATAGAAGCCCATCGGGTGCGCCATGATGATCGGCGTCGCGCACGTGATCGGGATGAAGCCGACCTTGAGATCGGTCTTCTCGGGCTTGGAGGCGTCGGCGAAGGCTTCGATGGCCGTGCCGAGCGGGAAGAACTGCGCGATGGCTGCGGCCGCCGTGGAGGCGCCGACAGCCGTGAGAAAGGCGCGTCGCCCGGCCTCGTGAGGGAACAGCGCGCGGACGACGGCTAAGGAGACGACCCGCTCGAGGCGGCCGTGCTCGTCGGCGGCGGTCGCGCGCTGCTCGGCACGCGCCGCGGCCTCGTGCTCGGCCTCCGAGTGGTGGTGGCCGCAGGAGCATCCGCCGGCTTTCAGACTGCGGCGCGCATCGAATGGATCGTCGAACGACATAAACTCACCTCCGGCCGGTTTGGCGGCCGGCCGCAGTGCCATGCGACCACGCCGCGATGCACCCGTTGCCGGGTGATCGACTGCTCCCGCCAAAACAATGGCAATGCGCGTGCCAAATCGGGTCAGCCGTGCGGGCATGCGGATTTTGTGGGCTTGCGCGCGCGAGCCTCGGCGGCGAATGAGGGCAATGCGCTCGGCAAGCGTGCAGCGCGCACAAATGTTGAGCGGCAGGTGCGGTTTCGGCGGGTTGCGGGGTCGGCCGGTTCAGCGGACGGCTCGAATGCTCGGACGCTGACGCACTTAAGGCAGTGCCGTGCGGCCCGGCGCCTCAGGAACTGGTACGGACGGCGGGACTCGAACCCGCACGGGGTCGCCCCCTCGAGATTTTAAGTCTCGTGTGTCTACCGTTCCACCACGTCCGCTCGCTTCGAGCTGGCGGCGTTATGCGCCGCTCCCGGCCGATCTGCAACGACAGCGGCGACAATCGGCGCGCGCGGCCGCTCACGCCTGTGCCGATTGCCGCCGATGGCTCAGCGCGGCTCGCAGCAGCAGATAAAGCACCACCGCATTCAAGCAGTGCCACAGAAAGTGCGTGCCGATGGTACCGAGGTTCGGCACGAACGTCTGCGGGCAGAGCTGCCGATCGAGCGTTCGGAAGGTGAGCGAGGCCGCGAAAGCGAGCCCAGCCGCGCCGACGGTAAGCGCAGCCGCGCTGCGGCGAATGGCGAGCGCCAGCGTGACAAGAGCCAGCGCGCCCAGGGCCGGCAGATAGGCAACAGAGCCGCCGAGGCAGAGGCCGCCGCCCTGGCAGCGCACGCCACTGGCCTGCCACAGCGCGGCGAGGAACACGCCGAGCCCCGCGCCGACCGCGATCCATGGCAGGCCGACAAGGCGGCGGAGCGCGTAGACGACATAGGCGAGCATGAAAATGGCGATGGGAGCGGTATCGGCCACCGCCGACCAGCGCGTGGCGAGCGTGTGGAACAGGAAGCTGCCGATGCCGATGGCGGCGACGAGCAGGATGAGGGCAAGCTCGACGACACCGCGTGCGGTGCCGGGCTGGCGCAGCCAGACCACGAGCGCTGCCACGGCGGCGATGAGAAAAGCAGCGTTGCTGACGGCGTTGAGAGGCTCGGCCCAGAAAGCCGGATTCCAGCCGCGCTCGCAGTAGGCGAAAATGCGATCGTGCCACGGGCCGGGCGGCACGAGGCTTTCGATGCCGCGCGCCCAGCGTTCCAGGACGTCCATCAATGCCCTCCGCGATTGCTGGTAGGGCGCGACACTACCCGAGGTTCGCGATGTGCGCACACGCCCGTGACGGGCGGCGCCAGGTCGCGCGCGTCTCTTGCGCGTAGGGCGGCCTCACGTGTGGCGGGCCGGTGCTCGCACGGCGACACGTAAAGTGTCGAAGCGGGTCCGCAACAGCGCGAAGGAGCGGACGAACGGACGCAGAAAGATGACGCCCGGATCGCGGAAGTCGCGCGTCTCCTCGCCGATGCCGAAGCTCTCGACCTCGCGGCCATTGGGAATGTAGAGCGTGCCGAACATGCGATCCCAGACGGCGAGCGCGCCACCGAGGTTCTTGTCGAAGTGCTTCGGGTTCTCGGAGTGGTGGATCTGGTGCATGGCCGGGCTGATGACCCAGCGCTCCACGGCCGGGCCGAACGACAGCCACACGGGGCTGTGGCGCAGCACCCCGCCGCAGATGTTGAAGACGACCAGGAACACGTTGGCGCCGAACACCGTCTCGACCGTCAGCTTGTCGCCGAAGAACGCGATGAAGACGCCGTTGACGGTGCCGACGGTGATCGCCGTCAGGAAGCCGGAGATGACGAGCTCGGCCGGGTGGATGCGATCGGCGGTGGCGAAGTTGAGATGCTCGGCAGAGTGGTGGACCTTGTGAAACTCCCACAGCTCCGGCACCTTGTGCATGAGGTAGTGCTCGAAGAAGCGCATGAAATCGTCGACGACGAACAGGGTCAGCGTCAAGACGAGGCCGAGCGCCATCGCTTCCCCGCCGTTGACCTCGCCCGATACACCGATCGCGCGCAGGGCGGCCACGACGAGGGCGCTGATCTCCTTGTAGTGGATGAAGGCCCACGACAGCACCGTGAAGCGCAGCACGCCCGTCGTAGCGACGATCAGATAGTCGTTCTGCGCGCTGCGCGACCACCACACCTCGCGCGCAAGGAGGCGCTGCGCGGTCGGAGCAGCCTCCTGCTGGCGCCACCACAACACGAGGCTGATGAGGCAGCCAGCGAGCACGTAAAGCCAGAAGTAGCGCGAGCCGCCGTCGCCGATGACCTTGTAGATCGGATAAACCAGCGACTTGGCGAGCTGCAACTCGAGCCATTCGAACATCGGGCACACTCCGGGCGGGGCCTGCGGGCCGTGGCGCGGCGTGGGGAGGCCAAGGGATCGGCCGCCAGATATCGCCGCGCGCGGAGGGTGAGGCTACGCGGCAATTCTCAAGCCTTCGTTGTCGGAAACATCGGGGTGCCGGGATTCGGCGTCGGCACGGCCTGGGCGGGCTTGCGATCGCCCAATTTGGCTTGAAACATGGTTGCCGATGTGTTGCGGGCTGCTCCTCCACAGGTGCGGCAGCACGCGGTCCGATATCAGGGCCGGCGGCTGGCGTGGTGTCTGGAGAGTTGACGCAGCCGGCCGTTCTTGTCACGTGGCGGTGGCCGAGCCGCAGTGCGCCGAGGGAGAGCCAATGAACATGACGATCCGCAGCATCATCACGGCCTCGATCATCATGCTGGGTGCGCTGTGTTCGGCGACCGGCGCTGGGGCGACACAATCGAAGTTTGTTCCCAACCCGCCCAACTGCGTCAATTCCGGCGCGTTCTCGGCCTGGATGAACGCGTTTCGCAAGGAGGCCGCGTCGCGGGGCATATCGCAGACCACGCTCGCGCGCGCGCTCGACGGCATCGAACTCGATCAGCGCATCATCGCGCGCGACCGCAAGCAGGGCTTCTTCGCGCAGAGTTTCGCCGACTTCTCGAAACGGCTCGCGACCGACAACCGCTATCAGGCCGGACGGCGCAAGATCGCGCAGAACACCACGTACTTCGAGCGGGCGCAGGCCAAGTACGGTGTGCCGCCCGAGGTCATCACCGCGTTCTGGGCGCTGGAGAGCGACTTTGGCAAGGGCATGGGCAATTTCCCCGTGCTGCCGGCGCTGGCGACGCTCGCCTACGACTGCCGGCGCGGGGCGATGTTCCGCGAGGAGCTGATCGCGGCCCTGCAGATCATCGAGCGCGGCGACCTCGACCCGCAAGAGATGGTGGGCTCGTGGGCCGGCGAACTGGGCCAGACCCAGTTCCTGCCGAAGCACTACCTCGATCACGCCGTCGATTTCGACGGTGACGGCCGCATCAATCTGTTCCGCTCGGATGCAGATGTGATCGGCTCGACCGCAGCGTTCCTCAAGCATCTGGGGTGGCGGGCGGGCGAGCCTTGGCTGCAAGAGGTCGTCCTGACGAAGGAACTGCCGTGGCAGGAGGCCGACCTCGCCATCAAGCATCCGCGCTCGAAGTGGGTCGGATGGGGCGTGCGGGCGGCCGAGGGCGGAGCGCTCGCGAGCGACGACGTGCCGGCCTCCCTGCTGTTGCCGATGGGGCGCAAGGGACCGGCCTTCCTCGCCTATCGCAATTTCGATATGTATACGGAGTGGAACCAGTCGCTGAATTACGCAGCGACGGCGGGCTATCTGGCCACTCGCATCGGCGGGGCTGGTCCGATGCAGGGCCGCGAGCGTGACATTCCCGGGCTCGATGCCGAGCAGGCCAAGGCGCTGCAGCGCATATTGACGAACCGCGGCTACGACGTCGGCAAAATCGACGGCGTCATCGGCGCGAAGAGCCGGGCTGCCATCAAGGAGATGCAGATCAAGTTCGGGCTGCCGGCCGACAGCTATCCGACGCCGGAGCTGCTGGAAAAACTCGGCGGGTGAAGAGGGGCGGCCGGCGGGATAACCCCGGAACGGCCTATGGCCGTGGCGGCTCCGGCGTGCTGTGTGGCGGCAGCCAGCTGCCGAGCCGCGCGGGATCAATCGTGATCGCTGCTGCCTTTGCGGGCGTGTTTGCGGTCCTCTTCTTCCATGTTGGCAAGGTCTGCGTCGAAGACGAGGCGCCCCGCACCTGAAAGGCAGACGAAACGCTTGCCACGGGCGCGTCCGACGAGCGTCAGGCCAGCCTCGCGCGCGAGTTCGACGCCCCATGCCGTGAAGCCCGATCGCGAGACGAGGATCGGCACGCGCATCTTCACGCACTTGATGACCATTTCCGATGTCAGGCGCCCGGTCGTGTAGAAGATCTTGTCGCCGGGCTCGACGCCGTGGACGAACATGTAGCCAGCGATCTTGTCGATCGCGTTGTGGCGGCCGACATCCTCCATGTAGACGAGCGGCTTGTCGCCTTGGCACAGCACGCAGCCGTGAATCGCACCGGCCTTCAGGTAGAGGCTGGGCGCCATATTGATCTTGCGCGTCAGGCGATAGAGCGCGCTCGTGGTGAGGCGCGCGGCCGAGGACAACTCGATGCCAGAGAGTTCGTCCATCAGGTCGCCGAACACGGTACCCTGCGCGCAGCCCGAAGTTTGCACCTTCTTCCTGAGCTTGTCCTCGTAGTCCGTCGCCCGCTCGGTTCTGACGACGATCGTCTCGATGTCGGCATCGTGGTCGATCGCGACGATGCGGTCGTCGGGCTTGAGCATGCCCTGATTGATCAGAAAGCCGACAGCCAGCAGGTCGGGATGGTCGCCGATCGTCATCATCGTGACGATTTCGCGGGCGTTGAGGAACAAGGTCAGGGGCCGCTCGGTCACCACATCGATGACGACGCCGCGCCCCTCGTGATCGATGCCCTCCACGGGCCGCGACAGGCGCGGATCCTCCGGCGTCGGGCGGACGGTGAATTCTTCCAAGACCGCAACCTTTCTCTAGGCCAGCCGGAGCAGGGCGCGACACCACCGATGCGGCGACCCGCAAGCGAGGCGTATAGGGTCCGGCACCACACGGCGGTGCTGCCACTCGGCTGGCTGCAACCCCTTGCGCGACAGCCACGGGCGGGGAATATGCAGCCTCGATGACAGGGCCCGACTGCAGGGACCAGCAGCCGGCGTGATGCCGACGCGGCCCATGCCGATCGCGAGGCGCCAGGTCCCGAGGAGTGAAGATACGATGTCCCTTTCGAAGGACAAGGTGCTCGACGCGCTGCGGCGCGTCAAAGGTCCGCAACTGACTGGCAACATCGTGGAGCTGGGCCTCGTCTCTGAGGTCATGATCCGCGATAGCCGGGTCTATTTCTCGATCACCGTGCCGAGTGAGCGGGCCGGCGAGCTCGAGCCGTTGCGGCAGGCAGCCGAGAAGGTCGTGGCCGACATCGACGGCGTTGCGGGCGTCGTGGCCGTGCTGACGGCGGACGCCCGCGCTGGCGAGCGCACCGTGCAGCCCAAGCCGGCGGCGCCGTCCATATCCGCGGCGCGCGTGGAGGCCACCTCCGGCCATGACAACGGCAACGTGCTCGAGCACCCGCGAGTCGCAGAGGCGCGGGCGCGTGGCGCAGCGGGGGACGGCGCGGGCCCGCGCAAGCCTAGCCCGCAAGCCGGCGCGCCAGCAGCGTCCTCGGCGCCCAAGGCGGCGGGAATACCCGGTGTGCGCCACCTCGTCGCGGTGGCCTCCGGCAAGGGCGGCGTCGGCAAATCGACGACGGCCGTCAACCTCGCGCTCGGCTTCCAGGCCATCGGGCTCAAGGCTGGCATTCTCGACGCGGACATCTACGGCCCGTCCCAGCCGCGCCTGCTCGGGCTGACCGGGCGGCCCAGCGTCGATGGCTCCAACAGGCTGCGGCCGATGCAGGGCTACGGCCTCGAAGTCATGTCGATGGGATTTCTGGTCGACGAGGGAACGCCGATCGTCTGGCGCGGCCCGATGGTCGTCTCGGCCCTCAATCAGATGCTGCGGGAAGTAACCTGGGGCAGCCTCGACGTGCTCGTCATCGACATGCCGCCGGGAACCGGCGACGTGCAGCTGACCATGGCGCAGCAGGTGCCGCTGTCGGGCGCGATCATCGTCTCCACGCCGCAGGACCTCGCGCTGATCGACGCGCGCAAGGGCCTTGCTATGTTCCGCAAGGTCGACATCCCGCTGCTCGGCATCATCGAGAACATGAGCACGTTCGTGTGCCCGAAGTGCGGGGAGGAGAGCCACATCTTCGGGCATGGCGGCGCCAAGATCGAAGCCGAGAAGCTCGGCTTGCCGTTCCTCGGCGGCGTGCCGCTGCACATGGACATCCGCGCGCGCTCGGATAATGGACAACCGATCACGGCAACCGTGCCCGACAGTCTCCACGCGCAAATCTATCGCGACATCGCCGCCAAGGCCTGGTCGGAGCTGGAGGCCGCGCAGGGTCGCCGACCTAAGCCGCCGCAACTCGACGTCTCGGCCGACGGCCGCACGCTCACGGTCGCATTCGAGGATGGCAGCCGGCATGCGCTGGCGGCGGAACTGTTGCGCGTGATGAGCCCGTCGGCGGAGGTGCAAGGCCATTCGCCCGAGCAGCGCGTGACGGTCGCGCGCAAGCGCCATGTGAAGATCGCCAAGCTCGAGCCGGTCGGCAACTACGCCGTCAAAATCTTCTTCGACGACGGCCACAACACGGGGCTCTACACGTGGGCCTACCTCGACCTTCTCGGCCGCGAGGCGGATGAACGGTGGGCTGGCTACGAGGCCGAGCTCAAGGCCAAAGGCCTCGATCGCGGTTGACGGCGCGAGGACGCTCCCAAGAGTGGCGGCCTCTAATCGCATCGGGAGAAGCCGCAGCCCCGGCACACGAGGCAGCCCTCCTGTCGCACGAAGCTGGCGGCCCCGCACCGTGGACACTGGCGCGGTGCGACGCCCGCATCGGCATCGCCGTGTTCAGGCGAGACGACGGTGGCCGCCTCCGGCAGGTGCGTCACCGTCTCTGCGGAGGACAGAAAACCGGTGCGATGCAGATGCGCCTCCACGATCTCACCGATCGCTGCGATGAGGCTTGGCACATAACGGCCGCCGAGCCAGCGCCCACCCTGCGGATCGAAAATTGCCTTCAGCTCCTCAGCGACGAAGCCGACGTCGCCACCGCGCCGGAAGATGGCGCTGATCATGCGCGTCAATGCCACCGTCCAGGTGTAGTGCTCGAGATTGCGCGTGTTGATGAATATCTCGAACGGCCGGCGCTGCCCTGCGGCCTCCACGTCGTTGATCGTGATGTAGAGCGCGTGATCGCTGCCCGGCCACTTCAATTTGTAGGTCACGCCCTGCAGGGCCGTCGCACGCTCTGGGAGCACGCCGCCCGATCCGGGTAAACCTGCTGGCTCGCTCGCCGCGCTCCATGCCTGCGTCGCGTCGGCCGCCATTCTGGTCAGGACGGCCCCGCGTACGGCACTCGGCCGGTATGTCGTAACGCCCTTGAGGCCGAGATCGTAGGCTTGCCGATAGATGCCGGCGAACGCCTCGAAGGGCATGTCGACGGGGCAATTGACCGTCTTCGAGATCGAGCTGTCGACGTGGCGCTGCACGACCGCCTGCATCTCGAGATGAGCGCGCGGGGCAATCTCCCCGGCGGTCACGAACTCTTCGGGCAACTGCGCATCACCCCCGCGCATGCGCTTGAACACCGCGAAGGCGTAGTCTTCCACCACCTCATCGCGGCGGCTGCCATCCGGTTCGGTCATCGTGCGGCGGTAGGTCAGGTCGAACACTGGCTCGATCCCGCTCGAGACGTTCCCTGCCAGAAGCGAGATGGTGCCGGTCGGTGCGATCGACGTGAGGCAGCCGTTGCGCAGGCCGTTCGCCGCGACCGCGGCCTTCGTACCAGCATCGAGAGCTTCGACGTTGGGGCGCCGTGCCATGGATTCAGCGTCATACAGAGGGAAAGCGCCCTTCTCGGCGGCGAGCGCCGCGCTGGCGCGGTAGGCTGCGTTGGCGATGGCCTCAATCCATCGGCCGGCCAGTGCACGGCCCGCAGGACTGTCGTAGCGCGCCCCGCACATGATGAGGGCGTCGGCGAGCCCGGTGATGCCGAGGCCGATGCGGCGCTTGGCCTTTGCCTCGTGGCGCTGCTGATCGAGCGCGAAGTGCGACACGTCGATCATGTTGTCGAGAAGGCGCACGGCAAGCCCGGCGCGGCGCGCCAGGGCGTCGATGTCGAGTTTGGCGCCATCCTCGAATGGGGCTCCGATGAAGCGCGTCAGATTGAGCGATCCGAGCAGGCAGGCGCCGTGCGGAGGCAAAGGCTGCTCTCCGCACGGATTAGTGGCGTGGATCGTCTCGCAATAGGCGAGATTGTTGGCCGTGTTGATGCGGTCGATGAAGACAATGCCCGGCTCGGCCGTCTCGTAGGTTGCCCGCATGATCCGGTGCCAGAGGTCGCGTGCTCGAACCGTGCGGTACACCGTGCCGTCGAAGACCAGGTGCCAAGGCGCATCGGCCGCGACGGCGGCCATGAAAGCGTCGCTGGCGAGTACCGACACGTTGAAGTTGGTCAGCGCGCCGGCCGTTGCCTTGGCGTCGATGAACGCCTCGATATCGGGGTGATCGGCGCGCAGGGTCGCCATCATGGCGCCGCGCCTCGCACCTGCCGACATGATCGTCCGGCACATGGCGTCCCAGACGTGCATGAAGCTGACCGGGCCGGATGCGTCCGCGCCGATGCTGGCGACCAGCGCACCGCGCGGCCGCAGCGTCGAGAAATCGACGCCGATGCCGCCGCCCATCTGCATGGTCAACGCGGCTTCCTTGACGCTGTCGAAGATGCCCTCGAGGCTGTCGGGCACGGCTCCCATGACGAAACAGTTGAACAGCGTCACCTGACGATCGGCGCCCGCACCGGCGAGGATGCGGCCGGCCGGTAGGAAGCCGAAATCGGACATCGCGTCTAAGAAGCGCTTCTCCCACGCCGGGCGTTCGCGCGGCTCGACGCTCGCCGCAGCCCGTGCCACGCGCCTGAACGTATCGCCGAGCGTACGATCGACTGGCGCGCCGTCAGCGGCCCGGAGGCGGTATTTGCGCTCCCAGATGTCACGGGCGATGGCGGACTGGAAAACAATACGCGAAGACATGGGTCGAGGCCGGCCTCAGAAGCTGCACCATCACATCGGAGCCAAAGCAAACTTACCGGCCGCTCGCCCTGGCGTCAACCAAATGTTCCTTTTAAGTTCTTATATTGTTTCATGTCGCCGATCAACGTTACTCGGCTTCTCATTGGACCTGGGCCGGTGCGGCCGCGGCAGCAGCAGTTGTCGGCGGTATGGGCGGCGGGCACGGACTGCGCGCCGCCTCAGCGATGAGCCGTGCCGAAGCGGCTTCGATCGCGCCTTGCAGCTCGGCCTGGAAGGCCTTTCTCGGCAGGCCCGGCGGCAGGGGGGGCAGGAACTCTACGATGATCGTTCCCGGGTAGCGCAGCGGGCTCGTGCGCGGCCAGTAGAGACCCGAGTTCAAGGCGACCGGAACGCACGGAAGGTCCAGGCACTCATAAAGTGCAGCCGCGCCAGGCTTGTAGTCCGGCCCGGCACCTGGCGGCTGGCGGGTGCCCTCGGGAAAGATGACGATCTGGCGGCCCTCGGCGGCGCGCTGGCGGGCGTCCTTCATGAGCCGCTTCAAGGCCGCAGCGCCCTTGTCGCGCTCGATCAGCAGGTGCTCGAACTTGCGCGAGAACCAGCCATAGAGCGGGATGCGGCCGAGTTCGGCCTTCATGACCATGGCCGGGTCGGAAAACAGCGGAATGAGCGCGAATGTCTCCCATGCGGACTGGTGCTTCGAAGCGACAAGAACCGGGCCCGAGGGCAGGTTCTCGCGGCCCCTGATCTCGAAGCGCGTACCCACGACGAGACGCATCAGGAGCAGGCTCGCGCGGGCGTGCGCCCGCAGCCCCGCCATGGCCCAGGCGCGCGGCGCCAGCAACAGCGGTGAGCCGAGCACCAGAAAGAGCGCTGTCGTGAGGTAGAACAGCGCGTTGAAAAGTCGAGAGCGCAGCATTGAAACTCCGCATCGTTGGCGCAGGCCGCGGGACGATCGCCGTCCGCTACCTCTGCGCCGCATCGCCGTGCATCACCGTACCCGGCGCCGACGGCTCGGGCCGGGCGGCGGCAGCCAGCCGGTGCAGCACGAGGCGGGCGGCGGCGGGCCATAACTTGAGGTACTCGGCGGCGATCACGCGGACCGAGTAGCCGTTGAGCCACCAGGCCTGCTCACGGAAGCTCTTCGGCACGACCGGATAGGCGATGAGGTCGAGCCTGTCATCCTCGCGCGCCATTTCGATGAGGCTGCGTGGCATGTGATAGCTCGATGTGACGACGATCAGCTTGCGGAAACCGTGGCGGCTGGCCCAAGCCGCCGTCTCCTCGGCGTTGCCCGAGGTGTTGCGTGCGGCGTAGCCGAAATCGACACAGCAGGCCTTGAGCTCCGGGCGCAGCCGGTCGAGAGCACGTATATCGCGCGGGCGGGTCTGGCTGTTGACGCCGCTGATGAGGAGGCGCGTGCCGAGTCCGCGCGACAGGAGGCGGGCGCCGACCCTGATGCGATCCTCCCCGCCGGTCAGCACGACGATGGCATCGGCCTCGGCCGGCAGCGGGCCGGGCTCACGCGTGGCGCTCGCCGCAAACAACACGAAGCCGGCGGGGAAGGCCAGCAGGCCGAGCCCCGTCACCGCTGCCAGCCATCGGTGCCATCGCCGCATCGCGTCCCAAACTCACACGCGCAGGTCTGCCGACTCCCTCGTGCAGCGTAGCGCGCCTCCATACGGCGGCGGCCGGACCATGCCTGCCGACAGCGTTACGCAAGCCTCATCGCATGGCCGCGCCCAGGCTGGAAAGCCGGCTCAGTCGCGTCCGCCCTGCAGAATGCCGTAGACGCCGTAACGGCTCGTCAGCATGCACAGCGCGGAGATGACGACGACGACGATGCCGAGCAGGACGTAGCCGGCGGCATCGAGCGTGCCGGTGCCGATCAGACGGTTCAGCTCGACCATGGTCATGCTGCCCCCGCCGAGCAGCAGGGTCGCCGTCGGCATGAGCAGGAAGACGAGCATGGCGAGGCTTGCGCCAAGGATGCCGGCGCGGATGCCGAGCCGCAGGAAATGCTTCTCGAACTCGCGGGCGATGAAGCCGTCGGTTGCACCGACGAAGTGCAGCACCTCGACGATCTCGCGGTTGGAAGCCATGGCCGACTGCGTCGCAGATATGATGATGAGCACGGTCGCAACGCCGACGAGCGCCAGGATGGCGATGCCGCCGAGCGCCAGCGAGCGCGTCACCGTCTGGATCTGCGACTGCCATTGGCGGTGGTCGTCCAGCGTCGCGCCGGGAAAGCGCTCCTTCACGTCGGCGGCGAGCCGCGAGAAGTCGGGCGGGGCGTTGCGATCGAGCGTGATGGCCACGAGTCTCGGCACGGGCAGCGAGCGCAAGGCATCGGACTGGCCGAGCCACGGCTCGAGGAGGGCGGTGGAGGCGGCGAGACTGATGGGCTCGGCGCCCGAGATGCCCGGCTGGCCGACGAGATGGCTCACGACTTCGGCGATGGTGCGCTCGACGTCGACGCCCTCGCGCGGCTCGATCTGCACCGTCACCTCGCTCGCGACATCGCGCAGCCAAGCGTCGGCCGACTGGTTGATCATGTAGACCGCACCGGCCGTCAGGCAGGCGAGGAAGCACATGATCGAGATGACGAAGGTCAGCGAGCGGCTCGTCACCGAGACGCCTGGCACGATGGGGCCGGCGTTCTGCGTCTCGCGGCGGCGCGAGCCCGAACGCACAGGCGCCTGCAACTCCCGGCGCGGGTCATCGAGGCCGGCGCGGCCGCCGGCGCGCGCGGACGGCGACGTCACGGGCACGTCGTAAGGGTCGAGCGTCGCCGTCGACGGGCGCGGCATCGAGCGCCCGGTCGGTGGGCCGTCTGAGTTAAACGATCCGGACATGGCCGTCGTTCAGTTCCAATCTGGGCGCCTTGAACTGGCGCATGAGCTGATGGTCGTGGGTGGCGATCACGACCGAGGTGCCGAGGCGGTTGAGCTCCACGAACAGACGCAGCAGGCGGCGTGCCATCTGCGGGTCGACGTTGCCGGTCGGCTCGTCGGCGAGCAGCAGCTCGGGCTTGCCGATCACGGCACGAGCGATGGCGGCGCGCTGCTTCTCGCCGCCCGACAGAACGGACGGAAAGGCGTGCATGCGATCGCCGAGCCCGACCCACTGTAGCAGGTCCGTCACGTCCTCGCGGTAGTCCTCGATCCGCTTGCCGACGACGCGCAGAGGCAGCGCCACGTTCTCCCACGTCGTCATGTGATCGAGCAGGCGGAAATCCTGGAAGACGATGCCGATGCGCCGCCGAAGCTGGGCGCGCTTGGTCGTCGAAACGTTGCTGACATCCTGGTTGAACAGGGAGATCGACCCGCTCGTCGGGTGCAGAGACATGAACATCAGACGCAAGAGCGACGTCTTGCCGGCGCCGGATGGGCCGGTCAGGAAGTGGAACGAGCCGGGCTCCAGATGGAACGACACGTTCGACAGCGTCTCCGGCCCGCGGTCGTAGGCTAGGCCAAGGTTGTTCAATCGTATCACGGCGACCTGGTTGTTGGCGGTGGCTGGCGTGCGTCGACGGGCGGTGCGGTAGTGTGCCCATCTATGGTCGAACTCGCCGCATCGATCAATTCCGCAGGAATGTGGCGTCGTCGTGTAGGGCGGCGGAAGCGCCGCTGCTGCCGGCCACGTGCGCGCCGAGGGCGCGGCGCCGGCTTTCCCGCCGTGCAGGAGCGGCATTGCCAGTGCGGCGCAAACAGCCGATAAGTCTGGCGGTCGCGCCGCAGCGTCGGGTCGTGAGGTCGGCGCCACCAGCAACGATTGGAAGACGACATGTCCGCACGATCCGCCGGCGATCCGGCTGCCACCACCGCCGATATCGAGGTCATTTTCACCAAGCAGGCCATCGACGAGCGCCTGACGCAACTCGCCGCCGAGATCGCCGCTTTGCGGCTCGACGACCTCATCATCGTCGCCGTGCTCAAAGGCTCGTTCGTCTTTGCCGCCGACCTGATCCGCGCCCTGCACGCCGAGGGCGTCGAGCCGGAGGTCGACTTCATCACGCTGTCCAGCTACCGCAAGAGCACCGTCTCGACGGGGACGGTCGATATCCTGCGCGACGTATCCCTCGATGTCGGAGGCCGTCACGTACTGCTCGTCGACGACGTGCTCGATAGCGGCCGCACGCTCGCCTATGCCAAGGACCTGCTGGCTGCCCGTGGGGCGACGTCGATCCGCACCTGCGTCTTGCTCGACAAGGAAGTCGATCGCGCGGTGCAGCTCGAAGCCGATCTCACGGCCTTCCGCTGCCCGAACATGTTCGTCGTCGGGTACGGCATGGACCTCGCGCACCGCTATCGCGAGTTGCCCTACGTCGGCCGTCTGCGCACCTCGAATTGAGCCGCCCCGGCGCCTGTCGCCAAGCCGGGAGCTGGCGCTGACCCGGCAACTCCACTCAGCCGCCTGTGACACTCATGTGACGGGAGACGGCAGGGCGGCGCGTTGAGCGGTCGATAATGAAGTCGTGGCCGCGCGGCTTGCGCCCGATGGCTTCGTCGATGGCCGCCGACAACAGCGCATCGCCCTCGGATGCCCGCAGAGGAGCCCGCAGATCGGCGGCGTCCTCCTGACCCAGACACATGTAGAGCGTGCCGGTGCAGGTCAGCCGCACGCGATTGCAGCTCTCACAGAAGTTATGGGTGAGCGGCGTGATGAACCCGAGGCGACCACCGGTCTCGGCGACCTTGACGTAGCGTGCCGGCCCGCCCGTGCGATAGGGGATGTCGGTCAGCGTATAGCGCTGAGCGAGGCGCGCGCGGACGAGCGATAGGGGCAGATATTGCTCGGTGCGGTCGCCGTCGATATCGCCGAGCGGCATGGTCTCGATGAGCGTCAGGTCGGCGCCACTTCCGTGCGCGAAAGTCATCAGATCGGCGATCTCGTCCTCGTTGATGCCCTTCAGCGCGACGGCGTTGAGCTTGAGGGCGAGGCCGGCGCGCTGTGCGGCATCGAGGCCGTCGAGCACCGTCTTCAGGTCGCCCCAGCGCGTGATGGCCTTGAACTTGACGGGATCGAGCGTATCGATCGACACGTTGATGCGCCTGACGCCGCAGGCGGCGAGATCGGCGGCCATCCTGGCGAGCTGGCTACCGTTCGTCGTCACGGTCAACTCGTCGAGGGCGCCACTGTCGAGGTGGCGCGACAACGCCTTGAACAGCCACAATATGTTCCGCCGCACCAGGGGCTCGCCGCCGGTGATGCGCAGCTTGCGAACGCCCTTGCCGACAAACACAGTGCACAACCGGTCCAGCTCCTCGAGCGTGAGCAAATCCCGCTTGGGCAGGAACGTCATGTGCTCGGACATGCAGTAGACGCAGCGAAAGTCGCAGCGGTCCGTCACCGACACACGCAAGTAGCTGACATGCCGGCCGAACGGGTCGACGAGGGCGGGCCCAGTCGATGGCGCGGCGGACGAGGCGGGGGAGATGGCGTTCATGGTCGCGGTCGCGGCGGCTCCCTCGGGATTTATCCAACGGCTCGTCAACAGCTCGAGAGAATAGCGGTCCCGGTGCGCCGATCAAGGTTTGTCGTCGACGCGCCGCAGCATAGCTGGGCCGCGTGGAATCAGTTGCCGAGCCGGCCCAGTCTCCCGGTCGACCTCGCGCCGGTCGCGCTTCGCGCGTCGATGGCCCGCTCACGCGATCGACCATGTCTGAAACGCAATTGCCCTGCGTTCACACCCCAATATATACTTTCGACCAACACTGGTCACTGCCAGCCCACTGGTCCCCGGGACGTGACGGAGCATCGCACCGCATGGGTAGTTCGCTGACCATTCCGCTCGGTGTCGTGTTCGCACGCCAGCACATCGACCATCCCTGGCAGACGTATCGCTGGCGCCCGGTCAGTGTCGCCCTCGACGCACTGGGTCCCGGGCACTGGAGCGAGACCGCGCGCGGCGGCACGGCCATCGACTATCACACAGCCACGCTGGCGCTGAGCCTGCACCGCCGCGAGGCCATGGCCTATCGTGTCAACCTCGCCAACGGCGCGCCGTCGCTCTACGTCGTGCTGCGCGAGGACCCTCTCGGTGGAGCCGAGCACCCCGTCGACGTCGATCTCGTGACCGCTTCGCCGTTCGAGGCACAGGCACGCGGTGATCACGACGTCGACAGGAGTGTCGAAGGGGTCGCAATGCCCGACGAGCTGATCGCCCTCGTCAGCGCCTTCATCGACGAGCAGCGCGGTGATGGGCGGGCTGGCGACTTCCCGAGCGACGTGCGGTCGCTGACGCCGCTGCGCTCACTCTCCGGTGGGCGGCCGCCGGTCAGCCCTGAACACTCCGACCACTGGCGCGGGGCCTTCAAGAAGGGCTGAGTTGCCAGTGACACCCTGCTCTGGTGCTGACGCTTCAGTTGCGCACACCGCCATACCAGCACAGTCCATCGAGGACGGGCAGGTTGCCGTGCGCTGGCGAAGGGCGGGCCAAGTCGAGCGCGAGCCTCTTGATCTCAGCCGCGTTACTTGCGCTCGCTGGTGAGCCGTGCAGCGCGCAGGCGGCATGACCGGCCGCGATGGCCGCCGCGCCGACGGCATCGGGCCCGGCGCCCGCGCCGCCGGGCGTCGCGAGGCTAGGCACGATGGACGATCCGCGCGCAGCGACCCAGGCATCGATACGGTAGGCGGGAGAGGATGCGATCGGAGCCTCGCCCTTGCCTTCGCCGCTGCCGGCGCCCGTCGCGGCTGCTGCCGGCGCGGCAGTCAATATCCCCGGAGCCGCGCCGGGACCGAGGCCGGCGGCGGCGGCGGGGACGACGACGAGAAGCTGCGGGATATCCTTGTCGATTGCGGTCAGCACCGGTTGCAGGGCGCCCGCTTCGCTGACGGCTGCAACGAAAGCGATGCGCGCCGGAGTTCGCGCCAGGAACATCACGGCGCGCGCGACATGAGCTGGATTATCGGCGTCGGCGCGCACGACGATGAGGCGGCTGTGGCGATAGGCAGCCAGCATCTCTCTGGCGAGGCGCGTGCCGGGCCCCGCGTCGGCAGGGGCAAAGGCGTTGACGTCGCCGTCGATCAGATCGAGTGCGATGGGCTCGCCTTCGCCGTCGCGGGCGAGACGGCTGGCGATCTCCGGTTCACGGTGGTCGACGCCGCTCGTGATGATGGCGATTGCCGTGCCGCCGGGGTCGAGGCCGGCCGGCGCACGTGGATCGGCAGCCTGCGCCAGTGTTGCGCCGGCCGACAACAGAAGCGACGCCAGCGTCAGGCGCACGCTGCGCCAACAACCCGCGGAGAGGCAGGGGCCGGCGCCGAGCCAGCGAGCATACTTGGGCAACGCGCTCATAAAGCGCGGCACGCGGGCGCTGCTCATGGCGGACACCCTCGCCCTCACGCGTCCTTCTCGCCGATCGAACCGCGACTCGCCCGGGCCTCGGCAAGGGCGACGCGCGGGGAGAGCGGGCCGATGCTGCGGTCGATGTGGTCGGCGATGGCGGCAATGTCGTCCAGGCCGAACACCGGCACGCGGGTGTCCTCGATGGGGTGATCGGCGGCGATGGCGATGACGAGCGGGTCGTCCTCGGTGAGCGGGCGGCTCGTGTGGGCAGCCGTGCGGCGTGCCTCGATCTTGAGGATGGGAGCGGTCTTGTAACCCTCGACGATGACGAGGTCAGCGGGATCGAGCGCGGCGATGATCTCCTCGAAGTTGGGCTCGGGCAAGCCGTCGAGTTCGGTCACGAGCGCCCACCGGCGGCCGGACACGACGGCGACCTGGCGGGAACCGGCGCGGCGGTGGCGGGCGGAGTCGGTCTCGCCGTCATCGATGTCGAAGGCGTGGTGGGCGTGCTTGACGCTGGCCACTTTGAGGCCGCGGCGCACGAACTCCTCGACGAGCCGCACCGTCAGCGTCGTCTTGCCCGACTTCTTCCAGCCGGCGATGCCGATGATCGGCGAACCGTTGGGCGTACGGCGTAGCATCAGATCGGTGCTCAAGTCGGTTCGCCGAGAAGGTCCCGCAACTCGGCGAACTCCTCTGGCGTGTTGGCGTTGAAGAAGGGATCGACCTCGCGTCCGGCGAGCCGGACGAATTCGAACGGGACGATAGTCGAGCCGTGCCTGTCGGTCCAGTCGAGCACCTTGCGCAATCCGCCGCGCAGGGCGGCCTCCAGATCGTCGGCGAGCGCCACCGGCCACAGACCGATGACGGGGTGGATATGCCCGCCCGAGGCGGCCATGGCGATGCGCGCGTCGCTTGCCTCCAGCGCGCCCACGAACCGCGCAACGAGATCGTCAGGAACGAGCGGCGCATCGGTCGAGACGGTCGCGACGTGCGTGATCGCCGCCGCCCGTGCAGCGCACCAGCGCATACCGGCCAATACGCCGGCGAGCGGACCGACGTGGCCCTCGATGGTGTCGGCGACGACGGGCAGGCCGAAATCGGCAAACCGCGCCGGATCGCCGTTGGCGTTGACGACGAGCGTGCCGACCTGCGGGGCGAGCCGCTCGACGACGTGCGCCATCATCGGCTTGCCACCAACGACGAGAAGGCCCTTGTCGCCGCCGCCCATGCGCCGCGACTGGCCGCCGGCCAGCAGCACGCCGGCCATCGCTTCGCGCACGAGCGATCCTGCCATCGGGCCTCTCAATGCAGCTTGACCGTCGGCTCGGTGCGCCGGGTCAGGGTGCGGGCGACGGTATCGACGAACACCTTCCAGAAGCCGTGCAGGGCCCACTGATGCATCTTGTAGAGCGAGCGGTACATCAGCTTGGCGATCAGGCCATCGACCCACATGCTGCGGCCCGAGACGAAGCCCATCAGGCTGCCGATCGTCGTGTACTCGCCGAGTGTCACCAGGGAGCCGAAATCGCGGTACTTGAACGGCTGCTGCGGCTCCTTGCGCAGGCGCCGCACCATGCCCGAGACGAGGTGGGAGGCCTGCTGATGAGCCGCCTGCGCGCGGGGCGGGATCGCCTTGTCGGAGCCCGGCGGCACGAGGTAGGCCGCGTCGCCGATGACGAAGATGTTGTCGTCGCGCGTCGTCTCCAGCGTCGGGCGGACGACGAGCAGGCCCGACGGGGAGACTTCGAGGCCATCGAGCCTGGCGAGCACGGGTGGTCCCTTGACGCCGGCGGCCCATACGACGAGTGCCGACGGGATGAAATCGCCGCTTGCGAGCGTAACGCCCTTTTCGCTGACGGCCGTCACGCGGGCATCGGTCCGCACGTCGACGCCGAGCTTGCCGAGAATTTCGCCGGCTGCCGTCGAGAGCCGCTCGGGCAGCGCCGGGAGGATGCGCGGGGCCGCCTCGATGAGGGTGATCTTGATGTCCTTGTCGGGGCTGATGCGATCCATGCCGAAAGCGACGACACCGCGCGCGGTCCGATGCAACTCGGCAGCAAGCTCGGTTCCCGTGGCGCCCGCGCCGATGATGGCGACGTGGAGCTGTCCAGGCTCCACCGGGCCGGGCTGGGCGTTGGCGCGGATGCAGGCGTTGACGAGCCGCCGGTTGAAGCGCTCGGCGTCCTCGGGGCTGTCGAGCATGATGGCGTGCTCACGCACGCCGGGCGTGCCGAAGTCGTTCGACACCGAGCCGATTGCGATGACGAGGGTATCGTAGCCGAAACCGCGCGCCGGCGTGATCTCCTCGCCCACCTCGTCGTAGGTGGCCGCGCAGTAGACGAGCCTCCGCTCTCGGTCGAGCCCGGTCAGCTCGCCGAAGCGATAGCGGAAGCCGTGCCAGTGGGCCTGGGCGAGATAGTCGAGCTCGTGGCGGGAGACGTCCATGCTGCCGGCCGCGATCTCGTGCAGCAGCGGCTTCCAGATGTGCGTGCGCGATCGATCGAGAAGCGTGATGTCGGCGCGCTTCGATTTACCGAGCTTGTTGCCGAGCGCGGTCGCCAATTCGAGCCCGGCAGCGCCGCCGCCGACGATGACGATGCGGTGCATGCCTTCCGGGCCCGGCACGATGATGGGTTGAGCCGGGGTCGAGGTTGGGCGGTCGGTGGTGTCTTGTTCGGCCATGCTGGCACCCTCCCTGACGCTGCGACCGGGCTCAGCCGCGGATCTCCCCGCCTGTCGCCTTGGCTACCGCAGCGATGATCTTGCGCGAGACGTCGTCGATCTCGGCATCCGTCAGTGTGGCCTCGATTGGGTGCAGCGTCACCTCGATGGCCAGCGACTTCTTGCCCTCCTCGGCAAGCTTGCCGCCCTCGAACACGTCGAACACGCCGACGGCGGCGATCAGCGCCTTGTCGGCGCTCTCGGCGGCGCGCACGACGTCACCCGCCGGCGTCGCGCGATCGAGCACGAAGGCGAAGTCGCGCTTCACAGGCAGAAGATCGGCGGCGGGCAGGGGAGCACGTGCCGCACCACGGCGCTTGTCGGCCGGCAGCGCGCCGAGGTCGATCTCGAAGGCGGCGACCGGGGCGTCGACGCCGAGTTCGGCAAGCAGCGCGGGATGCAGCTCGCCGAAGCGCGCAAGCACCGTTTTCGGCCCGAGCCTGAGGCTGCCGGAGCGGCCCGGATGGAACCAGCCCGGGGCCTCGCGCACCGTTTGTGCCTTGCGCACGTCGAAGCCGGCGGCAGCCAGCGTCGCCGCCACGTCGGCCTTCACGTCGTAGAGCCCGGCGGGCGCCGCCGATCCATCCCACGTACGGCCGGCGCCAGCGAGCCGTGCCGTTCCCGTGCGCACGCCGCTGGCGAGTTGCAGCTGGTCCTCGGGGCGCGGGCCGGCATAGGCCTGGCCGAGCTCGAACAGCGCAACGTCGGGGACGCCGCGATTGCGGTTGCGCTGCGCGGCGGCCAGCAATCCGGGCAGCAGGCTCGGACGCATAGTGCTGAGGTCCGTCGAGATCGGATTGGCGAGCACCAGCGCCGCGCTGCCGCCGCCGAACAGCTCGGCTTCCCGCCGCGTGATGAACGACCACGTGATGGCCTCGACGAGGCCGCGACCGGCGAGTGCCCGGCGGGCGCGACGGGAGCGCTTCTGGCTTTCGGTCAGAACGCCGCGGCCCGATGCGGCAACCACGGGCAGCGGCGTCGAGGGCACCTTGTCGAGTCCGGCAATACGCACGACCTCCTCGACGAGGTCGGCCGCGCCGTTGACGTCGGGCCGCCACGACGGCACCGCAACCTTGAGTTTGCCGCCCTTGCCAGAGACCTTGAAGCCGAGCCGCTCGAGAATGCCCCTGATGGCCTTCTCGTCGATCGCAAGTCCGGTCAGCCGGCCGACCCGCTCGGTGGCGAAGTCGATGACCAGGTTGCGCACGGGCGCGCTGCCTGCGACGGTGGCAGCCGAGGGCACGCCGCCGGCGAGTTCGAGGATCATGGCCGTCGCCTGATCGAGGCCGGTCATCACCGACTGCGGATCGACGCCGCGCTCGAAACGATAGCGCGCGTCGGTGACGAGGCCGGTCTTGCGCCCGGTCTCGGCGGTGCGCACCGGATCGAACCAGGCGCTTTCAATGAGCACGTCGGTCGTCGCATCGGTCGAGCCCGATGCCTCCCCGCCAATGATGCCGCCGAGGCCGAGGGGACCGTTATCGTCGGCGATGACGCACATCGTCCCGTCGACGGCATAGGTCTTGCCGTCGAGGCCGACGAAGCTCTCGCCGGGCTTGCCGAGACGGGCGTTGACGGTACCGGCGAGCTTGCCGGCGTCGTAGACGTGCAGCGGCCGGCCGCGGTCGTAGGAGATGTAGTTCGTCACGTCGACGAGGATATTGCGCGGCCTGAGCCCGATGGCCTTCAGGCGGTTCTGCAGCCATGCGGGCGAAGGACCGTTGCTGACGCCGCGGATGTGGCGGGCGGCGAACACGGGGCAGGCGCCCGCCGCGTCGGCTGGAAAATCGAGGCGGACGGCGACCGGGCACGGCTCGCGGCCATCCACGCCCGTGTAGGCCGGCTCCGGCTTCAGCGTGCCGAGACCGGCGGCGGCAAGGTCGCGGGCGATGCCGCGCACGCCCGTGCAGTCGGGCCGGTTCGGGGTCAGGCTCACATCGATGACGACGTCGTCGAGGCCGAGGGCGGCGACGTAGGCCTCACCGACCCGGTCGGCGAAGGCGGGATCGACCTCGATGATGCCCTCGCTGTCGTCGGCGAGCTGCAATTCGGCGGCCGAGCACATCATGCCGTTGGAGACGACGCCGCGAACGGGCTTCTTGACCAGCGTCACGCCGAGCCCCGGCACATGGGTGCCGATCGGGGCAAACACGCCGAGAATGCCGGCGCGCGCGTTCGCCGCGCCGCACACGACCTCCATCGCAGGCGCGCCCGGCGCCACCTCGACTTGCAATACCTGCAGCCGGTCCGCATCGGGATGGCGCTTTGCCGAGAGTACACGGGCGATGGTGAAGGGTGCGAGAGCCGCGGCGGGGTTATCGACGCCATCGACCTCGAGGCCGATGGCCGACAGCGTCGTCGCGATGTCGTCGAGCGAGGCGGTCGTATCGAGGTGATCGCGCAGCCAGGACAGCGTGAACTTCATGTGTCAATCGGCCCTTGTGATCTCGTGGCCCGCGGCGCACCCGCCGCGTCAGGCCTTTTGCAGGTTGCGATCGCGAGCGGCCCTTCCGCGCGGCTTGAAGCGCAGACGCAGACCCCGCCGGGTGGGCGCATCGGATTGGGCCTCCGCCGGGCCCTCCACCGCGCGCCGGGCACGCCGCGCCCGTGTCCAGATCATCGCGAAGGAGACGGCGATCCGCAGCAGTGTCAACCCGTAATAGATGCGGAACACGAAGCAGTAGAGCACGAACCAGCCGTTCTCGCGGTACATCAGGATCGGCGAGGCGCTGAGCTCGAAATGCTCCATCACGTCGAAGAAGCCGCCGCGCAGCACGAGATCGAGCCCGAACATCGCCGCTCCGACAGGCCCGGCCACGATGGCCTCTCCGTTGGCAGCGGCGAACAGGACGTGCCCGTCGGCCTGCAGCACGAGGCACGACACGACGAACAGCACGTAGAAGGCCAGCATCGAGAGGCCCATCGAGCGATAGTAGACGAGCACGTGGCGCATCGTGTCGCCCGAGAAGCCGTACTCGATCCAGCTCTCCAGATCCCGGTGCTTGGTATCGTGGAAGAACCACGTCAGCACCGCCACCATGATCATCGCCAGCGCGAGGCCGAGGGCCATCAGAACGGACAGGCTCATCGATGTTCACTCACGTGTTGTCGACGCTGTCGAACGTGCGGGGGGGGCGGGTCCAGGGCGCGTCGTGGGACTCGGCCCGGGTGCACCACCCGGAACCTAACGTGACAGGCCCCCCGCAAGGGTCGGCTGATCGATGAGCGAGAAGCCGTAATGCCGGAGCCAGCGCATGTCGCCGGAGAAGAAAGCGCGCAGGTCGGGGATGCCATACTTGAGCATGGCCATGCGGTCGATGCCCATGCCGAAGGCGAAGCCCTGATAGCGCTCGGGGTCGATGCCGCAGTTCCTGAGCACGTTGGGGTGGACCATGCCGCAGCCACCGATCTCCAGCCATTCGCCCGGCTTGCCGAGGGCCGCCTTGTCGATGTCGATCTCCGCTGACGGCTCGGTGAAGGGAAAGTGCGACGCGCGCAGGCGCATCTTCACTTCGTCGACCTCGAAGAAGGCCTTGCACATCTCCTCGAGCACCCACTTGAGGTGGCCCATGTGGGTCGCCTCGTCGATGACGAGCGCCTCGATCTGGTGAAACATCGGGGTGTGCGTCTGGTCGCTGTCGCAGCGGTAGACGCGGCCGGGCGCGATGATGCGGATCGGCGGCTTGCCGGCCAGCATGGTGCGGATCTGTACCGGCGAGGTATGCGTGCGCAGAACGAGCTGCCCACCGTCGACCGAGGGCGGGAAATAGAACGTATCGTGCGCCTGCCGCGCCGGGTGCTCGGCGGGCATGTTGAGCTTCGTGAAGTTGTAATCGTCGCTCTCGATATCCGGCCCCTCGGCGACCGAGAAGCCGAGGCTCGCGAAAATCTCGACGAGCTCGTCCGTCACCTGGCTGACGGGATGAATGCGCCCCTCGGCGACCGGACCGGTGCGCACCGGCAGGGTTATGTCGGCGGTCTCGGCGGCGAGGCGCGCTTCGAGTGCCGCCGCCTCGAGCGCGGACTTGCGGTCGTCGAGCGCGGCTGCGACGCGATCCTTCACGGCATTGACGGCGGCGCCGTAGGCCTTGCGGTCCTCCGGCGCCATCTTGCCAAGCTCGGAAAGCAAAGCGGCGACGGCGCCTTTCTTGCCGAGGGCAGCAACGCGCACGGCATCGAGCGCGGCAAGGTCGGGCGCCGCGCCGATCTCACCGACGAGACGTTGTTCCAGGCGCACGAGATCGTCGGCCCCGCTCATGCTTCGAGCCCTCCTGCGATGCTGGTCGTCGTGGCCGCTTGCGCCGGACGCGCACCCGCGCCCCGTCGCCTCAGGCGGCGACCTGGGAAGCTGCCCTGTCGACGGCCGAACGGGCCTGGGTCACGAGCGCGTTGAAGGCTGCGACGTCGTGGACGGCGAGGTCGGCGAGGACCTTGCGGTCGATCTCGATGCCAGCCTTGTTCAGTCCGTCGATGAAACGGCCGTAGGTCAATTCGTTGCCGGTCGCCTCGCGCACGGCGGCATTGATGCGCTGGATCCACAGGGCACGGAAGGTGCGCTTGCGGCGCTTGCGGTCGCGATACTGGTACTGAAGCGCCTTCTCGACCGCCTGCTTGGCGATACGGATGGTGTTCTTGCGGCGGCCATAGTAGCCCTTGGCGGCCTTGAGGACTTTCTTGTGCTTGGCGTGGGCGGTTACGCCGCGCTTGACGCGTGCCATGGTGAAGCTCCGCTTCGAGTTCGGGGATCGGGGGTGGTGACGGGATCGGGCGAACGCCCGCTCACCGGTTGTAGGGCATGTACTTCTTGACGATCTTGGCGTCTGAATCGTTCAGCACCATCGTCCCGCGCGCCGTCTGGATGAACTTGGCGTGACGCTTGATCATGCCGTGGCGCTTGCCGGCAGCACCGGCCTTGACCTTACCCGTCGCCGTGAACTTGAAGCGCTTCTTGGCGCTCGACTTCGTCTTCAACTTGGGCATTTGGCTTCTCCTGTCGTCGGTTCCGCGTGTGCGCCCCGCGAGCCCGATAGGCGCGCGGCCACCGCCATGCCGCGCCGACCCTCCCGGAAGGACGATCGACGCGCATCGGGCTCCGGCGAAGCTCAGTGGCCCCGTTCGATGCCCGCTCATGCGGTGGGTGCTTTGCTCTGCGGCGGTGAGCGCGGATCAAATGGGCAAAGCGTATGGAGCCGCCACGGCATGCCCCGCCGGGCGGCTCGGAAGGCGGCTCTATACAGGCTGGCGTCAGCATGCGCAACGGGTCGCCGGTGGCCTTGCAGCGGCAAGGCGGGCGCCATGCCACCGGCGACGCCGGTGGCGCTTCAAAGGAACGCGGCCCTTCACATGAAGAAGAGCAGCGTCACCACCACGAAGCAGGGGATCAGGAACAGACCCGACCAGGCCATGTAGCCGAAGAAGCTCGGCATCTTGACGCCGCGCTCCTCGGCGATGGCCTTCACCATGAAGTTCGGCGCGTTGCCGATGTAGGTATTGGCGCCCATGAAGACGGCGCCCGCCGAGATGGCGAGCAGCGTCGTCGCCATGGGGCCCATCAACTGGGCCGCATCGCCGCCGGCCGTGTTGAAGAAGACGAGATAGGTCGGCGCGTTGTCGAGGAAGCTCGACAGAATGCCCGTCAGCCAGAAGTACATGACGTCGTCGGGCTTGCCGTCGGGGCCCGTCACCAGATCGACGATTGGCGCAAGCGCGCCGCCGGTGCCTGCACGCAGGATGGCGATGACCGGGATGATGGTGATGAAGATGCCGACGAACAGCTTGGCGACCTCCAAGATCGGGCCCCAGGTGAAGCCATTGCCCTCGCGGGTGGCCGCCTTGGTCGTCACGATCGACACCCAGGCGATGGCGAGCAGAATCGCATCGCGCAGCAGGTTCTGCACTTCGAGGCTGATGTGATTGACGGTGATCGACCAGCCGGGCTTCCACAGACCGCTCATGAGAACGGCGGCGATGATGCCGCCGATGAGCGCGATGTTGTGCCAGCCCTCGATGCGCAGGCGGCTGTCGGGCGTCGGATCGGGCTTTGGCGGGTAGTCCTTGTCGATGCTGAACAGATAGCTGTCGAGACAATAGAACGCGACGAGCAGGATCGCCGCGCAGACCAGCATCGGCAGGAAGAGGTGGGTCGTCGGCCAGAAGAAGTCGACGCCCTTGAGGAAGCCCAAGAACAGCGGCGGGTCGCCGAGCGGGGTCAGCGAGCCGCCGATGTTGGCGACGAGGAAGATGAAGAAGACGACGACGTGGACGTTGTGCAACCGGTTGTCGTTGGCGCGGATGATCGGGCGGATCAGCAGCATGGCCGCACCCGTCGTGCCGAAGATGCTCGCCATGATCGTGCCGATGCCGAGAATGCCGGTGTTGAGGGCGGGCGAGCCGTGCAGGTTGCCCTTGATGAGAACGCCGCCGGCAACGGTGAAGAGTGCGAACAGCAGGATCAGGAACGGTACATATTCGAGCAGCACCGTATGCATGAGCTCGTAGAGCGTGACCGAACCACCGAACAGCAGGAGGCACGGGATGACGAACGCGGCGGCCCAGCCGACGGCGATCCTGCCGTAGTTGTGATGCCAGAAATCCGGCGTCAGCAGTGGGCCCAGCGCGATCGACAGCAGGAGGCCGGCGAAGGGGATCGCCCAGATGATGCCGAGGCTCTTGCCGTCGAGATGCGCGGCTCCGTCGGTAGCCGCCGCGGCCGGGCCCGCGCCCAGGCAGAGAAGTACGGCGAGCGCGACGAGGTTCGATAACGTCCGGCAGAGCAAGGGCACGATGGGTTGTCCTGTGACATGGCGCGGATGTGCTGGCGGCAGCGTGGAGGAGGCCGAACCGTGACCGCTGACGGCCATCCCGTCAACCAGTCACCGCCTCATCCGTGCGCAGCAGGCTCAGGGCGAGTTGGACCGGCCGGAACGAGCGCCGGTGGATCGCCGAAACGCCGAGCCGCGCCAGCGCGTCGCGGTGCGCGGGCGTGCCGTAGCCCTTGTGGCGCTCGAAGCCATAGCCGGGATACTGGCGGGCCATCTCGCACATGAGGCGGTCGCGGGTGACCTTGGCGACGATCGAGGCGGCTGAGATCGACAGGCACTTGGCGTCGCCCTTGACGATCGCGCGGGCAGCGCAGGCGAGGCGTGGCACGCGGTTGCCGTCGACGATGGCGAGGCGCGGCGGCGTGCGCAGCCTCGCCACGGCTTCCGCCATCGCCCACATCGTGGCGGCGAGGATGTTGTCGCGGTCGATGCGCGCGACGTCGGCGATGCCGACCCCGATATCGCTCGTCGCGCGAATGCTGGCGAAGGCGGTCTCGCGCGCGGCTTCGTCGAGTTGCTTGGAGTCGGCCAGACCGGCAGGGATGTTGGCAGGATCGAGGACGACGGCAGCGGCGACGACGGGGCCGGCCCAGGGCCCGCGCCCGGCCTCGTCCACGCCGGCGACGGCGCCAGGAGCGAGAGCCATCTCGGCGGCCTCGAGGTCGAAGGTCGGGACGATGAGCGAATCGCGAATGCGCATGGGCGCAGTGTGCGGGCCGTCGGGCGCGGGGCAAGTGCGCGTGACGGCGCCTCCCCAGTGCAGTGCTGGCGGCTTTACCCTGCGACCGCTCGAGCAACCCGCATGCTCGCCCGCCTCAGAAGGTCAGATGAGGCGCATCTGGCCGCGCTCGGGCTGCGGAGGCTGGAACAGGTCGGTCCTGAGGCGCAGCCGCCGCTCGCCGAGACCCAGACGGCGCGTTGCAAGCCGGAAGCGCTGCGCGATCTGCTCGGCGAAGGGCCCGCTGCCGCGCTGGCGCAGGCCGAAATCGGCACGATAGGCGCGGCCAGCGTGCAGTGAGCGCACGAGGGTCATGACGCGGGCAGCACGCTCTGGCCGCTCGGCGGCGAGCCACTCCTCGAACAGCCCTGCGATCTCGAGCGGCAAGCGCAGCGTCACGTAACCGGCTTCGCTGGCGCCGGCCTTGGCGGCGGCCGCGAGAATTGTTTCGATCTCGTGGTCGTTGAGGCCGGGTATGACGGGCGCTACCATGACGGCCGTGCGCACGCCCGCTGCGCTCAGCGCCGCAATCGCCTCGATGCGCTTGGGCGGACTTGCAGCGCGCGGCTCCATGGCGCGGGCGAGCTTGCGATCGAGCGTGGTCACCGACACGGCGACCTTGACCAGGTCGTCGCGCGCCATTTCGGCAAGAATATCGAGATCGCGGAGCACGAGCGCCGACTTGGTGACGATGCCGACGGGATGACGCGCCTCGCGCAGGACCTCCAGCAAGGCCCGCGTGATGGCCTGCTCGCGCTCGATGGGCTGATAGGGGTCCGTGTTGGCGCCGAGTGCGATGGTTTTGGCGACATAGCCTCTCCGGCCCAGCTCGGCACGCAGCAGACTGGCTGCATTCGGTTTGACGTAGAGTTGCGTCTCGAAGTCGAGCCCGGCCGAGTGGCCGAGGTAGCAGTGCGACGGCCGCGCATAGCAGTAGACGCAGCCGTGCTCGCAACCGCGATAGGGATTGATCGACTGGTCGAAGGAGATGTCGGGGCTGTCGTTGGTGGTGACGATCTGCCGTGCAGCCTCGACATGAATGGTCCGCTCGAATGCTGGCAGGTCGTCGAGCCCGCCCCAGCCATCATCGCAATCGATGCGCTCGGCAGTCTCGAAACGGCCGGTCCTGTTGGATACCGCACCCCGGCCCCGCCGCCGCTCGGCGCCGACGATGGCAACCCCGCGCTCCGCCTCCGCCTCGCCGTCCATGCCGCCGGCTCCCCTGTCATGCAAAAACCGCTGCCCAACACTTGATCGCCGGGTTGGACAAGTCAAGAACAAAAGAGGAACTAAGGTCGGAGCGCGGGAGGCGCGCCGTCGCATCCGGCCCGCCGCGCCATGTCGCGCTTGTTGGCCGGAGACCTCGGTGGCAAGGAGGGCCCATGATCTCCGTCGTGATACCGACACTCGATGCCGGCCCGCGGCTGGCCGACTGCCTGACGGCGCTCGTTGCGGCCGCCGTCGACGGCTTCGTGCGCGAGGTCATCGTCGTCGACGGCGGATCGCGCGACGAGACGCGCAAGATCGCTGACGCGTGCGGAGCGCGCATCATCGAGGCGCCGGCCGGGCGCGGGCGGCAGATCGCGGCCGGGATCGCGGAGGCGAGCCAGCCGTGGGTGCTCGTGCTGCACGGCGACACCGTGCTCGCACCCGGCTGGGAGAGCGAAGCAGCCCAACTGATGGCGCGTGTCGATGCCGGCGAGCGGCCACCAACGGCGGCGACGTTTCGCTTCGCACTCGACGACGACGGGTTTGCGCCACGCGCGCTCGAGTGGCTCGTCGGGTGGCGGACGCAGGTCTGCCGGTTGCCCTATGGCGACCAGGGTCTGCTCGCCCCGCGCGCACTCATCGACGCCATCGGCGGTTTCGCCGACATGCCGCTGATGGAGGATGTCGATATCGTTCGACGGCTCGGCCGCCGCCGGATCGCCGTGCTGCGGTCGGCAGCGGTGACGGACGCGAGACGCTTCCGCGAGCACGGCTATTTCAGACGCGTCATGCGCAACCAGCTCTGCTACTGGCTCTACCGGATCGGCGTGCCGCCGGATCGGCTCGTCGCGCTCTATCGCGGCGCGAACTGAGCCTGTGCGGCTCGCCGCGCGGCTTCGCCACGCGCCGTCAAATTACCGTGACCGGACCCGATCCTGCCACACGGGAAGGGCGTTAAGGCTATGCGATAGGCAATCGCTTCTTTCGGCAGAGGGCTCAGCAGATGATCGACATGACACGGCGTGAACTCGTCGTCAGCGCCGGCGCGGTGAGCGCTGTACTGGGGCTGGGCGGCCCGCTGACGCTGTTCCCATCGGGCGTGGCGCAGGCGGCAACCGAGAAGGGCTTCCACGCCTTCAAGGTCGGCGATGTGGAGATCGTCACCGTGCTCGACGGCGTGTGGCAGCGGCCGCTCGACGAGGGCTTCGTGCGCAACGCCAAGATCGAGCAGGTGTGGGCCGCCCTCGAGGCCGGAGGCTACGCGCCCGATACCATCCCGGTCAGCTTCACGGTCACCTTCGCGCGCACAGGCGGCAAGACCGTCATGTTCGATGCCGGCACCGGCGGGCAACTCGCCCCGACCGCCGGCAAGCTCGCCGCAAACATGGCCGCCGCCGGTATCGATCCGGCCAAGATCGACGTCGTGGCGATGACCCATTTCCACCCCGACCACGTGTTCGGACTGATGGCCGCCGGCAGCAACGCTCAGGTCTATCCCAATGCCGAAATCATCGTTCCGGCCGCCGAGTACGAGTGGTGGACGGATGCTGGCGTGTTCGCCAGGCTGCCGGCCGACCGGCATGGCCTCGCCAAGCGCCTGCAGGACACGCTGCCGTCCTGGAAGAACGTGCGGCGCGTGGCGAGCGACACGGAAATCCTGCCCGGCATCCGGTCGGTCGCAGCCTACGGGCACACGGCTGGCCACACCGTCTTTCAGATCGCCTCGGGCAAGGAGCAACTGTTCGTCACGGCCGATGCGGCCCACTTCCCGGCGCTGTTCCTGAAGAACCCCGGCTGGCACGTGATGTTCGACAGCGATCCCGAGGCCGCCATGACGACGCGCAAGGCGCTGTTCGATCGCGTCGTAGCCGAGCGGGCGCTCGTTACCGGCTACCACTTCGGCATGCCGGGCGCAGGGCGCATCGAGGCCGACGGCTCGGGCTATACGTTCGTGCCGCTGGCGTGATGCGCGCATGACGATCCCTGCCGACCAGCGCGATTGGCGGCGAGCCGTCTGGCCGGCGAGACCGCGCCTGAACCACGCGGGCGCCAAGCCGCGCCGAGGCCTGGATCGCTGGCTCGTCGTCATGGTCAAGGCGGCCACGGCGGGCCGGGTCAAGACACGTCTGGCGCGCGGCATCGGCGCGGGGCGGGCTGCCTCGTTCTATCGCACGGGGCTCGCCATCGAGGTCCGCCGCCTCAGCGCACCTGGGCGCTGGCGGCTCGTGCTGGCCGTGACGCCGGATGGCGAGATTTCGAGTGCCGCGCTGCCGCCCGGCACCGACCGCTGCGGACAAGGCGCGGGCGACCTCGGGGCCCGCATGCAATCGGTATTCGACAGTCTGCCGCCGGGGCCCGTCGTCATCGTCGGGTCCGACTGTCCGGGACTGACGGCCGCGCACGTCGCGGCGGCATTCCGCGCGCTCGGCAGGGCCGACGTCGTCATGGCGCCGTCGCCCGACGGGGGCTACGGGCTCATCGGACTCGCGCGCAGGCGCCGCGTGCCGCACCTGTTCCGCGGCGTGCGCTGGTCGCACGAGAAAACGCGCGCCGACACACTCGCCAACGCAGCGGGGCTCGCGGTCATCCTGCTGGCGGAACTCGCTGACGTCGACGAGGCAGACGATCTCGTGCGGGCGGACCTCAAGGGCCTGATCGGGCGCCTCGTGATCGGGGCGGCGGCACGGGTGACCGAAGGCAAATCCATGCTCGCGAAGGCGCGATAATGTCGGCGTTGCAGGGGCGATACTCGCGGTCCGAACTCTTCAGTCTCGCCAAGCGGGCCGAGAACGACGGCGAATACGATTACGCCCACCGCCTCTATAGTCATCTCGCGGCCGACGATCCGGCCGCGCCCGAGACGCAGGAGGCGCGGCGGGCTCTGTCGCGACTGCCGGTGCTGGGCCCGCCCGCAGCCATCGAGCGCCCACCTGCAGGGGAGCGGACGGGGCCGCCGCCCATGCCTCCGGCGGCAAGCGGCTGGCGGGAGCCACCGTCGCTCGCCGGGCCCGGCGCGGCGCCGGCTCACGCTCCCGCTCCCGGCACACCGCACATGCCAGAACCAGGTGGCCCCCCTCCACACTCCCGGCAGCCGTCGCAGGCCATGGGGCATCCGGCGGCTGGCCGCCCGCAGAGCACCATGCCGCAGCACCGTGCATCGGGCGGGGTGCCGCCCGCCGTTGCGGTCTCCGAAGCGCCGGGTGCGGGGCGCCTCGCGCCGTCGCCCGATGCGCTCGCCGACATGGAAGACGCCATCGCGGCGGCGGTGCCGCGCTACAGGGCGGGCCGGCTTCTCGCCGGCCTGCTGACGACGTTCGGCTGGCTTGCCTTGCTGCTGGCCATCGCACTCGCCGGGCTGACGGTCGCCGGTCCGGTGCGCACGCTCGCGGCACCCGGGCCGGTCGGCGTTCCGGTCGGGCTGATCGCCGCCATCGGGCTCTTTATAGCCGGAATGGTGATGGTGCTCGCCGGACAGGTCGCGCGTGCCATCTTCGATGCGGCCGCGGCGGCGCGCGAGGTGGCCGAAATCGAGCGCATGAAGATGGGGCTGTGAGAGGGCCCGAGCCGGCGCTGCCGTGGTGCGGCCAACGGCACCACACCGGCCGCCTCAGCCGCCGCGGCGGTGCTCCTCGAGGCGCGGCATGATCTCCACGAAATTGCAGGGGCGGTGGCGGTTGTCCAACTGCCACTTGAGGATGCCGTCCCAGGCATCACGGCAGGCGCCAGGCGAGCCCGGCAGGCAGAAGATGTAGGTCCCGCGCGCCACTCCGGCGCAGGCGCGCGACTGGATCGTCGAGGTCTCGATCTTCTGGAAGGACAGCATGTGAAAGACCACAGCGAAGCCTTCGATGTCCTTCTCGAAAAGAGGGCGCACGGCTTCCGGCGTCACATCGCGGCCGGTAAAGCCCGTGCCGCCCGTGGTGATGACGACGTCGATCGAGGGGTCGTCGATCCAGCGGGCGACCGTGGCGCGGATCGCCGGCACGTCGTCGGTGACGAGCGCCCGGTCGGCGACGACGTGGCCGGCTTCAGCGATGAGGCCTGCCAGCAGCGAGCCGGAGCGGTCCTCCTCCAGGCTGCGCGTATCCGACATGGTCAGAATCGCGATGCGAACCGGCACGAACGGGCGGCTGTCGTCGATACGGGGCATGGCAGCGGGCTCCGGGCATCATGGTCGCTCGTGCTCTGGCCCCGACATTTGCGTCCCGTCACCGAGCGCTCGCGAGCAAATGTCGGGGCCAAGTGGAGCACTCGTAACCATATGGTCCTAGTGTTGCTCATGAATCTGACGCTTGGCTACGCGCCTCTCAGCGATTGGGGAGCAAGCGTCAGATACGCAAGACTAGAACCATAACCCGGCGAGAGGCCGAGCGCACCGATGCGGCCTCGAGAACGCGCAGGCCCGTGATCAGGCGGCGGCCTGCGCGTTGACCGCCATGGCGACCGGCAGCAGCAGGACGGCGCGCAACGGCTCACCCACATCCGGGCGGCGGTCCCCGACCATGACCGTCATGATCGGCCGGGTCGGATCGAGGGCGAGGTGGGCGAGGCCGACCTTGCTCTCGCAGGCCGATGCGAGCTGGCGGGCAAGCTCGGTGGCGTCGCCGACAAAGCGGCGGCGCACGTAAACGCCGCCGGGCAGCATCGTGACGGTAATGTCGGCGAGATCGTCGCTCGCGCCGAAGTCGGAGAGCTCGACGCAGGCCTGATAGCGCCAGGATTCAGTGACAGCGCTGCCCACACCTGCTGTCGCGGCGGCGCCCTTGTCGAAGGCGGCCTTCGCTTCCAGCCACAACACGCCGTAGCCGGCCTTGAACTTGCTGGCGCCGTAGCGGTCGGCGAGCCAGCGGTTCATCGCCGTCCAAGCGGTCTGCGTTGCATCCTCCAGCGGGCCGTGGGCCTCGAACAGGCCGACGCGCAGGTTGCGCAGGTAGATGAGAGATGATGACACGGCATGCTTTCCTGGCACGGCCGCGGCACCCTCGGCACCTCCCGGCTCGGCATTCGTAAAGTAGCCGACAGTCGTGAGCGGACGTTCAAGGTCCGCCCGGCAGTTCGCCGCAAAAGCCCGGCGAGATCGCCGCGAAGTTGAACGAAATGAAGTTCGAATTGCAGGCACCATGATGAGCACCGCTCTGGCGAGCGCGTTTCAGCCGTCGCGGAGCAGCGCCGCTCGGACGGCGAGCAGATCGCGCCATGCGAGGCGCTTTGCCGCAGGAGTGCGCAGCAGGTAGGCCGGGTGCAGGCTCGCGATCGCGCGCACGGCATGGCCGCCGAGCGTCACGTCCTGCCACTTCCCGCGCGCTCGCATGATGCCTTCGCCCGTGCCGATGATCGCCTTGGCCGCTACGCCGCCGAGAGCAAGCACGACCTCGGGGCCGACGAGAGCAATCTGGCGCTCGACAAACGGGCGGCAGGCCTCGGTCTCCTGCGGCGTCGGCGTGCGGTTGCCGGGCGGGCGCCAGTAGACGGTGTTGGTGATGTGGACGTCGTCTTCGCCCATGGCGATGGCTGCGAGCATGCGATCGAGCAACTGCCCCGCACGGCCGACGAACGGCTTGCCGGCAATATCCTCGTCGCGGCCCGGCGCCTCGCCGATGATCATCAGGCGCGCCGTGGCCGCTCCGCGAAAGACGCACGTCGACTTCGCCGTCGCCTTGAGGGGGCACCCTTCGAAGGCAGCGAGGCGGGCGGCCAATTCATCCAGGGTGTTCGCGCCAGCGGCGAGTGATGCCGTCGCGGGCGCCGGGGATCGCGCGGCAGTCGCGGCGGCCTTGGCAGCCGTGCTGCCGGCGGAGGCCTTGCCAGAGCCCGCGCGGGACGTGGCCGGTAGTGGGGCGGGAATGGATTTGCGCGCCGGCACCTCGGGCCGTGGTGATGATGTCGAGGGTCCGCCCGGGGTCGCCGTCGTACCGGGCCGGCCGCCGGAAGCTTTGTGCGGAGCGCCCGTTGCGGGCACGTCGTCAGCGCCCAGGCCCGCGGCGCGTGCCCTCAGCGCTGCACGCACGCTTGCTCCAGGCGGCGTGTCGCCGCGCTCAGACCAGTCGATCGCCTTGTCGGAGAGGAACGTATCGATGCCAAGCTCGCCATACCAGGCGAGCAAGTCCATGAGGTTCGGCTCGGGCGCGGATGCGGACATGTACCCTGCATAGCCTGCCACGGCGGAAGGCGCATCACCATCGCCTGCGCTCGGGGACTGCGGTGTGCCACCCTGCCGGCTCGCGCTGGCATGCCTGATCGAAGGACCGCGTGTGCGGCAAACGGCGTTGCGAGCCGCGCGACAGTTCGATTGACGCTGGGGTTGAAGGGGCCCTAAGCGAAGCCTGGGTTGGGTTGATTTCGGCGGTGCACAATAGTGGCACAGCGAGGGACGACGATGGTGAACGAGGGCGAACTGCCGCAGCGCGATGCCATGGAATTCGACGTCGTGATCGTCGGCGCGGGCCCAGCGGGGCTCGCCGCCGGCATCCGGCTCAAGCAACTCGCCGCCGAAGCCGATCGGGACATCTCGGTCGTCGTCCTGGAAAAGGGCTCGGAGGTCGGCGCGCATATTCTGTCTGGCGCCGTCATCGATCCGAGCGGGCTCGACGCGCTGCTGCCGGACTGGCGCGAAACGGGCTGCCCGCTGACGACGAAGGTCGCCGAGGATCGCTTCTACTATCTCGGTCCGGCTGGTGAACTGCGGCTGCCGAACTTCGCCCTGCCGCCGCTGATGGGCAATCACGGCAACTACATCGGCAGCCTCGGCGACGTGACGCGCTGGCTCGGCGAGAAGGCCGGCGAGCTCGGCGTCGAGATCTACCCGGGATTCGCGGCCGCCGAAGTGCTGATGAGCGACGACGGGTCGGCCGTCGTCGGGGTCGCGACGGGCGACATGGGAGTGGGCCGGGACGGGCGGCCGACCGACAACTTCGTGCGCGGCATGGAGTTGCGCGGCCGTTACACGCTGTTTGCCGAAGGGGCGCGCGGATCGCTCTCCAAACAGCTCATCGCCGATCTCGATCTAGCCGCGAACGCCGAGCCGCAGAAATACGGCATCGGCCTCAAGGAGGTGTGGCAGGTCGCGCCCGACAAGCACCGGCCGGGCTTCGTGCAGCATACGTTCGGCTGGCCGCTCGACAATCGCACGGGAGGGGGCTCGTTCCTCTACCACTACGGCGACAATCTCGTCGCCGTGGGCTTCGTGGTGCATCTCAACTACGAGAACCCTCACCTCTCGCCCTACGGCGAGTTCCAGCGCTTCAAGACGCATCCGCTCGTCGCGCCCGTGCTCGAAGGCGGGCGGCGCATCTCCTATGGCGCGCGGGCCATCACGGAGGGCGGCTGGCAGTCGCTGCCGCAGCTCGCGTTTCCGGGCGGGGCGCTCATCGGTTGCGCGGCGGGCATGGTGAATGTCCCGCGCATCAAGGGCAGCCACAACGCCGTGCTGTCGGGCATGGCGGCGGCGGAGGCCGCGTTCACGGCCGTAGGCGAGGGGCGCGCGCACGACACGCTGACGGCCTACGAGGCGGCGGTGCGCTCAGGGCCCATTGCACGTGACCTCAAGCCGGTGCGCAACGCCAAGCCGCTGTGGTCGCGCTTCGGCACGATCGCGGGCATCGCGCTCGCCGGCATCGACATGTGGGCCAACACTCTGGTGCGCGGTGTCGGCTTCGGGGTCACGCTGAAGCACGGCAAGGCCGACCACGAAACGCTGCGAACCGCCTCGCGCATGCCGAAGATCGAGTATCCGAAGGCCGACGGCGTGCTCACGTTCGACCGGCTGACCAACGTGTCCTATTCGGCGACCAACCACGAGGAGAACCAGCCGGTCCACCTCGTGCTGAAGGACCCCAATACGCCCATCTACCTCAATCTGCCCGAGTTCGACGAGCCGGCGCAGCGCTACTGCCCGGCGGGCGTCTACGAGATCGTCACGGATGCGGCGGGCAAGCCGCGCTTCCAGATCAACGCGCAGAACTGCGTGCACTGCAAGACGTGCGACATCAAGGACCCGACGCAGAACATCACCTGGGTCGTGCCCGAGGGCGGCGGCGGACCGAACTATACGGGGATGTAGTTCGGGGAAGCGCGGCGCGGGCTGCCTTCATAGCCAACGAGCGGGCGGCGGCGGACCGAACGATACCGGCATGTGAGCCGCGGGAAGCGCGGCGCGGGCTGCGTTGAAATCGGGAAGACGCGCTGCCGCAACGAGAGCCGGAGCGAAGAGGCCGTGCAATACGAGGCAGTCAGGGCAGTCAGGGCAGCCTGGGTGATGAACCATCACGTGAACAGCAACGCATGTTGCCGTGCGCACCGGCGCCCATGACTACTCGTAACGGCGCCCTCACACCGGCCTCAGTGGCGGCTTCACGGAAGGCGAGGGGCGACCAGAGTTGAATCCGCGTTGCAAGAAACGGATTTCTTTGGCTGGGGGACTAGGATTCGAACCTAGACAGGCAGAGTCAGAGTCTGCAGTCCTACCATTAGACGATCCCCCACGACCGTCGGCGACGAGAGACAGGGTCCGTCGCCCACCTGCCGGCTGCATGCACGCCGGCTCGAGACGAGCAGGCTTGCCAGAGCCACGTGCCCGTCATCCCCATTCAGCCGGAACGTCCGTTCTGAATGAGCCGTGCCGGGTCGCGGAACGTGGGGGGCGAGTGAGGCCCTCGCACCATCCGCGAGGCGCGTGACATAGCAGTCAGGCCCGCCGACTGCAACCGTGCACGTCCGCGACTGTGATGCGCGGGCGAGCGCCGGCCACGTTGCGGCGGCGCGGGCGGCTGCCTATGTTGCCGGCAACGACGCTCGCCGCGCTGGCCCACGCAGCCCTTGCCATTGAGGACCCCTCGCCATGACGCGGCTTGCCGTTCAGATCGATCCGCTCGACCGCCTCAACATTGCCAGCGACACGTCAGTGGCCCTGATGGCCGAGGGCCAGGCGCGCGGCGTGACGATCGAGACGTTTCAGCCCGCGTCTCTCTCCTTCGACAGCGGCACACTGTCCGCACTCCTGACGCCGACACGCATCGACTTGGCGGCGAGCCAGCCCTTTACGCTCGGCACGCCGCGCCGCGCGCCCCTCGCGGGGTTCGATCTCGTGTTCGTGCGCCAGGACCCGCCTTTCGACATGGCCTACTACGCCAACACGTGCCTGCTCGGCCTGCTGCCGCAGAGCGTGCGCGTGCTCAACGCCCCGCACGCCATCCGCAACACGCACGAGAAGCTGTCCGCGCTCGCCTTCCCGCATCTGATGGCGCAGACCCTCGTCACGCGCGACCGCGACGAGATCGCCGCGTTCGCAGGCCGCCACGAGGCGATAGTCCTCAAGCCGCTGTCGATGTTCGGCGGGGAAATGGTGGTCAAGTCGCGCGCCGGCGATCCGGCTCTCCCAGGCCACCTCGACCGTCTGCTCGCCTTCAGCGCCGAGCCCATCATCGCGCAGGAGTTCCTGCCGGGCGTGAAGACGGGCGACCGCCGCGTCATGATGCTGGAGGGCCAGCCCGTCGGCGCGCTTGGCCGCCTGCCGCCGGAGGGCGGGTTCATAGCCAACATTCACTCGGGCGGACGGCCGGTGCTGGCACAGCTCAATGAGCGCGAGGCGGCCATCTGCGCCGAGGTGGGAGAACGGCTCGTGGCGTGGGGCATCTTCTTCGCCGGCCTCGATCTCATCGACGGTCACCTGTCGGAGATCAACGTCACATCGCCGACGCTGGTGCAGGAGTTGCGCCGCGTCGGCGGTCCGGACATCGCCAAGCTGTATTGGGATCGTCTGCTCGCCGGAGCGTGACCTGCAGCAGGCATGGCGCTGGAACGGAGTGTTGCGACCGCAGGTCCGACGCTCACGGAAATAGCTGCCAGGTCAGCGGACGCTGATCGCCGGACATGAACCATTGGCCCGCCGTCCGACGAGGCAGGCTCGTATTCAGCGCCGCCGTGGTCCGCCGCCTGCGGGGGGGCCGCCCGACGGGGGGCCGCTGCCCGGTCGGGAATCCTTGTGGCGGAAGTTGATGCGCCCTTTCGTCAGGTCGTAGGGCGTCATTTCCACGGTGACACGATCGCCGGCGAGGATGCGAATGCGGTTCTTCTTCATGCGGCCGGACGTGTAGGCGACCACTTCGTGACCGTTGTCGAGTTTCACCCGGCAGCGGGCGTCCGGCAGAACCTCGTCCACCACGCCCTCGAACTCCAGCATCTCTTCCTTGGCCATCCACTCTCCTCATGTCCCGCGCTCGCTGTGCGAGCCGGGCTCTCGTCGGGCCGGCGCGATCGTTGCCGGCGGCCGCGCTTGCCGGCGGCATGCATCGTGCCGGCTGCGAACAAACGCAATCCCAGATAACAGAATCGGGAAGGCAGGGATGCCTTCCCGATCCACGGAGCGTTCCAAAGCCCGGGCTCGACACCGACGACGAAGGCCGGTGACCCGCCGGGCGAAGTGGTCAGCCTCAGAGCTTGCGCAGATTGACCGCGGCATACTTGCCGTTGCGGCCCTTTTCCATCTCATAGGCGACGCGCTGGCCTTCGTTGAGCGTCGTCATGCCGGCGCGCTCCACCGACGAGATGTGGACGAACACGTCGTTACCGCCGTCCTCGGGCTGGATGAAGCCGTAGCCCTTTTGCGAGTTGAACCACTTGACGGTCCCATTCGACATAGATTCTGCCTCCAAAGCAGGTCTGGCGACCGGCGGAATTGCCGGCCGGATAATCAAATCGCGCGATGGAGACGTCTAGTGCAGGCGGTGGAGGCCGTGTCGTAGAGTGTACCAAGGCGTATTCGATGCCCCAGGTTTATGATCCTTCGACGCCGAAATTGCAAGGGATTGCAGTCGTCGACGGCAAAGGTCGAAGCCGGGCGCAGCATCGCCGGTGAGCTCGTCACGAGCGGCGCACGAAGAGGCTTCCCATCGGCCGGGGCACGGCGCAACGAAAACGAGCCGAGGCTTTCCCGATCGTGGGCGCTGCCCACGTTCAATTGCCCAAACACCCGGCGCGCGCTAATTTTTGTGCAATGCTTGAGAGGCGTGCTGGCAAGTCGATCATCGAGGCGACAGCTCGCCCCGCGAGTTCAACTATATCAATTGGTTAATGATTGGCACGAGCTTTGCTGAGCAAGCGGCGAGGAGTTAGTGTCATGGCGAGGCACGACATGTTCAGTTGGCTGCTTGGCAAGCGGAAGACAGCTTCGGATGGCGCGCCGCGGGAAACCTCTCCGGCCTCGTCGGCTTCGCCAATTGCGGGTCCCGCTGAACAGGCCGCAGCTCCCACCCCGATCAATTCGTCTTCGCCGCCACTGCCGGCCTCGCTTGCCGATGCCGCCTCCACACCGATGAGCCCCGTGCCTCTGCACGGGCACCTGCCTGCATCCGTCGCTGTCTCCTCCCCACCGATGGCGGATGCGGTGACTGCCGAACTGGAGCCAGCCCCTCCGGCGAAGGCGGTCGAGATGGTCGAGAAGCCGACCCCAGCTGCCGGGGCCGGCTTCTCGCCTTCTCCTTCCAGTTCGAACGCGCCACCCACGACACAGCGCAAGCCGCCGGCCAGTCGCGCCGCGCGCACCGGTACAATCGTTGGCGGTGGATCGAAGCCGTTCGTCATCGCGGCCGGCATGCCGATCGTCGAGCAGTCCGGCATGGCGGAGCGCGAGGGTATCGTCGTTGGTGTGAAGGCCGATGGCCGCCGCGTCCTGGCGGCACTGGACGGTAGCCGGCGCACGCGCGCCTACACTCGGCATGCTGACGGCATCTATCGGCTGGACGGCTCCAAAGGCGCGCACGCTCCGTCGCTGCGGCTGCCCAACTGAGACGTGACACCGTCTGGCGGGCGCGCTCAGCATTCGCCTTCGGACAGCGCGCCGAGGCGTTGCACTACGACCGACCCGGACTTTTCGTCCGACGCAGAGCTAGTGAGGGAACGTCCCCCGGCCCGTGCTCAAGATTTCGCCGGGCCGGGGAGAGCACGATCCTTCGAGCGCCCGAAGTCGGGCGCCGCGGTATCCTGACCCGCCTCGATGATCCCCCTGCGCACCGCGCGGGCATCCGCAAACAGCCGCTGCAGCATGTCGCCATCGCCGTAGCGGATGGCCCTTTGCAGCGCGGTCAGGTCTTCGCTGAACCGACCGAGCATCTCCAGAACCGCCTCGCGGTTGTTGAGGAAGACGTCTCGCCACATCACCGGGTCGGAGGCCGCGATGCGGGTGAAGTCGCGGAAGCCGCCGGCTGAATACTTGATCACCTCGGTCTGCTCCACCCGCTCGAGGTGACGCGCGGTGTTGACGATATTGAAGGCAATGAGATGCGGCACGTGGCTCGTTATGGCGAGCACGAGGTCGTGGTGCTCGGGGCTCATCACCTCGACATTGCTGCCGAGGCCTTCCCAGAACGCCTTGAGCTTGGCGACAGCCGCCGGATCGCTGTCGGCCCCCGGCGTCAGGATGCACCAGCGGTTGTCGAACAGTTCCGCAAAGCCGGCCTCCGGGCCGGAATGCTCCGTGCCCGCAATGGGGTGGCCGGGCACGAGATGCACGCCAGCCGGCATGTGCGGGGCCATGTCGCGCACGATGGCCCCCTTGACCGAACCGACGTCGGACACGATCGCGCCGGGCTTCAGGCCGGGCGCCATGTCGCGCGCGATCGCCCCGCACGCGCCGACCGGCGCGCACACGATAACGAGGTCGGCCCCGTCGACGGCATCAGCGGCCGTCGCGTAGCCCTCGTCGATGAGATCGAGCTCGAGTGCGGTGGCGAGGGTCGCCTCGGTCCGCGCCGCCCCGGCGATCGAGCCGACGAGACCGCCGCGCCGCGCCGCGTGGCTGATGGAGGACCCGATGAGACCGATGCCGATCAGTGCCAGCCGGTCGAACATCGGCTTGGTCGAGCCCAGACCGTCCGCCCTGGGAGCAATCGGCCCTGCCCCGTGCGCAGCGTCCGTCGTCATTCCGCAGCCGCCGTGGTGCTGGCCCCGCCGAGGCCGCCAGTCGAGGCCATGCCACGGACGATCTCGGCGAGTGCGGCGGCGAGTATTCGGTTCTCCTCCTCCGTGCCGACAGTGATGCGCAGCGCGTCGGGCAAGCCGTAAGCATCGACACGCCGGACGATGATGCCGCGTGCCCTGAGGGCAGCGTCGGCCTGACGTGCCGCACCGCCGCCCGGAGGGAAGTGGACCAGAATGAAGTTGGCGACGCTCGGCGTCACCGCGAGGCCGAGCCGCGATACCTCGGCGGCGAGCCAACCCCGCCAGCGCGTATTGTGGGCCACGGCAGCCTCGAGATGGGCCCGGTCACGGATGGCCGCGGCCCCGGCGGCAATGGCCGCGGCGGACAGATTGAACGGGCCGCGAATACGATTGATGACGTCGGCCACGGCGTCGGGCGCATAGGCCCAGCCGATGCGCAGGCTAGCAAGGCCGTGCACCTTGGAGAAGGTCCGCGTCATGACCGTCGATGGTGCGGCCGTGACGAGTTCCCGCCCGTCGTCGTAGTCGGCGGCCTCCACGAACTCCGCGTAAGCGCCGTCGAGCACGAGGAGCACGTCGTCGGGGAGGCCGGCCCTGAGGCGCCGGACCTCCGACTGCGGCAGGTAGGTGCCAGTCGGATTGTTGGGATTAGCGAGGAATACGACGCGCGTGCGCGCGGTGACGGCTGCCAGCAGGCGATCGACATCGGCGACCAGGCCGTCGCTCTCGCCGGCTGCTACTGGCCGTCCGCCATTGGCCTTGATGGCGATGGGGTAAACGAGAAAGCCGTGCTTCGAGTAGAGGCCCTCGTCGCCGTGCCCGATATAGGCATGTGCAATTAGGCTCAACAGCTCGTCGGAGCCGGCACCGCACACGATGCGCGACGGATCGAGCCCGAACGCCTCCCCGATGGCTTCGCGCAGGGCGCGTGCCGAGCCGTCGGGATAGCGCGCGAGCGAGCCGGCCGCGGCGCGATAGGCTTCCACCGCCGCCGGGCTCGGGCCGAGCGGGGCCTCGTTGGAAGAGAGCTTGATCTGGCGCCCGCCGCCGCCGGCGTGACTGTCACCCGGGACGTAGGCATCGATGTCGAGAATGCCGGGCTTTGGCTTCAGCATGGTCGTTGGATCTCGTGGACGGAGTGGCGCAGCCGGTGCAAGGCCACACGCCGTTCGCGCGGCTGCGTACCGCTTGATAGGACGCGCCAGCCGAAACCGCCAAGAGCTAACTTCGCCGCGTCAGGCGCACTCGGGCGGCGAAATGCGGCCGGTCCGCCCGACCGGGTCGAGACTGCGCCCCTTGACGGCCCGGCCCGGCCTCCGATATCGCAGCGCATATGATCGTGGTGATTTGGCCGGCCGGCTTGCAGCCACGTAAAACAACTCGCTAAAGGGCCGCGCGTCCCGCGTCCGGCGGGCCCGGCCCCAAGCCGATCTGGCGGTCCTGCCGCCGAGGTTTCGTTGCTGGGGATAGGCGCCATGCTAGCCAAGCCGGTATCGGAAGACGCGCCAGCGGACGTGGAAGCTGTCGCCTCGGCCGCCGATGTCGACCTCAGGCTTGCAGAACGCTACCGCGTCATGCGCGAGCCGATCAGTCCATGGATCGAGCTGCCGGCGACGGCGCCGCTCGAACTCGACTGCGGCCGCCACCTCGATCACGTGCGCATCGCCTATGAGACCTACGGCACGCTCAATGCCGACAGATCGAACGCCGTGCTCGTCTGCCATGCCCTGACCGGCGACCAGTACGTGGCCAGCCGGCACCCCATCACCGGCAAGCGCGGCTGGTGGGAGACGCTCGTCGGCCCCGGCAAGGCCATCGATACCAACCGCTTCTTCGTCATCTGCTCGAACATCCTCGGCGGCTGCATGGGCTCGACAGGCCCGGCCTCCATCGATCCGGCCACTGGCCAGCCCTACGGCACGTCGTTCCCCGTCATCACCATCGGCGACATGGTCGATGCGCAGGCCCGACTCGTCGACCACCTCGGCATCGACGAGCTGTTCTGCGTCGTCGGCGGCTCGATGGGGGGCATGCAGGTGCTGGAATGGGCCGCCCGCTATCCGGAGCGGGTCTTTTCGTGCGCACCCATCGCCACCGCTCCGTGGCACTCGGCCCAGAACATCGCCTTCCACGAAGTCGGCCGCCAGGCCGTGATGGCCGACCCGGACTGGGAGAAGGGCGATTACTACGCCCACCGCAAGGTGCCGCGCCGCGGCCTCGCGGTCGCGCGCATGGCCGCCCACATCACCTACATGTCCGAGGAGGCCCTGCAGGAGAAGTTCGGGCGGCGCCTGCAAGGGCGTGCCGACCGGACCTTTTCGTTCGACCCCGACTTCCAGATCGAGAGCTACCTGCGCCACCAGGGCTCGACCTTCGTCGACCGCTTCGATGCCAACAGCTATCTCTACATCACGCGGGCCATGGACTATTTCGACATGGCCGCCGAGCACGACGACGTCCTCGCCAACGTCTTTCGCGGCACGCGCACGCGGTTCTGCGTGGTCTCCTTCACGAGCGACTGGCTCTACCCGCCGCGTGAGAGTCGCGAGATCGTGCAGGCCCTGAACGCGGTCGCGGCGAACGTGTCCTACGTCGAGATCGAGAGCAACAAGGGCCACGATGCCTTCCTTCTCGACGAGCCGGAGTTCTTCAAGACCATGACCGGCTTCATCAACTCCTGCGCCGCGCGGCGCGGACTGGCCGCGGGTTGAGGCCGTCATGCAGGCACCGCAACGGGCCGCCGCGCCGATCGACGCCAACGGCCACACCACGCGCTTCGATCATCTGCTCATCGCCGAGATGGTGGCGCCCGGCTCGCGCGTGCTCGATGTCGGCTGCGGCGATGGCGCGCTCCTGCAACTGCTGGTCGACACCAAACACGTCGACGGGCGCGGCATGGAACTGTCGCGCGAGAAGGTCAACGCCTGCGTGGCGCGCGGACTGTCGGTCATCCAGGGCGACGCCGACCGTGATCTCGACCACTACCCTGACCAGGCCTTCGACTACGCCATCCTGTCGCTGACCATCCAGGCAACACTGCAACCCAAGCGCGTGCTTGAAAACCTGCTGCGCATCGGCCGCCACGCCATCGTGTCATTTCCGAACTTCGGGCATTGGCGCATCCGCGCCGATCTGTTGTTCAACGGTCGCATGCCGCAGACCAAGAGCCTGCCCGAGCCATGGTACGACAGCCCCGACGCGCATCTGTGCACGATCCGCGATTTCGTCGAAATGGTCGAAGCCGTCGACGCCGAGGTCGAGGAGGCGATCGCCTTCAACGTCAAGGGCCGGCGCGTGCGCATCACGAAGTCGGTGAGCTGGCAGAACCTGTTCGGCGAGAAGGCGGTGTTCCGCATGCGGCGGCGCGCTTGAGGCAATCTGCTTCACTCGAACGCCGATGAGCCTGGTGCGGGGCACCAGGCTCTCGTTGCGCCGCTCGGCGTGCCGTCATCAGTCGTTCTCGTGGCAGCCTTCCTGCTTGTTCCAGCCCTGGCCGGGTTTGCAGCCCTTGCGCATTGCCGCGACCTGCCAGCCGGGACGCGAAGCGCCCTGGTACTTCGACACGCACCGGCCGCCCTTCCAGGAGTAGCCCGGGCCGCAATCGCCGCTGTAGACCTTCACGTGGCGCTTGCCGTAGCGGGAACCCTTGCGGTCGTAGTCGCTGGCGAGCACGGCTGCGGCGGCGACGGCGGCCGCGCCGACGACGAGGCCGGCGACGAATTTCTTGGTGCCGCTCGCTTCTGCTTGAGCGGGGGCCTGCGCGACGAGAGCGACGGCGAGGAGGCTCGACAGGACGATGGCGGACAACGACTTCATGGTAGGCTCCTGATTGGCTGGCGGGGTAGCGCCTCTGCGCTCCTCCGTGTTTCGACGTCCCCACCATGCCTGCGCGAGGTCGGCGCCGCTGTCGCCGAGGGAACAGGCCATCGCCATCCTGAAAAAAAGTTTCAGCCGCCGCAGCGGCCCGTGCCGGGCACGAGGCGACCCTGCGCCGGCACGAGGTCCGGCAGCACGCGGATGCGCCGCTTCACCGCGATGGGCGTGACGAGTTCCTTGGCCGCCTCGACGATGAGCACGCCGGCAAAGCCCGGCGCGACGCGCGCTCCCATGCGTTCCCAGGCCACCGCCGTCTTGAGCAGCGTGTCGCGCGAGAACGGTGGCACGTAGAGCGCTTCGGCCCAGTCGAGCGGGGAAAACTGGGCGGCCCGCAGCATGTCCTCGAGCTGGCGCCGGCTGTAGGGCTTGCCGTGGCCGAATGGCGTGCGGTCGAGGCGCGCCCACAACCCGCGGCGATTGGGCACGACGAGCATCAGGCGGCCGTCCGGTGCGATGACGCGCCACATCTCGCGCAATACGGCGGTATCGCTGACGGCCGTTTCGAGGCCGTGCACGACGAGCAGCCGGTCGACCGAGTTGTCGGCGAGCGGCAAGGCATCCTCCTCGACGAGCACGGCCTGCTTCACTCCCTCGCGCGGCCACACGAGCGCCCCTTGCATGACCGGCATCAGCGCGCCGATGCGGTCGGCCTCGCCGCGAAACGAGCCGAGATAGGGCGGGCAGTAGCCAAGACCGATCACCGTGCCTCGGACCGGACCCCGCCAGCGCGCCCGGATGCGCGTCGACACGAGGCGTCGGGCGACGAGCCCGAGCGGGCTCGCGTAGAAGTCCCTCAGATCGGCGACATCGTTGTGCATCCGTCGGCAGGCGCGGGTTCCATGGCCGGCGGACTCCTCGTGCCGGCGCCGGGATGATGCACGATTTTGCCCAAGAGGCGAGCGCGCCGGCTCTGGCGGTATTCGGATCGTCGCCGGGGGTGTAAGTGTCGTGCGCGACCCGTCGGGGACGGCGCGCGCAGGAGTGGCCGCACAATGAACCTTGAATTCGAGCAGTTCGCCTGCCTCTCGGACAACTACGGCGTGCTCGTCCACGACCCGGACACAGGCGTGACGGCGTCGATCGACGCCCCTGATGCCGCGGCTGTCGAGGCGGCACTCGACCGCCGCGGCTGGCGCCTCACCCACATCCTGGTGACCCACCATCACGCCGATCACACGGGCGGCATTCTCCCTCTCAAGGGCCGCCACAAGTGCGAGGTGGTAGGCCCGCGCGCTGAGGCGACGAAGATCGCCGGCCTCGACCGCCCCCTCACCGAGGGCGATTTGCTGCGGCTCGGTGCGCACGACGTCGCCGTGCTGGCGACACCGGGGCACACGGCCGGCCACATCGCCTACTGGATCCCCGCCGCAGCAGTCGCCTTCGTCGGCGACACGATGTTCGCCATGGGCTGTGGCCGCCTGTTCGAGGGCACGGCTGAACAGATGTGGGCGTCACTGTCGAAGCTGGCCGCGCTGCCGCCCGAGACCGTCGTTTACTGCGGCCACGAGTACACGGCCAGCAACGCCCGCTTCGCGCTGTCGCTGGAGCCCGGCAATGCCGCACTGGTCGCGCGCGCCGCCGAGGTCGCTGGCTTGCGTGCCGAGGGCCGCCCGACGCTGCCGACGACGATTGCTTCCGAACGCGCGACGAACCCGTTCCTGCGTGCCGACGAGCCTGCGCTGCGCGCGGCCGTCGGCCTACCCGATGCGCCGGCCTGGCAGGTCTTCGCCGAGATCCGCCGCCGCAAGGACGTCGCCTGATGACGGCCGACGAGATCATCGCAACGCTCGGGCTCGCCCCGCATCCTGAAGGCGGTCATTTCCGCGAGACATTCCGCGATGCCTTCGCCCTGCCCGGCGGACGCGCGGCCTCGACGGCGATCTACTACCTGCTGCGCGCCGGCGAGCGTTCGGCCTGGCACCGCGTCGA
>JANRIT010000088.1:0-41697 GCA_033764645.1 Hyphomicrobiaceae bacterium
CGACGCGGTCGCGAGCGCGTTTCGGGCGAGCATCCGCGAGCATGGCCCCGACAGCGTCGCCATGTACGTGTCGGGCCAGCTTCTGACCGAAGACTACTATGCCGCCAACAAGCTGATGAAGGGCTTCATCGGCTCGGCCAACATCGATACCAACTCGCGGCTGTGCATGGCCTCGTCGGTCGCCGGGCACCGGCGCGCGTTCGGCTCAGATACCGTGCCCGGCACCTATCGCGATCTCGAGCATGCCGATCTCGTCGTGCTCGTCGGCTCGAACCTCGCCTGGTGCCATCCGGTTCTGTTCCAGCGCCTCCTCGTCGCGCGCATCGAGCGCGGCACGCGCATCATCGTCGTCGATCCGCGCGCGACCGCCACGAGCGATGGCGCGGACCGACATCTCGCCATTGCTCCCGGTAGTGACGTGGCGGTGTTCAACGGGCTGCTCGCGCATCTCGTTGCGACGGGTTGTGTCGATGAGGCGTACGTCGCGGCGCATACGGCGGGCTTCGCGGAGGCGTCGGCGGCGGCCCGTGCCCAGTCGCTCGGAGACATCGCGCGCGTCAGCGGAGTTACAGCCGAGGAGCTTGCCTCGTTCTACGCCGAGTTCGCGGCGACGGAGCGCGTCGTCACGGTCTACAGCCAGGGCGTCAACCAGTCCTCGGCCGGCACCGACAAGGTCAACGCCATCATCAACTGCCATCTCGCGACGGGCCGCATCGGCAGGCCCGGCATGGGTCCCTTCTCGGCGACCGGGCAGCCGAATGCGATGGGCGGGCGGGAGACCGGCGGGCTCGCCAACATGCTCGCCGCGCACATGGACCTCGACAACAGCGAGCACCGAGGCATCGTTCGCACGTTCTGGGGCGCGCCGGCGCTGGCCGAGCGGCCGGGGCTAAAAGCCGTCGATCTTTTCGAGGCGGTCGGCGATGGCCGCATCAAGGCGCTGTGGATCATGGCGACGAACCCCGTCGTCAGCATGCCCGACGCCGACCGCGTCAAGGCGGCGATCGCCGCCTGCCCCTTCGTCGCCGTTTCGGACGTGACGAAGGCAACCGACACGGCCGCGCTGGCGCATGTGCTGTTGCCGGCCACGGCGTGGGGCGAGAAGAACGGAACGGTGACGAACTCGGAGCGCGTCATCTCGCGCCAGCGCGCCTTCGTGCCGGCGCCGGGGGAGGCGCGCCCCGACTGGTGGCAGATTGCGGAGGTGGCGCGGCGCCTGGGCTTTGCGGAGCACTTCGACTACGCCGGCCCCGCCGCCATCTTCGCGGAGTATGCAGCACTCACGGGCGCGGACAACGCCGGCCGCCGCGACCTCGACATCTCGGTCCATGCCGGCATCGACAGCGCGTCGTATGACCGCCTCGAGCCGTTCCAGTGGCCGCAACCGGCCGGCGGCGGCCCGCGCGAGACCCGATTTTTCGCCAAGGGCGGCTTCTATACCCCCGACCGCCGGGCCCGCTTCGTCGCGACCGCCTATCGTGCGCCGGCGTGCGGGACCGATGCGCGCTATCCGCTTGCTCTTTCGACGGGCCGCATCCGCGACCAGTGGCACACGATGACGCGCACCGGCAAAACGGCGCGGCTGACGGCTCACATCGGCGAGCCGTTCATCGATCTCCATCCACAAGACGCGGCCGCCGCGGGGCTTGCCGGCGCGATGATCGCGATCGTCGAGAGCGAGCGCGGCAGCATTCTGATGCGGACCGTGGTGACCGGGCGGCAGGCGCCAGGCACCGCCTTCGCGCCGATGCACTGGACCAACCAGCAGGCGAGCCGGGCGCGTGTCGGCAGCGTGATCGCAGCGCACCCCGATCCGGTCTCCGGGCAGCCGGAACTCAAGCATACGCCGGTCGCCGTCCGACCTTTCGACGCGACGTGGTACGCATTCGCGGTCGGCATCGAGCCGTTGCAGATGCCGGAAGCCGATTACGCGGCGCTGGCGAGAGCGCCTGCCGGCTGGCGGCTGGAACTCGCCGGTGCTGCGATGCCCGCATGCTTCGAGGCTGTGGCGCGCCATCTGTTCGGGATCGCAGATGCGAGCACGGCCGAACTCGCCTCCTACAGCGACGAGCGCCTTGGACAGCATCGCTTCGCGCTGTTCGCCGAGGGGCGATTGAAGGGTGCGCTGTTCGTGGCTGCGAGCCCCGTCGCGGTTTCGCGAACGTGGGCGACGGGGCTCCTCGGCGCTGAAATCGGTGCAGATGAGCGCTGGCGGGTGCTTGCCGGCCGCCCGGGCAGGGATCGGCCCGATCCAGGTCCGATCGTCTGCTCCTGCTTCGCGGTCGGCGCCAACGAGATCGCGAGCGCCGCGCGCGATGGCGCGTGCCGGACCGTGGCGGCCATTGGCGAGCGGCTCAAGGCCGGCACGAACTGCGGCTCGTGCCGCTCGGAGATCGGCCGGGTGATCGCCGCCTGCTCGCCGGCGGCGGAGCTTGCGGCGCCTGCCTGAGCTTTCGCCTGTCCGACCTCATCGTTTCCGCCCCTCACCAATCTTTGCTGCCCCTTACCCCGACCCTCTCGCCGCGCGCGGGGAGAGGGAGAAGAGCGTTCCCTCTCCCCATAGCCGGAGGCGCATGGGGAGAGGGTCAGGGTGAGGGGCGGCTACAAGCGTGAGGGGCGGCTACAAGCGTGAGGGTCGGTCGTCGCCCTACTGCGGGGGACGGGCCGAGATGATCTGCAGGGCCTCGCGGTCGCGCAGGAGAGCTGCCTTGTCGGTGCAGAGCTGCTTCGTCGCCGTCGTGCACTCGATCGTCACCCGATAGGGAATGTCGGGGAACTTGCGCACCGAATATTCGGCGACGAGGCCCTCCATGCCCTCCTCGACGTTGGCGTCGATGACGTCGATCTGCGGCTCGGCCGCGGCACTCGGCGGCGGGGTGTAGATCTTCGTGTCGGCCGGCAGGTCGCGCTGGATACGCAGGTCGGCGTCGACGGTGATGACGAGATCGCCGTAGCGGTCGACGATCGTGTACCAGACCGGATTGTCGGGGTCCGTCACGAGCTCGCGCTGGAGCTTGGGCGCGGCCTCGACGCCAAAGGCGCGGCCGACGACGCCGGGCGGCCGGTCGAAAGCGATGACGGGCAGCCGCAGGCGGCTCAAGGCGGCCTGGTCCTCGGCTGACACCGATTGCGGTGGCCGCGTCGTGCGCTCGCGCAGGAACTTCGCGATCTCAGGGTCCGACCAGTCGACCTCGAGGTTCTCCGCGGCGGCAGAAACGGGAGGCGGGGTGAGGCCGAGGCCCGACGCCATCACTGCCGCAAGTGCCGCCGCCGTGTGGAAGCGGATGGCCCGGACTGTCTTCGTCATGTCATGCTCCCCGCGTTTCACTTCTCGCAGCGGTGGGGCGCATTGGACCCACCGAGGCGGAATGTGCCGGATGTTACCTTGACGTCGGACAAGATGGCAGAGACGTTGTGCGCGCCTGTGGCGATGGTGTGACCCAACGGTGTCGCATCGACGGGGTGTAATCCCTTGTTTCAGCAGTGGGGCGTCATGAACAAGCCGAATCTGGGACTGGCCGCGCGGGCCGCGACGCTCGCGCTGTTTCTCGCCTCGGGGTCTGCCACGGCCCTGGCATTCGGCCCACTCGCCCCGCTGGCGCAGGACGTTGCCGCGCGCAGCATGCCGATCGTCAGTGTGCGTTGCGAAGTGCCGCCGGGCGGTCTGCCGTCGCTCGTGCCGCTGCCCGACGCCGAGCCGGCGCCGAAGCCGCCGGGCGACGAGACGGCGCAAGGTCCGGGCACGCCGCCCGTGGTGCCATTGCCTTCCGAGCCGACGCCGACCGATCCGCCCGCACCTGCACCGACGCCCGCCGAGCCGGCGACGCCGCCTGTGGAGCCGCCGCCGGTCGCGGACGCCGGCTTCCGCTACTACCCGCCGGGCGATCTGCCGGCGAAGGATGCCGGGCGCGGGCGCAACGACCGCAAGGTGTGGCTGCCCGACATGATCTTCCCGCTGAAGCTCGGCGAGGGCCAGCAGCCGCACATGAACTCGCAGATCTGGGGTTATGGCGGTGGCGGCTGGGGTGGCAAGGGTGCCGCCGGCGGCACCGAATGCGATCCGCGCAACTACGATCCCATGCTGCAACGCGACAACTACTGCGAGGTGCGCGACCACTCGATGTCGCTGTGCCCCGCCGGCAAGGGGCATCAGGGGCAGGACATCCGCCCGCCGACGTGCGCCGATGACAAGTGGGAGGTGGTGGCCGTCGTCGACGGTGTCATCGACCAGGTCACGTCGAATACGACCGTGCGGCTGAAGGCGGCCGACGGCACCTACTATCGCTACCTGCACATGCACCCCAAGTCGATCACTGTAAAGGTGGGGCAGAAGGTCAAGCAGGGTCAGGTGCTCGGGCGCGTATCGCGCTATATGGGTGGCTCCATCCAGACGACGCGGCACCTGCATTTCGACGTGCGCCAGCGCGTGCGGACCGCCAGCGGAGCGACCATCGACGCCTACGTACCGACATGGGCGTCGCTGGTCGTGGCCTTGCGCAAGGCGAAGGGGCTCGATCCGGGCGTCGATGCCGATGGCAATCTCGTTCCCGATCCGGCCTACGAGATTGGTGCCGTCGCCCCGCCGAAGCCGACGCCTGCTCCGGAGCCTGCACCTGCTCCTACGCCGGCTCCGCCAGCACCCGCCCCTGCGCCGGCTCCGCCAGCACCTGCTCCTACGCCGGCTCCGCCAGCACCGACGCCAGCGCCTGAGCCGGTGCCACCAGCGCCTGCGCCCGCTCCTGCGCCGGAGCCTGCACCGCCAGCACCTGCTCCAGAGCCGGCTCCACCGGCGCCTGCACCCGCTCCGGAGCCGGCCCCGCCAGCGCCCTCACCTGCGCCTGAGCCCACTCCGCCAGCGCCAGCGCCAGCACCCGCGCCTGAACCGGCTCCACCGGCGCCTACGCCTGAGCCGGCTCCGCCTGCTCCTGCTCCAGAGCCGGCTCCACCGGTGCCAGAGCGCACGTGGTATCAGTGGGGCAAGGACACCGCGACGTCGTGGTGGAACTGGCTCACGGGCCGGTAAGGACCGTCATCTGCCCGGGCGGTGCTGCTGCGAGCGCTGCCCGGGTTCGACGCAAAGTCGTCGCGACGCTATCCTATGCTCCGGCGCAGGCTGACGTGTGCGCGCGGGCGATGTGCCCGAGGATGTGCCGAAGGAGTTGTGTCATGCGGCCCGGTTTTGTGCGCCTTGTCATCGCGATGGCCGTTCTTCTCGCAGGAGGCCTCGCGCCCGGCGACGCGGGCGCCGCCGACGACAAGGAGCGCCTCAAGCAACTCCTCGAGAACAAATTCAAGCGGCCGGCGGCGCGCAGCGCCAGACCCGCCTCGCCGACACGCAGCGAGGATCTGATCGTCATCGACAAGGGCGGCAACCTCGAGGAGGTCAAGCCGCGCTCAGGCCCAGCACAGCCGCGCTCTTCGCTCGATGGCGAGCCGTTGGGCCGGAGGCTTGCCGGGCGCGTTCTGCACGCTGGGACTGCCGGTCCCGCCCGGCCGCACGGCGACGTCGTCGCAGCGGCATCGGCCGTGAACGCGGGCGCGGGCGAACAGTCTGCCGCAATCACCACCCCGGCGAACGCGCTGCGGCTCGCACAAGGCGAAGCCACGGTCGTCAACCGGCGCATCATCGTCATTCAGCTCAAGCCGAACACGAGCGATGCGGCCATCGATGCGCTCATCGCCAAATACAATCTCGACGTCGTCGACGCGGTGCCGTCGCTCGGCGCGCTCTATGTCGCGCTGCCCGACGCGGAAGCGCAGCGCAGCGGCCGCAGCGTGCGATCGCTGCTGGAACCCAATCTCGTCGTGCGGTTGCGCCAGGAACCCGTGGTCAACGCCGCCTTCGTGCAGACGACGATCGGGCCGAAGACGCTGCCGCCGCCGTCCGGCGCGAGCGCCAAGCAGGGTGCGGCCGTCCTGACCTGGAACTGGCGGACCGGCGCGAGCGACGACGGCAACTGGGGGCTGAAGCGCCTGCGCATGCCGCAGGTGTGGTCGATCCTGTCACGCGTGGAGGAGCCCGCGCGGCGGGCCCGCATCGCGCTCCTCGACAACGGCTTCGGTGAGCACCCGCAGCTCGCCTATGCCAACGTCAAGGGCGGCATGCCGCCCCGGCCACAGCCCGCCGACTGCGCCCGCAGCCACGGCACGCACATCGCCGGCATCATCGCGGCGCGCGGCGCGGTGGCGCCCGGTATCGACGGCATCGCTCCGCAAGCTGAGATCGATGCGATCCCCATCTCGCGAAACCTGCTGCTCGAGGGCACGCTCGCGGGCGACGAGCGTGAGCAACTTCACCTGTCCTACTTCGCCGACGTGATCCGCGATCTCGGCGAGTATTTCGACGACTACCCGCTCGCGGCCGGGGAGCGGCGCGTCGTCAACGTCAGCCTCGCCTACAACTGGTCGTGGGTGCGCAAGCTGAGCGAGAGCGACCCGACTGCCGATCAGAGCGTGCGCAATCAGATCCAGCAGCACGCGAACTTCATCCAGTACCTCGTCGACCGGGTCGACGATCAGGTGTTGTTCGTCGTCGCCGCAGGCAACGACTCGGAAGGCGCGCCGGAGCCTCTCAACGCCAAGCTCGCCACGCCGTTCGCGTTCGCCGCCCTGCATGAGACAGCCTATTTCAAGCCATCGACCAACATCCTCGTCGTGGAGGCGCACGACCGGCAGGGCCAACTCGCGGTGTTCTCCAACACTGGCGGGCAGATCAGCGCGCCGGGCGTCGACGTGATGAGCACGATCGCCTCGACGCAGACGCCATTCGGCGTGTGCAGCGGCACCTCACAGGCAGCACCCCATGTCGCGGCACTGGCCGGGCTCATCTTCGAGCTCGACCCTTCGCGCACGCCGGCGGAGGTCATCGCTCTCTTGCGCGCGTCGGCCGTCGCCGAGCCCGGCAGCCGGGCAGCACCGCGTGTCGATGCGCTCGCCGCCATCGACCGGCTGTCGGACCGCTACCGGCGCGTTCTCGCCGACCTCAATGGGGACGGACGGGTCGACGAGGGCGACATCGCCAAGTTCCGCGACGACATGCTCGTACTCGAAGCGGCTCGCTATGGCGCGGACATCAACGTTGACCTGAACGGCGACGGCCGCATCGACGGCAACGAGCGTTGCTTCCCGCGCATCGACCTCAATGGCAGCGGGCTCGCCTCGTACGATGCGAGCGACGTGCGCTCGCTCGACGGCGCGCCGCGCAGCGACCTCGACATGATCCGCGCGGCGTGGGGGGACGAGCTCAAGACTTTCGATACCGCCCTGCAGGCGAGCGGGCTCACCGATCTCATCGGCATCTGGCAGGCGACGTCGCTCGTGGCCGCCGCTCCCCTGCCGCTCGCCGACGTGCCGTGCAATGGCCGTTGAGGCGGACGGCGCAGGCAGCGTGGTAGGCGATCGACTGGGCCGTGCACGCACTGTGGTCGCCGTGTCGGCGGCGGGAAGGCATATTGCCGTTCGCCGGCCGTGGGGTCGCGCGTGGCAGAGGAGCAGGACAATGGTCGTGAAGCTCAGTGGCGGGCTCGCTGGTCTGGCCGTCGCCGCAGGCCTGGTGCTGGCGGGCGTTGCGATGGGGCCGGACGCGCTGGCACAGGAGCCGTCCGAGACCGTCAGGAAAATGGTCGACGAGGCGCGGCGGGCCAATCCCTCGCTGCGCGTGCGCATCGATCCGGTCACAGGCCTGCCGACGAGCATTCGCGGCCTCAGGCCCGTCGTCGACCCGGACATCACGCTCGGGGCCTCGCGCAGCGCCTCGGGGCGGCCCAGCGAGACAGACATCAGGAAGGCGGCTGAGGCCTATTTCCGCACTGGCGAACTGTCGGCCGCCTTCACGACACGCGCCGGGCGGACCGACGTCAGCGCCTCGCGCGTGCGCCGCGATCCCGACTTCCCCGGCCAGAGCGTCGTGCACGTGGAGCAGCGCGTCGATGGCGTGCCGGTGTTCGGCTCCTCGGGCCGCGTCGTCGTCAGCCCGTCGCTGGCGGTCACCAACCTGTCGGCCACCTTCTCCAACGTCGACATCGCCACGACGACGCCCAAAGTCGCGCCGGACGCGGCCACCGCCACGGCACGGGCGCATGTGAAGGGGCAGCTCGAAACGCGGCGCGACGGCGGGGCCTTCAACCGCCTGCGTGAACGGATCGACACGGTGGCGGCTGACGCCACGCTCGTCATCTTCGATCCGGCGCTGATGCGCAACCGCGCGGCGAAGGCAGGTCCGACCCGGCTCGCCTGGCTCGTGCAGATCGACGATTTCCGCGTCTTCGTCGATGCGGATACGGGAGCGGTCTTGTTCGACTATGTCGACCGGCGCTCCATGACGCCGCGGCGCGTGTTCGACCTCGAAGGGAAGCACGAGTTCCCCGGCCTGCTCAAGGTCGAAGCCGGAGCGTCGGTCGCGGTCGAAGGTCTGCCGGCCGACGTGCGCGCGGCCTACAGCAATGCCGGATCGGTGCTGACGTATTTCGCGCGCCTCTATGACCGCACGGGCATCTTCGAGGACGAGGGCGAGGTGGTCACAGCCTATGTCGGCCACGGTGGCACCAAGTTCGCGCACTGGTGCAGCGGCGTCACGTTCGGCTGTCCGGAGCCGGGTGTGATGGTCTATGGGCCGTCGGCGGCAGGAGCCCTCGATATCGTCGGCCACGAGATGATGCACGGCATCATCACGGCCGAAGCCGACCTCGTCTATGTGGACGAGTCCGGCGCGGTCAACGAAGGACTCGCCGACATCTTCGGGGCGCTGATCGAGATGGACGCCGACCCGGCCGAGGGCAACTGGGTGCTCGGCGAGCGGCTGCCCGGCTTCTCGATGACGGCGGCGATCCGCAACATGGCCGATCCGCCCATGGCCGACGCCGACGGCGCTGCCATGTTCGATCGCACTAAGGCCTACGGCGCGGGAAATCGCGGCCAGCCGGACCATTACGCCGACTACGTCACGCGCGAGGACCCGATCTGCGAGACGACCACGGACTATTATTCAGGCTGCGTGCACTTCAACAGCGGCATCCTGAACAAGTTCGCCTATCTCGTCGCAGAGGGTGGCCGGCATCGGGGCGTCGTGGCGCTCGGCATCGGGCGCGACAAGCTCGGGCGCGCGGCCTACCGCTCGCTGACGGTTCACCTCAACCCGAGCTCCACGCTGAAGGATACGGCCGAAGCCTTCGAGACGTCGTGCCGCGAACTGGCGGCAGGAGCGGTCGGCGGGTTCGCCTCGGCCGATTGCAACCGCATCCGCGATGCGGCCATCGCGGTCGGGCTCATCTCGGTCGGGAGCTGAGCGCTGCGCCCCGCGCGCGCGGCTGCGGGCCAGCGCCTCAGGCGATCGGCACGCGCACGAGCTTGCGGTCGACCAGCACCTTCAGCATGACCGCGGCCCCGCACTGCTTCGAGACGGCGTTCGGGTCCCAGACGTTGTCGGCGACGAACTTGCCCTTGGAATAGTGGTTCGAGAAGCTCCACAGATAGGGCGTGTTGATGCCGTTCTTGCGGCTGCGGAATCCGTTGTAGGCCTCCCAGCGATAGAGCGTGCGCTCCAGCGTCCAGTCGGTCACGTTGGTGAAGCCGTCGTAGGCGAGGGCGTCGACGGCGCTCGTCTCCCAGTCGTTGGGCGGGTTCCACACCTTGGGCCGGCCGCTCGGGATGAGCACGGTGCGCGCCTTGAGGCTGTCGCCGTTGTGCAGGTGGGAACGGAAATTGAACGATGCCTCCATCGCATGGATGATGCCGACGAAGTACCACGGGCAGCAGGCCTCCTGCGCCACGGCGAGCCAGCGCTTCTGATTGTCGCCGTTGACGAGCTGGGACATGTACCACTCGACGGTGGAGCGGTTCGCCTCGCGCACCTGGCAGTTCGCGAACAGCTTGGCGTAACTCTCCTTCACGCTCTCGAACGACGGGCGCACGGTGGTCGTCGTCGCGCCGGGACCGTCGGGGCGCGGATCGGGCAGGTTGCGCTCCTCCTGGTTGATGCGGCGCAACAGGTCGTCGGCCTGGTCGACGAGACCCGAGACCTCGCCGGGCGCGACGGGGCGCAGGGGTTGCGCGGTCTCGAGGCTGCGCAAGAGCTCGACGGTCGCCGGCATGATCTGGGTGAAGTCGCGCCCGCCGGCGGTATCGATGTGCGCCGAAAGGCGCGGCACGGAGATACCGAGCTGCACCGCACGGCTCGTGAGCTGGGCGAGCTGGCGCCAGGCTTCGAGCGCGCCCGGGCTTGCGGGCACCGATTGCGCCAGCACGCGGCCGCCAGGCAGGCCCGTCCAGTCGGGGACGCCGGCCACCGCGCCAGCGAGGAGGCCGGCTCCGCCCGCGATGACGCGGCGACGATCCATCCGGTGCTCAACCATCTCGTTTCCCTCGAGTTCGCATCGCTCATTCGCATCGATGCGCGTTGCAGGAGTGGCCCAATTCCTACCCGCTCAGAATGGCATCCTTGCTTGCGCGGGCCCGAATTGCGCGGGGGCGCGGCGACCATTGTCGTAGGCTTGTCGTGCCCGTGCCTGTAGTGTTGGCCGACGAGCCAGCACACCAGAAAAGCAGAGGGGATCGCCCATGTCCGATCAAGCCCCATCCTCGCCAGCGGCGAACGCGTCCAATGACCACAAAAGTCGCTCGGGCGCCACCTCGGCACTGAAGTTCGCAGGGCTGTTGCTCGTCGGGCTCGCCGTCCTCGCGACGGCCGTCGGCGTTCTGTTCTACGTGTCGCCACCCGGCTGGCTCGCGCGCGATGTCATCATCCGGGCCGTCGCGGAGAAAACCGGCCGAACACTGACGGTGGCGGGCGACAGCACCCTGACGCTGCGCCCCGATGTGAAATTGCGGCTCGACAAGGTCGCGCTCTCAGGTCCGCCCGGAGCCGCGGACCAGACGCCCGTCACGGCCGACAGCATCGAGGTCGACATCACCATCCTCGACCTGTGGCGGCGCCAGTTCGAGGTGCCGGAGCTGCGGCTCGTCAAGCCCTTGATCACGCTCATCGCCGGCGATCCCATCCTGGCCAAGGTCGCCGAGGGAGAGGTGCGCGCCGGCGGCATTCCGCAGCGCGTCGTCCTCAGCGAGGGAACGCTCGTGGTGAAAGCCGCCCCGCCCGCCGAGACGGTGCGCCTGGAAGGGATCACCGGAACGGTGACGCGCAGCGCGGACGAGAAAGGCCTCGCCTTCAAGGGTAGTGTGCTTCTGAAGGACGAGACGGTCGGCCTCGACGGCAATGTCGCGGACATCTACGCGCTGGGTGATGGTGCGACGTCTTCGCTCGAGGCGACCGTTGCAGTCGCCGGCACGAGTGCCGTCTTCAAGGGTGATATCGCCACCAAGCCGGCCGGGCAGGTGACAGGGACGATCGCGGCGAAAAGCGAGGATCTCGACCGACTCCTGACCTGGGCGGGCATCGAGCCCGGAGAGGTCAAGCTCGGCAAGTCGGCGGCGATCGACGGCAAGGTGGCCGGCTCGCTGCGCCGCCTTTCGCTCGATCCGGCGACGGTGACGCTGGCGGGAGCCTCGGGCGTCGTTTCAGGTGTCGTTTCGATCGAGGAGAGCCGACCGTCGGTGAAGGCGACGGTGCGGGAGGCGCGCATCGACCTCAACCAGCTCCTGCCGGCCGCGACCGATGCGCGGGCGTTCTCGCTCGAGCCGCTCGAAGGGCGCGCCACGCTGCCGTCGGCGTGGCAGAGCCTGCTCGAGGGTCTCGACGGCACCCCTGACCGGGGCGGGCAGGCACGTTCGGCTGGCGCTGTCGCCGCGCCGGTCGGCGGCTGGAGCTCGGACCCGTTCAAGCTGCAAAAGCTGCCCGAGATGGATATCGATCTCACCATCGAGGCCAAGGAGATCCGCTACCGCCAGATCCCGATGAGCGGCGGGCGCCTCGCCGTCGTCTCGAAGCCCGAAGCTCTCGATGTGGTGGTCGACGGGCTCGGCCTCTACAAGGGCAAGGTCAGCGGCACGGCCAATGTCGCCGTCGACAAGGGACCGCTCGCCAGCACCGTCAAGCTCAAGATGGATGCCGTCGCGCTCGAGCCATTCATGGCCGAGCTCCTCAAGCAGCGCCTCGTCGCCGGAACGGGCGATGTCGACGTCACGGTGGCGGGGCGTGGTGGCAGCATGCGTGAACTCGTCGGCTCGCTCGACGGCAAGCTCGCCTTCGAAGCCAAGAAAGGCGCCATCATCGGCTACGACCTGCGGCGGGCTCTGCTATCGTTCGGTCAGGCGCAGACCTACAACGCCGAGCGGCGCACGCCGTTCGACTCGGTGACGGGCGCCTATAGCATCAAGAATGGCGTGTTGCGCAGCGTCGCGGAGACGAAGCTCAACGGGCCGGAGGTCGACGTGTGGCTGTCGGGTACGCTCGCGCTCGTTTCGCGACGCATCGATCAGGCTCTCAAGCTCGCTCTGAAGCCGCCGCCGCTGGCACTGCCCATTCCGCTCAAGGTGCGCGGCACGACGGACGAGCCGGCCTTCGCGTGGGACATCTTCTCGGCGGTCGCCGAGCCGCAGACCTTCGCGACGCCGTTCGCGGTCGGCCCGGCCGAGGAGCGCATGCCCGATGACGTGCGCCAGGCCATCACGGCGCGGCTCGCCGACCCGGCAGGGGCGCCGCTGTCGCCGGAATCGCGGCGGTTTCTGGAGGAACTGCTCGCGACGCGGTGAGGTGGGGAGCTGGCCTTGGGTCAGTGGGCAGTGGGGCGGTTGTTGGCGGCTCGTCGACCGGCACCTGACGCACGTGCCGCGTGTTGATCGATCGATCCCGGCAATGAATGACGGCATGACAGATGGTGGATCGCGTCGGCTATCGCCGCCGGCGGCTCAGGTCGAAGTGCGCACGACCTTCACGTCGCCATTGGCCAGCGTGAGCGCGATCTCACCGCGCTTCAAAGCGAGCGCATCCTCGCCGAACAGCTCCCGCCGCCAGCCGCGCAGGGCGGGGATGTCGGGTTCGGGCTCGCGGGCAAGCGCCTCCAGGTCGCTGCTGTCGGCGATGAGGCGCGGGGCGACACGGTGCTGCGCTGCGCATGCCTTCAATAGGACCTTGAGCAGTTCGAGCGTTGCCGCCGCCTCGGCGGAGAGTGCCGTGCCGTGATTGAGCGGCGGGACGCTTGCCATGTCGCGGGCAAGGCCAGCCTGCACGGCCGCGATGATCTCCCTGGCGCGCTGGGAGCGGGCGAAGCCCTCTGACAGCGAGCGCAGGCCGCCGAGCTGCTCGGCGGAGCGCGGTGACTGGTTGGCGATGTCGTAGAGGGCATCGTCCTTCAGGACGCGCTGGCGGGGAACGTCCTGCGCTTGTGCTGCGCGCTCGCGCCATGCGGCGAGCTCGATCAGCACGGCGAGTGCCTTGCGGTTCTTGACCTTGAGCTTCAAGCGCTCCCATGCCCGCTCCGGCGACTGCTCGTAAGTCTCCGCCGCGGTCAGGGTCGCCATCTCCTCGTCGAGCCACGACCAGCGGCCGCTCGCCTCCAGCTCCGCCTTGAGGTGAGCGTAGACATCACGCAGATGCGTGACGTCGCCGAGCGCGTATTCGAGCTGCTTGTCGGACAGGGGCCGGCGTGACCAGTCGGTGAAGCGCGAGGATTTGTCGAGGTCGGCGCCGGTGATCTTCTTGACGAGGTTCACGTACGACACCGAGTCGCCGAAGCCGCACACCATGGCGGCGACCTGCGTATCCACCACCGGCGATGGAACCTTGCCAGCCTCCGCCACGATGATCTCGATGTCCTGGCGGGCGGCGTGGAAGACCTTGACCGCCGGGCTGTCGACCATCAGCGACCAGAACGCATCGAGGGCGATGCCGGGGGCGAGTGGGTCGATGATCACCTCGAGGGAGGGACTCGCCGCCTGGATCAGGCACAATTGCGGCCAGTAAGTCGTCTCGCGCATGAATTCCGTGTCGACGGCGACGAAAGGGTCGCGGGCGAAGGTGGCGCAAGCGCTGTCGAGGGCGGGGGTGGTGGTGATGATCTGCATGCCTTTCCGCCTATACCCGATCCGGTAAACCCTGTCGCGGGCTCAGTGCCGGCGGCGCGGTCGGTCACCTTGACAGAGGCTGGACCCCATGCGCTCCTCCGCGCCGTGTCGCACGGGGCGACGGGCCTCGAGCATTTTCCGACGAAGTTGGCACCGGTTCGTCGAAGAAAATACGCAAAAACAATGGACTGGAGCGCGGTTCGGATTCCGCAGGAATGGAAACCGCTCGAGAGGCAAGGCGGCAGACGATGGCAGCGGGCAAGGCGAGCAAGGCGGCGACGAGCGGCGGCAGGGCGCGGGACTCGGCGCCTTCGACGACCGGCGATGGCCGGGCGATCGGCGCGCGCTACCGTTCGCATACGTGCGGGGAGCTGCGCGCGGGCGACATCGGAGAGACCGCGCGGCTGTCCGGCTGGGTGCATCGGGTACGCGATCACGGCGGGGTCCTGTTCATCGACCTGCGCGACCACTACGGCCTGACGCAGGTCGTCGCCGATCCGGACAGCCCCGCATTCAAGGCCGCCGAGGCGGTGCGCTCGGAGTGGGTGATCCGCGTCGACGGCAAGGTCAGGGCGCGGCCGGAGGGGACCGCCAACGCCGACTTGCCGACGGGGGCGATCGAGGTCTATGCGGCCGAAATCGAGGTCCTGTCGGCGGCCAAGGAGTTGCCGCTGCCCGTCTTCGGCGAGCCCGACTATCCAGAGGACCTGCGGCTCACCTACCGCTTCCTCGACCTCCGGCGCGAGAGCCTGCACAAGATCATCATGACGCGGCTCGCCATCACGCGGGAAATCCGGCGCCTCATGCATGAGGCCGGCTTCAACGAGTTTCCGACGCCGATCCTGACGGCGTCCTCGCCCGAGGGCGCGCGCGACTTCCTCGTTCCCTCGCGTATCCACCCGGGCAAGTTCTACGCCCTGCCGCAGGCCCCGCAGCAGTACAAGCAACTGCTCATGGTGTCCGGCTTCGACCGCTATTTCCAGATCGCGCCGTGCTTCCGCGACGAGGACCCTCGCGCCGACCGGCTGCCCGGCGAGTTCTACCAACTCGACGTCGAGATGAGCTTCGTCGAGCAGGAGGACATCTTCCAGACGATGGAGCCGATCCTCACGGAGGTTTTCAGGTCGTTCGCCGGGGGCAAGGCGGTGACCGAGACCTGGCCGCGCATTCCCTACGACGAGGCGATCGCCAAGTACGGCTCCGACAAGCCGGATCTGCGCAATCCGATCGAGATGGCGGACGTGACCGAGCACTTCCGCGGCTCGGGCTTCAAGGTGTTCGCCGGCATGATCGACAAGGACCCCAAGGTCCGCGTCTGGGCGATCCCGGCTCCCGGTGGCGGCAGCCGGGCCTTCTGCGACCGCATGAACGCCTGGGCGCAGGGCGAGGGCCAGCCGGGGCTCGGGTACATTTTCTACCGCAAGCCCGATGGCGGCGGTGACGTGCTGGAAGCAGCCGGCCCCATCGGCAAGAACATCGGTCCGGAGCGCGCAGAGGCGATCCGCGGTCAGCTCGGTCTCGGCGACGGCGACGCCGTGTTCTTCACCGCCGGCAATCCGCAGAAGTTCTACAAGTTCGCCGGGCTCGCGCGCGACCGCGTCGGCGCGGAACTCAAGCTCGTCGACGAGGGCCGCTTCGCGCTTGCCTGGATCGTCGACTTCCCGTTCTACGAATGGGACGAGGAGAACAAGAAGGTCGAGTTCAGCCACAACCCGTTCTCGATGCCGCAGGGTGGGCTCGCCGCGCTCGAAGCGTGCACGGAGCCCCAGGACTTCCTGGCGCTGAAGGCGAACCAGTACGACATCGTGTGCAACGGCTACGAGATCGCCTCGGGCTCCGTACGCAACCATTCGCCCGAAACGATGGTGAAGGCGTTCGAGGCGACGGGCCTCACACGCGCCGACGTGGAGGAGCGCTTCGGCGGGCTCTACCGCGCCTTCCAGTACGGCGCGCCCCCGCACGGCGGCATGGCAGCCGGCATCGAGCGCATCGTCATGCTGCTGACCGGGTCGAAGGCGGTACGCGACGTGGCGCTGTTCCCCATGAACCAGCAGGCGCAGGACCTGCTTATGGGCGCGCCCTCCGAGCCCGAGCCGAAGCAGTTGCGCGAACTCGCCATCCGCGTCGTGAAGGAAGCGGGGAAGTAGGGCAGTCGGGCAGTGGGCATTTGGCAGTGGGTGGACGGGCTCGAACTGCGTGTTGCGGTCGGCCGCGCCGTTCGGCCATGGCGCCTGGAGGGCGGAGTTGCCAGAGCATTTTCCGACGAAGTGGACACAGGCTCGTCGAAGAAAATGCAACAAAACACAGGACCAGGGCGCTCTTCCAATTCCGAAGGAATGGAAAGCGATCTAGTGTGGCCTGAAACGACAGGCGTCTGACGTTTCGTCGGCGTCGTTTCGGGGAGCCACCACCATGTCGTTGCGTCTTTCCAGATTGGTCGCGGCCTCCGCTTGCGCGGCGCTGATCACGGCTGTGTCTCTGTCGCCGCTCACAGCGACCGGTGCCATGGCGCAGCAGCTTTCCTTCAAGCCGGGCGAGCCGCCGGCTCAGAGCCTCGCGCCGAACGAGGCCTATGGCGCGGTCCGCTTCAAGCTGGAACTCCTGCGCAACGGCAAGCCCACGAGCCGCAGCCTGTTCGAGGCCCTGCTCAACGGCCTCGAGGGACTTTTGCGCAAGGAGGGCCACTACACGCTGTCGGTCGAACTTCTGAACGATGCTGGCGACGTCATCGGGCGGCGTGCCATCGTCTCGGCGCAGCGGCGCAGCTCGGGCTGGTTCATCTTCAACCGCATCGTGAAAGAGGACCAGTCGATCGAGTGGTTCGGCGATCTCGCCAAGGGCATCCTGGTCAAGGGTGACACCAACGCCGTGCGCATCAAGGTGCGCAGCTACTACAGCAAGGACGTCAAGCTCGACCTGCAGACGTTCAACCTGCTTGCCGACTTCGTTGCCAAGACGAGGCTGCTCGGTGCGGCCAACACGGTTCTGGAAGCCACGTGGAAGCCGCTCGCCCAGCAGATCGAGGGGCTGATCGGCTCCTACGAGCAGGCCGATGTCAGCGATATCGTCACCCTGTCGTTCGCCCGCTTCGAGGGCAGCCCCAATCCAGCCTCCGGCGTGTTCGTGCGCGAGTATCGCACCGAGCCGGTCGACGACACGCCTGCCGTCAAGTACACGGTGCGCCTCGCGGTGGCGACGGAGACGAGCCGGGCCCGCGTCGCGCGCCTCGTCGACGGCAAGATTGCCGGAACCGTGAGCTACGGCGACGTGCTGGCGGCGGCGCGGATCGGCGATCAACCGATCGACCTCGTGCTGTCGACCTCCAACAACGAAGGCGTGAAGAAGCTGCTCGCCGATCTCAACTCGACGGCGGGATATACGGCCGGCGACATCGGCGAGCGCTGCGACCGGCTCAGCGATGAACTGGCGCGCCATTTCACCGTGACCGACAAGGTCATATCCTACTGGGCCCTCCTCAATCTCTACCGGCGCAAGCTCGCCGCCAACACCAACGCGGGCGACTGCCTGCCGAGCCAGGTCAAGGCGCAGATGACCGCCATGGGCCTGCCGCTCGACGATCTCGTCTTCGCAGGCGCGACGACGGTCGCCAGTGCACGCGAGCGGCAGCGCGGCGGACGAACCCGCGAGGGAGATAGCGGGGGCGAAGCGACGTCGGTCGTGCCGCGCAACGAAACGGTCGACAGCCTGCTCGGCGAGCCGGGGACGTCGAAGACCTTCCAGGTGTTTCCCATCGGCAAGGTCGTCGACTGATCAGCGGTTGACGGTGCATTCCGGCAACGCGGTCGGCCGATCTCGTACTGGCGGCGGCGTTTCTGTCGCCTGTGCCCGGGTCACGAATTAGCCTCGGCACAGTGCGTGGCGTCAGGGGTGTGTCGTGGCTCGGGTTCGTAAGGCGTGGCGCGAGTTGGGTTTCGCTGTCGTGGTTTGCGCGGCGCTGGCTGCCCAGGCAGGAGGGCTGCGCGCGCACCCGACGGAACCTGGCGCGGTGGCCGCGCCGAACACTGCGGGTGACGTGCAGGACCGGCAGGACGGGCGGGAGACGACGACCGCTCTCATCGTGCCACCCGCTTCGATCGAGCCGCGTAGCGAGCCAGCCGATCGCGCTCCCCAAACGGCAGAAGACGCCGTGACGATCGTGCTGATGGGCGATACCGGCATGAACGGCAGCGATATGCCGGTCCGCGCCGACGGCGCTTACCGCCACGGACGGCGGCTCGACGTCGACAGGATGCTGGCGAACGTCAGGTCACTGATCGACGGGGATGTCAACATCGCCAACCTCGAGACGGTGGTGACGGACCGCAACGACATTACCTCGCTCGCCAAGCAGTTCAATTTCCGCAGCCACCCGGAAACGGTGCGCCGTCTCGCGGGCGCGGGCATCAACGTCATGACGACGGCCAACAACCACGCCATCGACTATGGCCCGCGCGGCATGCTCGAGACACTCACGCACCTCGATCGGCTACGGGCGGATGGCAGAATTTCCGCGCACGCCGGCGTCGGTGTCGGTCGCGCTGGTGCGCTGGTGCCCGGTATCGCCGAGGTAAGCGGCCGGCGCATCGCGATCGGCGCCATCGGTATCGGCGGCGTCAGGCCCTCGGCTCAAGGGCCGGGGCAACTCTCCTGGCACGTCGCGGAGGATCGCGCTGGCGTCGTCGCGGCGCTCGCCGACGCTGGAGCCGACTATCGCGTGATGGCGCTCCACTACAACGCCGAGATGGCGGTACGTCCCGGAGCGGACGACATGCGCCGCTTGCGCGACGAGATCGTTCGCGCCGGCGGCGTCGACCTCGTGGTCGGCCATCACGCGCACGTGCCGGCCGGCGTGCAGCAGGTCGACGGCAAACTCATCTTCTACGGGCTCGGCAACTTTCTGCATCCGGGCATGCGCGACATGGCTGGGCTCGGGCCGTGCCGGGATTATGGGCTGATGGCCCGCGTGCATCTGCGGCCCGGTCCCGACGGGCGGCTCGTCGCACGTGCCGTCGAGGCGATCGCGCTCGAGGGCATGCACGAGGAGCCCAGGCCGATGCCGCCCGAGGACGGGGCACTGCGCATCGCGGCCCTCAATCATCTTGCCGAGGACCTCGACGCGCCGGCGGCAGGGGCGAGCGGTGTTCGCTTCATAGTGCGGGCCGACGGCACCGGGCTTTACTGCGCGCCAGGCGCGGACAGCGATCCCGGCCGTATCGGCGCACTGTGCCGGGGCTCGACGGGGCCGTCGCCCGCGTCCGCGGCGGTTGCCCGGCGCGTCGCCTCGGCTTGCGGCACGCGCGGTGCGGTCGTCGCGGCGGCGCGGGTCCGTCCCGGTACGCCTGCGCGGGGAGCGCCCGCGCAACGCACCTCGTCGCGGACGCTCGCCGACGTGATGTTCGGATTTTGAAGTTCCGGCGCGGCGACACGATTAGACGATTGGGCTCTTGCCTACCCCTGCGCCCAGTCTGCCAGCCGTTCGAGGAAAGTCATGCAGCGGTGAAGCTCGCTCTCGGCGATCCATTCGTCGGCGGTGTGGGCCTGAGCGATATGGCCGGGCCCGCACACGACGCTGCCGGGTCCTGCCTTCTGGAACAGGCCGGCCTCGGTCGCGTAGGAGACGGCGTACGTGCGGTTCTCCCCGGCGAGGCGCAGGGCGAGCGGCACGATCCCGCTCGTCGTGTCGGCGGCGAAGGGCGGGACGTAGTTCTGGAGGCGGATCGCAACGTCGGCCTCGGGCGCGACGGCGCGCATCTCGGGGATGCAGGTCCGCTCGGCGAACGCGGCGAGCCGGCGCTCGACTGCCGTGATGTCGAGGCCCGGCAGGGCGCGCACGTCGAAGCCGAAGTGGCACTGCGAGGGCACGATATTGGCGACTGTCCCGCCGGCGATGGTCGTCACCTGCAACGTGGCGTACTCGGGCGTGAAGCGCTCGTCGCGCGGGCCTTGGCGCAATTCACGCTCGATCTCGGCAAGCTCGCCGATGAGGCGCATGGCATAGGCGATGGCGTTGACGCCGAGCGGGGCCATCGAGGAATGGGCGGCGCGGCCCGTCACGTCGACGCGCCAGCGGGCCGGGCCCTTGTGCGCATCGACCACTGCCATGCCGGTCGGCTCGCCGACGATGACCATCCCGGGCAATGGCAGGTCGCGGCCGAGGCGCGCGATCATGGGACGGACGCCGACGCAGCCGATCTCCTCGTCGTAGGACAGCAGGATATGGATCGGGCGGGCGAGCCGGCGCGCGAGGAAGTCCGGCACGGCGGCCAGAACGCAGGCGCAAAAGCCCTTCATGTCGGTGGTGCCGCGCCCGTACAGGCGGCCTTCGCGGGCGGTCAGCCGAAACGGATCGCTGGTCCACGCCTGGCCGTCGATCGGCACGACGTCGGTGTGGCCCGACAGGCCGATGCCGCCGCCGGTGTCGGGTCCGATGGTCGCGAACAGACTCGCCTTCTCGCCCGTGGGGTCGGGTACGCGCGTCACCGCGATGCCGTACTGGGCGAGATAGTCCTCGACGAAGGCAACAAGCGGGAGGTTCGATTTGTGGCTCGTCGTGTCGAAGGCGACGAGGCGCGCGAGCAGCTCGGTCGGCGTGTAGCGGGGGCCCTTCATGTCGCCTCGCGGGTCTCCTCGCCTTCTCTACGGCCGGTTGACGCCGTTCGCGCCGTCAGTTGAGTGCGGGGGTGGAGAACGGGCTGTCGAGCGAGAACGCCGGAATGGCGATATCGAACAGGCGGCCGCTGGCGTCGCGCATCTGATAGCTGCCCACCATGATGCCGGACGGCGTGCGCAACGGACAGCCAGAGGTATAGCTGAACGACTGGCCCGGGCCGATCTCCGGCTTCTGGCCGACGACGCCCTCACCCTCCACGGTCTCGGTACGCCCGGTGCCGTCGGTGATGCGCCAGCGACGGGCCAGAAGCCTGACGGAGGCGTCGGACTCGTTGTCGATGGTCACCGTGTAGGCCCAGAAATAATAGCTCTCCTCCGGTGAGGAGCGGTCCTCGATATACTGTGGCTCGACGCGCACGCGGAGACCATCGGTCAGGGCTTCGTACATGGTCCGCGCAACCCCTTCGGCCGACCGGGCCGGCCGGTGTTCCTTGCGCCAGTCGAGATGGCGATGCTGGCGAGAGTCTGGCACGGCGAAGTCCCGGTCTCAAGCGCGATGGGCGCGGGCGCCTGCGTTCTCGTCCGCGCTGGGAGCGTGCCTATCCTCGCACTTCTGCTGTTACGAGCCGATGGCGGCCAGCGCGGATGTGACATCGTCGATCAGGTCCTCGACATCCTCGAGGCCGATGGACAGGCGCACCATGCCGTCGGTGATGCCTAGTTCGGCGCGGGCGGCCGCGGTCAGGCGCTGGTGCGTCGTGGTCGCTGGATGCGTGACGAGGCTCTTGGCGTCGCCGAGATTGTTCGAGATGCGGGCGATCTCGAGTGAATTGAGGAAGGCGAAGGCCTCCCGCTTGCCGCCTTGCAGGACAATCGTGACGACCTGGCCGCCGCCTGTCATCTGGCGCCGGGCCAACTCCGCCTGGGGAAAGTCGGCGTGGCCGGGATAGAGCACGCGGGCGACGCCGGGCCGACCAGCGAGCGCGTCGGCGATGCGGGCAGCGCTTTCGCACTGGGCGGCGACGCGGATCGGCAGCGTCTCGAGGCCTTTCAGCATGACCCACGCGTTGAACGGGCTGAGCGATGGGCCGGTCTGGCGCAGGAAGACGCTCAGATGGTCGGCGATGAACTTTCTGGAGGCGAGCACCACGCCGCCCAGGCAGCGGCCCTGGCCGTCGATATGCTTCGTCGCCGAATAGACGACGACGTCGGCGCCATGCTCCAGCGGGCGCTGCAGCATGGGGGTGGCGAACACGTTGTCGACGATGGTGAGAGCGCCGCACTCGCGCGCGATGGCCGCGACGCCGGCGATGTCGACGAGATCGAGCGTCGGGTTGGCCGGCGTCTCGAAGAAGAAGGCCTTGGTGTTCGGTCGGACGGCGGCGCGCCACGCCGGCAGGCTCGTGCCGTCGATGAGCGTGGCGGCGATACCGAAGCGGGGGCACAGGTCCTCGACGATATAGCGGCAGGAGCCGAACAGGGCGCGGGAAGCGACGATATGGTCGCCCGCGCTCAGATAGCTCAGGATGGCGGCGTTGACGGCGGCCATGCCGGTCGCGGTGGCGCGCGCATCCTCGGCGCCCTCGAGGAGGCGGCAGCGCTCCTCGAACATGCTGACCGTGGGGTTGGAGAAGCGGCTGTACTGGTAGCCCGGCTCTTCGTTGTTGAAGCGCCGCTCGGCCTGCTCGGCGCTGTCGTAGACATAGCCCTGGGTGAGGAAGAGCGCCTCGGACGTCTCGCCGAACTGCGAACGCTGGATGCCACCCTGCACGAGGTTGGTCTTGAGGCGCCGAACTTTCTTTGGCTTGGGGCTCTCGGTCGTCAAAGGGGCCATCTCCTGTCGCGGGCCGGTGCCCGTCGGGCGCCGGTGCGGCGCGGGCCGGGCGCAGGAGGACCGTCGACGGTGGACGGAGAGCGCTCGGCCATTTAGCGAGTTCGTTTATCGTGGCTGCAAGCAGGCCGGCCAAATCGCCACGGGTCGGTGGGGATTAGCGAGAAACGAGGCTTGGCGTCAAGGTCGCGGTCGGGTACGCGGGGGCTTGACGAGGGGAGAACGCGATGGGTGAAGCCGGGACGTCGGCGAGCGTCGGTGCCGTGGCCGGCGTGCTGCCCGATAGCGGTATCGAGGGGCTCATCGCGACGAACGCGATCCGGCTCGCCGCGCCGCTGGTCGCCGGGCAGGTACAGCCGGCGAGCCTCGATCTGCGGCTGGGGGAGGCGGCGTTCCGCGTCAGGGCGAGCTTCATGCCCGGCCGCGGCGTGACGGTGGCGGATCGGCTGCGCTCGGTCGAATTGCACAAAGTCGACCTTACGGCGGGGGCGGTGCTCGAGACGGGCTGCGTCTACGTGGTGCCACTGATGGAGGCGCTGGCGCTGCCGGCGGGAATGTCGGCCTCGGCCAATCCGAAAAGCTCGACCGGCCGTCTCGATGTGTTCACGCGAGTCATCGCCGACGGCGTCGGGGCGTTCGACCAGATTCCGGACGGCTACGCGGGGCCACTCTACGCAGAAGTGTGCCCGCAGACGTTCCCGATTGTGGTGCGCGCCGGCTCACGGCTGTCGCAGATCCGCTTCCGCGTCGGGCAGCACGCCTATTCCGACGTGGAACTTGCCGGCCTGCAGGCAAGCGAGCGGCTCGTCGACAGCCCCGCGCCGGACATTGCAGGCGGCATTGCCCTGTCGGTCGATCTCGCCGGCGACGGGCATGGGCTCGTCGGCTACCGCGCCAAGCGGCACTCGGGCCTGATCGACGTCGACAAGCCGGGCGCCTATGCGATCGCCGACTACTGGGAGCCGATCGGCGTCGACGCGGCCCGCCGGCTCATCCTCGACCCCGATCAGTTCTACATTCTCGCCTCGAAGGAGGCGGTGCACGTGCCTCCGACGCATGCCGCGGAAATGATGCCGTTCAATCCGCTGGTCGGCGAGTTCCGTGTCCACTATGCGGGCTTCATGGACCCGGGCTTTGGGCACGGGCCGGCGGGCGGGTCCGGCTCGCGGGTGGTGCTCGAGGTCAGGAGCCACACCGTGCCGTTCATACTGGAGGACGGGCAGATCGTCGGACGGCTCGTCTACGAGCGCCTGACGCAGGTGCCGCGCCGCCTTTACGGCCGCGATCTCGGCTCCAACTACCAGGCGCAGGGCCTGAAGCTGTCGAAACACTTTCGATGACGGGGCGGGCCCGCGCTCGCCGCTCAGCCGGCGCGAGCGGGAGCAAGGCGTGTCGTCGTGGTGGATTGTCGCCGGCAGGTGGTGCCCGGAACGGTCAGGACGCTATTCTCGACCGGCTGCCCGAGCGGCTTCTGCCGCCGATCCTGCTCAGTTCGTTTCGAGGTGCCAGACGGGGGTGGCGGTCGCAACGGGAATGACGGCGGCTGCGGCTGCTCCATCCTGCACCGACTTCCACGGCAACACTTCTGAACTGGCCTCGGCGGCGCCACCGAGTGGCGAAGCGACGGGCTTGCGCTCAGGCGGCGGCGGGAGGTCGCCGGCGCCGAGGTTGGCGCGGTTCTGCCAGCCCGAGTTGGTCCAACCCGTCTCCGCCCACGCCTTGTCGGGGGCAGCCGGAGCGGGGCGTTCGGGCGCGGCCGCTGCCGGGCGCTTGGCGCTGCTGATGACGACGGTCTTGCGCTCGCGGCCCGCCGGGACCTGAACCGTGCCACCGAGGGCCTGGGCGGAGACGCCGGCGAGCCCGGACGGCGTCGGCTCTGCCGAGAAGCCCTTACCGAGGCCGCCCTGCACGAGGGCGAGCTCGTGCTTCAGGCGCTGGATCTCGAGCTCGTAGAGCTTGGTGCAGTCGATGCGTCGCGGCGTGTCGCCGAGGGGCACGATGATGCGCCCGTAGAACGTGCCCTGATCGAACTCTCCGCCGTACCCCTGCGAGCCGATGGCGCCGACGTCGAGATAGGCGCTGTTGCTCGCCATGCTCGACCGGCACGTCGTCCCGTCGGCCGAGCGGACCTCGTCCTGACCATTCGGCAGCGGCACCTGCGGTAGGTTGAGGCCGTAGCTGTAGGTCTGGTTGTGGTACTGGTAGGGCGAATTCGGGTTGCCGTAGAACTGGGCGCTGGCCGGGGTCGCGGCGCCGGCGGCGGCCGCAGTTGCCAAGCCGAGCGAGATCAGCCGAGCCGGTAGGCGATGAAGCGTCCGCATACTTGTGTCCTCAGGCGGGTTGGCGTGTTGGTGAACGGGATGCTCTCGGTGCAGATGCGGACCTTGCGCTCGGTGCGGCCCTCGAAGGGCACGACGACGAGGACGCCGCGATTGTCTTCGGGAGCGAGCATGACCTCGCCGGGCGCGACGCGGGCGGGCACGGGGGCGAAGGTTTCGTCGTAGACCTTCACCTCGACGCGGATGCGGTGCGGGTAGGGGTTTGCTGGGAACACGCGCACGACGAACTCGTCGGTGAAGCTCTTCACCTCGCCGCGCATGGGCGACATGGCTTGCGCGTGGGCTTGCGTTGCGCTCACGGCCATGGAGCCGGCTACCGCAAGCGCGATGAGACCGGGCGTTACTCGCATCGCACCACCACCTCGGCGGCGTAGGCGCCGCCCGGGAAAGCGCCGCCCGATTTCTGGGCGGCGAGGTTGACGGTGAGGATCGATACGCCGAGGCCGAGCCGCGTCTCGTTGAGGCCGAGGGTGTCGCCGATGCTCGTGGCGCCGGTGGCGCGGTAGCTCGCCGAGAAGTTGACGCCGTCGCCGCCGCCCGGCGGGGCGATGCTGAAGTTCGACGGTGCGATCGTGCTGATGCGGAAGTTGCTGCCCGTCGTCAGGGCGGTGACCGTACCGGGGATGCCGCCGGCCGCGCTGGAGCTCAGCGTGTCGAGGCCTGCGCCGGCGGCCAAAACGCCGGGCGTGCCGACGGTGAGGACGCAGGTCGAGGTGACGAGGCCGGTGAAGGGGACGATGGCGTCGACGGCGCGTGCCGGGCTCGCGGCGAGCGCGAGCGCAGCGATGGCAATGGGCAGGATGGCAAAGGGAGTACGCATGTGACGGGACCTGACTGGCTGCGGGGGAACCGCGTTGGTGTGCCATCACGATGCCCGTCAGGACTGAACGAGACCTTGTGCAAAACCCTTTGCGTAATTGTGTGGTGTGCTATCGATATTATTTCTTCGCGATAGTTGAGCAGCGAATATCGCCACTTCTTAACCATGCACTAGGCTGCTGATTTTCAAATGAAAAAAGCGCACGCGGAGCGTGCGCTTCATGGGTCGCCGGCACTTTCGCCGGGTCGACCAAAGCGAGATGCAGCGCGGCCCAAACCAGAGGTTGCGTAGCCGCAACACGGTTTGGGGCAACGCGTGAGGCGGTTACTTCTTGTCGCCGCCGGTCCACATCGACATGGCGGAGGCCATGTTCTTCTGCCAGGCCTCGGCGGCCTGCATCCAAATCTGGAACGGGGCCATCGCCATGCCGGCCATGTTGCCGGCGCCCATGCCGGGCATGCCAGGGAAGCCGCCGACCGCACCCATGCCGGGCGGCTGCATCTTCTTCAACTGCTCCATGAACTCGGCGGGAGACTGCAGGGCCGCCGTCGGCGACTTGAGCTGCGCCTCCCAGGCATCCATGAGCTGGTCCATCATCTGCAACTGCATGCGCGAGGCCGACATGAGCTGCTCGCGCGTCGCCTCGATGGCGCTGTCCGGCCAGCCCATGGCGCGCGTCGCCTGCGCCATCTGATCGAAGAAGTTCTTCGAATAGCGCTCGTTCGCATTAGCCATGTCGTCGCGCCACTTGGCGAGCGCCTCGAAGGCCGCCGTGATCGCCTCGCGAGCCTCTTTGGTCAACGCTGGGTTGGTGAAGTTGGGCGTGGCCATGATGATGTCGCTCCTTGGCGAGGGGTGGGGGCGAGGGGCTCGCCTGCCGGGGCCTGCGTTGAGACCTCACAGCAGACGAATGCCGGTTCGTGGCAACGAATCGGGCACCGCCACATGACAACACCGCCCGATAAACGAGCAAAGCGGTGGCGTCCCCGGACGTCAAGCTCGTAATGGTCCCATAACGCCGATGTCAGCTTATGGTTCATCGGCTCGCTCCCGCGCCGGAACGGGCCGAATGGTCGCTTCGTGCACAGCAGCAATGCTCTTCCGCGCGCAGCGTGCGGGTGCTAATCACGCGGCCATGACCGACACCTCGCTCATCCGCAATTTCTCGATCATCGCTCACATCGACCACGGCAAGTCGACGCTGTCGGATCGCCTCATCCAGGTGACCGGAGGCATCGCCGAGCGCGAGATGAAGGAGCAGATCCTCGACTCGATGGACATCGAGCGCGAGCGCGGTATCACGATCAAAGCGCAGACCGTGCGTCTCGACTACAAGCACAAGGACGGCAAGACCTATCAGCTCAACCTGATGGATACGCCCGGCCACGTCGATTTCGCCTACGAGGTGTCGCGGTCGCTGGCTGCCTGCGAGGGTGCCGTCCTCGTCGTCGATGCCTCGCAGGGTGTGGAGGCGCAGACGCTCGCCAACGTCTACACGGCACTCGACAACAATCTCGAGATCCTGCCTGTCCTCAACAAAGTCGACCTGCCGGCCGCCGATATCGACCGCGTGAAGCAGCAGATCGAGGATGTCATCGGGCTCGACGCGTCGGATGCGATCCCAATCTCGGCGAAGACCGGCCTCAATATCCCTGCCGTTCTCGAGGGTATCGTCGAGCGCCTGCCACCGCCGAAGGGCGAGCGCGACAGGCCGCTCAAGGCCATGCTGGTCGATAGCTGGTATGACCCTTACCTCGGCGTCGTCGTGCTCGTGCGCGTTGTCGAGGGCGTGCTCAGGAAGGGCCAGCGCGTGCGCCTCGTCTCGACGGGCGCGGTGCATCCGATCGAGCGGGTCGGCATCTTCCGCCCCAAGCAGGAGATGCTCGACGAGCTCGGCCCCGGCGAGATCGGCTTCTTCACCGCGGCCATCAAGGAAGTGGCCGATACGCGCGTCGGCGACACCATCACGGATGAGAGAAAGCCGTGCGCCGAACCGCTGCCGGGCTTCAAGCCGGCCCAGCCCGTCGTCTTCTGCGGGCTGTTCCCAGTCGATGCCGCGGAGTTCGAGGATCTGCGCGAGGCGGTCGGCCGGCTCCGGCTCAATGATGCGAGCTTCACCTTCGAGATGGAAAGCTCGGCCGCGCTCGGCTTCGGATTTCGCTGCGGCTTCCTCGGCCTCTTGCACCTCGAGATCATCACCGAGCGGCTGGAGCGCGAGTTCAATCTCGATCTGATCACCACGGCGCCGTCCGTGGTCTATCAGCTCAACATGAACGACGGCGCTGTCATCGACATGCACAATCCGGCCGACATGCCGGACCCGACCGTCATCGACCACATCAAGGAGCCGTGGATCTCGGCGACCATCATGGTGCCGGACGAGTATCTCGGACCGATCCTGAAATTGTGCCAGGACCGGCGCGGGCGGCAGAAGAACCTGACGTACGCCGGCAGCCGCGCCATGCTCGTCTATGAGCTGCCGCTCAACGAGGTGGTGTTCGACTTCTACGACCGGCTGAAGTCGGTGTCGCGCGGCTATGCCTCGTTCGACTACCAGATGCTCGGCTACGAGGAGGGCGATCTCGTCAAGATGTCGATCCTCGTCAATGCAGAGCCGGTCGACGCGCTCTCCATCATCGTGCATCGCAGCCGAGCCGAGAGCCGCGGACGGGTCATGTGCGAGAAGCTCAAGGAACTCATCCCGCCGCACATGTTCCAGATCCCTGTGCAGGCGGCGGTCGGCGGGCGCATCATCGCGCGCGAGACGATCAAGGCGCTTAGGAAGGACGTGCTCGCCAAGTGCTACGGCGGCGACATCACGCGCAAGCGCAAGCTCCTCGACAAGCAGAAGGCCGGCAAGAAGAAGATGCGCCAGTTCGGCAAGGTCGAGATTCCGCAGGAGGCGTTCATCGCGGCCCTCAAGATGGACGAGAATTGAGGGGCGCAAAGGTAAACTGAAGTCTAGGGGACAGGTCCCCTGGACACCATCTCAACCGTGCCCGGGTCGAGACCGTAAATCGGCATCGGGACGTCCTAACGGCGGGGGTCAAGGGGGCCGAGGCCCCCTTGCACTTCACTTCTTCGCCGCAGCCTTCTTCGCCTTCGGCATTTTTGCGTAAGCGCTGTCATCACCGGCCTTGGCGGCGGCGATGGCTGCCTCGACGACGGTCTCGGCGTAGGCCGGCAGCGCGAAGGCGCCGACATGCACGCCGGGTGTCCAGTACTTCTGGCCTTCGACCCCACGCTTCTTGGCGCGCTTGGCCAACGTCTTTGCGTCGAGCTCGAGGGCTTCCTTGTCGTCGGTCGCCAGATTGAGGGCGAAGGGACCGCCGAAATAGCAGGGCTGCGTGCACATGTACGGGGCCACCCGCTTGAACAGCGAGGCGAACACGCGAGTCGTGCCGGCGAGGTGCCCGGGGAACAGGAACGGCAGGCCGTTCTGCGTGACGAGTATGCCGCCCTTGGCGAGCGCGCGCTTGCAGTCGGTGAAGAACTCTCTTGTGTGCAGAACGGCCGACGGGCCGATCGGCTCGGAGGAATCGACGATGATGGCGTCGAAGGTCTCGTCGGTCTCGGCGACGTACTTCAAGCCGTCGGCGATGACGATCTCGGTGCGCGGATCGTCGAAGGCGGCGCCCGGGATCTCGGGGTAGAACTTCAGAGCGGTATCGACGACCTCGCGATCGATCTCGACCAGCACGGCCCGCTCGATACAGTCGTGACGAAGCACCTCGCGCATGACGCCGCCGTCGCCACCGCCGACGACGAGTACGCTCCTCGGCTTGTCGAGAGCCATCAGCGGCACATGCGCCATCATCTCGTGATAGACGAACTCATCTGACGTCGTGAGCTGGCAGACCCCGTCGAGCATGAGCACGGTGCCCCACGTCTTGTTCTTGAAGATGACGAGGTGCTGGTGGTCGGTCTTGACCTCGTGCAGGACCTTCGACGCCTGCAGGGCGACGCGCCAGTGGGGGTGGAAGGTCTCTTCGATCCAGCGCTCGCTCATCGTGTTTTCCTCATGCGGTGTCGGGCCGTCGCACAGGCGCAAGCCAGCGTGACAGCGTCATGACGGGACCATTGACTATAGGGCAGACGAAGGCGCGGCGCGCATCCACAGTCGCTACCGACAGGGATGCGCGCCGCTCTGGCCAGGGATGTCGAGATGTCAAGACGGCCGGGACGGCGATACGACGTTGGCTGCGGCGCGCACTTGATGGCGGCGCCGCAACTGCTTGTCCGTCAGGCGGCCCGTCCACGATGTGCTAAGCCTCGAGCGTGGGCTCAGGCAGCCTTTTTCGTGGACACCTTGACGAGGCGCACGGGAGCCGTGCGCGAAGCGGCGGTCTGCCACTTCATCTCCTCGATCTCCTCGCCGCGCAGGTGCTCCTTGACGACGACGTCCTCGGCCGCGAATGCCTCGCGAAGGACTTCGATCGCAAGGTGAGGACGGGCCTCACCGCACATGAACACGTCGAGGGCGGCATAATCCGCCTCCGGCCAGCTATGGATCGAGATGTGACTCTCGGAGAGCACCGCCACGCCACTCACGCCACCATTGGGCGTGAAGTGATGTAGGTGGATGTGCAGAAGCGTTGCACCGGCGACTTCCACACACCGCTTGAGCGTCCGCTCGATGTGCTTGATGTCGTCCAGCCTGCGGGCCCCGAACAGATCGATGATCAGATGGGTCCCGGCGTACTTCACGCCGTCGCGCTCGATGAAGAAGTCCTTGCGGTCCTCGGTCGAGGCAGAAACGTGAGCAGGTGCAGTGAGATCTTCCTTTTGGGCGGTGCTTGAACGAGTCAAGTCCATCCCCAATTGGAAGAGGGTGTCGTCATAGGCCATCGGACCCTCCCCAACCAGCAGATAGAGTGACCCGTCCGCTCCTTACCTTGGGCTCTCCTTAAGCTTTGGGGCAGGTGGACGAACGGAGGCCGCTCATATGAGGCCATTCCCCCCCCCACGCAAGAGAAATCTGACCCCTCGGCAAAAAATTTTTCCAGCTTTGTTCGTGGCGAAACAAGGGCTTGCCAAAGCGGCCTCAGGCAAGGCCCGGGGGGCGCCAACAGTGAACAAGTTGAGACACTTGGCGTGTCAAAAAGAGGTGTGCGGATGAGTTTGCGCGGCTGCCCGCCGCGCCCCGCGCGACGACGTGGACCGAGCGTGAGCAGCGGGCGGAGGAGGTCATCTGCACTTTTGCCGCAGGCCTGCGGAACAGTGATCGCACCGCGACTACGCTCCGATCGACCGGCTTTCCGGCCGCTGGCGCGTTCCCAGTCGAAGCCCATTCAACGCATGACCTACTGCTGCTGACGGCTGCCGCCCAGAAGGCCGTCGAGCAACTTTTTGGGGTCCGACTTTGGGTCGCCGGGCTTGCCGCCGCCAAGCAGACTGTCGAGGATCGCCTTGCCGTCCTTGCCCTTCAGTTGCTCGCCGATCTGCTTGATGGCCTCGGTCGCCTTGGCCGGGTCACCGAAGATGCCTTTCAGGTCGGGCGTGTAATCGAGGTTGCCGAACGGGCCGTGGATGCGAACCGGGATTTCGAGGCCGGTGAGACCCGTTGCTCCGCCCTGCCCCGTCAGGTTGGCGACGAGCTTGGGCCGGACGAGATAATCCACCTCGCGCTCGGGCAGCATGACCTTGCCTTCGCCGGCAACGCGCAGGAGCGGGCTCTGCATGGCGAGATCGGTCGATTCGGCGAGCCCATCGGTGATCTTGAAGCTGATCGAAAGCCGGCTGAAGTCCGTCGTCTGCTCGGGTGCTGCGGAAAGGTCAGACATGCGACCCTGGCTCATGCCGCGGATCGCCTGGGGAATGTTGAAGCCGCGGACGGCTCCGTTGGTGAATACGAAGCTCGCCGTGCCGTCGAGCGCCTCGACGATCTGGCGCTCGCTCGCCCCTTGCGCGGCCAGAACCAAGGCGAGCTTGCCGGTGCCGCTCAGCCACTCGATGCCGGCGGCGTCCTTCAGGAGCGGGCTCGCCGACACGCCATCGAGCGAGATGTTGCTGGTGATGGCGGGCGGACCGGCGGCGGCGTCGAGCGTGACGATGCCCGTGCCGCGCCCGGAGTAGAGCTGCATCTCGTTGAGGCTCGCGCGCAGGACGCGGTCGCGCAGGGTGACGGTCAGCAGCGTGCGGCCGGTGGCGATGCCGCCGACGAGCAGACGCGCGGCGTCGATCTTCAGGTCGGCGTCGGCGGCGGCGAGCGGCGTGACGTCGATCGTCTCATTGCTCCAGCCCTCGCGCGCCGTGTAGCCGCGCACCCGTGTCTCAGGATCGCGGAGCAGGTCGTCGATCGAAGCCGGGGCGGTCCTGCCATCGGCCTGGCGTGTTGCTCCGGCAGCCGGGGCGACATCACCCCGGCGCTGCTGGGGTGGCGTGACGGCGTCGTCGCCGTCACGTGCGCCAGCGCGTGCGCCCGGGCGATACTTGTTGAGGTCGAGCTCTGAAACCTTGAGGTCGGCGGCGACGTGGGGCCGCTGGCCGCTCGTCGTCACGACGACGTCACCGGTCGCGGTCGCGCCATCGAGTCCGATGTCGGCGCCGAGCAGGCTGACGGCGAGCGAGGTCACCTTGAGGCGTCCAGCGACACTCGCCGGGCCGAAGCCCTTGGCTTGCGGCAGCGGACCGGAAAGCCAGCGGACAAGCTGGCGCAGGTCACCCGTCTCGGCGGCGAGCGCACCATCGAGGAGATCGCCACCGGCAAGCGAAAGCCGACCATCGTAGCGGGCCAGGAGGTGGGTGCTCTTGATGTCCGCAAGGATCCTGGCCGGGCGCGCGGAGAGGATATCACCCGGCGTGGTAACGGCAGCCGTCAGGCCGACCTTCTGGCCCTTGTAGCCGATCGCGCCTGAAGCGGTCAGCGGGCTCGTCATGGCTGGCAGGGCGACGGTCAGGTCGACGTCGGTCAGCGAGTGGCGCCGGCCAGTCGTGTCGTCGACGTGGTGGATCGTGCCGGCGATGATGCGCACGTCGCCGAGTGCGACGCCATCGAGGGAAGCAGTCCGGCCGGTGCTGGATGTCGCGGCGCCGCCGGCTTGCGCGACGACGAGGGGTTCTGCGTCGGTGCGCGTCGCGCCGGCGGCGGCGAGCCGGGTCGGCCGCGCGGCGTCCGTCTCGTCTGCGGCGAACGACCAGTTCTTGCGGCCCGACTTGTCGACCCTGAGCGTGAAGGTCGGCCGCGTCAGCACGAATTGGTCGATCTCGACGCGGCTCTGCAGCAGAGGCAGCACCTTCACGCCGACCTTCAACTGCTCCATGGCGACCAGCGGCGAGCCGCCCATGGCCGGCGGAGCGCTGAGGCTCACGCGATCCATGACGACGCCGAGCGTCGGGAAAAAAGTCAGCGAGGCGGGTCCTTCGATGGCCAGCGTGCGCCCGGTGCGCGCCTTCACCTCCTCGACAAGGCGTGTACGGATGAGGTCGGTCGGCGGGAACAGCGACAGGTAACCGATGCCGAGGCCGACGACAGCGACGACGCCCAGGACGACGTAGGCGGCGGCCTTGAACAGACCTCCGCCACCCATGCCACTGCCACCCATGCCTGCGCCTGGGCCGACGCCTGGATTGCCGCGGCTCCCACCGCCGCGCGCGCGCAACTCGCTCAGCGTCGGCGGCCGCTTGGGCAACTCGGGGCGGCGTGGCGGGGCCGATTGAGCGCCACCGGGACGGTATGGCTCGAAGCCGGGCGGGCGCGTGCGGTCGGTCATGGCGTTCCTTTTCGGGGCGGTGGCACGTGACGCTGGTCGCGCGGCCGTTGTGCCCGGCGCGTCATCTCTCCGCTCTCCGCACGACGCGATGCGGCAGAGAGTTAACGCCTGAATATGTCACAGCGGAGGGCGTTTGCCGAATGCGCTGTCGGTCCTGCGGCGCTGGCAGGCGGCACGACACGCGCGCCGCGAGGCCCAAGCGCAGGCGCAGGCCTATGCAACTCAGGCGTGTTGGATCGCCGCTCGGAGCGGCCCCGTGATTCGTTGCAGAATCAACTAACAAAGGACTCACCAAACAGTCGAAATCTCGCCGTGCTTTCGCCGGGCGACTCGGTCATCGACAACCAATGGTCGAAACGTCCTTCGTTCGAAGCGGCTTTGGTCTGGTGGCGCTTGCGCTGGTCCCGGCCGCACTTTCCGCAGGCCTCGCGCTTGCTGCCCCCTCCGGCACGGGCGTCCGCAATGCCAATGCGCTGACCGATGCAACGGCGCTAGCCGTCCCGAAGTCGATTTCCGGCCCCGTGCGTGTGGTGGACGGCGACACGCTCGACATCGGCGCCACGCGGGTGCGCCTTGAAGGCATCGACGCGCCGGAAGCGGGACAGACCTGCCCGGCACGCTATCTCGGTGGCGCACTGGGCCCGTGGAACTGCGGCCAGGCGGCGACGAGCAGGCTGCGCCATCTCACGACATTGACGACTGTCACCTGCGAGCCGACCGGCAGCGACACGCACGGCCGCACGCTTGCCATCTGTTATGCCGCCGGCCGCGATCTCAACGCGGAGCTCGTGCGCGCCGGGCTCGCCTGGGCGTTCGTCAAGTATTCGGATCGCTACGTGCGGGAGGAAGCCGAAGCGCGGCGGCGGCGGCTCGGCATCTGGGAATCGCCCGAGGCTCCGCAGCCGGCGTGGGAGTACCGCAGCCTGCGCTGGACGTTGGCCGCGACCGGGGCGCCCGAAGGCTGCGCCATCAAGGGCAACATCTCGGAGGGCGGGCACATCTACCACACGCCCTGGAGCCCCTGGTACGACAAGGTCTCGATCGACATCGCGCGCGGCGAGCGCTGGTTCTGCGACGAGGCCGAGGCGATCAAGGCCGGCTGGCGCGCGGCCGTGGTGCGCTGACGCCGTTGCCTCGCGCAAGGTCGCAGAACGGCGGCCGGCGAGACGCACACGAAAAAGGCCACCCGATACGCGCGGGTGGCCTCGATCATTACAGGCCTGCGCGGTCGGCGACCGGATCAGCGCAGCATGCGGTAGAGGCCGGCGCCATAGCCGGAGGCGAGTTCGTCGCACTCGATCGTGCGGTCGCCGTCCGTGTTGGCCTTCTTGAACAGAATCACAGCGCGGCGGACCCACTCGCCACGCGACAGGCGGCCGTCCTTGTTGCGGTCGGCGGCGACGAAGGCGGCCATGGAGATGCGGCCGGCGGTCTCGTCGGGCTCGAGCGTGCGGTCCCCATCGGGGTTGATCGCCGCGAAGACGGCGAGCGCGCGGCGGACGTTCTCGTACATCGTCATCGAGTTGTCGCCGTCGGGATCGATGGCGTAGATGCGGTGCTTACAGCTATGTCCGGCCATCGCCGAGGGTGCGATGAAGGCGCCGATGGCGATGGCGGCGACGGCGGCCGCGATGATGCGGAAGTTCATGCGTTGTTGACTCCTGACTGAATTGAAGAGGCTCGTGGGCGCATTTCCGCGCTGATATGCTGCGCGAGCGGTACCATTGCAAAGTACGGTAATCAAAGCGTTTTCGATGAAGTCGTGAATGGGAAAAACCGGCAGGAACTTTCGGCAATTCCGGGGTGTCGCAGCGTCAAGGACGGGGTTCGGAGCGAGCGTCACAGTCCGTCCAGGCGAACCGCGACACCTGCCGCGGCCAGATGCCGCTTCGCCTCGCCGATGGTGTAGGTGCCGAAGTGGAAGATCGATGCGGCGAGGACAGCGCTGGCGCGGCCATCGCGTACGCCGTCGACAAGATGATCGAGCGTGCCGACGCCGCCCGAGGCGATGACCGGCACGTCGACGGCGTCGGCGATGGCACGGGTGAGCGCACAGTCGAAGCCCGATTTGGTGCCGTCGCGATCCATGGAAGTGAGCAGGATCTCGCCCGCGCCGAGGCCTGCGACCTCGCGGGCGTAGGCGACGGCGTCGAGGCCGGTCGGCTGGCGGCCGCCGTGCGTGAAGATCTCCCAGCGGGGTGTTTCGGCTTCGGCCGAGACGCGCTTGGCGTCGATGGCGACGACGATGCACTGCGCGCCGAACTTCTCGCTCGCCTCGGCGACGAAGGCGCGACGGCTCACGGCGGCGGTGTTGATCGAGACCTTGTCGGCGCCGGCTTCCAGCAGGCGGCGGATGTCGGCCACCTCGCGCACGCCGCCGCCGACGGTCAGCGGCATGAAGCAGCGCTCGGCGGTCGCCTCGACGACGTGGAAGATCGTCTCGCGGTTCTCGTGCGAGGCCGTGATGTCGAGGAAGCAGAGTTCGTCGGCGCCGGCCGCGTCATAGGCGGCGGCCGCCTCGACAGGATCGCCGGCATCGACGAGATCGACGAAATTGACGCCCTTGACGACGCGCCCGTCCTTCACGTCGAGGCAGGGGATGATGCGGATCTTGAGGCTCATGCGCGAGCCGTAGCAGGCGGCCGGCGGGCTGGGAAGTGGGAGACCCGTGTGAGGGGCCACGTCCCGAGAACGCGCGGCGCCCCGCGTACAAACTCGGTATCGCTGCGGGAGCCCCTTCGTCGCCGTGCTCGCGCCGCGATCGGAATCACCTATCAATATGTCAGAAAATAACGATTTTACCGATCGATCGGCGGCGACTATGTGCTGTGTGAAGGAACTGAAATTCAGTCCGCAGACAGGGGGTCACGATGTCCGCACTCGACTTGGCACTCGCCAACCTGTTGTCGCCGATGGTCCTGTTCTTCGTCCTCGGCGTCGTCGCCACGCTCGTCCGCTCGGACCTCACCGTGCCGGAGTCGATCGCCAAGGGCCTGTCGCTCTACCTGATGCTGGCGATCGGCTTCAAAGGCGGGGCGAGCGTCGCCGAGCACGGTCTCGACGCGACCCTCCTGCTCGCCGTGCTGGCCGGCATGGCGCTCAGCGCCCTCATTCCGCTCGTTGCGTTCCAGCTCCTTCAATTGACGACGGGGCTGTCACGCACGGATGCGGCGGCGGTCGCCGCGCACTACGGCTCGATATCGATCGTTACATTTCTGGCAGCCACTCAGGCGCTCGCCAGCAGCGGCATCACCTTCGAGGGCTACATGGTGGCGGTTGCGGCCGCCATGGAGACGCCGGCCATCATTGTTGCGCTCTGGCTCGCCAAGCGTGGTGCGCCCGTTGCCGCCGGCGGAGCCGGTGGGGCCGCGCATGGTTCAAAGGGAATGGATCGGGAAACGCTGCGCGAGGTTATGTTCAACGGCTCCATCGTGCTGCTCGTCGGCTCGTTCTTCATCGGCGCGCTGACCGGCAAGGCGGGGCTGGCGGCTATCGCGCCCTTCATCGTGGAGCCGTTCAAGGGCATCCTGTGCCTGTTCCTGCTCGACATGGGGGTGATCGCCGGGCGCGGCTTGCGCGACGGGGCCAAGCACATGTCGCCCGGCCTGATCGGCTTCGGCATCTACATGCCGCTCCTCGGGGGCGCGATGGGCGCCGTCGCGGCCTCACTCGTCGGGCTGTCGGTCGGCGGCACGGCGCTGATGATCACCTTGGCGGCGAGCGCGTCCTACATCGCCGTGCCGGCGGCTTTGCGGCTCGCCCTGCCGGAGGCGAGGCCCTCGATCTATCTGCCGCTGTCGCTGGGGATTACGTTTCCCTTCAACCTGACGATTGGCATTCCGCTCTATGTCGCGGCCGCGCTCGCGCTCCACTGAGGTCGGTAAAGAGAGGCAGAGAGAGGCAGGCAGATGGAAACGTTCCGCAAGAAGCGAATCGACATCATGGTGGAGGCACCCCTGATGCAGCGGGTGCTGACGCTCCTCGATGAGCATGGGGTGAGCGGCTACACGGTGCTTCCCGTACTCGCGGGGCGCGGCAAGGATGGCGCCTGGCATCGCGACGGCATCGTCGGGCGGGCGGGCGCGCTCGTCATGATCTTCTGCATTCTCGACGAGGCGCGCGTCGGCGCCGTGCTGGAGCCGCTATTCGCGCTCGTCTCGCGGCAGATCGGCATCGTCACGGTGAGCGATGTCGAGGTCGTGCGGGGGGCGCAGTTCACGTGATGTGATGGTTTCGTCCAGGCTCGGAGCGTCGACATCGTCGCTCGCGCATGGCGCGCCCGCTCGCCTCAGAACCTCTGATTTTCGACTGTGAACTCGTAGGCTTTATCCGGCTTGTGGCGGCGCTCTGCGTAACGCCGCTTGAAAGAGAGGGTCCGTTCCGGGCTTGTCGACCAGGACTGAGTTTCGTAGTGGAAATCGGATTTCATGATGTTGGGTGCGACGGTCGCGATATCGTCGGCCGGGTTATCCCAGGTCGATACTCCCGTCATGCGGACGAGTTTGTATTCGGTCCCGCCCCTGACGCCATACCACCTGCGCGGGTGCGTTGCCGAATCGACGAGGTAGCCTGAATCTTGAAGCGCCTGCTTGCCAGTGCAGGCAGTCAGGACGTCGACGGAGCCGGTCTCGGCCAAAATGCGCTCGCCTGCGATGCAAATGCGGGAGGGAACAATGAGAACGCGGTCGTCAGCCAACCTGAACGTGAATGCCGTACCGTGCGTCGCCCGGCATCCGGCGGAATTCAGCGTCGAAAGCCACTGCCGGGATCGCGAGTTCTGATAGACCAGCGTCGAGGTCAGAGTTTGCCCCGCCACCACGACGTCTGCCGTCATTCGCGCGTTGACCGTATAGGTGCACATCGGGTGAAAGCTGTTCTCCGGGCTGCGCCAGATCACGTAGCAGATCGAAAACGAGACGGCAGCAACCCACAGCGGCCACAGCCGCCAGAAAGAGAACGAGGCGGGCTCATCGGCGGGTATTGGACTGTACCTTGACATGGCTCGTCGCTCAGGCCTCGGTTGCGGGCGGCGGCTTGCACCGGGACAGGCGGCACATCACGCGCCGAGCCGTCACGCATGCAACGCTGATGAAGCAAGGATGATGACGACGACGACCGCGACGACGGCGCAGCCGCGTTGGCTTTGCCGATAGCCTGCGACATCCTCCTGCAACGGACCTAAGGCTTGCTTAAGCCATGCCGGGGAGCCGAGGAGCTGAGCGAGCTGGCGCCTTCCGGGCAGCGCCGGTCCAACCAGCGGGGCGCGCAGCCTACGGTGCGGCCGCTCGTTCGAGCAGCAGGCCATACTTCGCGGCTTCAAGGGGAAAGCAACCGATGGCCGATCAAAACGGCCAACTATGGCGCTCCGTACGGGACTCGAACCCGTGTTCCCAACGTGAGAGGCTGGTGTCCTAGGCCACTAGACGAACGGAGCGAAGGCCGCAGCGTATAGGCCAGGGCCCCGCCGCGAGCAAGGGCAATCGTAGCCGATGGCCCGCGACATGGCCAGCGGGCGCCAGTCTGGGGCCGGCCGGGGTGCATGGCGGCGCGGCGGCGGTACGGCTTCAGGGCGCGGGCGCGCGGTCGAAGACGAAGTGCTGCAGGCGTTGGCCCGACGCGGCGTCGACGATCAGGAGGCCGCCGCCGACGAAGTCCTCATAGGTGATGACGAGGCGGTCGCCGGACATCGAGACCGACTTGATCTCCGCATCACGCGGCAACAGGATGCGCGCCGTCGGCGCGGCGGATGGGTGCGCGGCAAGCACGGCCGCGCCCGCTGGAGCCCCGTCGCCCGGCACGGCGACCGCAGGCCGTGGGCTCGGCACCCCGGTTGTGGGGCTCTGCGACACGAGATAGGCGATGCGGGCAATGACGACACCTAGACCGGCGATCAGAACGACCCCCATCGCGACGACGGCGAAGCGCAGCCAGCGGATCGTCTCGGGCCGCTCGATGAACGGGATTTCGCCGCCTGTCGCCGTGGACGATGGCACCTCCCCCTGCGATGCGGCGGGCCCCGCTGATCGCCGGTCGGCGGCGGCTGGGCTCAGCGGTGTGTCGTCCAACCGACAGGTCTCCTCGCCGGCCCAAGGCCGTGTGCTGCCCGCATGACGTCCGCCCACGACACCGCCGGCCGATCAAGCCTCGCCATCGATCTCCTCGCCACGGACGAGGACGGTGGCGAGCGCCTCGACCGCTGGCTTGCCCGGCAGCGGGCCGACCTCAGCCGGTCGCGCATCCAGGCGCTCGTCAAGGCCGGCGCGGTGTCGACGGCAGGGCGGACGATAGGGGAGGCGAGCGAGAGGGTCAAACCCGGCGCCACCTATCGCATCGAACTGCCCGAACCGGCGCCGGCCGCTCCGATGGCCCAGGCGATCCCGCTCGCCGTCGCATACGAGGACGAGCATCTGATCGTCATCGACAAGCCCGCCGGGCTCGTCGTGCATCCTGCACCAGGCGCCGCCGACGGCACGCTCGTCAACGCCCTCATCGCGCACTGCGGCGATAGCCTGTCGGGTATCGGTGGCGTGCGCCGGCCGGGCATCGTGCATCGCCTCGACAAGGATACCTCCGGCCTGCTCGTAGTCGCCAAGTCGGATGCGGCGCACAGGGGGCTCGCCGAGCAATTCGCCAGCCACGGCGCCGACGGCCGGTTGCACCGCGCCTATCTGGCGCTCGTCTGGGGCGTGCCGGACCGGGCGGCCGGGCGGATCGAGGCGGAACTCGCCCGCTCGGTGACGAACCGCACGAAGATCGCCGTCGTGCCGGCCGGGCGGGGCCGGCATGCGGTGTCGCACTATCGGATTGAGGATACCTTCGCGCTGGCTGACGGCACGCAGGGCGTTGCCATGCTGCGGGTCGAGCTCGAGACGGGGCGAACGCACCAAATTCGCGTTCATCTCGCCCATATCCGGCATCCCGTGCTGGGCGATCCGACCTACGGCGCCGGCTTCAAGGCGAGCGCGCGGCGGCTCGGCGAGGAGGCACAGGCAGCGCTTCTCCGGCTCGGGCGGCAAGCGCTGCACGCCGCCGAACTCGGCTTCGAGCACCCTGTAACGGGAGAGGACCTCGCCTTTTCGAGCCCGCTGCCGGAGGCCATGGAGCGCCTGCGCCTCGCGCTCGCCGCCGGGCTTTGATGCAAACGCGAACTTTCGAGCCAAGCGCTTCCTAAGCCTGTGACCAAGCCGGCCCGGCACGTCAGGCACTTGTTCACCGATGGCAGCCAGCATGAGCCTGACAAAGCCAGTGTCGGCTCGATCAGCATGCGCCGGGCAGCACCGCGCGACAGCGGCGAGAAAAAGGAACAAGCACAATGCTCACACAGCGTTTTCGGCTGCTCGCCATGCTGTTCGCAACCGTTGCGGTTGTCTCGCCCGGGGCCGGCTTCACTGTCATGGGCGGGGTCGGCGACGTGTTCGTCGCTTTCGCCGTCCTGCTCGTGCTGACGGTGATCATGCTGTGGCCGGGCAGCGTGGGCGACGAGGACAGGGCCGTGCGCCAGGCCGCCGGCGGCTCTTGGGCCGAGCGCATCGACATCGAGGCCATCGCCAGTCAATATGCCAAGGGCGAGGCGCGCTGACGGTAAGCTGGCGCGCGCCGGCGGCGGGCGTCGTTCGGCGGCGTCAGTCAGCCAGCACGGCCAGGGTGCGACGAGATTGCAAAAAATTAAAGTTCGGAACTATTGAACTATTAAAGCCCGTGCCCTAATTTCGGGTCATGGCTGGTAGAGCAACGGCGACACCGTGCCGACCAGCCGCCCGATCCGGCGGCACGATCACCCGGCGACGGCAACGGCGAGGGTCCTTGGCCGGCACTACTCAACGGGCCTGTGCGTTCCCATTTACGGGATCGCTTTTGAACGGGGTTCGACATGGCGACGAGAACACTTCCGACGGTGGCGGGCGGCTCGGCAGGGCTGTCGCGGTATCTCGAGGAGATCCGGCGCTTTCCGATGCTGGAGCCGGGCGAGGAGTACATGCTCGCCAAGCGCTGGCAGGAGCATCAGGACACCGAGGCGGCGCACAAGCTGGTCACCTCCCACCTGCGGCTCGTGGCACGCATCGCCATGGGCTATCGCGGTTATGGCCTGCCCATCGGCGAAGTCGTGTCGGAGGGTAACGTCGGACTGATGCAGGCGGTGAAGCGCTTCGAGCCCGACAAGGGCTTCCGGCTCGCCACCTACGCCATGTGGTGGATCCGGGCCTCGATCCAGGAGTACATCCTGCGCTCGTGGAGCCTCGTGAAGATGGGCACCACGGCGGCGCAGAAGAAGCTGTTCTTCAACCTCCGCCGCGCCAAGAGCCAGTTGCAGGCGCTGGAGGAAGGCGACCTCAAGCCCGATCACGTCAAGGCCATCGCGACCAAGCTCGGCGTGTCGGAGGACGACGTCGTCTCGATGAACCGGCGGCTCGGCGGCGACGCATCGCTCAA
>JANRIT010000004.1:0-38721 GCA_033764645.1 Hyphomicrobiaceae bacterium
GTCGTTTACAACCCGGGCATCTCGCTCGCCGAGGCGGACCGGCTCGGCACCATGGCCGAGCGGATCGTCATGCAGGTGCCCGAAGTGAAAAGCGTCGGCCGCCGCACGGGCCGGGCCGAGCTCGACGAGCACGCGGAGGGCGTGCACGTTACCGAGATCGACCTCGATCTCGCGCGCTCGCAGCGCAGCCGCGAGGAGGTCTACGCCGACATTCGCGCCGAGCTCTCGGTGCTGCCGGCGGCCATCGGCATCGGCCAGCCGATCAGCCACCGCCTCGATCACATGCTGTCAGGAGTGCGCGCGCAGATCGCCGTCAAGATCTTCGGCGAGGACCTCGACCGGCTGAGAACGCTCGCTTCCGAGATGCAGTCGCGCATGGCCGCGATTCCCGGTCTCGTCGACCTGCAAACCGAGAAGCAGGTGCTCATCCCGCAGGTGCAGGTTGTGCCCGACTTCGAGCGCTCGGCGCTCTATGGCGTGACGCCGCCGGCGCTGACGGCGACGCTCGCGGACCTGACCAACGGGCGCACCGTTTCGCAGATCGTCGATGGCAACAAGCGCTTCGACGTCGTGATGCGGCTCGACGATGACAGCCGCTCGACCAGCGGTCTCGGCGATGCGCTCGTCGCGACACCCATGGGCTACGTGCCGCTGAGGCGGCTCGCCAGGATCGAGGAGGCGGAAGGGCCGAACCAGATCCTGCGCGAGAACCAGCAGCGCCGCATCGTCGTGTCGGCCAACGGCGATGGGAAGCGCGACATGGCGGCCATTGTTGCCGACATCCGTGCGCTGATCGACGAGGTCGACATGCCGCCGGGCTATGTTGTCCGCCTCGAAGGCCAGTTCCAGGCACAGGAGGAGGCGACGCGCACCATCGGGCTCCTGTCCGTGATCTCGTTCGCGCTCATCTTCCTCGTGCTCTACAGCCGCTACCAGTCGGCGGTGCTCGCCGGCATTGTGCTGACCGCGATCCCGTTGGGCCTGATCGGCAGCGTGACGGCGCTGTGGTTGTGGGGGCTGCCGTTCTCGGTCGCGAGCCTCATCGGCTTCATCACGCTCGCCGGCATCACGGCGCGCAACGGCATCCTCAAGATCAGCCACTTCATCAATCTCGCGCTCTACGAGGGCGAGACGTTCGGCCGGCAGCTTGTCGTGCGCGGCTCGCTCGAGCGGCTTACGCCGGTGCTGATGACGGCCCTGTCGGCGGGTCTTGCCCTCGTGCCGCTGATGATCGCGGCCGACGAGCCGGGGCGCGAAATCCTCCATCCGCTCGCGGTCACGATCTTCGGCGGGCTCGTCTCCGCGACCCTCATCGACGCTGTGCTGACGCCCCTCCTGTTCCTGTGGTTCGGCAAGAAGCCACTCGAACGGCTGATCGCCGAGCGGGCCGCCGCACCCGCACAGTCCGCGACGACCATCGAAGCCTACTGAAGCTCAACCCCGGAGGAGATCCTCATGAGCATGAGAACCCTTGTGATCGCGATTGCTGCAGCCTGCCTCGTAGTGGGCATCGCCCCCGACGGGTCCGGCGCTGCCCTGGCCCATTCCAAGAAAGAGGGTCACGCCCACGATAAAGATAGCGCACACGTGGGCGGCCCAAAGCATGGTGGCCAATTCCAGGATGTGGACGGGCATCACGGTGTCGAGATGCTCGTCAGCGAGGCGGCACTCGTCTTCCACATGAGCGAGCACGGCGAGCCCTTGGAAATGACGGGCTCAGTGTTCAAGGCCGTCGTGCAGTCGGAGGCCGGCACCAAGGTTTATGCGCTGGAGGCGAAGGGGACGACGCTGTCGGCAAAGCTCGATGCGCCTCTCGCCAAGGGCGCCAAGGTCGTCATCAGTGGAAAGGATCCGCACCAGGAGACGATCCAGGCGCGTTTCGTCGTCGAGTGAGCCCTGGCCGGCCGGGGTGGCCGTCGCGCCGAGCCGCAGATACGAAGACGCCGCTGCGCTCCTGGCGGAGGCCGCGGCGTCTTGTTCTCGTTCAAGGTCAGATCGTCAGCCACCAGGCGAACAGGCCAGCGGCCGCGATGGCGAGGATGATCAGGGAATTGACCAGCACGCGATAGTTGGTCAGCGCGCGCGAGCCGGCGCGGGCAGCCTTGCCGGCGATGGTCGGGGCGCGGCCCGCGACGGTCGAGCCGCCGGACGTGGGGCGGCCTTCCAGCTCGGCGCGGGCCTCGGCGACCTCCTCGATGATGGCTAGGTCCTCACTCGTCTTGTCGCCGGCCGGCATGCCCTCGTTGGCGGCGGCGAGGCGCAGGTGAGCGGCCTCGTCCCAGGCGTCGAGCGCGGCGAGCTTCTTGCGCCGCGTCAGTGCGGGGTCCTCCACGATCTCGGCTGGTGCGTCGTAGACGGCCTCCGGCTCACGCACCGGATCGGGTATCGGCGGGCCCTCGGCAGGGATGTCGAAAGCAGTCACGACATTGGCCGTGGCATGGCCCGACGGCTGGCGGGCGGTGGCGGCATGACGTGTCATGGCTCGTCTCCTGATGTGTTGGTAATGGGCAAGGAACGCTGGAACGCACACGGTTGTTCCGCACCGAGATGAACGTGTCGCGTGGAAGGAGGGAGGCGGCTGGCACGAGCGGAACGGCGCCTGTCCGACACGAAAACGTCCCCGGAAACACAGCTCCGGGGACGCTCCCGTTTCAGTTACGCACGCTTACGACGCAACCTTCGGAAGGCTCTTCGCAGCCTCGGCTGCAACCGTCAGCTCGACGCGGTCGGCGCCCAGCTTGAACTGGTCGGGCGTGACGCGAACGCGCGTCTCACCGATGCCGAGGAAGCCGCCGATGTCGGCGTGCATCTCGATGACGTGGCCCTTGGCGTCGCGATTGAAGGCGGCAACCTCGCCAACGCTCTTGCCATCGCTCGAGTAGATGGTCTTGCCGACCCAGTCCTTCGCCTGGGCTTCGGTCAGGGTCAGGGTGTCGCTCGCGGCGCTCTTCTCGAGAGCGGGATGCGAGGGGGTGGCACCGGTCGTCGGCTCGGCCGGGCTCAGCGGCGGCTTCACCTCGACAGCAGCCGGCGGCGCGTCGGCCGGAGCCTGTTGGGGCGCGGTCGCCTGGGCCAGGGCAGCCGTCGAGGCGGCCATGGAGAGAGCCGCAGCGGCGGCGATGATCTTGTTCATGATGCACTCCTAAGTCGTTGTTTCTTTTGGGGTGCGATCCTGCAGGGTCGACAGCGGTAGAACGTCGGGTGCGGGTGTTGGTTCCGAGCGTGCTTCCGGCAGATCGCGCTCGGGCGATGTATCGGATCCGGATACGTGTCAGAGAGGAGCTGACAGAAAGCCCATGGGTTCGGCGCTTTGGCCGTCGAACTCAACGCCGTCAGCGGCGTTGTCATTCCGCTACCCTCTCGCCCGTCTTGGAGTCGAAGCCCTTGCGATCCTTCCAATGTCCGACCTGCGCGCAGCCGGTTTTCTTCGAGAACCTGTCGTGCCTCGCCTGCGGTACGCAGCTCGGCTTCGATCCGGCGAGCCTCGACATCATTGCCGTGGCGACCGCGGACGGCGGCGGCCGCGGTGTGGCTTGCGCCAATCGCGCCTTGATCCATTGCAACTGGATCGTCGGCGGCGACGGCGGCCCGCTCTGCCCATCGTGCGTCATGACGCCGACGGTCGGCGGGGGGAGCGTGCCGGTCGCCAGCGAGGCATTCGAGCGCGCCAAGAAGCGGCTCATCTACGATCTCACCCGCTTCGGCCTGCCGATCGCGGATGCGTCGCCGCCTCTCATGTTCCTGCTGGACGAGAGCCTGCCGACGGGCCACTCCGGCGGCATCGTCACGCTCAACGTGGGCGAACTCGATGCCATCGAACGGCAACGGCAGAAGAGCGCTTTGCAGGAGCCCTACCGCACGCTGCTCGGCCACCTGCGCCACGAGGTCGGCCACTACTACTGGGCGCTGCTCGTCGGCGACGGGCCCATGCTCGCGACCTTCCGCGAGGTGTTCGGCGACGAGACGATCAACTACGCCGATGCGCTCGCGCGCCACTACGCCGAGGGTCCGCCGGCAGACTGGTCGAGCCGCTTCGTATCAGCCTATGCGAGCGCGCATCCGTGGGAGGACTGGGCGGAGACGTGGGCGCACTATCTGCATATGGTGGCGAGCCTCGACTCGGCGGAGGCCGAGGGCATCGAGACGCGGGCGCGCGGCCTGAAGCTCGGTGCCGCGTGGCCGTTCCAGCCGGCCGACACCTACCGCACGGAAACGTGCGAGGCGCTCATCCAGCGCTGGATTCCGCTGACCATCGCCTTGAACAACCTCACGCGCAGCATGGGGCACGACGACTTTTATCCGTTCGCGCTGCCGGCTGCGGCGCATCGCAAGCTCGCCGTCGTGCACGACGTCATCCGGCAGGCGGCGCGCACGTAGGGCCGGCGGCTCGTCTCACTCGGCGGGAGCCGGGGCGATGCGCTTGTCGTCGTCCAGCGGATCGGGCGCGTGGCGCGAGGCGACGACGAGGTAGATCGCCGGCAGGATCAGCAGCGTGAAGACGGTGCCGATCGCCATGCCGGACACGAGCATGATGCCGATCGAGTTGCGCGCTTCCGCGCCCGCACCCGTCACGAAAACGAGCGGCAGGTGGCCGAACACGGTCGCCGCCGTCGTCATGAGGACGGGGCGCAGGCGGGTGATGGCGGCTTCGCGGATGGCGGCGGCCTTGTCGTAGCCCGCGCGCTGCAACTCGTTGGCGAAAGCGACGATCAGGATGCCGTTCTTGGCGATGAGGCCGACGAGCGTGATCAGTCCGATCTGGCTGTAGATGTTGATCGTCGTGAAACCCATGAAGGTGAACACGAGAGCCGCCGTCAGCGCCAGCGGCACCGAGCCGGCGAGCACGACGAAGGGATCGCGGAAGCTGCCGAACTGGGCCACCAGCACGAGATAGATGAGCAGGATGGCAAAGCCGAGCGTGCCCATCAGCGTCGTGCCTTCCTGGCGCAACTGGCGCGACTCGCCGGCGTAGTCGATCGAGTAGGACTGCGGCAGGATGCGCGCGGCAGCCTCCTCGAGCGCCGCCAGCGCCTCGGCCTTCGTGGTGCCGGGCGCCGCACCGCCGTAGACACGGAAGCTGTCGGTCTGCTGGAAACGGGCGAGCGTGCGCGGGGCGGTCGAGACCTCGAGCGAGGCGATCGCCGACACGGGCACCTCGGTGCCGTCGGCTGAACGGATCTTGTAGTCGAGCAGGCGCTCGGCATTGCGGCGCGCGTCGCGGTCGACCTGGGGGATGACCTTGTAGGCGCGCCCGTCCAGCGTGAAGCGGTTGACGTAATTGCCAGCGAGCAGAACGCCGAGCTGGCGGCCGACGTCGGCGAGGTCGAGGCCGAGGTCGGCGACGCGCTCGCGGTTGACGGTCACACGCACCTGCGGAAGGTCGATCTTGAGGTCGGTGTCGGCGAACATGAACTTGCCGCTGGCGAAGGCAGACCCGACGAGCTGGTCGGCGTAACCCGCCATCTCCTCGGGCGTGCCGGGACCCTTCAGCACCAGCTCGACGTCGTAGTTGCCAGCACCGGGCAAGGGCGGCGGCAGGGCGGCGAAGACCTGCAGCTCCTTGATCGCGGAGACGGCGCCGAAAATCTCGGGCTGCAGCTCCTGTGCGGTGCGCTCGCGGTCGTGCCAGTTCTTGAAGAGGAAGCCGCCGAAGCCGCTCGAGGGCATCACGATCTCGAACATGGCATCGAACTCGGGCAGGCTCTTGCCGATGGCGTAGACCTTGTCCATGTGGCCGGCGGTGTACTCGAGGGAGGCATCGGGGGCCGAGGTGATGATGAGGAAGGCGAAGCCCTCGTCCTCCACCGGGGCCAGCTCCTGACGCGAGTTCATGGCGAGCGGCACGGCGAGCACGCAGATGAAGAGGCCGAAGGCGAGCACTGGCGCCTTTGTCGCCAGCAGCACGTCGAGGACGCGGCCGTAGCCGACCGACAGGCGGTGCAGAGTGCGGTCGACGAAGCGGGCGTAGGCATTCTCCTTGCCGCCCTCGGCAGCCGCATAAGCGCTCATGATCGGCCCCAGCGTCACGGCGACGAAGCCCGAGACGATGACGGCCACGGCGAGCGTGAAGGCGAACTCCTTGAAGAGGACGCCCGTCAGACCCGACAGGAAGCCGATCGGCGCATAGACGGCGGCAAGCGTGATGGTCATCGCCACGATGGGGCTGAACAACTGCCGCGAACTCAGCAAAGCGGCCTCGATGCGGCCCTTGCCCTCACGCATGTAGCGAGACACGTTCTCAACGACGACGATGGCGTCGTCGACGACGATGCCGACCGACAAGACGATGGCGAGCAGCGTCAGGAGATTGAGCGAGAAGCCCATGGCCATCATGGCCGCGATGGCCCCGATGAGCGAGATGGGGATCGTCACGAGCGGGACGAGCGCACTGCGCAACGAACCGAGGAACAGGAAGACGATGAGGCCGACGATCAGCACCGTTTCGGTGAAGGTGGTCAGGATCTCCTTCAGCGAGTTCTCCATGTAGACCGTGCCATCGTAGGCGAGAGCGATCTCGGTCTGGGGCGGCAGCGTCGGCCGCAGCCGGTCGAGGGCTGCGCGCAGGTCGTAGGCGACCGCGATCTCGTTGGTTCCCGGCAGCGGCCAGACGGAGAGATAAACCGCGTCCTTGCCGTTGTGGCGGACGTTGGCGATCGGCTCCTCGGCGCCGAGCTCGACGCGGCCGATATCGGCGATGCGCACTATGCGACCCTCGTCCTCGCGCACGATCAGCCGCTCGAACTCCTCGACGCTCCTGAGGTCTGTGTCGGCCAGCAGGTCGACCTGCACCTCGGTGCCCTTGGTGCGGCCGACGGCGGCGAGGAAGTTGTTGCGGGTCAGCGCGGCTTCGACGTCGATGGGGCTGAGCCCGAAACCGGTAAGGCGCGCCTCGTCGAGCCAGATGCGCATGGCCTGGGGCCGTGCACCTTCGAGGCCCACGCGCTGCACGTTCGCGATCGTCGAGAGCTGCGGCTGAATGGTGCGCGCGAGGTAGTCGGTCAACTGCGGCGGCGTCATCGAATCGGATGTCACCGAGACGTAGAACGTCGCGTACGGACGGTCGGCGCGCTGGACCTCGACGATCGGGGATTCGATCTCCTGGGGCAACTCGCTGCGGATCTGATCGAGGCGATTGCCGATCTCGGCGAGCGCCACCGTGCTCGGGTGGTTGAGCTTCAAGCGCACGGTCACCGTGCTGAGGCCGGCGACGCTGTTGGATTCGACGTAGTCGACGCCGGTGATCGAGGTCACCGCGCGCTCGATCGGCGTCGTCACAAAGCCGCGAACGACGTCGGCGGAGGCCCCGATATAGGTCGTCGTGACGACGACGGACGAGCTCTCGATGCGCGGGTATTGCTGGATCGGCAACTGCGTCGCCGCGCGCAGGCCGATCAGCACGAGCGCGAGATTGACGACGATGGCCAGCACCGGCCGGCGCACGAAGATGTCCATCACATGCACGGCGGTCCGGCCTTTCGCCTCAGTTGACGCTCGTTGCCGGTGCCGGTGTGGCGGCCGGGGGCGGCGCGGTCTCGACGAGGGCCTGGTCGCGCAGCTTGAAGGAGCCCGAGGTCGCGACGACCTCGCCGGCGGCAAGACCGCTCAGCACGGCGACCGAGCCGCCCTGCACGGGGCCGGTCTCGATGCTGCGCTGCTGGGCCCGGAGCTTGCCGTCGACGGTCGTGATGACGAACACGTGCTGGCCGTGCGTCGTGCGGCGCACCGCTGTGACGGGAACGAGCACGCTGGAGCGCGGCTCGCTCGTCACGGTCGCCACGTCGACGAACATGCCGGGGCGGAGGCGGCCGCCATGGTCGGTGAGGCGCGCGCGGAAGCGCACGGTGCGGCTCCGCGGATCGATGCCTTCGCTCTCGGCCTCGATGGTCGCGGTCGCCGTGCCACCGGGCAGGGCGAGGCTCGTGATCGTCACGGTGGTGCCGGCGCGCACGATCGCCGCGTCGTCCTGGGCGAGTGCGAAGTCGATGTAGGCATCGTCCTCCACGCCTTGCAGCTTGGCGATCAGCGTGCCTGCTTCAAGGTAGGCGCCGGCCTGCAGGTCGGTGATGCCGATGCGGGCCTTGAACGGCGCGGTGATGCGCTTCTTGTCGATGGCGACGCGCAGGCCCTCGGCGCGGGCGCGCGCGGAGACGAGCGCCTGCTCGGCGCGATCGTACTCCTGCTCGGAGAACGCAGCGCTGTCGCGCAGGCGCTCGCGGCGGGCGAGCGTCTGCTCGGCCAAGCGCGCCTCGGCGTCGACGGCGGCGAGCGCTGCGACCTCGGCACGATCGTCGAGGCCGATCAGCACCTGGCCCTCCTCGACGATGTCGCCGGAGCGGAAGCCGATCCTGGCGACGGTTCCGGCCGTCTCGTTGCGCACCTCGAGGGTGCGCAAGGCCACAACGGTGCCGATCGAGCGCGTCATTGCCGTCCACTGGCCGGTGCCCGCTTCGGCGGTCGCCACGGCGGTCGCCATCTCAGGCATGGCGCTGGCGGCCGCGATCGCCGCCTCGATCTGGCGGTATTTGTAGAGTGCAAGCCCGCCCGTGATGCCAACGACGAGCGCGAGCACGATGAGCCAGGCAGTAAGGGTTCTGAGCATCGCGTTTCCTTCGACGCCAATACTGCTGCGTTGCGAGGGTTCGCGGCCTCGTCGGCTCAGCCCCGTCTTCGTTGGCGCCCACATGCCAAGACATCAGCCGAGACGTCAATTCAAGTCCGATTGCCGGCTGGCCAAGCGGGGCGTGCTTACGGCGGCATGGTCAACGCGCGTTGTGCGCCGCGCGGCTCGGTGGCCGTCACCCGGTCCCGTTGAAGGAAACACCGGGCGCGTTGTCGAGAACGAGAACCTGGGCGATGTGATGAGCAGCCCCCCATTCGCGGTGCTCGGCGGCAAGCTCGAAGGCGACGTCGCGCCAGAAGGCTTCGACGATCGAGCGGTCGCCGATCGCCGCGGCTGCGCGCGCAGCCGCAAGCGGCTCGCCCAGCATGCCGTCGAGGCGGGCGGCCATGGCGCGGTAGGTGTCACGGTTGCGCAGGGCGAGCGAGGTCGCCGACAGGGTTGCCATGAGGGTCTGCAAGGCGCCGCCGACGAGCGCGATCATGGTGAACACGCGGGGCCGGTCGAGGATGGCCGTAATCTCCTCGAGAAGGTCGGCGGCCTGCTCGATGCGATTGCCCGTCCCGGCATCGAGCACGGTCTGGACGGCGACGAGCAGGGCGGGGAGGCCAGCGAGCCCCATCATCACGATGGCGATGAACCTACCGAAGCCGATCAGTCCGGCTACCCAGCCATAGTCCCGCGAGCGCCGCGCGAACCAGGCCTTCTGGTCCTCGATCAGGTAGGCGCGCACGTACTCAAGCAGATATGGAGCAACGGCCTGCCCGCCATGGCCTGCGGCCGTCTCGTGCGATTTCGACAAGAGCAGTTGGAAGTGGCGCAGGCGTTGCGCCTCGGCCGCGCTTCTTGCTCGCGTCCATGCGCGGAGCGGCTTTCTGAAGGCAAGCCAGATCGAGCTAACGACGGCGACCACGATGAAAAATGCTTGCAGGCCGCCGATGATCGACTTGGCGAATTGGCTCGTCTCCGAAGGCGGCCAATAGAGCAGGAGCCCCGACAGGACGGCCACGAGAAAGCCGCTGATGGCGATGACCCTTGCCAGCGATTGCTGCCGGTCACGGGACGTGTCGGCGGCGGCGCTGAGCGTGCGATAGCTCGCGGCGCTGGCGGCCACTTCGGGCAGGCGCAGCACGTCGGCGAGCTTCGCTGCGCCGGGCGGCAGGGCGTCGACTTGGGCGGCGACGTCGCGCCAATCGGGGTGGGCTCGGCGCACGTCGTCGATCGCAGCGATCGCCTCGCTCGTCACGGACTGCGTCATTGCCCCCTCGCCTCGTCCACTCAGCGACCCTCACTCTATACGGCAGGCTCGGTACGGCAATCAGTGGCGTATGCGTGGGCGAGACGTCGTGGCGTCCGGTCATCGAGACGTGACGACGCGCTGCACGAGCGCGGCGATTTCGGCCCGCGTCATCGGACGGGCGCGACGGGCGAGCGGCATCACCAGGTCGCGCGCTGGAGAGGCGGCGTCACGGAGTTCCAACCGACGCGGCATGCGGTCCTCGATGGCGTCGATCCAGATCACGGGAATGCGCGCTGCAAGGGCGTGCCCGATGATGTCCGTGGTGCCGCCACGACCGGCGGAGGGCTTGCCGTCCCAAACGGCGAGCAGGACGTCGGCGGCTTCCAGGATGGCGAGGCCCGCGGCCTCGTAGGCCGCCTCCGCGCTCGACAATGAGCCCGGCAGCACGGTGACGCGATGGGCGAGGCTCAACTCCGTGCGGTAGTCGGGCGTCGCCGCAGCATCAGAGAACGTCGTCTCGTAGTCCGTGGACGGGAACGGCAACACCGCCTCGACGGCATAGCCAAGGCCACGCGCGGACGTCGCGAACAGGCGGTCGGCACCCTCGGCCAGCGCGGTGATGGCGCGCCAGCGACCGCTGCCGCCGCGGCATGCGCCGGTGCGCAGGGCGGCCAGCGTGAGGGCCAGCCGGCGCGACAGGTCGGGCAGCGGTATGGCGAGCCGGTTCGGTCGGTGGCCCGTCACCCCCACGCTGAACGTCACCTCGGGCGCTTGCGGCACGCGGGCCACCCCGTCGCATGATACTCTGCCATGCGACACACTACCCGGACCGCGTGCCGCTGTCGTGGTCGTGGCGCGCAATGCGCGGGCTCCGGCATGGTGTCAGAGGGCTACGTCGGACTAGTGTTCGTATCTGACGCTTGGTCCCCAGTTGCGGTCAGGCGCGCAACCAAGGGTCAGATACACACGCAATACTAGGGGCAGCGAGTTACGAGCGCTCCACTTGGTCCCGACATTTGCCTGCGCGGGCTCGGTGAGGGGCAGCGAATGTCGGGGCCGGAGCACTCGGCTCGCCCTGCCAATTTGGCGCAGTTCGTACGCGTTTCAATTTTGCGCTTGTTATTCAGCGTTCTAGTGAGGGCCTCCCGCGACCTTGCGCTGTCTCGCCATGGTGTCGCGCACGTGCCAACATCTGACGTCGAGACTATCCCGTACAGGCCGCTGAACTATACTGCGCCAAGCCGCCGGAGCTCTTCTCATGGATGTCGATGCCCTCCTTCTCGCCCGCATCCAGTTCGCCTTCACGGTCGCCTTTCACATCATCTTCCCGAGCTTCACCATCGGGCTGGCGGCTTTCATCGCGACGCTGCTCGTGCGCTGGCGGCTGACGGGGCAAGATCATCTCTACAGGCTCGCCCGTTTCTGGACGAAAATCTTCGCGGTCTCGTTCGCCATGGGCGTCGTCTCGGGCATCGTGCTGTCCTATCAGTTCGGCACCAACTGGTCGGAATTCTCCGTGCGCGTCGGCAACGTGATCGGCCCGCTCATCGGCTATGAGGTGCTGACCGCCTTCTTCCTCGAGGCGACGTTCCTCGGCATTCTGCTGTTCGGCTGGAACCGCGTGCACCCGAACATGCACGTGCTCGCGGCCATCCTGGTGGCCATCGGCACGTCGCTGTCGGCCTTTTGGATTCTCTCGGCCAACAGCTGGATGCACACGCCGGCGGGCCATGTGGTCGTGGACGGCATCGCCTCGCCCGTCGACTGGTGGGCGGTGATCTTCAATCCGAGCTTCCCCTACCGTTTCGCCCACATGTTCACGGCGGCGTACCTGACGACCTCGCTCGTCGTGCTCGCGGTCGGCTGCCGCTATCTCGTCGCCGGTCGCTTCCAGGAGGAGGCGAAGACGATGATGCGCATGGGGCTCGGCATGGTCGCCGTGCTCGCGCCGCTGCAACTCGTCATCGGCGACGCGCATGGCCTCAACACGCTCGAGCATCAGCCGGCCAAGGTGGCGGCGATGGAGGCGCACTGGGATGGCTCCAAGCCAGGTGCGCTCGTGCTGTTTGCGATCCCCAACGTGGCCGAGGAGCGCAACGATTACGAAATCTCGATCCCGGGCGGGGCGAGCCTCATCCTGCGCCACGATCCCGAGGGCCTGTTCCCCGGCCTCAAGGACTTCAAGCCCGAGGATCGCCCGCCGGTCTGGCCGGTGTTCTTCGCCTTCCGCGTGATGGTCGGGCTCGGTCTCTTGATGATCGGCATTGGTGCCGTCGGCGCCGTGCTGTGGGCAAGCGGGCGGCTGTTCACCACACGCTGGTTCGCAGTTCCGGTGCAGCACACCTGGCCGATGGGCTTCATCGCCATCCTCGCCGGCTGGTGGGTGACGGAGACCGGGCGCCAGCCGTGGGTCGCTCACGGCATTCTGCGGACTGCAGACGCAGCCTCGCCGGTTGCCTTCGAGGCGGTCGCGATCAGCCTGACGCTGTTCGTCATCGTCTACACGGTCGTGTTCTCGATGGGCGTCTACTACATCAACAGGCTCATCGAGAAAGGTCCGCAGCCCTCCGTCGTGCACGGTGACGAGCGCGACAAGGGTGTTGCGGGAGTCGCTGCCCGGCCCATGTCGGGGGCGACGGGCGCCGCACGCGCAGCAACGGAAGGGAGCGCGTGATGCCAGTCGATTTCGCCACGTTCGACATGGGCAACGAGGCACACTGGCTGCCGCTCGCCTGGGCGGTGCTGCTGGCTGTCGCAGTGGCGCTCTACGTCGTGCTCGACGGCTTCGATCTCGGTCTCGGCATCCTGTTCCCGTTCGCCGATACCGAGGAGCATCGCGACGTGATGATGAATTCGGTCGCGCCCTTCTGGGACGGCAACGAGACCTGGCTCATCCTCGGCGGCGGCGGCCTGTTCGTCGCCTTTCCGCTCGCATATGGCATCATCATGCCGGCGCTCTACCTGCCGGTGATCATCATGCTGCTCGCGCTCGTGTTCCGCGGCGTGGCCTTCGAGTACCGATGGGTCGCCAAGCCGCGCCACGGCCTGTGGGACGCAGCGTTCGCCTATGGCTCGATCACGGCGGCCTTCATGCAGGGCGTGATCCTCGGCGGCTTCCTGCAGGGGATCACGGTCGCCAACCGGGCCTTCGCCGGCGGGCCGCTCGATTGGCTCACGCCGTTCGCACTGTTCGTCGGCGTCGCCGTCGTGTTCGGCTATGCGCTGCTCGGAACGACCTGGCTCGTCTTCAAGACCGAGGGAGAGATCGCCGCCGAGGCGCGGCAGCGCTCGCTGTGGCTGTTGCCGGTGGTGCTCGTTGCGATGCTCGTCGTCAGCGTCTGGACGCCGCTTGCCGATCAGCGCATCGCGGAGCGGTGGTTCTCGTGGCCCAACATGCTTTATCTCTCGCCGGTGCCGCTGCTGACGGCGTGTGCTGCGCTCATCGTATGGCGCGGGCTCGTGACAGGACGTGAGGTCAGCCCGTTCCTCGGCGCGATCGCACTCTTCCTGCTCGGCTTCGCAGGGCTCGGCGTGTCGACCCTGCCGTATCTCGTGCCGCCGAGCGTGACGATATGGGAAGCGGCGGCGCCACCCGCGTCGCAGATGTTCATGCTGGTCGGCACAGTCATCCTGCTGCCGATGATCCTCGGTTATACGGCGCTGACCTACTGGACGTTCCGGGGCAAGGTGCGCATCGGCGATGGCTATCACTGAGCCACGGTCGCTGTGCCCCGGCCGCTTGCGCCGTAACGGCGCGAGCGGTCTCAATCGGCCTGGTCGATGCGGGTGATGCGGTCGAGCAGGCTGCCGCGGCGCGCCTTGGCATCGCGCTGGGGCTGTGCGCCGTCCGTGCCGGTGGCAGCCTCCTGAGGCTTCATCTCCTGGGCTGCGGCCACGGGTGGCGCCGCCGCCGGTCCGGCCCCGCCGAGTGCTCTCAGGAAGCCGGAGGCGCGGGCCAGATCGCGCGGGTCCGCATTCTGCCCGCCAACGGAGCTGGCCACGGGCTCACGCTGACGCAACGCCGGTCCCGGCCCGGACTTGGTAGCATTCGGTGTGCGCGGCTCGGCGATGCGGTCCGTCAGAGTGCGGCGCGGCTCGGAGGCGACCTCGGGTCCGCGCGTGGCGGGGCGACCGGCCGTCGTCGGGTAGGTTCCCGAGCCCAGCCGGCGCATCTCCTCCATAAGGTGGGCAGCCTGCCGGGCGGCGCGCTCGTTGGCTGCGGCGATCTCCGCCTTGAGCCGCTGGATCTGCTGGGACTGGTCCTCGGTCTGCTGCTGCAGGGCCGCCACCTTGGCCTTGAGCGCCATCTTGCTCTCGGCGATGCTGCGGTCGTTCTTCGAGGTGTCCTCGTAGATGTGCAGCGCGGCCGACAGGCGCGCGATCTCGGCGGCCTTGTCGTCGTTGGCCGAGCGCAGCGCCTTGATCTCGGCTTCGAGACGCGCGCGCCCCTCTTGTCCGACCTCGCCCATGGAGCGCGAGGAGCGCAAGGCGGCCTCAGCCTCGGCGAGGTCGCGGCGCAGGCGTGCGATCTCCTCCTCCGACCGCGGGACGATCGGCTCGCTGCCGTTGGCGCCGGAGAAGGCCGGCGCGGCATCGCCAGTGCCAGACGAGGCCTGGCCCGAAGCTGCAAAGCCGGCACCGACGGCTCCGCCAGTGCGCGCCATCAGTCCCTGCAGGCGGGCGATCAGGGCTGCCTGCTCGCGCGTGCGGGCGCGCAACGCCTCGATCTCGGAGCGCAGCGCGATCTCGCCGTCGACGCGGGCATCGCCGAGGCCGTCGCGGTTGCGGGCGGCACGGGTGGCGAGCGCCGCGTTCAGCCGCATGATGTCGTCGCGGCTCTGGGTGTTGATCTGGGTCGCTTCGTCGAGGGCACGGCCCTGGCGCTCGGCCGTCTCGCTGAGGCGCGTGATCTCGCGGTCGCGCTGGGTAAGGAGCTTGCGCGCCTCGGAGAGACGGTGCTCCACGCGCGGCAGGCGGTCCATGATCGTCTGCTCGAGCACGCGCCGGGCGTTCTCGTGTTCCTCGAGCGCAGTGCCCATGCGCGCGACCTCGCCTTCGAGCGCGCTGATCGCCGCGTCGCGGCGGTTGATCTCGACGCGCTGGCGCGCGGAGGTCAGGGTGACGTGCTCGAGGTTGCGGTTGAGGTCGTGGATGGCCAGCGCGTACTCGGCGCGAATGCGATCCTTGTCGGCCCTGATCTCCGCCTCCGTCAGAGGCATCGCGCGCTTCAAGCGCTCGGTCGTGAGCCGCACCGTGCGGCGATAGTAGGCAGGGACGATGAGCAGGCCGGCGAGACATGCGATCAGCACGCCGAGGACGACCAGCATCGCGGACTGGATCGTCAACACCGGCGCGCCCCTCCCGACCTGCCTGCGACCGTCAAGCCGTCATCTCCCGCCCTGCCGAGCCGTGCGCCTCGCCAGCGAACGGGATGGACACCCTTGTGCTCGACGTCCCCCCTGCCGTTACCGGCACCGTCAGAACGGGTTCCACGTCGGGCTGCGGGTATACTTCAAATAACCGACGTTGGCACCTAGCCTGAGGCCGACACCGGAACGAATGACGGCGAGCGTGACGTGCTCGTGCTTCTGCAATTGCACGCTCACGCCACCGACGAGGTAGGCGGAGCCCTGCACGCCGCCGAAGCGTTGGTAGATGTCGTCGGGAAAATACATGTCGTAGACGAGGACCATGACCTTGGAGCCCTCCGCGCCGAAGTCGTAGCCCAGGGTGGGGCCCTGCCAGAATACCTTGTGATCGCCCGCATCGCGCGTGTACAGCGTGCCTTCGCCGTAGCGCAAGCCGGCGACGACGGCGCCACCCGCATCCTCCCCAAGAATATAGCCGTTGGGGCGGCCGGAGTTGCGGAACGTGTACTCGATGGCGTTCGCCAGACCCTTGCTGACCGAGCCGAAGAACGAGTGGCCGGCGCGCATGATCTCGCCTTCGGAATAGGTCGAAGGGCGCTCACCTGCGTAAGGCGGCGGCGGGCCACGGTCGTCGTAGCGCTCCTGGTAGCCGCCGTCGTAGCGCCGGTCGCCACGGTCGTAGTCCTGCGGGCTCGCATACCGGTCGCCGCGCGGAGCGTCGTAACCACGGTCGTCGCGGCGGTAGGGCTCGCCGTAGGTCGGCGGCGCGGCCGGTGCCGGATAGGAATCGCTGGCGCGGGGCGCCTCGGCGCGCGGGTCGTCGTAGCGCTGATCGCCGGATGGTCTGTCTTCATAGCGCTGGTCGCCGTAGCCGGGTGAGGGCGCGCGCTCGGCGGGCGGACGCTCGCGGTAGACGTCGTAGCGGTCCTCGTAGCGATCCTGGGGTGCTGACGGCTGCGACTGGGCTTGCTGCCAGGGCAGGGCATCCTCGGCGCTGAGCGTGGCGGGTGCCGACAGCAGGGCTGCCATGGCTGCGATGTGTGCCAGGCCGAGGGCGGCGAGGCTGCGGCGGCGGAATGAGCGATTGTTCGTCATCGTTTGGTTTCGGTGCTCGTGATCCTGGCGCTCTGACGCGGGGCGCTCGGCGGCGGCTCGCAAGCGGAGCCGGCTGCCCCGCGTGACCGGTCAATGCGGCACGCTTTGCTCGGTTCCGGTAACCATTGCTTGGAACTTGTTACCAAAGTGTGGCCCGCGACCCGAGCGGTACGCCGGCGCATCGCAAATGGCCAAATCAAAGCGGGCGGACCGCACGGGCCTTTGCGCCCCGGGCCCGGCGCGTGTATCAATCGAATCGCGTGCACACCGATGCACTGCGGCCCCTGTTGGCTCGCGTCTGGCGATACCGCCGAGCCGCCGCGACACATTTCTGAGCCGCCCCACACGGGCGCTCGACGAGGGGCTCGACCATGGATCACGTCACCGATACGCCGTTGCTCGCGCCGAGCGACCTCGACCTCATCGCTCTAATGTCGAGCAAAATCTGCCACGACATTATCGGCCCTGTCGGGGCCATCTACAACGGCCTCGAAATCCTCGACGAGGACGACGATGGTCAGGCGCAGGGCTATGCCCTCGACGTCATCCGCAACGTCACCGAGCAGGCTTCCGCCCGGCTCAAGTACGCGCGCTTCGCGTTCGGCGCGTCAGGCTCGGCCGGCGCGCAGATCGATCTGGCGACCGCCGAGCAGATCTCGCGCGAGTACGTCTCGCAGACCGGCAAGCACCAGCTCGAATGGACTGGTCCAGCAGGCCACATGCCCAAGGACAAGGCCAAGCTGGCGCTCAATCTCGTGTCGAGCGCGATCAGTTGCCTGCCGCGCGGCGGCAGAATCGCCGTTCGCATCGAGGGTTCTGCCGAAGTGCCGAGCTTCGAGTTCCGCTGCGCCGGGACTAGCGCGCGTCCACCGCAGTATCTGACCGAGTTCGTCATCGGCGTCGAACCGCCGCCACTCGATGCCTTCACGGTGCAGGCCTACTACACGTGGCGTCTGGCCCATCAGACGGGCATGAGGATCGAAATCCTGAAGGACGGCGAGGATATTCTCATCCGCTCGAAATCCGGAAGCTGAGCCGCTTACGCCGCTTTAACGCGATCAGGGCACTTTTGGAGATCGCCGCGAGGAGAGCGCGGCCGCGGCGACGCTTCCTGGCGGCGCGGCGCGTTGCGACGTTCAGCCGGATGCCCCATGAAAATCTGCCTCGTAGTCGACGACTCCGACGTCATCCGCCGCATCGCCCGTCGCATCGTCGAGGGTCTCGGCTATATCGTCGTCGAGGCGGAGACCACGGCGCAGGCGCATGACTTGTGCCTCAAGGGCCTGCCGCATCTGATCCTGGTCGACTGGCGGCTGCCCGGGGGCGACACGCATCAACTGATCAGCAAGATCGCGGCGATCAAGGCCGATCACGTGCCGGCCATCATCTACTGTGCCACCGAGGCCGATCCGATCGACATCAACGCTGCCTTCAGCGCGGGGGCGACGGGCTATCTCCTGAAGCCGTTCGATCGCGAGACGCTCTACGAGAAGATCTATGAGTGCACGGCGCCGGGGCTCGCCATCGCCTGATGCCACGTTGAGCGGCCCGCCGGCGCGGGTTCGCCGCATCTGCGGACACAGCAACGGCCCTGGCTACCACACCGTCACGAGTTGTCGCCGGACTGTGCAGCGGGCCGCCCGATGCGGCGGGCGACGGGGCGGGATTCCGGGCCGATCAGGCCGGCTTCGGCGCGGCTCTTGAGCTTCGAGTAGCTCATCGGCGTCTGGTACAGGATGAAGGTCAGATCGCCGACCTTCTGGCCCCACAGGTTGGTCAGCACCTCGCGGGCCACGAGGCGGGCCGCCGTGATGCGGTGGCCGCCGTCCATGACGACCCAATTGCCCAGTGCGCCGACGCGGCAGACGATCGGGGCAAGGCTCGAATAGCCGTTCTGGCGGATGGACTTGACGACGGCCTGGAGGCGCGGGCTGTCGAGGCGCTCGAAGTTCTTGATCGGAACGTGGTCGATGAGCTCGATCGGAACCTCGACCTCGGCGACGCCGTCGACGAACTCGATGGCGTGGATGTCGTCTGGGTGACGGATGCGCGTGAGCGGGGGCACACCCTTCAAATTCAGGTCGGCGAATTCCATCGGCATGGATCTCCGCAGCGGCAAATCACCGTCCAGCGACGAAGCGGCGCTGCAACCCGCCAGTTCTCCCTAACACGGTGTATGGCCCGAGCATGCCGCATGTGCCAGCGCGGAAGTTCGTCAACAGGCCGGAAAATGCTCCCGGCGTCGTGTTTGCTTTGTGAAATCAGTGGATAAAGCACGGCGAGGCGCTGCGAACGGCGCAGGCGTATCAATTGGCCACGCACAACGATGTCCGAGGGGTGCCCGGCAGGCACTGTTCAGATCAGTCTTGCACTGTTCAGTTCAGCCTTCCGGACAGAGTTCGAAGGCCTTGTCGAGGGCGGCAGACGGGCTCGAGAACTCGGCGATCTTGGTGCCGCCCTTGGCGTAGGCGGCGATGTAGGCGTCGGCCTCGCGCTGCTCGCGACCGGCGTTGACGTCGAGGACCGTGTAATTGGCCACGCCATCGCTCATGGCCTTGATGATGATGGCCTTGGCGCCGCCGTAGCTCGCGGTCCAGACGCGGCACTTTCCTGAGGCCGCCTTGTCGCCCTTCGGCTTCTCGGCGGCAGATTTGTCGGCGGCAGGCGCGGCCGTTGCGCCCGTCGCGGCGCCGGCGGCCATCGCGACCTTCTGCTCTTTGTCGGGGCCAGTGGCCGCCCCTGCCGGCGGCGCGGCGGGCTCGGTGCTGTTGAGCACCGTCACTTTCGGACCGGGTGCGGCTGGTGGTTCCGGAGTGGCGGCTGTCGCAGTCGCCGTCGGGGCCGTGGCAGCCGGCGCGGCCTGCGGCTTGGTGGCGGCGGGCGCCTGGGCGACGGGGGTGGCGCGATCGGCGGCCTCGGCCTTGGCGCGCGCGAGTGCAGCGGCAGCGAGATCGGCGCTGCTGCCTGCCTCGGACGCATCCGGCTTGGTGACGGCAGCCGTCGCCGCGGGGCGGGTGCCGTCGCCCCGAGCGGCCGCGAGCATCTCCGGATGGGGATCGGGCTTGCGGCAGTAGTCGTCGTAGAAGTCGCTCGAGATCTTGGCCACGTCGCGCGCGTAGCCCTTCGAGCCGGGCGCCCATTTACGGGCCAAGTCGGCGAAGGTCAGCGGCCGGTCGAAGCTCTTCTGCCATTTGGTCAGGACACCCCACGCCTGCACATTGCGGGTGCGTTCGGCGACGGCGTTCTCGACGCGGCGACCGGAGTACATGGTGACGTGCTCGAGATGCGCGCGCACGCCGGTGGCCACGTCGGAGAAGCTCTCGCCCTTGACGCCGCTGCCCGTGGCGCCGAGACCGGCGAAGTTGTTCTGCTCGGGGTCGACGTCGCCCGTGTAGGTAAGGTTGCCGGTTTCCAGCAGCATCTGGAAGAAAGCGATATCCCAGCGGATGCCGAGGCTTTCCCCATGGCGCATGTAGTGCACGGCGAGATCGCGATAGCGCGCGTCGAGACGGGCATTGCGCGCGGCGAGGAACGCGGTCAGGCGGCCGGGTGTCGCGCACTCGGGCACCGTGTTGTTGCCCTCCGCGAGGATCGCAGGAAGCTCGGCGGCGTGGCTTGCCGTGGCACTCAGGGAGAAGGCGGAAGCGGCGAGGGCGGCGGCTGCGACGCGGCTCAACATGGCGAAGTCCTGGGACAAGGGCCTACAGAATCGGGCGGGTACTCCATCAGCCTTACTAGAGGCTTAACATTAACCGACGGTTTACGCTGTCGCCCGACGCGCCGGCCGACACGGCGGGACCGGCCTGCCTCCAGTGAAGGCTCGCAACGGCGGGGTTGCTGCGCAGGCTCGACCCCGCGGTCCTGCCTGCTCATTCCCTTATTGTCTTGCGCAGCAATTGGGCGGGTTGTGGGCGAAGCGGCGGGTGCTTGGAGGCTATCAGAGGGCTACCAGAGGAGGTGCTGGCCGCCATCTAGGGCAATCATCTGGCCCGTCATCGCGGGAGCGGCCAGAATGAAGCGCACGGCCTCGGCGATCTCGTCCGGCGTCGGGCCGCGTCCGAGCAGGGTGCCGGCAGCCTCGGCGGCGAAGTCCGCGTCGGTCTGGTAGATGCTGCGCAGGGCCGGCCCCGGCCCGATGGCGTTGACGCGCACGCGCGGTGCCATCGCCTGCGCGAGCGTCCTGGTCGCTGTCCAAAGCCCCGACTTGGAGATTGTGTAGGAGAAATCCTCGGGCGTGACGCGCCAGACCCTCTGGTCGATGATGTTGACGACATTGCCGGTCAGGTCCGGCGGCAGGGCGCGGTAGAGAGCGCGGGCGAGAAACACCGGCTGCTCCAGGTTGACGCGGAACTGGCGGCGCCAAATGTCCGCCGAGAGATCGTCGATGGTGTCGTGCAGGAAGGCCGACGCATTGTTGACGAGGCAGTTCGTGGGCCCCAAGGCGGCGGTGCAGCGGGCGATGAGGCCGTCGGCGATCCTGTCGTCTGCCAGATCGGCCGGCAGCAGGGCCGCGCGCCGGCCGAGCGCCGCGATCTCGGTGCCGAGGTGCTCGGCGTCCCCGGCAGACGTGTTGAAATGGATGCCGACATCCCAGCCATGCCGGGCCAGATCGAGCGCGATGGCGCGGCCGATTCGGCGCGCAGCCCCCGTGATGAGGGCCACGCCGGGCGCGGCGTGAGGGGGCGTGGCGCTGGGGGTGGGCTGGTCGGATTTCGGGATCGGGGGCAAGATCGCACTCGTCGGTTGAGCGCTACGGGCAGCGCTGGGCAGCGGGTTCGATCGATACAACGGGCCGACCAGGCATGGCGATGACTGCGCGAGACGAACATTCCTTTGCGCGCAACCTGCACCATCCCGCATGAGTTGATTTTTGCGCACAAATGGGCGGCGTTCAGTTCAAAAAATAGGCAGATTCCGTGTTCGTTGTGCTGCCTCGATGTGCGATGCGTGCGCACTTGTTGGTCAAAACTACTTTGACGTTGCCTTGTCGCTACAGTGCGGTTTCCACAAACTCGGCGTCAGTTGTTTCGGCTTGTGGCGCGTGTGCTTTTCCGGCTTTCTTCCATGCAACAGCGCTCGTGATTCAGGGCCAACCGTAGGGTCCGGAGCGGTCAGTGCGCCGTGTTAGGAAAATGGGGGTGTAAGAATACCATGACGCTTCGCAACAAGGTTCTCTCCGGCGCCGCCGCTGTCGCCCTTTCCGCCTTCGCCATGCCGGCGCTGGCCGATGGTTACTCCGGCAGCGTCAAGGACGCTGCTCCGGCCGCTCCCGAGCGCCAGTTCACCTGGTCGGTCAACGGTGGCATCACCAGCGACTACGTGTTCCGCGGCTTCTCGCAGAACGACGAAGACCCGACGCCGTTCATCGGCGCCGACATCGGCTACGGCATCTTCTACGCCGGCGTGTGGGCCGCTGAGGTCGACGACTTCTTCACCGCTTCGAGCGCCGAGATCGATCTCTACGCCGGTATCAAGCCGGTTCTCGGTCCGGTCACCTTCGACCTCGGCATCATCTACTACGGTTATGCCGATCAGGCCGACGCTCTGACCGTCAACGTCGACTACTGGGAGTTCAAGGCCGGCGCGAGCATCACGCCGTTCACGAACGCCTCGGTCGGCGCCATCCTGTACTACTCGCCCGACTACACGTTCGAGACCGGCGAGGTCTTCACGGTGGAAGGCGTGGCGAGCTACACGCTGCCGACCATCTGGATCTTCACGCCCACCATTGGCGGTACGGTCGGTTATCAGACCTCGGACGACGTGGCCTATGAGAACCTCAATGGCTTCGACGAGTTCATGTACTGGAACGCCGGTTTGACCCTCGGCGTGGAGAAGGTTGCTCTCGACTTCCGCTACTGGGACACCGACGTCGAGGACGATGGTCTGGGCCGCAACGGCAAGGACCTCGGCGACGAGAAGTTCGTCTTCACGGTCAAGGTGACGCTGCCCTGATTGGCGCGCCCCTGACGAGACAGATGAGGGCCGGAGCGCATGCTCCGGCCCTTTTTCTTTGCGGTGCGGGGGAGTGCGGCAGTGGGCAGTTGGGCAGTGGGCAGTGGGAACCGCATATCCCTCGACCAGCCCAGAGCTCCGTTTTCCCGGAGGCCGCGCCCTGGCGCGGCAATCCGGGATCTTGCCCAGCCGTGTCGACTTGGACGCTTCTGCTTCTTTCGGGTGCCCTGGGCTTGATTGCTGCGGGCAAGTATCCCGGCCATGCGCCGTACTTGCACACGGCTCCGGCCGGAGAAGCGGAATGCTCGCAGGGCGGCCCGCACTGACGCTCGTAGCGGTGCTTCCGGGTCTGCCACTCCTCAACTGTTGTCGCCGTCGAACACGCCGCCGATCGGGCCGAGTATCGAGCCTTCTCCCGTCCCGCCGCCAGGGCCCATGTTGGCCAACACGCGGCCAGCAAGCCGCGAGAACGGCAGACTCTGCAGCCAGATGCGGCCGGGTCCCTTGAGTTCGGCGAAGAAGATGCCCTCGCCGCCGAAAATCATCGATTTGACGTTGCCGGCGCGCACGACGTCGAACTCGACGCTCGGCTCGTAGGCCGCCACGCAGCCGGTATCGACGTGCAGGACCTCGCCGGCGGCGAGCTCACGCTCGACGACTGCTCCGCCGACATGAATGAAGGCGAAGCCGTCGCCTTCGAGCTTCTGCATGATGAAGCCCTCGCCACCGAACAGACCCGTCATGATCTTGCGCTGAAAATGCATGCCGACGGAAACGCCCTTGGCCGCGCACAGGAACGCGTCCTTCTGGCAGATCAGCGTGCCGCCCATCTCGGCGAGATGGAATGGCATGACGGTGCCCGGGTAGGGAGCGGCGAAGGCGACGCGCGCCTTGCCCTGTCCCTGATGCGTGAAGACGGTCATGAACAGGCTCTCGCCCGTCAACAGCCGTCGACCTGCGCCCAGGATCGAGCCGAAGAACCCGGTCTTCGCCTTGCTGCCGTCGCCGAAGATCGTGTCCATCGCTATGGCGGGGTCCTTGAACATCATGCCGCCCGCCTCGGCGATGGCGCTCTCGCCGGGATCGAGCTCGATCTCGACGAATTGCATCTCCTGGCCCTTGATCTCGAAGTCGACGTCGTCGGCGACGCCGGCTTGGCGCGTATGAGTAACGCGCGTGACGGTCGGAACGGACCCTGTCGAGGTCATGGTCGTGTGTCCTTGGCTGAGCGTGGCGGCTGTCGGTTGGCCAGCAGATGGCACCATTGTCGTGCCAACCTGTGCGGTCCGCAGTCTGCCGGCAATACACAACGTAGCGCGTCTCGATTGCGATGAGGATCGCGGGCGGCTCGTGCAGCGCCCGAGGCTCGACGAACGAGGTGCAGCGGGAGGGCGAGTTATCCACCGGGTGCGTCGGAGGCCGGTTGTTCGACGGCTTTCAATATCTTGTGTCGTTAGACTGTCATCGACATGAGCTAGCGTCCCGCACGTGGTCGAGCGGCATCAGATTTCGTACCGCGTTGTGCCGACGACCTTCGAGCGGCCCCCACTTGCCCTCTCTGGCGGCCCCTCGATGGAGGCCAGCTTGGCGACTGCCGTCGGTCACACCCCGCTACCGAGCCTGATGCGAGCTGGCCTCCTCACATCCGATCCTGCCGTTACGCGCCGCGCCGATCAGGGCGCTCGGCCTCTGCGCCACCCGCCTGGATAGGCCGATCGCAGCTCTTCGGCTGCCCGCCCCCGACACCGCAAAGCCGCCGACCTCGGCTGGAGGACTGTTGCGCAAGCCTGTGGAGCAACGGCAACACGGGCCTGGTTTCTGCGCCAAACACTGTCGAATCCGCTAATGCGAGTATGGAGGCGGCTGACACCCGTCTCATGCGAAGGGCCGCGCGGCAACGCCAGGACGAGCCGCCTGGCCTCAATGCCCACAAAGACGGTCCGGCTGCGCTGTGAGCGGGGCGACGCGAGGTGATGGTGGAAGAGGACTGTGGATGGTCTCGGCACTGGTGATCACGGCACTCGTCGGCTTGACCATCGCCGCGGCGGCCCATCTCCTAAGCCGGCCGGATGTGCGCCGCACGCTGCTGCTCTCCGACGTTCCGGATCGCCCGCTCGCATTCGGCTCGGGGATGGCGTGGCTGGCGGTGCGCACCGAGGATGGCATGGCGGTCGCCTCGCAGCTCGGCATACCCGCGGTACAACTCGCCAACTGGAACTCCGGCCTCGGCACCATCTACGACGAGCGGCTCGGGGCGGCCCGGCTCTACATAACTCCGCCGGTGAAGGGATGGACCTTCGTCGTGGGGCTGTCGCTGCCTCATCCGGTCGGGCCGGCCTTCGTCGACAAGCTGTCGCCGCTGCTGCTCAAGCTCGGCTCGGCATTTCCAGACGTGCAATACTACTTCGCGTATCCGGCTATCGACTACTTCGCCTGGGCGAGAGTGGCGAACGGCAAGATCGTACGGGCTTTCGCAGTCAGCGATGCCGGCATCGTGTGGAACAAGGGCAAGATCTCGAAGGAGGAGCGCGCGCTCGGCCTTCGGCTGTTCGAGTTGCGCGGCGTAAAGGGGCGCAGCGGAGACGCGGGTGGCGAACTCGTCCTCTACCCCACCGAGCCGCACGTGTTCGAGATCGCGCGCGGCTGGAGCGTCGATCCCATGCAACTGGGATCGGGATCGGTGTCGCCCGTGCTCGGCCTCATGGCCGATGCACCCCTGTCGTGGGCCGCTGAGCGCGCGCGCAAGTCGGCGGCCTGATCAGTCCTCGCCACGCCACCATGCCACGACGACGCCCACCGTCGACGGACGCCGTCTGGCCTCTCTCGCTCGCGATCAGGCTGCCACCGCCGCCGCGCTGGCGTCAGTGCTGCCCGGGAAGGTGATGACGATCGCCGAAGGCCGTGCGGCGCGGTCCGGGGCGAGGCTTGCGGATTTCCGCTGACGGATCGGGCTCACGGCCGGCGTATAGATGATCTTCACGCCGCGTGCAGATTTCGGGATCGATTTGCCGGCAGGAGCGACGCGCGGGCTCGACTTGCCGCCTTTGCGTGCCGGCCGGTTCAACTTGTCGATCGAGCGCAGCCGATCGGCGAGGTTGAAGCTGTTCGACGGCGTACCGCCGATGTCGAGAACCACGAGGTTCGTATCGGGCTCCGCGTCCACGTCCGCGTCGGACACGTCGGACGCGGTCTCTCTTTCGCTGGCGACGGCGACCCCGGCTGATCCGTCCGTGATCGTGTGGGCTGCCTCGATGGCTTCTTGGACAGCGATGGGCGCAGCTTGAGGCCCAGCATGCGCGAGTGCCATGGCCGGCGCGAGGGACGCGGCAGCCGCAGCGTGCGCGGGGTCGATCTCGTCGGCGTGCCAGAGACCGAGGTACTTGAGCAGTCCGTCGAACAGGCCTTTCCGTTTGGTCGGCATGTGAATACTGAGCTCCACCACAACTCACGAGCGCCGCCCGGTCCCGCGGAAGCGGATCGGCGCCATTGCCATCTCGTCCAACCGATTCAGGGCAGCGCCATCCAGGGAGTGGCGCCGGAATCGATCGCGACCGGCGGGGCCACGCCCCTTTCCGGTCATTTGAAGGTCTCATGAGTGTGGTTAAGGAGACTTGAAGGCGCGGACGTTTTCGGCCCGCGGCGGTAACTTTTGCGCGGACCGGGACCTTTGCGCGGATCGAAATGAGACACGACGGATCGGGTGCTGCGCTGGGAGGGCGCGCGCACTGGCCGTCGCCGACGGCTGCCGCGTCGTCGACGTGGCATCGAAGGAGCGGTCTCAGGCCGCCAGGTCCAGGGCCTGCATCTGGCGTGCGATGAGGTCGTCGAGCAGGCCGTCGTAGGGCACCGTGAACATGGCAAGCCCGCGCGGATCGTCGGCCCAGGCCGACAGCGCCTGCGCAAAGCGCTCGTCGGGCTCGCCCTCGCCGATGCTGGAGCGGATGGTGCGCCAGAACGCGGCCTCGCTCATCGGCACGAACGGAATCGATACGGTCTCGATGCGTCCGTCGGGCCACCGGTACGGCGCCTTTGAAACGCTGAAGCAGACGATGCGGCCGCCCGTGCTGCACGTCGCAAGCGCGCCGATGACGATGCGCGAGGTCTCGAAACCTGCTGGCGCGTCGTACGTCCAGGACTGCCCTGCAGCCAGGTCCATGTTCGCCCTCCATGACTATCGCGCCAAAGCCCGCCGGTCACCCCCATGGTTGCCGCCTCGGGGTGGCGCGGCCGCTTCCCGGCCCGTCAAAAGACGGGAATCAACGGCATGGATTGCGACGGCAATGGGGCCCGACCGGCGAAAAACTCATCTGCCCTGTGGATGGCAGTGTCGCAGGAAAAATGCTGCCGGCACGAGCACTGGTGATCGCTCAGCGCGGTCCGGGCAGCCAGTCGCCCTGGCGAGCCGGTTGTGCCGCCGGCGCCGTGCCACCGCTTCTCGGCGCCGCGGGTGCGGGAGTGCGCCCTGCCTCGGGTGTCACGGCCGGCGGTCGCGCTGACCCACGAACGGGCGGCACATACATGCGCGAGGCCGAGCACAGGCGACGCTGGTTCTCGTTGGCGCCGCACGTGGCGGGCACGCCTGACTTGTCGAAGCAGATGCGGACCTCGCGCAGGCGGTTGCCGGCACCGCCGCAGGCGACGACCAGCATGTCGGGGCGAAGCTGCGGATTCTTGGCGATGAACTCGTCGATGAGGTCGTCCGGCGATACGGTCTGCTGGGCCGCGGGTGCCACATAGCGCTCGGGAATCGCGATGGTGGCGAACAGCTTGCGTGACAGGTCGTAGTAGCCGTCCGGCGTCAGCCCGGTGCAGGTGCCGTGCTTGCGGTACTCGTGGATGACGAGCTTGGGGCTCGGCATGATGTCGAGCATGCGATCGATGGTGGCCTGCGGCACATAGGGCTTGAACGGCACGTAGCAGCGTTCGGGATAGCCGCGCTGATACTGCGGCCAAAGCCCGTGCAGGACGAACGCATAGGGCCGGCTCGAAGCGACCTCGCATTGCGGGTCCTTCTCGCCTCGTGGAAGTCCCGCGCAGTAGGTCGGGCTCCAGGACAGGACGAGCACGTAATAGTCGAACGCGCCGGCGACGTCGCGCCGTCCGGCCTGATCCCGGCTCGCCGCCGCGCCGTCGTAGCCGCCTCCGGCCCGTTGCGCCGCGGCCGGCGGGAGCGGAGCCAGGGCCGCGACTGCTGCTGCGACCGTGGCCGTCGCCGTCAGCACGGCGGCTCTGAGCCGCCCCATCCATTTCCTCGACACGGGTCGTCCTCGTTTAGTCAGTGGTATGCGTGCGCTGTGACGTGCGGTCGACGTTAGGTGAGGTCGACGATATGTGAGCTCAGGCCGCTGCCAGTGCCGAAAGAATGCGCGCCCAACTGCGTGTCCCCTTCTTGAAGCTCTTCAGGTTGTACTTTTCATTCGGGGAATGGATGCGGTCGTCCTCGAGGCCGAAGCCGATCATCAGGCTGTCCATGCCGAGTTCGCGCTTGAAGGCCGTGACGATGGGAATCGAGGCGCCGCAGCCCATCAGCACGGCCGGCCTGCCCCACTCCTCGGCGAGTGCGGCGGCAGACGCCCGCATCGCGGGCATGTGGGTGTCGAAGGCAATGGGGCCCGAGCCGTGCGACCCCTTGAACTCGACCGTGCAGTCGGCCGGCAGGCGGGCCGTCACGAAATTCTGGACGGCTGTGATCACGGAGGCGGCGTCTTGGCCGGCGACGAGGCGGCAGGTGATTTTCACCGACGCCTCGGCAGGAATGATGGTCTTCGAGCCGATCCCCTGATAGCCGCCCGTTATGCCGTTGAACTCCAGCGTCGGCCGCGCCCAGAGCTGCTCGAGCGGCGAAAAGCCCGCCTCACCGGCCGGATGGGATAGCCCCACAGGCTGCAGCATCGAGGCCGCCGCGAAGCCGATCGCCTGCCATTGGGCGAGTTGCGCCTTGGTCGGCCGCTTCACGCCGGCATAGAAGCCGGGCACCGCGACCCTGCCGGCCTTGGTGTGCATCGCACCGCAGATCTGCGTCAGAACGCGGATCGGGTTGACGGCGAGGCCGCCGTAGAGACCGGAGTGGAGGTCACGCGAGGGGCCGCGCACGACGACCTCGATGCCGGCGAGGCCGCGCAGCATGGTCGTGATCGCTGGTGTGTCCTTATCCCACTGACCTGTGTCGCATACGAGCGCATAGTCGGCGGTGATCTCGCGGCCGTGCTTTTTCAGGAAACCGGGCAGCGAGGGCGAGCCACATTCCTCCTCGCCCTCCAGGAGGACCGTGACGTCGACCGGCAGCCCGCCCGTGACCTCCCGCCAGCCGCGCACGGCCTCGAGAAACGTCATGAGCTGGCCTTTGTTATCTTCCGCCCCGCGCGCCACGATGACCTTGCCGTTCGATCTGTCGCTGGCGATGCGCGGCTCGAACGGCGGGCTCGTCCAAAGGTCCAGCGGCTCGGCCGGCTGCACGTCGTAGTGCCCGTAGAACAGCACGTGCGGGCGGCGGTGCGTGCCGTTCGCGCATGCGCGCAGGTGACCGACGACCATGGGATGGCCGGTCGTCGCACGCACGCCGGCATCGAAGCCGAGGTCGCCGAGGGTCGCCGCGCACCAGTCGGCGGCGCGCCGGCAGTCGGCGGCGTAGGCCGGGTCGGTCGAGATGCTCGGGATCGACAGCAGCTCGAAGAGGCGCGCGAGGCTCTCTTCAGAAGCCGCGTCGACGGCCTTGAGGACGCGGGGCAGCGCGGACGCGCCGGACGGCAGGGGCTGGGACACGAGGCGGGGTCGCTTTGCTGGATGTGGGGAGTGGGGAGTGGGCGGGAGAACTGGGGAGCGCGCCGACATTAGTGCCATTTGCGCTTCCCGCGAAATCATTCGATGCTGCCGGCGCGCTCGGAGAGGGGAACTCATGGCGGAGGCACCAACACGGATCGACCGGCAGCGCGTCTTCCTGTTCGCCGCGGGACGGACCGACGGCTCGGCCGCGATGAAAGACCTGCTCGGCGGCAAGGGCGCCAATCTCGCCGAGATGGCCCTCCTCGGACTGCCGGTGCCGCCTGGCTTCACCCTGTCGACAGAGGTGTGCCGCGCCTACGTGGCGAACGGCGGGGCGTTGCCCGACGATCTCAGAGCCGAGGTCGATGCCGCGCTCGGCGCGGTGGCGGCGACGGCCGGGGCAGGCTTCGGCGATGCGGACAATCCGCTCCTCGTCTCGGTGCGCTCAGGCGCACGCGCCTCGATGCCGGGCATGATGGATACGATCCTCAATCTCGGGCTCAACGACGCGACGGTCGAGGGGCTGGCGCGGCGTTCGGGCGACCGGCGCTTTGCCTACGACAGCTACCGGCGCTTCATCCAGATGTACGCCGACGTGGTGCTCGGCATCGATCACGGCGTTTTCGAGGACATTCTCGAGAACTACAAGAATCTCAACGGCCTCGCGCTCGATACCGAGCTTGCCGCCGAGGACTGGAGCGAGGTCCTCGACGGCTACAAGGAGGCCGTGCGCCAGCATCTGCGTGCCGATTTTCCGCAGGATACGAGCGAGCAGTTGTGGGGGGCCATCGCTGCCGTGTTCGGCTCATGGAACAACGCGCGCGCGGTGACCTACCGCATGCTGCACGATATCCCCGACGACTGGGGGACGGCGGTCAACATCCAGGCGATGGTCTTCGGCAACCAGGGCGAGACCAGCGCGACCGGCGTTGCCTTCACGCGCAACCCGTCGACCGGCGAGCGGGAAATCTACGGCGAGTATCTGGTCAACGCCCAGGGCGAGGATGTCGTCGCCGGCATCCGCACGCCGCAACTCCTGACCGAAAAGGCGCGCATCGAGGCCGGCGCGAAGATGCCGTCGCTCGAAGCCCTCATGCCAGATACGTTCCGCGACCTGGCGGCGGTGTTCGAGCACCTGGAGCGGCACTACCGCGACATGCAGGACATCGAGTTCACCATCCAGCAGGGCCGCCTCTACATCCTGCAGACGCGATCGGGCAAGCGCACCGTCGAGGCGGCGGTCAGGATCGCCGTCGAGATGGCCGAGGAAGGCATCATCGCGAAGCAGGACGCGGTGTGCCGGATCGCCCCGGCAAGCCTCGACCAGTTGCTGCATCCGACCATCGATCCGGCGGCCGAGAAGGTGGTGCTGACCGTCGGCCTGCCAGCTTCGCCGGGGGCTGCGTCAGGCGAGATCGTGTTCACCGCCGAAGAGGCGGAGCAGTGGAAGGCGCAGGGACGCAAGGCGATCCTCGTCCGCCTCGAGACGAGCCCCGAAGACATTCACGGCATGCACGCCGCCGCCGGCATCCTGACCGCGCGGGGCGGCATGACGAGCCACGCCGCCGTCGTCGCGCGCGGCATGGGCAGGCCGTGCGTGTCCGGGGCGGGCGCTATGAAGATCGACGCGGAGGCACAGACTCTGCGCATCGGCGCCAAGGTGCTCGGCAAGGGCGACGTCATCACCATCGACGGGGCAACCGGGCAGGTGCTCGCCGGCCGCGTGCCGATGCGCGAGCCGCAGATGTCGGGCACTTTCGGCAAGCTGATGGGATGGGCCGACGGCTTTCGCCGGCTCGGCGTGCGCGCGAATGCCGATACGCCGCTCGATGCGGCGCAGGCGCTGACTTTCGGCGCGGAGGGCATCGGGCTGTGCCGCACCGAGCACATGTTCTTCGAGGAGGGCCGCATCCTCGCCATGCGCGAGATGATCTGCGCGGATACCGAGGCGGCGCGCCGGCTGGCACTCGACAAGCTCCTGCCGATGCAGCGCGCGGACTTCTCCGCCATGTTCCAGACCATGGCCGGGCTGCCCGTCACGATCCGCCTGCTCGATCCGCCGCTGCACGAGTTCCTTCCGCGCGAGCGGCGCGAGCAGGAGGCCGTCGCGGCAGCCCTCGGCATCGGTGTCGATCGGCTCGCCGCGCGCGTTCACGTGCTCGAAGAGTTCAATCCGATGCTCGGCTTGCGCGGCTGCCGGCTTGCCGTGCGTTATCCTGAAATCCCGGAGATGCAGGCACGCGCCATCTTCGAGGCGGCGATCGAGGCCGGCCGTGTCACGGGCATGCCGGTCGTGCCGGAGGTGATGATCCCGCTCGTCGTCTCGCGCGCCGAACTCGACATACTCGCCCGCGTGATCCGCGCTGCGGCCGATGCCGTCATGCACCAGACGGGAAGCGCCATCGACTACACCATCGGGACCATGATCGAGTTGCCGAGGGCCGTGCTCAAGGCTGCCGAGATCGCCGAGGGAGAGGATGGAGCTCAGTTCTTCTCCTTCGGTACCAACGATCTGACGCAGACCTGCCTCGGGCTGTCGCGGGATGACGCGGCGCCGATCCTGGAAGCCTATCTCGAGCGGGGCATCTTCGCGGTCGACCCGTTCGTGTCGCTCGACGTCAGCGGTGTGGGCGAACTCATCGCCATCGGGCTCGAGCGCGGGCGGGCGGCCAAGCCTGGACTGAAAATCGGCATCTGCGGCGAGCACGGAGGGGATGCGGCGTCGGTCGCGTTCTGCCACGAGGTCGGGCTCGACTACGTCTCGTGCTCGCCGTTCCGGGTGCCCGTGGCGCGGCTGGCAGCAGCGCAGGCAGCACTTGGAAGAAGTGCTGCAACTCAGGCGTGACGGGCAGGCAGGCTCACCAGCGGTCGTCGGCGTCCTCGTCGTCGAGGCTGCGCTGGCGGGGACGCGGGCCGTTGTAGTCGGGCAGCGCGGCCAGAAACAGGACGAGGGGCGGCAGCACGAGGCACCAGCCCATCCAGAACGAATAGTCCCGGTTCTTCACGCCGGCCAGAATGCCGGCAAGGATCGAAGAGCCGACCGCGATTGCGCCGTACGCTGAAATCCAGAAAACGGCCGATTGGCCCATGTCCGACATCGTGGCCTCCTGCCCCCGCTCAAGAGATGGCGGACAACTGTGGCAGCGACAAGCCTTCGCTTCCCGCTAGCCTTTACCGACGTAATCGAGGCCGAGGTCGAGAACGGGCGCGGAATGCGTCAGCGCGCCAACGGAAATGAGGTCGACGCCGGTCTCCGCGATCGCCCGAACCGTTGCGAGGCTGACGCCGCCCGAGGCTTCGAGCAGCACGCGGCCGCCCGCCATGGCGACGGCCTCGCGCAGCATCGACGGCGCCATGTTGTCGAGCAGGACGACGTCGACGGGGAGCCTCAGCGCGGCCTCGAGCTGGTCGAGCGTGTCGACCTCTACCTCGACCTTGACGAGGTGGCCGGCATGGGCCCGCGCGGCTGTGACGGCTGCCGTCAGCGAACCGGCTGCGGCAATATGATTGTCCTTGATCAGGATGGCGTCGAAGAGGCCGAAGCGATGGTTGACGCCGCCACCGCAGCGCACCGCGTACTTCTCGAAGGCGCGCAGGCCGGGCGTCGTCTTGCGCGTGTCGGCGATGGCGGCCCTGGTGCCGGCAACGGCGTCGACGTAGGCGCGCGTCAGCGTGGCGATGCCCGAGAGGCGGCCGAGGAAATTGAGCGCCACGCGCTCGCCGGTCAGGATGGCGCGCGTCGCTCCCTCGATGCGCGCCAGCACCACACCTGTATCGACATGGTCGCCATCGGCGACCGCGCGCTCGAGCGCAATGGCGGGGTCGAGCGCGCGAAAGGCCGCCGTGGCGAGGTCGAGGCCGCTCACGACGCCCGCATGGCGGGCAACGATGACGACGCTCGATCGTGCGTCGGGCGGTATCGTCGCGTTCGTCGTGAGGTCGCCGGCGAGGCCGACGTCCTCGGCGAGCGCGGCGGCGACGGCATGCTGGACGAGCGACCGCGGTAACGGGCCCGGCGAGGGTAAGGACACGGACGCACTCATGCCGGCAGACGGGCTCACGGCAGGAGCCTTCCCGCGTGCGCAACATCCGCGGATGGGCTGGCACCCGGCAGGCCGGCGACGATGCGGTCGACGTCGGCGAGCGTCAGGAACGAGCGGCGTACGGCGGCATCGCGTGCCGCCGGGGCGTCGGAGCGGTGGTGGGCGCCGACACTGTCGCTGCGCACGAGCGCGGCGGCGGCGATGAAGCGTGCGGCCTGGGCCATGTTGTGGATCTGCAGATCGCCGCGCGTCGCTTCCGCGATCGACGTCAGTGCGCCGAGCGCCCGCGTCAGACCAGCCGCGTCACGGACGACGCCGACGCCGGCCGCCATCGCCGCGCGCAGCCGGCCTACGAGGGCCGCGCGATCGCCGAGGTCCGGCACATCGCAGTCGGGCGGCAGGCGGCGCGGCTCGGCGCCGGTCAGGGCCTTGCGATGGCGCGCTCGCCCGGCGATGTCGGCTGCAACGCGGGCACCCACGACGACGGCCTCCAGCAACGAGTTGGAGGCGAGGCGGTTGGCGCCATGCAGGCCCGTCGAGGCGCATTCGCCGACGGCCCACAAGCCTGCAATGCTCGTGCGGCCCATGAGGTCTGTAGCGATGCCGCCCATGTGATAGTGCGCGGCAGGCGCGACCGGAACAAGATCGGTGGCCGGGTCGATGCCGGCTGCCGTGCAGTGGCGATAGACGGTCGGATAGCGCTGCGCAAAAGCCTTGCCGATCGCCGACCGGCAGTCGAGCCACGCGCCGCGACCGGAGATCAGCGACGCGTGCACGCCGCGCGCGACGATATCGCGCGGGGCGAGCTCGGCATCGGGATGCAGGTCGCGCATGAACCGGCGGCCGGTGCGGTCGACCAGCGTCGCGCCCTCGCCGCGCAAGGCTTCTGTCGCGAGCGGGGCTGGATCGCGGCCGATGTCGATGGCGGTGGGGTGGAACTGGACGAATTCTGCATCGGCGATGACGGCGCCAGCGCGGGCGGCCATGGCGAGCGACTGGCCGCGGGCGTGAGCGGGGTTCGTCGTCACGCGATATAGGGCGCCGACGCCGCCTGTCGCGAGGACAACGGCGGCGGCCGGGACGAAGGCGAATGTGCCGTTGCCGAGGGCAGCATTGCGCACGAGCTCGACGCCGATGACGCGGCCGTCGGCAACGATGAGGTCGCTCGCCTCGAAACCTTCGAGCACGCGGATCGACGGCGTTGCGCGGACGGTGGCGATGAGCGCAGCCATGATGGCAGCGCCCGCCCCGTCGCCGGCGACACGCACCACGCGCTGGCGCGAGTGCGCGGCCTCGCGCGAGAGCACGAAGTGTCCTTCGAGGTCCTTGTCGAAGGGAACGCCGAAGCGCAACAGGTCGCGGATACGATCGGCGGCTTCGCTCGCCACCGTCAGCGCGACGTCGGCATCGACGAGGCCGGCACCGGCGGCGATGGTATCGGCGGCGTGCTGCTCGGGCGTATCGCCCTCACCCACGGCGGCCGCGATGCCGCCCTGCGCCCAAACGCTCGACGCGCCCTCGCCGAGTGGGGCGGCGGCGATGACCGTGACCGGATGCGGGGCGAGCTTGAGCGCCGTGAACAGCCCGGCCAGCCCTGCGCCTACGACGACGATGTCGCCCGGGCCGAGGCTCGCCTGGGTGGTAGAGTGACGGGACGATGCGATCGGTCTCTTGGTCATCGCTGGCAACCTTTCGGCGACTACCGATGGTGCGGAGGGACGGACCCTCGGTTCACGCCTTGACGGCGATCATGCGCTCGACGGCGGCGCGGGCCTTGGCGGCAACGAGCGGATCGACGGTGACCTCGTGCTTCATCTCGACGAGGGCATCGAGGATCGATTCCAGGCTGATGCGCTTCATGTGCGGGCACAGGTTGCACGGCCGGATGAATTCGACATCGGGCACCTCGGCGGCGACGTTCGAGGACATGGAGCACTCGGTGACGAGGATCACCTTGGCCGGCCGCTTGTCTTTGACGTAGCCGATCATGGCCGCCGTCGAGCCCGTGAAGTCGGCTGCTGCGATGACGTCGGGGGGGCACTCGGGGTGGGCGATGATGCGCACGGAGGGATCGCCGTTCTTGAGCGACAGCAACTCCTCCGGCGTGAAGCGCTCGTGCACCTCGCAGCGGCCCTTCCAGGCGATGATCTCGACCTTCGTCTTGGTCTGCACGTACTTCGCAAGGTATTCGTCGGGGATCAGGATGACGCGCGGCACGCCGAGGCTCTCGACAACGGCGACGGCGTTCGAGGACGTGCAGGTGATGTCACTCGCCGCTTTCACGGCAGCCGAGGTGTTGACGTAGGTGACGACCGGCACGCCGGGATAGGCCTCGCGCAGGGCGGCGACGTCCTCGGCGGTGATCGAAGAGGCGAGCGAGCAGCCGGCGCGCTGGTCCGGGATCAGGACAGTCTTGTCCGGGTTCATGAGCTTCGACGTTTCGGCCATGAAGTGCACGCCGGCCTGGACGATGACGTCAGTCTCGACGCGGGCGGCCTCGCGGGCGAGCTGCAGGCTGTCGCCGCGAAAATCGCCGACGCAGTGGAAGATTTCCGGCGTCATGTAGTTGTGAGCGAGGATGACGGCGTTGCGCGTCTTCTTGAGCTCGTTGATGGCCTTGATCAGCGGCGCGTAATGCGGCCACTCCATCGGCGTCACGACGTGACGGACCTTCTCGAAGAGCGGGGCCATCTCGGCAGCGAGCGCGGGGGTCCAGGGGTAATGCGGGCGATCCACCCGGGCGAAGCGCGAGGGCGCAGGGGGCATGGACGAAGCGCTGACGCTGCCGTGCGTGTCGTCACGGGCGCCGACGTCGCGGAGCTTCGCGGCGGTTGCCGCCAGAACGGGAGTGTCCATTTTCGTCCTCCTGTCCGAGCCGGCGATGTCCGGCTCTGTTGTCTCGCCTGGGATCTCCGCCCTGCGGCGGCGTCCCTGCGATGTGCTCGTCACGAGATAAAGCTCGGATCCACCCGCCTTGGTTCCCATGATTTGCTCGTTCTGAGCATTATCGGGTCCCGCGTTTTGCCGGCGATGGCCGGAAGTGGGCAGCGCGATCTTCGTTCCGGGATTTGCTCCGTCGTGTCTGTCAGTGGTCCGGTCGGCTGCGGCCCGCTCTCTGAGCGAGGCCACTCAATCCCAACCGTCTGCGTTATGCTCTGTTAGAGCACTTTCGTCGTTTAATGTAGGGAAGTTCTGTGGGGAATGCCAGTGCTTTTCATCAAACTGTCGTCGGGAGCGGTCGGGGAGGGTCTGCCACCCCTGATCAATTCATTCGACGGGGGAAAGGGGCCCGGCACCGCGCGCTGACGCGCCCTCGCCTGTGCGCGCTGACGCGCTGCGGCCGGGACGGCGGACATAGGTAGCACGCTGCGTCCGGACGGACGGCCGAGGTGGATCGAGACGGGCTTACTGGCCCGCCTCGTCCTCGATGATCTCGTTGCCGTTTTCGTCGAGGGCAAGGTCGTTGCTGGAGCGATCGAGCAGCGGCGTGATGCGGCGCAAGGCAACGCGGCGGTTGCGACGCTCGGCTGCGTCGGTATCGACCTTGGGGAACTCCTCGCCGTAGCCCTGCGTGACGAGGTTCTCCGGGGGAATGTCGAAGTACTCGGTCAGCGCCTTGGCGACGGCGGCCGCACGCTCGTCGGAGAGCGCCATGTTGTCGACCTCGTCGCCGACGCGGTCGGTGTGGCCCTCGATGAGGTAGATCTCGTCCTTGTCGTCCTTGATGGCCTGCTCCATGGCCGCTCCCACCACCTCGAGCTTTTCGAGTTCGCCTTCGGGGATCTCGGCTGAGCCCGAGGCGAAGTTGATGGAGTCGAGGTCGACACGCGGCATGTAGTTGCGCAGGTTGGCGTTCATCAGGATCTGATTGAGCGTGTAGGTGCGGTCGATCTCGGCAACGGGATCAGCCGTCATCGCCCGATAGACGTCGTCGGGCTCGGCGCGGGAGGGTTCGACGACGTAGCGCTCGGGCGGGCCGGAATAGCGCACCGGCGCCACATCGACATAAAGGTCCTGGTCGTCCCACCAGCGCGGGCGGTTGTCATAAAGGAGCGTGTAGCGGTCGCCGTCGTACACGCGGTAGCGGCGGACGATGAAGCCATTGGCGTCGCGAATGGTGACGACGCGCGTGCCGTCGGCACGATCGACCACGCTGCGGGTCCAGCCGTTGCCGAGCTCATCGACGTAGTAGTCGCGCGAGCGCCAGTCGAGGCGCGGGTCGTCGTTGTAGTAGACGTAGTAGCTGCCGGCGACGGCGGCGCCGACGGCCGCGCCGATGGCGAACGCGGCGAATACCGTGCGGTCGCGGCGGCGCCCGAAGATGCGCGCATTATTGCGGAAGGCGAAGTTGGCGTAGGTGTAGCGGCGCTGGGCCAGGTTCTGCCGGGCGAGCCAATTGCGCTGGCGGGTCAGGCGCTGGTTCTGCTGTGCGAGCGTCGCGGTGCGCACACGGCTGCGCGCAAGCCGGTTCTGCAGGCGCGCGCGCTGTGTCTGAAGCTGCTTGTAGCGCTGCTGATTGACTCGTGTTTGCTGGCGCTGCTGGGCGACACGGCGTTTTACGGGGACCGGCTTGGCGGCGCGCGCCTGCTGGTTCTGCTGGGCATTGCGGCGCTGCTGGATCGCGTTGCGCCGCTCGATCAGGCGCTCGCGCGCCGTCTGGCCGGTGGCGGCGTTGGGACCACCGGGACCACCCGGCGCGGCCTTGCGCACGGCGGCCCCGGCGGGCTGGTTGATCTGCTGCTGATTGCGCTGCTGGATCGCCTGGCGGCGCTGCTGGATGCGCTCCTGCGTCGTGGCCTTCTTCGGATCGGGCGTGGCGGCCGTCGCGGGCTTCGCCTTGCGCTGCTGTACCTGATTGCGCAATGCCTGCTGGCCGCGCGGCTGCTTGGGCTGGGCGGCGCGCTGGGGCGTGGCCTTGTTCTGACGGGCCTGCTGCGCTTTCTGCCGGGCCTGCTGGGCGCGCTGCTGCTGCTGCTGCTGGCGCTGCGTGGCCTGGCCGGCCTTGATCGGCGCGGCCTTCCTGGGTGGCTGCTGCTGGGCTTTGCGCGGCTGCTGCTGTTGCTGCTTGCGCTGCTGCTGGGCTTGCAGGCGGCGCTGGCGCTGCTGCGGCGTCTCGTTGGGATTGGCCTGGGCGAGTTCGATGGTCGCTGCTTGCGGCTCGCCGGCGGGCGCCGCCGCGTCACGATCAGCGGCTGAAGCTGGTGCTGCGCACAGCACTGCGGCCACGAGGCTCGCCACCCTCGTCCAAGTGAATGAACGCGACATACGCTTTCCTCCGACAGCCCGCGGGGAAACTCCGGGCCGAAGTCCGTGTGCCCGCAGCGCAACCATAGGCGAGAGCACCACGAGGTCCAGTTTTTTTCGTGGCGGGACAGGAATTTGGTAACCAGGAGCGGGTCCGGTATGGCCGCTCGTGGCTCACGCCGCTAGGAATCTCACCGCCCGCCCTGCCGCTTGCCCGACGATCTCCCCCTCCCACATGACGCGGCGGCCGCGGATGATGGTGCCGACGGGCCAGCCGGTCACGGTGACGCCGTCGTAGGGCGTCCAGCCGCAGCGGCTCGCGATCTCGCCGTTCGTGATGGTATGGCGCGCCTTCAAATCGACGACGGCGAAATCCGCGTCGTAGCCGACCGCGAT
>JANRIT010000033.1:0-75795 GCA_033764645.1 Hyphomicrobiaceae bacterium
TCAAGCCGCCTTGCGCGCCTTCTCCTCACCCGGCGGCGGCGCCTTGGCCTGCTGCGCGGGCACGACGCCGAGCCGGTCGACGGCAGCCGCGAGCACCATGCCGAGCATCTCCGCATAGCGGATGCCGGCAAAGCTCGCCATCAGGTTGAGCTTGCCGTCCCAGCACCAGCCAGGGTTCGGATTGACCTCGAGCAGCTTGATCTCGCCGCGCGCATCGGCGCGAAAATCGAAGCGTGCATAGTCGCGGCAGCCGAGCCGCTCGAACAGCCGCGCCGAATGCTCGATGAGCTGCTGCTGGATGGGCTCGGCGAGCGTCGCCTCCTGGTAGCGGATGTCGGTCCAATAGGGGCTCTCGGGCTCCCACTTGGATTCGTAACCGAGAATTTTTGGCAGCACCGGATCGAGCTTCGAGTAATCGACCTCGAGGATAGGGAGCGCGCGCAGGCCCTGGTCGGGGTTGCCGATCATGGCGACCGAATATTCCGCCCCCGTCAGGAACTCCTGAACGAGAACGGCCCGCCGTGGAAACGCCGTCCGCAACTCTTCGAGATAGGCGAGGAGTTCGCGCGTCGTGCGCACCACCGCGTTCTTGGTGATGCCCTGCGAGCTGTCTCCCACGTTGGGCTTCAGGATCGCCGGGAACACGGATGGAAGCGTCGCGCCCTGGTCGCCCGGCCGCACATAGGTCTCGAGCGGCACCGGCACGTCGAGCGTCATCGCCACCGCCCGGACGAGGCCCTTGTCGTAGCAGGCCGCCAGCGCCTGCGGCCCGCCGCCAGTATAGGGGATGCCGCGCGTCTCCAGCATGGCCGGCACGTGCAGCTCCTTGAACGGATCGTTGTTGAAGCCCTCGTCGCACAGATTGAAGACGAGGTCGGTCGACAACTCGTTGAGATCGCGCTGCAGCGTGCGATGATTGTCGAGATAGCGGAACTCGTAGCCCGGCAGCTCCGCGAGCGCGTCCTTCAGGCGCGTCACCGTATCGAGATCCTCGGCGTTGAAGGCGCCGCCGCGCTTGACGGCATCCGGCAGCCTGTGGTCGCCGAGCAGCACCGTGACGTTGAGCTTGACGAGCGGGCCCTTGGCCTTTTTCGGCGGCTTCTTCGGCGCGTCCGCCGTCAGGAGAATCCGCCGCGCCATCATGCCGAGGTCCTGGTCGCGGTCCGACACGCTCTCGGTCGCGCCGTGATCGCGGATGTCGCGGAAGCCGGCTTCCGTCAGCAGCTTCGTGATCGTCTCGCGCGTGTAGAGGCGCTCAGCGTAGAACTGGTCGGCGATGACGCCCATCTCGTCGTGCACGATGACTTCGCGCGAGATCAGCCGGTCACGGGACTGCGACAGCGAGCGCTCGCGGCAGACGAAGTGATGGGCGTCGATCCATTCCCACGAGCGCTTGTCGAAGTGCTCGGCCATGTAGGCGCCGTCGGTGATGTCGAGGACGAGCTGGCCCGAACCGCGCAACGTCTTGGCGACGGCGGCTAGCACCTTGGCGTCGTCGGTCTGGTTGGAGAAGTAGCCGAACGAGTTGCCCATGATGGCGACGATGTCGAACGCCTGCTCGGCCACGCGCGGATTGCGCGCGTCCCCCTCCTTGAAGGTGACGGTGAGCTTCTCGGTCTGCGCCCGTTTCTTGGCGAGCCGGATCAGGTATCGCGAGCGATCGACGCCGGTGACGTTGCGAAAGCCGCGCCGGGCGAGCTCCAGGCAATGGCGGCCCTGGCCGCAGCACAGGTCGAGGATGTCGTTGGTCGCCTCCGCACCGGTCGAGGTGACGAGGAAATCGACGTCGCGCCGCGTGTTCTCGATGTTCTCGACGACATCTCCGTCCGTCTTGACGTAGAGCGCGTTGAACAGTTTGCGCCACCATTCTGCCGGCAGGTGCTGCTCGAGATCGGCCACCGGTCCGAGGCTCGACCTCGGCGGCATGCGGCGCACTTTCTTCGGCTTGGCGGGAACGGCCATGTGGTAGGCTCCGGTCCGGCCTCGAGCCGGTCTCAGTCGACAACGAAGCGTCGAGCCGTGTCGTTCCATCATCGGCCGGCACGGAAAGACACGGCGACCGGCAGTCGGTTCCCTCGGCTTCGGCGGCGCGAGCCCGCGGCACGGCGCGCGATACATACGTCTTTGCTTGGCGCATTCAAGCGCTTTTGCGGGGCCGTCACAGTATTGTAGCGTTTGCCTGTTTTCGAGGCTCGGCTCGTGCGCCGGCCCCGACATTTGCTTCCCCTCACCCAGCCCTCGCGAGCACATGTCGGGGCCAAGCGGAGCGCGAGTAACTCATTGATCCTAGTGTTGCTTGTGTATCTGACGCTTGGTTCCGCGCCTAACAGCAACTGGGGACCAAGCGTCAGATACGCATTACGAGCGGCGCGACAGCCTCGCGATATGCTCGGTACGGTGACTTGACGCGCACCCCGCACGCCGGCTTGGCGTGCCTCCCATGGTGCCGGATGCCAGTGGCGAGCGGCCTCAACCGGGCCTGCGCTCCAGCACTGCCACGAAGAACCCGTCCGTGCCGTGACGATAGGGCGTCAGCGTCAGGGCCCGCTGCGACCGCACCGCCGACGCGAGCGCCACACCGGGCAGGCGCGTGGCAACCACGTCCTCGGGCGCCTTGGCCGTATACTCCGTGTGCGCAGCAAGGAAGCGGCCGACGGTTCCGCCGTTCTCTTCCTCCAGCAGCGAGCACGTGACGTAAACGAGCCGGCCACCCGGCCGCACCAGTCCGCCGGCCACATCGAGGATCGCGGCCTGCTCGGCGACACGGTCGGCGATGTTGCCCGGCTTGAGCCGCCATTTCGCCTCCGGCCGGCGCCGCCACACGCCCGTCCCGGTGCACGGCGCGTCGACCAGCACCACATCGAAGCGCGGGCCGAGCGCTGTGACCGCCGCCTCGTCTCCCCCGCGCAGCACCTGCGCATTGCGCACACCCGCCCGCTTCAGCCGCTCGAAGATGGGTTTGAGGCGCAGCCGGTCCCCGTCATAGGCGTAGATCTGACCGGTGTTCTGCATCTCGGAGGCCATGGCGAGCGTCTTGCCGCCGCCACCGGCACACAGGTCGAGCACCTGCTCGCGCGGGCCCGCGCCAGCGAGCGCCGCGGCAATCTGCGAGCCCTCGTCCTGTATTTCGAACCAGCCCGCCTGGAAGGCGGCTTCGGCTTGCAGGTTCGCCGTCCGCGCCGCGCCGACCGGAGGGGGGATGCGCACGCCGTGCGGGGCAAGCCGTGTCGGCGCCGCGCCGAACTCGCCGAGCGCCTTCAGCACCCGCTCCCGCGTCGCCTTGAGGCCATTGACCCGCACGTCGGTCGGCGCGCGCACGGCGAGCATGCGCCCCTCCTCGACGGCTGACTCCCCGAACGACGCCACGAAGGCCGGCCACAGCCATTCCGGCACGTCGGCCTGAATGTGCGGCGGGGCCGTAGCGAGTGAGCGCGTCAGGCCGGCGCACTCGGCCTCGCTGAGCGGCTCGAGCGCATGGCCGCTGCCGTCGCAGGCTGCAACCACCTCCTCGATGGGTATTGCCAGTGCGCTGGCGGCCGCGCCGATGGCGAGCGCGCGGGGGCTGTCCTCGCCGAGCGCCCACGCGATCGAGGAACGCCGCCGCAAGGCATCATAGACGAGCCCGCCGATGGCGTTGCGGTCGCCAGAGCCGGCGAAGCGATGCGACTTGCCCCAGTCGGCGAGCGCCAGGGCCGCCGGCCGGTGGCGGCCCAGAACATCGTCGAGCACCTCGGCGGCCGCTCTGAGCCGGGCTCCCGTCCGCATGGCTCAAAATCCCGTCGAGACGACTGACATCGCCAGCCGGGCCCACATCACGGCGAGCGCTGCGACACCGACGAGGAAAGCGTAGAAGCGCGGCCGGACCCTGTTGGGGCCGATGTGGATGGCGGCATGGACGAAGCGGCTTGCCACGAACACGAAGGCCGCGCCGAGCAGCACCGCGTCGACGAGCCGCGCACTGAACGCGAACAACCCGGCGACGTAGAAGAGCACCGGCAGCTCGAGCTGGTTGCGATAGCACGCGGCGAGCTTCTGCGGCCCCTCGCTCCACGCTTCCGGGCCGGCCAGCGCGACCTTGTCTGGGTGCACCTTTCGCGCCGTGAGGTCACGCACGCGCGCAAAACCGAGCGCGACGAGGATGGCGAGCGTCAGCGTCACCTGCGCCAGGAGCGGGAGGAAAATCAGGAGTTGCGACACGCGCACAGGTACTCGCTTTGCTGGAAGGGGATCGGTTCTTGACGGGCAGGACGACGCCGGACCAGCCGACGGGCCACGAGCGCAGCCGGCCGGCGCTGGCGAGCGAGCAGCCCTCGCCTCAGCCGCCGACAGGATAATTCGGGCTTTCCCGCGTGATGGCGACGCCATGCGCGTGGCTTTCGCGCATGGCCGCCGGCGAGATCCGCACGAACTTGGCCTTCTCCTGCAACTCGGCGACGGTGCGGGCGCCGACGTAGCCCATGCCCGCCCTGAGCCCGCCGACGAGCTGGTGCAGGACGTTGTCGACTGGCCCCTTGTAAGGCACCTGACCCTCGACGCCCTCGGGCACGAGCTTCAGCGTATCGCGCACCTCGGCCTGGAAGTAACGGTCCGCCGACCCGCGCGCCATGGCGCCCACCGAGCCCATGCCGCGATAGGACTTATAGGTCCGCCCCTGGTAGAGGTAGGTTTCGCCAGGAGCCTCGTCGGTGCCGGCGAGCAGCGAGCCGATCATCACCGAGCTCGCGCCCGCGGCGATCGCCTTGACCATGTCGCCGGAGTACTTGATGCCGCCATCGGCGATGACGGGAACGCCGTGCCGGCGCGCGGCGGCCGCACATTCGGCGATCGCCGTCAGTTGCGGCACGCCGACCCCCGCGACAATGCGCGTCGTGCAGATCGAGCCCGGACCGATGCCGACCTTCACGGCGTCTGCCCCGGCCGCGATCAGGGCCTCGGTGGCCGCCGCCGTCGCGACGTTGCCGGCGACGACCTGCACGTTTCCGTAGCGCTTCTTGATGCGCGTGACCGCCTCGATGACACGGCTCGAGTGGCCGTGCGCGGTATCGACCACGATGAGATCGCAGCCCGCCTCGATGAGCGCGGCCGTGCGCTCGAAACCGTCCTCGCCGACCGTTGTCGCGGCCGCCACCCGCAGCCGGCCCTCTGGGTCTTTGCAGGCGTAGGGGTGCTTCTGCGCCTTCTCGATGTCCTTGACCGTGATGAGCCCGATGCAGTGGAAGTCGTCGTCGACCACGATCAGCTTCTCGAGGCGGTGCTGGTGCAGGAGCCGCCGCGCCTCCTCCTGCGATACCGACCGCTTCACCGTGACGAGCTTGTCCTTCGTCATCAAGCTCTTCACCGGCGCGCTGAAATCCGAGACGAAGCGCACGTCGCGGTTGGTGAGGATGCCGACCAGCCGGCCCTTGCCGCTGCGCGTGGGCTCGACGACGGGAAAGCCCGAGACACCCTCCTCGGCCATCAGGGCGAGCGCGTCGGCGAGCGTTGCGTCGGGCGTGATCGTGACGGGATTGAGGACGATGCCGCTCTCGTATTTCTTGACGAGCTGCACCTGACGGGCCTGCTCGGCCGGCTCCAGGTTGCGATGGATGACGCCGATGCCGCCGGCCTGCGCGACGGCGATGGCGAGGCGGCCTTCGGTCACCGTATCCATGGCCGACGACAGGATCGGAATGTTGAGGGCGATCGAGGCTGTGACGCGCGAGGCCGCGTCGGCTTCCGACGGCAGCACCTCGGACGCGCCGGGGACGAGCAGCACGTCATCGAAGGTGAGCGCGATTTCCGGAGCGATGTCGAGCGAGCCGATGGGCATATCGTGGACCTCCGCAATGGCCGGAGCCGGACACGCCGGGCGCACTGGCCGCAGCGTCGCACTCCTGGTTCGATCCATTCGGGGTCTCGTGCACCGGATCGTCCGGTCACAGGCCTGACCGCATGCGGCGCTCCGCGGCCGATCCGGCAGGCCGGTCGATGGGCTGCTGCGCTGGCGACCGGCGCCGGGTACGGTTGCAAGACCGACACCCGCACCATGCGCCCTGAGACCCCTCAGGTCCCACGATCGGTTACACCACGACCTCTGGCCGAGGCAAGGCTCGACGGGCGTGTAACTGGCTGGAAGCCGCCCATTGCGACGCCGTGGCACGCCAGGACGCACGAACTCTGCCCGATGCGACCGAACATCCTGTCTCATGCGGCTGGCTCGCGCGTCACCCGCCGCACCAGGGGGTGCGCCTCGGCGCCACCGGCTGCCACGGCGAGCGCGGCTTCCGCCAGCACCGGCGCGAGCAGGAAGCCGTGGCGGTACGCACCGTTCACGGTGATGACGCGCGCCGGCGCCACGGGGCCGGCCACGACGCGCGGCACGTTGTCGGGAAACGCCGGTCGCACGCCAGCGGCGATCTCGACGACCTCTGCCTCGGCGAAGGCGGGGGCCACGGCATAAGCCGCACCCAGCAGCTCGAGCACGGAGCGGACCGAGGCCGGCCCGCTGTCGCTGCTCTCGATGACCGTGGCGCCGACGAGAAACCGGTTGCCGCTCCATGGCACGATGTAGATGGGGTGACGCGGATGCAGGAAGCGCAGGGGCCGCGCCAGCGTGATGTCGCTCGTGCGCACGACGATGCGCTCGCCGCGAACGCCGCGCAGGTCGCTCAGCGCGTCCGCCCCCTCGATGCCGCGGCAATCGATGAGGAGGCTATCGCTCGGGCAGCCCCGCGCGCGAGCAGCTACGCCCGCGCCTACCGCCCCGAAATGGACGGTCGCGCCGGCCATGCGTACCGCATCGAGGAGGAAGGCGAGCGCCTCGGGCGTCGTCATGTGCGCTTCTTCGGGAAAGTGCAGCGCCTCGGCGAAGCGGCCCGCGAGCCCCGGCTCGAGGTTCGACAGCGCGTGCCGATCGAGGCGTCGATGCCGCTCCGTCATGCGTGCGAAGCGCTCGAGCTCGGCACGGTCGCGGTCTGGCGCGACGACGAGACTGCCTGCCGCGACGAGGCCTGGATAAGTCTGCCGCCACAGTTCGAGCCCGCGGCGGCCGAGATCGCGCACGACGACGGGGGCGGCCTCCGCCTCGCAATCGGGAGCCAGCATGGCGCCTGCGAGCCGCGAGGCATTGGCGGCGAAAGGATCGTCCGCCCGGTCGGCGAGGCGCACGCTGAAACCGGCGCGGGCGAAGGTGAGCGCCTGCCACAGCCCGACGATACCGGCGCCGATGACGGTGACAGTGACGGCGGGGGACTTTTGCGATGCGCGGTCGGCGGTCGTCATGCCGTCGTGGTTCCTGTTGGACCGGGTAGGCGTCAATGAAAATCGCGAGACTTGGGGATGACGCGATGATCCCGGGGATGGCCGGCCCAGCGCGGATGGCGTGGCCGCTGGCCTTCGTCGGCCTGTGCTGAACCCCGCGCCGAGCCCGGCTCGGGATTGAGCACCTCGTCGGCATTGGCGATCGGCACCGGCATGTCGCTGGCCGCCTCCGACAGCACCATGAGATCGCCGCTGCGGTCTATGAGCCGCTCGCAGACGACGTGGATGATGTCCTCGTGGCGCTGCACGCGGCCCTCGATCAGCATCAGCCGGGCGGTCATCACGACCTTGCGGTAGCGCTCGAGCACTTTCGGCCAGACGACGGCGTTGGCGACGCCGGTTTCGTCCTCGATGGTCATGAACACGACCCCCTTGGCGCTGCCCGGCCGCTGGCGCACCAAAACGATGCCGGCGATCCGTACCCTGGCGCCGTCGGCCAGCCTGCCGAGACGCTCTGCGGTCACGATGCCCTCCCCCGCGAGGCGGTCGCGCAGCAGGGCCATGGGATGGGCTTTCAGCGACAGCCGCAGCGTCTGGTAATCGGCGACGACGTGCTCGCCGAGCGTCATCTCCGGCAGCGCGACGGCAGCCTCCGGACCATCCTCGCGCGTCTCCCCCCAGGAGAACAGGGGCAGGCTGTCGCCGGGCGGAAGAGCGCTCACCTGCCACAGGCCCTGGCGGCGGTCGAGGCCGAGCGAGCGCAAGGTATCGGCCGCGGCGAGCCGCTCGAGCGCGCCGCGCCCCATGCGCGAGCGGCGCAACAGGTCGTCGAGGTCGGCGAAACCGTTGCCGCGCGCCGCTGCGATGCGCCGGCCGTCCGCCTCGCCGAGGCCGTCGACGAGGCGCAGGCCAAGGCGCAGCGCCGGGCCGTCGCCTGCGGCCTCGAGCGTGCAATCCCAGTCCGAGAACGAGACGTCTGCTTCGCGCACCTCGACGCCGTGCCCGCGGGCATCCCGCACGATCTGCGCCGGCGCGTAGAAGCCCATCGGCTGGGCGTTGATGAGCGCGCAGGCGAACGCCGCCGGGTAATGGCATTTCAGCCAGGCCGAGACATAGACGAGATGGGCAAAGCTCGCCGCGTGGCTCTCGGGAAATCCGTATTCGCCGAAGCCCTTGATCTGGTTGAAGCAGCGCGCGGCGAACGCCGGGTCGTAGCCGCGCTCCACCATGCGCGCGACCATCTTTTCCTCGAGGAGTCCGATGGTGCCGCGCCGGCGGAACGTCGCCATGGCCTTGCGCAATTCGTTGACCTCTGCGTCCGAGAAGCGCGCCGCCACCATGGCGATCCGCATCGCCTGCTCCTGGAACAGCGGCACGCCCTTGGTCTTTCCCAGGATCTGCCTCAGTTCGTCGGGTGGCCCGTGAGCCGGGTCCGGCGCGGGATAGACCTCCGGCTCCTGCCCGGAGCGGCGGCGCAGGTAGGGATGCACCATATCGCCCTGGATGGGGCCCGGCCTGACGATCGCCACCTCGATGACGAGGTCGTAGAAGGTGCGCGGCTTGAGGCGCGGCAGCATGTTCATCTGCGCCCGGCTCTCGACCTGGAACACGCCGATGGAATCGGCCCGGCACAGCATGTCGAAAGTGGCCGTATCCCCGCGCGGCACCTTGCCGAGGCTGAACGCCTGCCCGTGATGGCGCGTGATGAGGTCGAAGGCCTTGCGGATGCACGACAGCATGCCGAGCGCGAGCACGTCGATCTTGAGCAGGCCGAGGGCTGCGATATCGTCCTTGTCCCACTCGATGACGGTGCGCCCCTCCATCGCCGCATTGCCGATGGGCACGACCTCGCACAAGGGCCCGCGCGTCAGGACGAAGCCGCCGACGTGCTGGGACAGATGCCGGGGAAAGCCCATGAGTTCACGGGCGAGTTCAATGACACGGGCGAGCAGGGGATCGCCAGGGTCGAAGCCCGCCTCCCGTATGTGAGCCTCGGGCAGCGCGCCGCCCGAGCGCGTCCCCCACACCATGCCCGACAGCGCGGTCACCGCATCCTCTGACAGACCCATCGCCTTGCCGACGTCGCGCACCGCCGAGCGGGCCCGGTAGGAGATGACGGTCGCTGCGAGCCCGGCCCGGTCGCGGCCATAGCGGGCATAGATATACTGGATGACCTCCTCGCGGCGCTCATGCTCGAAATCAACGTCGATGTCGGGTGGCTCGCGCCGCTCGGGGCTGACGAACCGCTCGAACAGGAGATCGGCCTCCGCCGGGTTCACCGCCGTGATGCCGAGGCAGTAGCAGACGGCGGAATTTGCCGCCGAGCCGCGCCCCTGGGCGAGGATGCCGCGGGCGCGCGCGAAGGCGACGATGTCGTGCACGGTAAGGAAGTAGGGCGCATAGCCGAGCGTGGCGATGATGGAAAGTTCGCGGCGGATCGCCTCGCCGACGGCCGGCGGCACGCCATCGGGATAGCGCCAGCGTGCTCCCTCCATGGCGAGGGCCTCCAGATGCGATTGCGCTGTGCGGCCCGGCGGCACCGGCTCGTCGGGATACTCGTAGACGAGTTCGTCGAGCGAGAAGCGGCAGGCCTGCGCAATGGCGAGCGTACGGGTAAGCGCATCGGGATGATCCCTGAACAGCCATGCCATGTCGCCGGGGGACCGCAAGTGGCGCTCGGCGTTGGCGGCGAGCCGGAAGCCTGCCCGCGCGACGGGCACGCCCTCCCGGATCGCCGTCAGCACATCCTGCAGCGGCCGCCGCTCCGCAGAGTGGTAGAGCACGTCCCCGGTCGCCACGAGGCCCATCCCCGCCGCCTCGGCAAGGCGGGCGAGACGAGCAAGCCGCGCGCGATCCTCGCCGGCAAAGGCAGGCACTGCCGCAAGGTGCAAGTGCTCCACGTCGATGACCGTGAGGAGACGGGCAAGCCCCTCCGACAGAGACCGGGGCGGCCCCTGCTCGGCCGTCCCCGGGCACTGCACAGGAGATCGGCCGGCTGCCCCCCGACCAGTCGCGGGCAGCACGGGCGGCTCCGCCCGCCAGTCCCAATCCTCGGGCGGCAGGACGATCAGCACTTGTCCCTCGGCGTGGGCGGCCACATCGGCGATATGGAGCCGGCACTGGCCCTTGCCGGCCCGCAGTTGCCCCTGCGACAGGAGCCGCGACAGGCGGCCATACGCGGCCCGATCGGTCGGCAGGCACAACAGGCTCGGCCCGTCCTCGAGATCGAGCCGCGCACCAGCGATCACGCGAAAGCCGAGGTCACGCCCGGCGACATGGGCCCTGACGACACCAGCCAGCGTGTTGCGGTCGGTGATGGCGATAGCGGCAAGACCGAGCGCCTTGGCGGTGGCAACGAGTTCATCCGGATGGGACGCTCCCCGCAGGAACGAGAAATTGGTCGTCACCTGCAGCGCCGCGTAGGCGGCTGCCGCGCTGGCCTGACCTTCGGCACTGGCTGCTTTTTTGATGGCCAAGGTGGTCATGGGACAAGCCCGTGCACGAACCAGCATTCGCCACCCTCGGCTGGCTTCGGCAGCGCCAGGGATGACGGCGGCAGGGCGGCTCCCGCCTCCCCGCTGCGCGACCCGACGAGGCGGAACATCCAGTAGCGCCCGCCCCCCTCGACCTCGATGCGCACGTAGTCCCGCGCGCTGGTCGACAGGTCATGCCTGGCCGCCTCGCCCGCCTCCCCGTACCCGATGGCGCGCCACCATTCCGGCGCGATGCGCGCCGGCCCCTCGGCACGCACCACGTCGTAAGTCCGCCGCCGCCAGATGAAGCGTGCTGGAGCGACATCGGCGCATCGATCCGCCCCGACGACCTCGACGGGTTCCGCCCGCGCCAGCAGCAAGAGCGGCATGATGGCGGCGCGGCGCGGCTGCCCTGCGTTCGGGCTTCCTAGGGCCCGCGACGTGCCTGTTCCAGATACGCCTGCTTGCAGAGCCACCCTCCCGGGCCCACCCGATCGCGAAGCGGAGGAGCCCGCGCCGGCCTTCAGCGCCGGCACGAGCCGGCTCGCCAGCTCCGGACAATGGCTCTCGACCTCGACGAAGCGGCAAACCCCGGCGCTGCCGAGCCGGCCCGCAAGGCGGTCGATGAGCCGCGCCAGTGCCTCGCCTGAGCCTTCAGCCGGGAGGCCGGAGGCGACGAAACGCTCCTGCCCGCCTCCCATCGCCTCGACCTCGACGGCCTCGACCACGGCACCGTCGATACCGTGCCCAACATCCGCATCGGCGAGCCGGCCGGCCAGCAGTGCCAGCAGATGGCGACCATCCCGGCTGGCGAGGCTGGTGCCGGCACGGACCTCGCAGCGCGTGCCGTCCGCCCGATAGAGAACGAGGCGCAGCCAGCGAGCCCCGAGCGCGAGCCGTTCGAGGCGCTGGCCGAGATCGAGGCACATGTCCCCCACCTCCCCCAGAAGGCACTCGTGCGAGATCAGTGGATCAGGCCACGACCGGGCCACAGCGAGAAAGGGCGGCGCGCCTTGCGGCCTGCGCGGATCGGCCCGCCGGCCGAGCGCCTCGTCGAGCCGGCCGAGCACGGCCGCCGCCAGGTCGTCACCTCCGCCACCCGGCCCATTCCCGCCCGCCCCGCTGACACCCTGACGCCCTGCCCGGCGCCGGCCGTGCGCGGCAGACCGGCTGGCCGAGAACCGGCGGGCGAGGCTGTCGCGCGGCAGGTCGTAGAGCGCGCCAATGCGCTTCAATCCGAGCCGCCGCAGCAGCCTCGCGCTGTCCTCGGTGAGCCGCAGGGCCTCGACGGGCAGCGGCGCGAGAGCTTCCCGCGTCAATCCCTGGGGAGCGATCACCCAGCACCGGTCAGCCGACGTACCATACCGCGCCAGCCCGTGCGCCGCGCCCGAGGTATCGGCAAAGGCGGCCCGCACCGAAAGCCCGAAGCCTTGCAGCCGGCCGACCAGATCGCGCAGCAGTGCAGCCTCGCCGCCGAACAGGTGCGCAACCCCGGTCGCATCGATCCACACCCCGTCGCTCCCTTCGACATTGCGTTCGATGCCATAGCGGCCGCACCAGGCCGCCAGCGCCGCGAGCGCCCGGGCGTCGGCCTCCGGCTCCGCCGCCCGCGAGCGCAACGTTGGCAGGATGGCCCGGGCATCGGCGAGCGTCTGCCCGCGCCTGAGCCCATGGGCTGCCGCCGCCCGGTCGACGGCGGTCAGGACGAGCCCGCCGCGCCCGGCCGCGACCAGCGCCGTGGGCCGCCCCGCCGGCACGGCAGAGGGCTCCCTGCGGCGCAGCCGGTCGAGCGGCCAGTCAGGCAGCCAGACGGAAACGAAACGCTTCATGACACCACTCCAGACACGACGGTTCCTGAAAGAGCGGATCGAGCCCGGCGGCGCGGCTTCCGCGGCGGCGCTCCAGGCGGACAGTGATACGATCCCCACCCGGCGCGCACGGGTCCTGGGCATGCGGCGCGGATGCAGCGACACCGACACGCCACCGCGTCGCCGCCGCTGCGGCCGGAGCGGTCCTGGCAGCCGTCACGGCGAGGCACGGCGTCGCCTGAGCCCGGGCCGCCAGGGCGAGCCGCCGGGCCATCGTCAGGTCGAGGCGATCGATCAAGCCGACGAGGCCATCGACGGCGCGCGCGGCGAGCGTCTCCTCCATGGCCCATGCGGTTTCCGCGTCCTTCGCCGTCCGCACGACGAGGAGGCGATCGGGATCGAGGCCGAGCGCATCGAGACCCGAAGCATGCAGGACCCCGATCTCACGCTCCACCCTGACCGGCACCACGATGACGAGAACCGGAGCCGGATGCGTGCGCAGGGGCCCGCCCTGCCCGTGCACCGGCAGCGCACCATCTGCGCCATGACGGCACGGCAGGCGAGCGGCGAGACGCAAGGCAAAGCCCAGCGCGGCCGCCCAAGCGGACGCCATATCTGCGGCCTCTCGACGTCGACCTGCCTGCCTGTTCTGGGGCCCGTCCTGGGGCCCGATCTGCGACCTGATCTCCGGCCCGATGTCCGGTTTGATCTCGTGGAGGCCGCACAAATCGAGCCCGGCACCGCCCGACAGCACGGCATCGACGGATGGGTCGCCGAGGATCCAGCGACGCTCCTCGACTTGCGGCGGGCGCGCCAGAAGATCAGTGGCGCCCGCGCCGGTGGACAGACGAGGAGCCGGCTCGGCCAGTCGCGGCCGTTCGATACGCGCGATCTCGTCGCGCAACCGGCTCAGGATGGATGCCGCAGCCTGTCGCGGCGCGACGGCCAGTTGCGGGGACGGCGCGACGGCCGGAGCGGCGGAGGGCAACGCGCCGCTCCGGCTGGTCGCGCCAGATGAGCCCTGACCTGGGCAGGAGGTTCCGGAGCGGGGGTCTCCGGAGCAGGGCTCGTCGACGAGCGAGGGCCTCGGACCTCGGGCAGGAGGTCCTGGGGGACGTGACAGGCCGGGGCTCGGCATGAACACCTCCTCGGCCGCTGAGAGGCCACCACTCGATGCTGGGGACTGGAACGCAACAGTCGGCAACCGAACCCTCATCGAGAGTTCGCATTTTGTTCTTACTACAGCGCCCCTCACACGTCAACACAAAATAGAAACATAAAAAGAACAAAAATAGGTCGTGAGGCCCTGTTGCCGGCTCAAAATGGGGCGCCTCGGAACAACCCGCGTGCTCATGCGTAACTTACGGTCAGATCGACCGAAAATACGCCACGCACCGGCCTGCCACAGGGGCCTTGCCAATACCGCTCAGCCGTCATTGCTGCCGCCGTGGCCGTTCACACGCTTGTGACCCGAGAAAGTGCCCCCATGGTCGAAAACACAACAGTGTGGCAGGCCTGCTCTCCCGACCGGCATCGGACGGCGCTATACGCTCCATTCATCACCTGCGTGCACGATGCCAACAACCCGAGCAGCCTAAGCCGTCCCCCCTTCACCGGAGCACGGACGGATCAAATGTTGCCCCCAGGACACTGGCAAAATGCGACCCCCGTCATATGTGACCGCACAGTAAGCAGAACGCGCTATCGCCGCTGGCGCTGCACCTCAAGCCACGCCATGCATTGCGCACCGCAAGCTGAACGATCACACTTGCAACCGGGCATCAGGGCGAATGCCCTGCCCTGAACGGAGCCGATTTCCGCGATGCGTTCTCATCTTTCGATCACCGCCACCGCCTTTGCCGCGACTGTCGCCCTCGCCGCGATCGCGCTCGCACCTGCGCCCGCAAGCGCCCAGATGCAGTGGGGCGGCACCAGCGAATGGGGTGGGGGCCGCCAGTCGGTCGCCTTCCCCTCGACCTATGCTCCCGGCAACATCATCGTGAGCTTTGGCGATCGCCGGCTTTATCATGTCACCGCGCGCGGCCAGGCCACGAGCTACCCGATCGCCATCCCGCGCGAGGACGCTGTCTGGGAAGGCGTGACGAGCGTCTCGATGAAGCGTGAGAACCCCGACTGGCGCCCGACGCCGAACATGCTCCAGAAGAATCCGCGCCTCCCGAGCTGGGTCCCTGGCGGTCATCCCATGAACCCCCTCGGCGTGCGCGCACTCTACCTCGGCTCGAGCGCCTACCGCATCCATGGGACCGACGCGCCCTGGACCATCGGTACGGCCGCCTCGTCGGGCTGCATACGCATGTATAACGAGGACGTCCTCGACCTGTACCCGCGCATCCGCGTCGGCACGCAGGTGACGGTCACGTGGAAGCCGATCCTCGCCAAGCGCCCGATCGAGAGCGCGAGCTACGAGGAAGAGCCTACGCCGCGCCGCAGCCGTCCTCTGGGACGCTACTGATAAGGCTGATCGGCTCTCGACGCTGAGTTCGAGACGAGTAGCGAGATGCAAGGATAAAGGTCGACCCGGCAGCGTCAGGGTCGACCTTTTTTGTTGTCCGACGCGTGCTCGCACCGGTTCGGGATGCACCGCGCGCAATCAGCCGTCAGCGCTTGGGCTCCAGACACCTACCCATCTCGCCAGCGATCCCGCGCAAGACCTCGACATACGCCCCAGGCCCGGGCGCGATCTGCGCACCGATGGGATCGAGCGTTCCGACCTTCGCCCCAGTCCCCTCGACGATCGTCGCGACCAGACCAGCACCGTGCTGCGGCTCGGCGAACACGCACGCGCTTCCCGCCTCTCGGATTCGCCTTTTGAGCTGGCTCAAGCGCCGCGCCCCGGGTTGCATATCCGGCGAGAGCGTGATCGCGCCGGAAGATAGGACCCCGAAGCGCCGTTCGAAATACTGGAAAGCGTCGTGAAACGTCACGAACGCGCGACCTTCGACAGGCGCCAGCCGCGCCGCGATCTCGGCGCCGACGTCGTCGAGAGACAGCGCGAAGCGCTCCGCGTTGGCCTTGAAGTCTCCGGCGTGGGCGGGCGCGAGTTCGCCGAGCCGCCGCGCGAGGTGGCGGGCGATCGCCGCACCATTGCGCGGATCGAGCCAGACGTGGCCGTCGACGTTGCTCACATCGCCGACTTGGCCTTGCCGGTCGTCTCGATGACCATGATGATGATCATGGCCATGTCCATGGTCATGAGCTTCGAACCCGCCACCCACGCGCGCCGGCCACAGCACGAGCCCCGGCCACTCGACGATGGTCTCCACGACGACCCCACGCGGCAGCGTCGCGATCAGCCGATCCGTGAACGGCTCGATCTGCGGCCCGACACGCACGAAGAGATCAGCCTGCGCAAGCGCTCTCGCCTGCGATGGCGCCAGCGCGAAAGTATGCTCGGAGACGTCGCCGGGGACGAGCAGCCGCGGCTCGCCCACGCCGCGCATCACTGCCGCCGCGATGGAATGAACGGGCTTGATGGTGACAACGACGTCGAGCGCGGACGCCGCCGATGCGGTCGTCAACAGTGCGAGAAACGCCGCAGCGATAGGGGCGAACTTCATTGGATGTTATACTATCCGTATGTTGAGCCTCCTTATCGGCGGTTACCGGTCGCGACGCAATGCCGTCCATCTGTCGCAGGTCTTTTCCTTGTGCTCAGGCCCCGGCATTTGCTTCCCCGCACCGGGCCCTCGCGAGCAAATGTCGGGGCCAAAAGCAGCACGGGTCCAACATGATCCTAGTTTTGCTCATGTATCTGACGCTGGGCGACGCGCCTGGCAGCGACTGGGGACCAAGCCTCAGATACGCAACGCTAGCCACAGGATCGCCCGATTATCGCGCTTGCGCTTTGCGTGGCCGAACGGACATGCGGGCCCGGCCAGCGCGCCGAGGTCCCGCATCAACTCAACCCTGATCGAGACCCATGCCGACACCGATCACGACCGACGACGTCACCCTTCCAGAGGCTCGAGGAGCAACTGCAGCAATAGCGCGCCGCCGTTTGGCCATCCCCTTGGTCGCCGCCGCGCTGATCACGATGGCGGACCGTCCCGCCGAGGCCCATCCCCACGTCTTCACAGAGGTCCGCACCGAGGTCGTCTACAGCGATAAGCGCATCGTCGGCCTGCGCAATCGCTGGCGCTTTGATGAGGGCTATTCGGCGATGGCCGTCGCCGATCTCGATATCAATAAGGACGGCAAGTACGACCGCGAGGAGCTCGCCGAACTCGCCAAGGTCAACATAGAGGGGCTCTCCGAGTTCGATTACTTCACGCTCGCCCGTCTCGGCGAGACCCAACTCGCCCTCGGTGCGCCGCGCGACTATCACCTGGAGCACGAGGCGGTGTCGCAGCCCGGCTCCGAGCCGCAGCACATTCTGACGCTCGAGTTCTTCCTGCCGCTCGCCGAGCCCGTTCTGGCCGACGCCGAAGGCTTCGCTTTCGAGATCTACGATCCGACCTTCTACATCGCGTTCGCGTTCGCCGAGACCGACGCCATACGTCTCGGCGGCGAAGCACCGCCAGGTTGCGCCGCCAGCATCGGCACGGCTCCCGGCGACAGCGAGGAGGCCGCGCGTCTCGGCGACAGCTTCATGCAGCAGTTCGGCAGCAACCTCGGCCTGATGATGTCGCGCACGGTCTCCGTCACCTGCCCGAAGCCCGGTGCTCCGAAGGCCGGCTGATCGGAACAAGGGTTAGGCCGGGCTAGCTCCACTGCCGCCCCCCCCGCGCTCATGCGAGCCCAGCCGTTCCGATCGTGGACGGCGATTAACCCCGTCTTCAGACTTGTCACCGGCCCAGAGGCACCGCGGCTAGATTTGACGGGCGCCCATCGGCCCGGCGCCTGTCCTCGGCGCCCGTCGCGGTCCTCCTTCGCCACGCGGTTCAACGAGCCGGGCCGGTCGGCGCGCTCGAACCCATTCCCGAAGTTGATCGTCAGCACCGCCATGCTCCGTCTTCTGACAGTCATGACCGCCCTCCTCGTGGCGAGCCTCGTCGCCTCGCCGCCGGCTGCGACCGCACCCGACCTCGCAGCCAGCCCCCGGCAGGCCCCGACCCGCGAGCTCGTCGTCCTCGAGATGCCCGGCTGCATCTATTGCGGTATCTTCCGGCGCGATGTGTTGCCCGCCTATAAGGCGTCCCTGCGCGCTGGAGAACTGCCGATCCGCTTCATCGACATCAACGACCGGGCCGCCGGCGACATCGGGCTTGCCGCGCCCGTCGACATCATCCCGACCTTCGTCATCCTCGAAAACAACGAGGAGCTGGGGCGCATTCCGGGCTACGTCGGCCCCGAGACCTTCTTCCACGCCGTCAATCACATCCTGTCCAGGCGCTGAGCCAGTACCGAGCGGGGCAGGCGCCAGTCGCGTGCGCGTTGCCAAGCCGCCCGCCTTCGGCTTTTATGCCGGCGCTTTGGCAGAGCAGGCGCAACGGGATGGCAGCGATGGACCGACGCGGTTTCTTGAAGTCGACCGGCATTGCGGCCGTGGCCGGCGCAGGCGTCGCCGTCCCCTCGGTCGTCGCCGGCGGTAACGCGCCAGCAGGTCCGCGCCGCGACGCACTCACCGTGGCAGCGCCGTGGGAGGACGGCACCGAGGGGCGTGGCGAGGCGCTGCGCGCCCTGACGCGCCGCTGGGCGAGCGCATGCGAAGGCCGGCCAGCCATCGACCTCATCTTTCGAGATGACGCCCTGGCAGCCTTCCGCGCCGGCGCGCTCGACGTCGTCGAGGTGAGCCCCGCGACGCTCGCCGCCGAGTACGATCCTGCGTTCGCCTACTTCGCCGGACTGCCGAGCCCGACCGCTTCCGACGACGCCGTGTTGCGCTGGCTCGTCGCCGGTAGCGGGCAGAGCCTGCTCGACGAGACGGCAGAGCGGCACGGCTTAAAGGTGCTGCCAAGTGGACATCGGGGCGAGGACGTCCGCTTGTGGTCGCGCACGCCCATCACGGCGGCCACCGACCTCGCAGGCAAGAAAATCAGCGCTGACGGCATGATGGCCGACATCCTCGCCGCGCTCGGCGCCGAGGTCGCCATCGTCCCTGAAGACCGTCTCGCCGCCGCATTGGCAACCGGCGACATCGATGCCGCTGTCGGCCCCGGGCTGCTCGCCGCCGCCGCTCTCGGCGTGCCTCGCCAGGCTCCCCATGCCGTCGACCTCGGTCTGCCACGCGGCGGCGGTATCGTCGCGCTCGTCCTGCGCCTGCCGGCCTGGCTCGACCTTGGACGAGGCGGGCAGGCATGCCTGTCCGCGCTGACGCGCGAGGCCCTGACGGGTGCAATGACGGGCACCGCCATGACGACAGCTCTCGCCCGCCGAGCGCTTGCCGCAAGGACCGGCGTCGCCTTCGCTGACGCCCCCGCCGACTTGCGCAAGTCCTTGCCGGTGCTGCGCGATGCCGCGCTCGCCGCACGCGCCGCCAGCAGCCCCGATTGCGCGCGCATCGATACCGCGCTGTTTGCCGCCGACCCCTCACGCGCGGCCATGGCTTGACGCGTTCAGGTTGCAGCCGGTCCCCTCCACCACGCCCAGGCACGGCAGGGGACGGCAAGCCTGTTCACCGCTGCGCCGGCGTCTCGCATCTCCTGCCTGATCAGGCTATCCTGAAGTCCCGGCAACGAGGCGGACGATGACGGAGAGACAGCCGAGCCTCGCCGACAAGTTCGATCTCGCCGAGGAGCGCCTGCTGCTCAACGGCATGCAGGCCGTCGTGCGCCTCGCACTGATGCAAAAGGCCCGCGATCGCGCCGCCGGCCTCGACACAGCCGGCTACGTCACCGGCTATCGCGGCTCGCCCATCGCCACCATCGAACAGGCTTTCGCCGCCGGGGGCGCAGCGGTCGCCGCGAGCGACATCGTCTTCCATCCGGCCGTCAACGAGGAGCTTGCCGCCACCGCCCTGTGGGGCGCCCAGCAGGCTGAATTGCGCGGTGAAGGCCGCTTCGACGGAGTGTTCGGCATCTGGTACGGCAAGGGCCCCGGCGTCGACCGCTCGGGCGATGCGCTGCGCCACGCCAACCATGCCGGCACCTCGCGCCACGGCGGGGTCATCGCGCTGATGGGCGACGACCATACCTGCGAAAGCTCGACCTCCGCGCACCAGTCCGAGTTCGCCTTCATCGACGCCATGATCCCGATCCTGGCGCCGGGAAACGTCGAGGAGATCATCGACTACGGCCTCATCGGCTTCGCCCTGTCGCGCTATGCCGGCACCTGGGTGGGCCTCAAGTGCGTCAAGGAGACCGCCGAGAGCACCGGCAACGTCGACGGCCGCATCGACCGTGTACGGATCGTCACGCCCGGCCGCAACGCCTTCATGATGCCCGAGGGTGGCCTCGGCATCCGCCTCGGCGATACCCCGCTGGCCAAGGAGGCGCGCCTCATCGGGCCAAAGCAGCAGGCGATCCTCGCTTTCGCCCGCGCCAACGGCCTCGACCGCACGCTGTGGTCGGGCGGACCGCACCCGCGCATCGGCATCCTGACGGCGGGCAAATCGACCGCCGACGTGCGCGAGGCCCTGGCTCTCCTCGGTATCGAGGAGAGCCACGCGCACGGCCTCGGCATCGCCGTGCGCAAGATCGCCATGACCTGGCCGCTCGAGCCCGAGGGTCTGCGCGCCTTCGCCGACGGCCTCGCCTGCCTCGTGGTGATCGAGGAGAAGCGTGCGATCATCGAGCCGCAGGTCAAGACGCTCCTGTACGGCACGGCAAACGCGCCGATCGTCGTCGGCAAGAGCGATGAGCGGGGCCAACCGCTGCTGGCCTCGCACGGCGGACTCGATGCCATCGACATCGCCCGCGTGCTGGCTCCACTCATCGCCAGATATACTGACCACGTGACGGTGACCCGCACGCTCGCCGCGATCGAGGAGCGCATCGCAGCAAGCCCGGCCGGCCCCTCGCCGTTCGAGCGTACCGCCTATTTCTGCGCCGGCTGCCCGCACAATACCTCGACCCGGGTGCCCGACGGCATGCGCGCCTACGCCGGCATCGGCTGCCACTACATGGCCCAGTGGATGGACCGCGCCACGGACGGTTTCACCCAGATGGGCGGAGAGGGCGCGAACTGGATCGGCGAGGCACCGTTCTCGACACGCGCGCATATGCTGCAGAACATCGGCGACGGCACGTTCGTGCACTCCGGCTCGCTCGCCATCCGCGCCGCCGTGGCGGCCGGCACGCCGGTGACGTTCAAGATCCTCTACAACGACGCCGTCGCCATGACGGGCGGGCAGAAGCTCGAAGGCGACATGACGGTCGCCCAGATGGCCGCCGCCGTGCTGGCTGAAGGTGCCGCCCGCGTCACCGTCGTTGCCGAGGAGCCGCACAAGTACCGCCGCTTGCCGTGGCAGCCACGAGCCTTGCCCGGTTCCGTAGCCGTGGCGGCCCGAGGCGAGCTCCAGGCGATCGAGCGGAGCTTTGCTGCAAGCCCGGGCGTCTCGGTAATCATCTACGACCAGACCTGTGCGGCCGAAAAGCGCCGCCGCCGCAAGCGCGGCACCATGCCCCCCGCGACCCGCCGCGTGTTCATCAACCCACTCGTCTGCGAGGGATGCGGCGACTGTGGCAAGGTCTCCAATTGCGTCGCCATCCTGCCGCTCGAGACCGAGTTCGGCCGCAAGCGCATGATCGACCAGTCGGCCTGCAACGCCGACCTGTCCTGCCTCGACGGCCTCTGCCCGAGCTTCGTCACCGTCGACGGCCAGAGCCCGTTGCGCAAGGCCGCACCTGCGCGTGTTTCAGACAGTGCCGATAGTACCATCGTGCCGCTCCCCGAGCCCGCACGCGCCAGCCTCGGCCGCCCCCTTGCCGTGCTCGCCACCGGCATCGGCGGCACCGGCGTCGTCACCATCTCCGCCGTGCTCGGTCAGGCCGCCCACCTCGCCGGCCTGGGCTTCGGCTCCATCGACGTCACCGGCATCGCCCAGAAGGGTGGCGCCGTCTTGTGCCACATGCGCTTTGCCGCCCGCCCGGGCGACGTTCACGCCATCCGCGTTCCGGCAGCCGGCGCCGACGTCGTCATCGGCGGCGATCTCGTCGTTACCGCGTCGTCGAAGGTGCTCGATCTGCTGGCGCCCGGCCATACGGCGGCGATTGTCTCGAGCCGCGAAATCGTCACCGGCCGCTTCACCGCCGAGCGCGATCTGGCGGTGCCCGGCGCGGCGCTGCGCTCCCGCATCGAGGAGCGCCTGTGCGGATCGGCGCCCGTCTTCCTCGATGCGCAAGGCCTCGCGGTGGCCGCGTTCGGCGACAGCCTCTACGCCAACATGCTGCTCGTCGGCCTCGCCTGTCAGCAGGGCCACCTACCCATGTCACCGGTCCATATCGAAACGGCGATCCGCCACAACGGCGCGGACCCGGAAACGAATATTGCCGCCTTCACGCTGGGCCGCCGGCTGGCGCTGGATGTGGGCCTCGCCGAGCGGCTGAGCCGGCGCGATGCCGGCCCGGCCGGTGCGGCTGGCCAGGCGATGGACGACCTCGCCGGCCTCGTCGCCCATCGCGAGCGCGAGCTCGTCGCCTATCAGGACGAAGCCCTTGCCCGCCTCTACCGCGCGCGCATCGAGCGTGTCGCCGCTGCCGAGACGGCCGCCCGGCCCGGCTCGACGCGGCTCGCGCTGGCCGCCGCCCCCGCCTACTTCCGCGTGCTCGCCGTGAAGGACGAGTACGAGGTCGCCCGCCTCTACACCGATGGGCGCTTTGCCGCCGCGCTTCACGCCACCTTCGAAGCCCCGCGCGGGTTTGCCCTGCACCTTGCCCCGCCCGTGCTCGATGCCGTCATGGGCGGCGCTGGTCAGGAGGGGCGGCGGCCGCGAAAACTGGCGCTGCGCTCTGCCCTCGCCTGGCCGATGCTGACGGCGCTCGCGCGCTTGAAGCGGCTGCGCGGCGGCCCCGTCGACCCGTTCGCGCGCACCGCCGAGCGCCGCCGCGAGCGCGCCTTCCGCACCGCCTACGAAAACGCTCTCGACCATATCGCCGCAGCACTGACGCCATCGAGCTTCGAGACTGCCGTGGCGATCGCTCAGGTAGCCGACGAGGTACGCGGTTTCGGCGCGGTCAAGCTCGCCTCGCTGGACAGGGCCGAGGCCGAACTCGCCCGCCTGCTGCATGACTTCAGACATGTTATGGGAGACATGGTCGCCCGTGCCGCCGCCGAGTAGACCGTGTGCGAACCGGCCAGCACGCCGCGCAATCCCTACCCTGCACAACCCCATAGCCTCCCCACCCCATGCCCGCTCTCATTCGCCCCATCACCGCACTGCTCATCGCGACTGCCATCGTGCTGATGGGCTCAGGCCTGATCGGCGTGCTTCTGCCGCTGCGCGCCGGCGTCGTCGGCATGAGCGGCATGGAGATCGGCCTTGTCGGCTCCGCCTACTGGATCGGCCTCACGCTCGGCTGCCTGTTGGCCCCGAGCATCATCCGCCGTGTCGGCCACATCCGCGCCTTCGTCGCCTTCACGGCCTCGGTGACCATCTCGCCGCTGATGATCGCTCTCACCGACGAGGCCGTCGCCTGGGGCGTGCTGCGCGTCGTCAACGGCGCGTGCCTAGCCGGCATCCAAATGATCATCGAGAGCTGGCTGTCGGCCTCGGCGACGAGCGAGACGCGCGGTCGCATCTTCGCCGTCTACACGATCCTGAACCTCACCGTCCTGACGATCGGCATGCAGCTCGTCGGCCTCGCCCCGGTGAGCGGTTTCGAGCTGTTCACCGTTGCCGCGATCCTGTTCTCGCTGGCCGCCGTGCCGATCGCACTGACCGCTTCGCCGGAACCGCCGGCTCCCGCGCGCGCCGCCCTCGACCTCGAGGGTCTCGTCACGACCTCGCCGTCGGCCGTCATCGCGGCCTTGTCGATGGGGCTGACCGGTGGCGCCTTCTGGAGCTTCGCACCGCTGTTCGGTCAGGCGGGCGGTCTCGACGCCGTGGCGAGCGCCGGCCTCATGACGGCGGCCATTCTGACAGGCGCGCTGACCCAATGGCCGATCGGTGTGCTGTCCGACGCCTTCGGCCGCCGGCAGATGCTCGTCGTCGTCACCGGCCTGTCCGCGCTCGGCGCTCTCCTGCTGTCGGCCATCGCGACAGCCGGCGCGAGCCCGCAGGCCCTTTTCACGGCCGCCGGCATTTACGGCCTCGTCGCCTTCGCGGGCTACCCGCTCGCGCTTGCCCACGCCAATGACCGCGTGCCGAAATCACAGGCCATCGCCATATCGAGCGGCCTGATGCTGACCTATGCGGCCGGCGCCATGGTCGGACCGCTCATCGCCGCAACCATGCTCGACACGTTCGGCGCGACCCGCTTGTTCTACTATTCGGCCACCATCCACGCCACGACGTCCGCTCTGATCCTGCTGCGCCTCAGGCTCCGGCCCGTCGAGCGCGAGCCGTTCCGGGAGGAGTTCGTCATCGCACCGCGTACCACACCGGCGGCCTACGCCCTCGATCCGCGCGCCGAGCCGCCCGCGGCGCCCCCCGCCGGTACCCCGGCCACTCCAGCCGCCCAACCCGTTCCACCTCCGGGAACGGCCTCTCCCGAGCCACCGGCACGGCCTGCCGAGACGCGCTGAACCGCCAGCAGCGACACGTCGCAGGCGATCAGTTCGGATTCACTGGAAATCGTGTATTATCTGGCGGTTGCCGGCCGGCCGATGTTGTCTGCCACGGTCGCCGGCACGCGGCCGGTCTTGTGTGTTTTGTCCTCTCAATGTCGAGTGAGTACGGTCCGATGAACGCGACGTCCCGCGATGAGCTGCGCCAAGCACAGGCCTTGCGCCAGGTGCAGGACGAGAAGATGGAACAGGTTCGTGAGCTGCTCATCGGCGATCTGATGCGCCAGAACGAGCTGCGGCTCGCCGCCATGGAGGCGCGCCTGCGCCAGCTCGAGGTCGAGTTGGGCGGCCGCATTGAAGCCTTGCGCATGCGGCTCGATGCCGTGGCTGGCGAGGTGTCCGCGAGCCAGCGCGGCGCGCTCGACGACCTCGCGCGCGGCATCGACGACCTCGGTGCCCGCGTGCGCCAGCTCGCACGCCGCTGAACGCGGCCCCTCTGATCCCTTCCGCCTGAAGTTTCAATGAGCGCCGACGACCAGCCCCCCATGTCAACGAATGTCGCCAGGCTCAAGGAGCTCTTGTTCGATACCGAGGCGCGCGCGCTGCTCGACGTCCAGCGGCGTATCGAGACGGTTGCCCGCCACGGCACCGAGGAGCGCGACGCGCTGGCCCGCGACATCGCCGCGCTGGCGGCAGAGGAGGCGCGCGCGCGCGCCGAGCTGAAAGCTGCCATCGATGGCGTCTTCGATCGTGCCGGCACCGAGACCCGCTTTACCAGAAGCGTCGCGAGCGTGCTCGACCGTGCTCTCCAGGAAGCCGAGGTGCAGCGCCATGACCAGTTGTCTGCGGCCGTAGCACCGCTCGTCGTGCGCACGATCAAGAACGAGATCAGGAACAGCCAGGACGATCTCGTCGAGGCGCTCTACCCGATCACCGGCCGCATGGTGAAGGCCTACGTGGCAAGCGCCATTCGCGACCTCACCAACGACATCAACCGCAAGCTCGACCGCAACCCGGCCATGCTGCGGCTGAAAAGCCTCGCCACCGGGCGCTCGCTGGCCGAGCTTGCCATCGCCGACGGGGAGCGGCTCGTCGTGGAGGAGGTCTACCTCATCCGCCGTGGCTCCGGCGCCCTCATGGCGCGCTGGCCGGCACCCTCCAGCGCGGCAGCGGCAAGCAATCGCGACCAGGTCATGAGCGGCATCCTGACCGCCATCAACGATTTCGCCGGCGAGGCCTTCGAGGCCGATGGGGCAGCCTTGCGCTCGATCGACCTGGGTACATCGCGCGTCTTTCTGCGTGCTGCACCGCGCCTGCTGCTGGCCGTGCGCTGTACAGGCACCGCGCCCGCGTCCGTCGAGCGGCGCCTCGACAGCGAGCTGATCGCCACCCTCGAGGCCAACCGGGCGGCCTGGGACCGCGTGCTCGACGGCACCGCCCCGACGAGTGAGCTCGACCCCGCCGTCGATGCCCTTGCCGGCCGGCTCGGCAGCGGCGTTGCCGCGATCTACGACGACATCGACCGGGCTGCGACGTCGGGCTTCAACCCGCTCGCCTGGATCGCCGGGCTCGCCGCCGCTGTGGTCGTTCTCTGGCTCGGCTACGGCCTCTGGCGCGATATTCAGACCGAGCAGGTCCGCGCGACGGCCGCGCAGGCCATCGCCGAGGCCGCCGACATGCGGGGCTATCCGGTGCAGCTCCGCGTCGCGCCCTTCGGGACAGAGGTCGCCATTGCCGGGCTGGCGCCGAGCGAAAGCGCCCGCCAGGCCCTCATGGAGCGGCTCGGCCGCGACCTTTCAGGCTCGAGCGTCAGCGACGAACTCGCCGTCGTGCCGACGGGCCCCGACACCCGCCCGGAGATCGAGCGGCTCAACCGCGAGATCGCAGCACGCCTCGTCGCCGAAGCGCGCGTGCGCACGCTGCTGCGCCTCGACGAGGCTCGCCGCGACGTGGCTGGGCTCGTCGGGCTCCTCGACGGCGACCAGCGCCGCCAGGCAACGTCGATCGGTGAGGACATCGCCGCCGTCCGCAACCGCCTCGCCGACATGGCATCCGGCACCGCCGCCGCCGTACTGGAGGACGCCGACCGCCGCCTCGCCGCGCTTGCCGACGCGTTGGACCGCCTTATCGCAGCGCCGGCCGCCGCCGCCCCGCCGGCATCCACGGCCCCACCGGTGACGCAGCCGGGCGCTCCCGTAACCGAGGATACCGTCGCCCGTCGCGCCGATCGCCTCGCCACGCTCGCCGCCGCCGCGCGCCTCGCGCTTGCCGCGCGCCCCGACGGCCGGCCGACGGCCGACGAGGAGCTCGCTCGCTTCATCGCCACCAACGCCATCTTCTTCGGCACTGGCACCGACTATCGCGATATCGCCGCCGCCGAGGCCGTCATCGCGCGGCTCGCCGAGTTGCAGAAGCGCTCCGGCCGCCTCATCCGCGTCGTCGGCTACACCGACGAGACGGGTGGCATCCAGCGCAACTCGCCTCTGTCGCAGAGCCGCGCCGACCTCGTGCGTTCGGCTCTCGTCGCACGCGGTGTGGATGCCTCACGTGTCGTCGCCATCGGCCGCAAGGATACGCGCGACATCTCCCGCACGACGGGCGACGGCACGCCCAACCGGCGCGTCGAGTTCGAGTTTGGTTTCGACGGCGAAGCCGCGCCATGATGGGCCGCAAGGTGATGGTCATCGGCGAGATCGGCGTCGGCAAGTCCTCGCTCGTCCGCCGCCTCGTCGACGACCGCTTCTCGAACGAGTATCAGCCGACGCTCGGCGCCGACGTCTACACCTACCGCGTGCCCGAGACCGAGCACGCGCCCGCCGTCACCCTCATTCTGTGGGATACCGACGGCAACTTCGGCGAGACCATCTTCACCCACGTCTATATGCGGGGCGCAGCCGCCGCCCTCGTCGTCGGCGATATCTCCCGCCCGGCGACGCTCACCGCCATGCGAGCGCTCGGTCGCGGCTTTGCATCGGCCTGCCCGGGCCGCTACCTCGCTTACATCGTGAACAAGATGGACCTCGTCGATGCGGCGCGCTGGCCCGATGCGGTGGGCGGCATGCTGGACGGCGCGGAGGCCTCCGTCACGGCGACGAGCGCGCTGACCGGCGACAACGTGCGCTGCGTGTTCCACGACGCCGCCGCAGCCATCGTACGCCGCGGCTTGTGAATGCTCAGATCGGGGGCAGTGAGCATGACCGCTCAGAGCAGCAGGGCATGATCGACATCGAACCGGCACGCCTGCCCCCGCTCGTCGATGCGGCCATGATGCTGGCCCGGCGCGGCGCTTATGGGCTCGCCTGGCTCGATGCCGATCTTGTCGTCACTGGCCGCTTCGGTGCGCTCGCAGACGCGCTGGAAGTCGGCGAGCCGGCAGCTGCGCGCCTGCCCGCCCTCATCGGTCTCGAGACCGCTCTGGCTGGCCTCGGCTGCGAGCACGCACCGCTCTCGATGCCGGCGATCGCCATGCACGGCGGCGCCGGCCTCGGCCCCAAGGTCGACGTCTCGCTCTACCGACACGGGCCGGGCGGCGCCTACCTGCTCGTCATCGCCCGCGCGCTCGATCCCTCTGAAACGACCGTCAGCCTGATGCGCGAGATGCGCCTTCGGCTGATCGCCGAAGCCGATCTGGCGAGCAAAAGCGCGGCCCTGGCGACCGCCAACGCTGAGCTTGCCCTGTTGAACCGCGACCTCGAGGAGTTCGCGGCCATCGTCACCCACGACCTCAAGGCACCCATGCGGGCCCTGCGCTGGCTCACCGACGACGTGGAGACCGCCTTGGCCGAGGCCCGCCCGGCCGACGCCCGCGCCGCGCTCGGCGAATTGCGACAGCAGTCGGCCCGGCTCTCGATGATGCTCGTCGACCTGTTCGAGTACGCGAGCCTCGGCCGTTGCGCGGACACCCGGCGCACCATCGATACCGGACGCCTCGTCGCCGACATTCTCGCCTCTTTGCCGCGGCCCGAAGGGTTCACGATCACGGTGACGGGCGCCTGGCCGGTGATCGAGACGTTCAAGGCCCCGCTCGATCTCGTCCTGCGCAATCTCCTCGCCAACGCCATAGAGCACCACGACCGCCCGGCCGGTCACATCGAGATCAGCGCGCGCGCGGGCCCGGCCCACCTCCACATGGCGGTCAGCGACGACGGTCCCGGCATTCCCCGCAGCCACCATGAGGCGGTGTTTCAGCCCTACACGCGGCTCGCTTCCGGAGGGCAGGCTTCCACCGGCACTGGCATGGGCCTTGCGTTCGTCAAGCGGACAGTCGACGCGGTCGGCGCCTCTATGGTGGTCGTCTCCGATCCGAGCGTCCGTCGCGGGACGACGTTCGAACTCGCCTGGCCGGCGGAGATGGCGGGTTCGACACCAGAGCAGGCATCCGCCACGACGTGAGCATTAACGATCGTCGCGATTGCGAATATCAAAGGTCTTGCATTTATCGGGTTGGCGATAACACTGTTTCGTCATGATCACTGGACGGGCAGGGCCTCGCGACCCGCATCGTCAGGATTTGCATCGAGAGGGGATAAGGCAAGATGAGCTCCTCGTCGCAGGGCTCCGGACCGCCCGACGGGCGCGGCAGCGAGTTCCTGACGCGTCGCAGCGATGTCAACAAGTCGCGTCAGGCCGCCGAGCCGCTGTCGGATGTCCTCGTCGTCGATGACGAGACGAAGGATGCCTCCCGCCTTGCCGCCACGGTCCGGCTCGCCTTCGGCTATGCGACGGGCGTGCGCACGGTTGCAACCCTATCGAGCGCCGTCGACGCGGTGCTCGCCCGGCTGCCCGACCTCATCCTGCTCGACGATCATCTCGACCTGTCCGCCGACCGCGCAACGGACGCCATCCCCTTCCTGCGCCGCGCCGGCTATGCCGGTCCGATCATCGTGGTCAGCGGTCTCGTCACGAGAAAGCGCACCGCGGAGCTTGTCGCCGCCGGCGCCGACGGCATCCTGCACAAGGACGACGTCAACGCGACCGCTATTGCCGAGGCATTGACCGCGACCGCCACCGCAAGGAACGGGCGCCAGGGCTGACGACCGCGCGCCCGCAGCCGGCGGTGCTTTCGCTCTCGCGCTTCAAGCGCGCAGAAAGCTCGCCTTAGCCGCTGTCGCCTCGGCGATGATGAACTCGCGCACGGCACGGGCTGCGGCCGTCTCCGCGAAGCCCGAGTGCTGCACGAGGTGATAGGCACGGCGCACGACGAACTCCGGCACGACGCGCACGAGGCCGGCCTTTCCGGCGACGGCATAGTCGTGCAGCAGACCGACCCCCATGCCGCCCTGGACGGCGGCGATCTGGCCGAGCGCGCTGGCGCACTGGAAGCGCGTGCGCGCCACCTCGGCGACCTCGCGCGACAGGTCGAGCGACGGCGCGAACAAGAGATCGGGCACGTATCCGACGATGCGATGCCGGGCGAGATCGGCGAGCCCCTCGAGCGCCGGCGCGTCGGCCAGATAGTCGCGGCTGGCGTAGAGCGACAGAGAATAGTCGCTGAGCTTGCGCGACTTGAGCCGGCCCGCCTCCGGCCGCTCGACGGTGATGGCGAGATCGACCTCGCGCTTGCTCAGTGAGAAGGTGCGGGGCAGCGGCACGAGCTCGATCGTGAGGCTGTCGTGAGCGTCCATCAGGCGGGCGAGTCTCGTCGCCAGAAACAGCGTCCCAAAGGCGTCCGGCGCGCCGATCCGCACCGTCCCCGAGACGGCGTCCGTCGCGGTGGAAAGCGCCGCCTCGAGATCCTTGTAGGCAATCTCCATGCGCTCGGCATGGGCGAGGAACGCTTCGCCTTCGCTCGTCAATTGCGACCCTGACGTCGTCCGCTCGACGAGACGGACACCGAGGCCCTCCTCGAGACGGTCCATGCGCCGCGTCACGGTCGCCTGGTCGAGGCCGAGGCGCCGCGCCGCCCCGAGCAGCTGGCCGGCTCGCGCCACGGCGAGGAAAATGCGCACATTGTCCCAGTCGATCTGCCGCTCGGCCATCTCACCCACCACGTCGGCCATCCCCGCACACGAGTTGCACCCGTGCATAGCGGATCGGAAGCTATTTGCATTGCCACATAGCGCCAGCTTCGCCAGTTGTCGATTAGACTTGGTGCGTGCACTTTGGTTCAGCGCGAGGAGAGGTCTCGTGACACGGTCGATCGGTCATTTCATCGGCGGCAAGCAGACCCCGGGGGCATCGGGCCGCGCGGCCGACGTCTTCTGGCCCATGACGGGCGAGGTGGCCGCGCGCGTCGCGCTGGCGAGCCCCGCCGAGGTCGCTTTCGCCATCTCGAACGCCCGCGAGGCCCAGCCCCGCTGGGCTGCCGTCAACCCGCAGCGCCGCGCGCGGGTGATGATGCGCTTCGTCGACCTGCTGAACCGCGATATGGACGAATTGGCCGATACGCTCGCCCGCGAGCATGGCAAGACGGTTGCCGATGCCAAGGGTGACATCCAGCGCGGCCTCGAAGTCGCCGAGTTCGCCATCGGCATTCCCCACCTGCTGAAGGGTGAGTACACCGAGGGTGCCGGCCCTTCGATCGACCTCTACTCGATGCGCCAGCCACTCGGCGTCGTCGCCGGCATCACCCCGTTCAACTTCCCGGCCATGATCCCGCTGTGGAAGGCCGCCCCGGCCATCGCCTGCGGCAATGCCTTCATCCTGAAGCCCTCCGAGCGCGCGCCGTCGGTGCCTCTTCGGCTTGCCGAGCTGTTCCTCGAGGCTGGCCTGCCGCCCGGCATCTTCAACGTCGTCAACGGCGACAAGACCGCCGTCGACGTGCTCCTCGACGACCCCGATATCGCGGCAATCGGCTTCGTCGGTTCCTCCGACGTCGCCCAGTACGTCTATGCGCGCGGCGCCGCCTCGGGTAAGCGGGTCGCTGCCTTCGGCGGCGCCAAGAACCACATGATCATCATGCCGGACGCCGACATGGATCAGGCTGCCGACGCGCTCATCGGCGCCGGCTACGGCTCGGCCGGCGAGCGCTGCATGGCGATCTCGGTTGCCGTTCCGGTCGGCGAGGCTGCCGCCTCGGCCCTCCTGTCGAAGCTCGTGCCGCGCATCGCCCGCCTCAGGGTCGGGCCGTCGACGAGCCCGGAGGCCGACTACGGCCCGCTCGTCTCACGCCAGCACCTCGAGCGGGTCAAGGCCTACGTGGCCGTCGGCATCGCCGAAGGTGCGGAACTCGTCGTCGACGGCCGCGACTTCCGCATGCAGGGCTACGAGAACGGCTTCTACCTCGGGCCCTGCCTGTTCGACCGTGTCACGCCCGAAATGCGCATCTACCGGGAAGAGATTTTCGGGCCCGTGCTCGGCATCGTGCGCGCGCCCGACTACGAGACGGCGCTGCGCCTTCCCTCCGAGCACAGCTACGGCAACGGTGTGGCGATCTACACCCGCGACGGCGACACCGCGCGTGACTTCGCCGCCCGGGTCAACGTGGGCATGGTCGGCGTGAACGTGCCGATCCCGGTACCGCTCGCCTACTACACGTTCGGCGGGTGGAAGCGCTCCGGCTTCGGCGACCTCAACCAGCACGGCCCCGACAGCATCCGCTTCTACACGCGCACCAAGACGGTGACGTCGCGCTGGCCGTCCGGCATTCGCGCCGGCTCCGAGTTCGTCCTGCCAACCATGAAGTAATCGTAGCAATTTACACAACCATAAATTGATTGCGGTCGATCGCGCGATGCGGTCTGCTGGTATACAGAGGTTGGCGAAGTTCAGGCCTCGAGGGCCGGCCCGGCGTCGGATTGGGCAGGTCCCGCGAGGGGCAGGACAGAGGCAGCAGGCGAAGGTGTGGTTGGTGGCCGTTTTGCGTCGCTTTTGCCTTTTTTCGTCCACGGTTGGTGTGTTGTGCAGTGCACCAGCTTTGACTGTGGGGGTTCGAGACCGATGAAATTGACGTTGCTGACGATCGCTACCGCGCCGTTTCTCGCGGCCATGCTGCCGGCCGGCGCCGAGGAACTCAAACTGCCGAAGGAAGTCACGCCTCAGATGCGCGCCGCCTGTGAAAGCGATGTCCGCCGCTTGTGCGTCGACGACGATCCGACCGTCGCCAAGGTAAAGAGCTGTGTGATGCGCAAGTTCCTTCAACTCGGCATGCGCTGCCAGATCGTGCTCGCTTCGGCCGGCCTCAAGCCCTGAGGTCGCAAGGGACCACTCCTGTCGTTGGATCTTCGCTGTCACATGGCCCTGCCGTCGCCTGCCATGTGTCGCGCCTACCATGTGTCGCCCCTACCATGTGTCGCGCCTGCCATGTGTCGCAAGCGCAACATGCGCGCCATGACGGCCTGCCCCTCCCATCCCGACCCTCCGCAAACGGCACGAATCAGCGTCCACTCTCCGCACAGGGCTGACGGAGGTCGTGGGCATGTCGATCACGGAACGCATCGCGCTCGCTTGCATCGCCTTCGGGGCAGTCGGCCTCGCCATCGCATCGTGGCATGATGGGCACGCCGTTGCTCATGTCGCCGACCGGCCAGCCTACTTTCTCGCGATCAGTGCCGGACCCGGCTTGCGCCTCGGCGAGACAGACCTGGCCCGCGCCGAGCCCGGTCAACTGGCTTGCGAGCAGGTCTTCAAGATCGCCGGCATCGATATCGGTACGTCCTGCATGTCGCACGGCTGGCGTGTCTCGATAGAGCCCTGACCCTGAGGGACTTGGCGTCCTGCCCCGCATTTTCCTCCTGCGTCATCCAGGCATTCAGTGCCGGAATCCATCGATCATCGAGCGCCTAGCACTGCGGAGGCTGGAATCCGGGTGACGAGCACCGGGGTGACAGCGCCGGTCGTAACGGCCGCCTGCGCGGCAGTGCCGACCGGCAGAGAGCGTTACGTGGTGCGCAGGCCCATTCGACGACCTATGCCAGAACATGCCGCGTCGTGGCCCTGGCACCCAAAACGGAGGCACGATGGAGTAAGCCCGCCCCTTGGCGCGGCGGCTGTGCCCGTGCTACTTACGCGGTCCGGCAGGCGGGCGTAGTTCAGTGGTAGAACGACAGCTTCCCAAGCTGTATGTCGTGGGTTCGATTCCCATCGCCCGCTCCACGCCGCCGCCGCGTGATGCATCGCCGGCGGAAACGCCCGCGCCGTGCTCGGTCTTCTCCCAGTGAAACGGTGCGCGCGCGAGATCCCAGACCGCCCGGTAGGCGGCAACCGAGATCATCAGCCAGTAGAGCGGCATCAGCAGCGCCGACAGGGCGAGTTCCGGCGCCCCACGCCGGCACACTGCGGCGGCGCCGAGCACCATGGCGACGACATATCCCGCAACGAGGCTCACTCCGCCGATGTCCGCGCCGATGAGCGACCGCGATCCAGTTTCGGCGCCGACGAGGCCCGCCGACTGCGCGACCAGCGCGACGTAGAACCACGGGTGCACGAGTGCTGTCAGCACGAGCCCCGCGCCGAGCACGACGACGCCGCCGGCCCGCCACAGCCCGAGCTCGCCGACCAGCCGCGCCGGATCGCGCAGATGCACCGCGAAGGTCTGCATCCAGCCCTTCAGCCAGCGCGACCGCTGCCCGCGCCACACGCGCCAGCGCGCCGGCGCCTCCTCCCACGTCGTCGATGCCAGCATGCCGACACGGTACCCCTGCCGCGCCAGCCGGAGCCCCAGATCGGCATCCTCCGTGACGTTGAAGGCATCCCATCCGCCCGCCGCATCGAGAGCCGAGCGGCGGAAGTGGTTCGATGTACCGCCCAGCGGGACAGGCAGGCCGCAGGCGACCAAGGCCGGCAGAATGGCATCGAACAGCGCCGTATACTCGACTGCGAACTGGCGCGTCAGGAAGCTGTCGCCGGGATTATGGACGTTGAGACGGGCCTGCACGCAGGCAAGGTCTTCGCCGTCTTTAGCGAAGGCCCGGGCTGCCTTGCGCAATTGGTCCGGTTCCGGGATATCCTCGGCATCGTAGATCACGACGAGGTCGCCGCTGGCGCCCTGCAGCGCGTAATTGAGGGCGCGGGGCTTCGTCCGTGGCGCTCCTGCCGGAACCTCGACGATGCGCATGGTGCCGTGCAGGCTTTCCCGCGCCAGCGCCGCCGCCGTAACGGCATCACCGGCCTCGACGATCAGCACGATGTCGAGCCGGTCGTGCGGATAGTCGAGCCTTCCCAGCGCGGCGACGAGTTGGGGAATAGCCGCCTTCTCGTCGTAGAGCGGCACCAGCACCACGTAGGAAGGTAACGCGGCGTCCCCGCTTTCGAGTCCAGGCGGACCATCGCCCGCCGCAGCAGACGCGCCACCGGCCGACAGCCGGACGAGATGGACGAGCGCGGCGGCCCGCAGCGCGGTCAGGCACAGGAACACGCCTGCCATGGCGAGGAACGCGGCCTCGAGCGTCACCCTGGGTGCAGCGAGGAATGCGAGGAGGCCGCTGACAGATGACACGACGAGCGCGCGCCATTGCCACCCGGCGATGCCGTCGCGAGCCGAGGCTCCGGGATGGCGCTCGGCAAGGCCGTGGACGGCGGCATGGAGCCTCGCCCCGGTATGCGCTGCATCGCCGGCGCGTGCCCGACGAGCGTCCGGCGCGCGATGCTCCACGCAGTTCGAAGAATGACCAGGACAGCAATCCACGGCGCACCCGAGCCTGACAAGTGCAGCCGCCCACCATGCGAACGGCAGCGCCCGACCTGATGACATCAAGGCTAGCGCAGGCGCATGCAGCCCCCAACAGCCAATTCGTCCCGGCGCTATCGAAGCGCTGGACCGGCCGGGGTTGGCCGCCTAAACAGGTGATGATCGCGCTGCGGCACGGTTGTGCGGGGGCTTCCGCGCTGTTCAGGCCGCCCTTCGACGTGCTGGGCCTCGGGTGCCTTTCGTCACATCAGCCTGTCGTCGCATCAGACGGTACGATGCGAACTCTGACCGACCGAAATGCGACCGCGCGTGTTGCGCATCTGACGCGTGGTCCCCGGTCGCGGCTCGGTGCGTAGCCAAGCGTCAGATACGGAAGCAACACTAGAATCATGGAGTTGCAAGTGCTCCTTTCGGCCCCGACATTTGCTCGCGAGGGCTCGGTGAGGGGAAGCAAATGTCGGGGCCGGAGCGCTCGTGCGTTATCCGCGGGTCATCGTTGGCGGATGGCGGCAGCGGGCGTGCTTCTCCTCCTCCTTCTTCTCGACGCAGCAGCCCCGCCCGTCGCGGCACAATCGCCCGCCTCTCGGCCGGCGGACGCAGTCGCCGTAGCCGGCCAGCCGAGCCAGCGCATCGTGCTGCGCTTCCTGACCGCCGGCGACTTCCCGCCGTTCAACTTCTACGACGAGGATGGCGTTCTGACCGGCTTCAACGTCGATCTCGCCCGCGCCATCTGTCTGGAGCTCGACGTCACCTGCGAGGTGCGCGCCATCGACTGGCAGACCCTGCTGCCGAGCCTCAAGCGGCGCGAGGCCGACGCCATCATCGCCGCCCAGCGCATCACAGGACAGCTCCTCGTCGACGTCGACGTCACCGATCGCTACTTCCACACGCCCGGCCGCTTCGCCGGCCGGCGCACGCCTGATGTCGCGATCGATGCATCGCCCGAGGGACTCGAGGGCAAGCGCGTCGCCATCGCCGACGGCACCACGCACGCCGCCTTCGTCAAGCAGTTCTTTCGCGGCAGCCGCATCCTCGTTTACGACGATATCGACAAGGCGCGCGAGGCCCTCAAGGCGGGCGAGGTCGACGTCGTCTTCGACGACGCCATCAGCCTGTCCTTCTGGCTCAACGGCACGTCCTCCGAGCAGTGCTGCGAGTTCAAGGGCGGCGCCTTCCACGAGCCGCGCTTCTTTGGCGACGGCCTTGCCATCAGTGTGCCGAAAGGGGACGGCACACTGGCCGCCGATGTCAACGGCGCCTTGCGTCAGGTGCGCGCCAGCGGCCGTTTCCTGGAGCTCGTGACCCGCTATTTCCCCTACCGCGTCTACTGATCATCGGCTGGCCTCCGTCTGGCGATGTCGATGCTGGCCGTCTTCGCATCGAGCCACGCGGCGCCGTGCGGAGAGGGGCACCTCGGGGGTTGCGCGGACGTTCGAAAAATTGTCACACTCCTGCAACCTGAATCCCTTCAAGGTGCCGGGATACCCAAGGCAGGACCCCTGGCACTCGAGGTCGAGGCACGATGGCCCACTACCGCACGATGTTCATCTCCGACGTCCATCTCGGCACGCGGGCCTGTCAGGCCGAGATGCTTCTCGACTTCCTGCGCGAGCACGACGCCGACACCATCTTCCTCGTCGGCGACATCGTCGATTTCTGGCGCATCAAGCGCGGCGCCATCTGGCCCCAGTCGCACAACGACGTGTTGCAGAAGCTCTTGCGCAAGGTGCGCAAGGGCAGCCGCGTCGTGTTCATCCCCGGCAATCACGACGACGGCCTCAGGGCCTACGCCGGCCAGCGCTTCGGCGGCATCGAGATCGAGTTGCAGTCCGAGCACGTGATGGCCGATGGCCGCCGCTACGTCATCATGCACGGCGACGAGTTCGACGTCGTCGTCCGCTACGCCAAGTGGCTCGCCTACCTCGGTGATCGCGGCTACCAGCTCGCCCTGTGGAGCAACTGGCCAGTCAACTTCGTGCGCCGCCAGTTCGGTCTGGGCTACTGGTCGCTGTCGGCCTACCTCAAGCAGCGAGTCAAGGGTGCGGTCAACTTCATCGGCGAGTTCGAGGAGAAGCTGTCGGCGGAGGCCAAGCGCCGCGGCGCTGCCGGCGTCATCTGCGGCCATATTCATCATGCCGCCTCGCGCGATCTCGACGGCGTGCATTACGTCAACATCGGCGACTGGGTGGAGAGCTGCACCGCCGTCGTCGAGACCGCCGATGGCCGGCTGGAGCTGATCCGCTGGCTCGACGTCGTCAAGGCGCGCAACGCGCTGTCCACCTCCACACCCGAGAGGGTCAAGCTCGAGGCGGCCTGATGCGCATTCTCGTCGCCACCGATGCCTGGCGACCTCAGATCAACGGTGTGGTGCGGACCTACGAGAGACTGGCCGAGGAGGCCGACGCGCTCGGCGCCGAGATCGTGTTCCTCACGCCCGCCGAGTTCACGACGCTGCCCTGCCCGACCTACCCGGAGATCCGCCTCGCCCTTCCCGGCTTTGGCCATGTTCGCGAGCGCATCGAGGCGATCGCGCCGGATGCCGTGCACATCGCCACCGAAGGCCCGATCGGCTGGATGACGCGCGGTGAGTGCCTCAAGCGCGCGATCCCCTTCACGACGAGCTTCCACACCCGCTTCCCCGACTATATCGCGAGCCGCTTCTACCTGCCGGAGAGCTGGATCTGGTCCATCCTGCGCGGGTTCCACAATGCCGGCGCCGGCATGATGGTCGCCACCGCCTCGCTGCGTACCGAATTGGAGGGCCGCGGCTTCGAGCGCCTGATGCCCTGGACGCGCGGCGTCGATACCGACCTGTTCAGCCCGCGCGACGTGCGCCTGTTCGGACCGGCGCCCGTTTTCCTCTACGTCGGCCGCGTCGCCATCGAGAAGAACATTTCAGCCTTCCTCGACGCCGACCTGCCCGGCCGCAAAGTGGTCGTCGGCGCCGGCCCGCAACTCGACGAGTTGCGCCAGCGCCACTCCGACGTCGTCTTCACCGGCAAGAAGGTCGGTGAGGAGCTTGCGCAATGCTACGCCTCCGCCGACGTGTTCGTCATGCCGAGCCGTACCGAGACGTTCGGCATCGTCATCCTCGAGGCCATGGCATCGGGCTTGCCGGTGGCAGGATTTCCCGTCACCGGCCCGCGCGACCTCGTCGAGCACGGCGTGACGGGATGTCTGTCGGATGATTTGGCCGCCGCCGCGCGCGCAGCCTTGAGCCTCGATCGCGCGGCGGTCCGCCAGAAGTCGCTCGAGTACGGCTGGACGGCAGCCGCCAAACTGTTCCTCGCCAACATCGAGACGGCCCTGTTCGCCAGGCAGGGCAAGCGCGTGCCCAAGCGGCGCTTCCCGTTGGCCCGGCGGCCGCGCTCGGCCTGACGGCGGGCGTTCGCGACGATCGGCCCACGAACGACATGTGGAACGGCGAGGCATGACGCAAAGCCCACCAGCACGGCCAAGCCTCGCCGACATCGCGCTCAACATCGCAGCCTTCCAGGCCGCATGGCTCGCGCTCGCACTGTCCGCCGCCAACGGCGAGCCGCATTGGGGCATCATGGTCGCGGGCATCGCGTTGGCCTTGCATCTGTTGCGCTCGCCGCACTGGCAGCCCGAGGCGACGCTCGCCGGTTTGGTGACCGCGGCAGGCGTGACGGTCGAGACCGCGCTCGGCATGGCTGGCGTCCTGGCGCCAGCCGCGCCGTTTGCATGGTCGCCACTGCCGCCGCTCTGGCTGATCGCCCTTTGGGCGGCTTTCGCCACGACGCTCAATGTCGGCCTTCGCCCCCTGGCCGGCCGGCCTGTGCTGCAAGCCGTCGCCGGTGGCGTCCTGGCGCCGCTCGCCTACGGCCTCGGCATCGAAATCGGCGCGCTCGTGGTGCCCCAGCCGGGACCGTCGAAGACGCTGGCACTCGCCGCCATCGCCGCAACCTGGGCTGTCACCCTTCCGGCACTCATGTCCATCGCGCGACGGCTGGACGGCTGGCGGCCGGCCTGACCGGACGTCACGGCCTGCCGTCCCGTCATCATCAGACATCCGCCCGAACGGCGCCGCAAATGACACCGATGGTCCGCCGCGCAGCGGCACAGGACACGCAGACACGAGGCGGGCGCCGCGCTAAGAGGGCGCGATGAATTCCGTCGCGGCGGGCAACGGCAGTACAGCGGGACAGCGGCATGGCGACACTGATCACCGTCCACGGCACATTCGCGCACGTGGCGACGCCGCCGGGCGCGGAGATGGCGCCTCAGGGCTACGCGGCTCCGTGGTGGCAGCCCGGCAGCACCTTCGACCGCGATCTGCACGCCATGCTGGAAGCAGCAGACGGTGAGATCGAGACCGTGCCCTTCATCTGGTCCGGTGCCAACAGCGAGCAGGCCCGGCGCGATGCGGCAACCGCGCTCCTCGCCCGCCTGCGCGACCTCGAGGCGCGTGGCGAGCCCTATGTTCTGATCGGCCACAGTCACGGCGGCTCGGTCATCTCGCGCGCGCTCATCGCGGCCGCGACCGCCGGTGAGCAACTGCCCGGCCTGAAGCGCTGGATCACCATCGGCACGCCGTTCGTGGAGCTGAAGAAGGAACGCTTCCTGTTCCAGCGACTGCCGCTCCTCCTGCAGGCGCTGTACGTCGCCTCGATCATGCTGCTCGTCATGTTCGCCTTCGCGACCATCGGCGAGCTGTTCCTCGATCCCTCGCTCCTGTCGAACCAGACGCAGCTCACGCGCATCGTCGTGCAGCTTGCCCTGACGGCCGCTCCCTTCCTGGTCTTCTGGCTGCTGGCGCGCACTTACGACTGGCGCCGCCTGTTCCCCTATCGCCGGCGCAACATGGAGCGGGCGCGTACGGCCTTCGCCGATCGCTGGGTGGGGCTCTGTCACCGCGACGACGAGGCCGTGCAGGGGCTCGGGCAGTTGAGCCGTGTGCGCCTCAGCCTGTTCGAGCCTGGCTTTGCCGTGCCGACCATCAGCTTCATCGCCGTGTTCTCACTGCCCTTCGTGTACCTCTACCTCATCGCCTCGCCGACGACGATGCTCGCCATCGCCGACTACCTGAAGAACGAGGTCTACGAGGTCGACACCTACCGCGTGCAGGACGAGGCGATGCGCGCATCCCGCCGCGAGATCCGCAAACTCGGCCTGCAGCTCCGCCTGGCCCGCCGCGAGCGCCAGATCGACGACCCCCGGCCCGGCACGCGCATCGTCTCCGACCCCGAGATCGAGAAGATCCAGAAGCGCTTTCAGGAACTGCGCCAGGCCATGCACGCGGCCTATCCCAACCTGACGCAGATCGACCGCGCCTCCCGCTTCCGCCGCAAGTTCCTCGAGGCCGGCGGCAAGCCCTGCGAGGGCGGCAGGCTGTGCGGCGGTGGGCGCGATGTCGCCGTCAACAGCCGCCTCATGTTCCACCTCGCGACCGACGAGGCCGCGAGCCTGTTCCTCGACGAGGAACTGCGGCGCGGCGCGCTCGGCAGCGTCATCCGCTTCACCCTGCCGATCCTGCTCGTGCCGATCGTCCTCGGCTTCATCGCGATCGCCCTCGTGCTGACCGTGCAGTTCCTGTCGGGCTTCTTGAGCGCCGTGCTCAGCCAGTGGCTCGACCGGGTGACCTGGAAGGAGATACAGCGCACCGCGCTCGGCAACGACGCCGACGCCGAGATCGCGACCGGCGCCGGGCTGAAGCCGCCGTGGATCGACAAGGCGCCGGGGTTCCTGCCCGACAGTTTCGCCACCGAGATCTCCGCGCAGAGCGATCTGGCGATGAGCGGATCGGTCCGCAAGCTGCGCGCGAGCCTCAGCCATCTCGCCATCGCCGAGGCGAACGCCGGCGGCGCGGGCGACTTCACCGATCTCCTGACGTGGCAGGAGCTGATCCACTGGACCTACTTCGAGGTTCCCTCGTTCCGCCGTCTGATCGCGGCGGCCATCGCCGAGACGGATGCCTTCCGCCCGCGCGGAATGCTGGCCGGCTACGGCAGCATGGACCCGAGCCTGCTGGCCGCGCTCGCCTCGATCCGCAATCCGCAACCAGCCGGCGAGCCGGCCGCCCGCATGCCGGCACTGACCTGATGCGCGAAGCGATCGGTCAAGCTCCTGCGATCCGCCTGAGGCGCCACATCTCCTCCTCGACGCGGATGTCGGCGAGGATGCGGTCCAGGATGAGGCACGTGCGGACGAAAAGCTCCGAGCCGACGCGATAGTCGGCCGGTGCGAAGAAGTCGATGCGGCCCGCGCGGAACAGGTCGACGCACTTGCCCAGCGACTGGCCCGGAGGATGCACGGCGATGGCATGCCCGCCGTTCTTGCGCATCACCGTCATCGACGGCACGTCGGTATCGCCGTCGCCGAAATAGATCATGTTGGCGAAGGGGATCGGGCGCTCGGCCTCGGGCATGTGCTGGTTGATCGTCTCGCCGAGGTCCTCGATGCCCTTGTTGATGCGGAACAGGTACTGCGTCTTGCCCGTGTCGCTGATCACCCGCTTGGGATAGGGCAGGTCGTAGGCGGAGAACCAGTATTCCGAGGCGAACACGTTGTGGAAGCGCCCATAGATCGGCGTGCCCTCGACGATCTCCGTCAGGCCCGACGAGACGAGATAGTGGCGCAGGCTGACACCGTGGCTCTCGCTGCGGATACGCACGTAGTCCTCGATGGCGTCGAACCACTCCATGACGCCGGGGAACAACTCCACTGCCGCGCCCTGACGTACGAGGTCGTCGCGGTCGATGCGCACGCCGGCCGCCTTGGCCTTCGTGTAGAGGAGGTGCATGTAGGTGATGAGCGGATCGGCGCCTTCCTCGCGCGCGATGCGGTTGCTCTCCGCCCAGAAGTCGGCCGCTTCGACGCCGATCTTGGGCAAAAAGGCGTATTCCTGCATCGGCCGCGGCGACAGCGTGCCGTCGAAATCATAGACGAGCGCGATGGTTTTTTTGCCGAAGACCGGCCCCACGGGGTGCGCCCCCGTTGCCGCTGCTTCAGCCCCATGGTCGTCGCGCCGGCCGCTGGCCTCGCTCGCCGCACCTTCGCCCGGCACGGGACTTGCCGTGGCATCACGTTCCGTCATCCGCTCCGACATGCCGCACGATCTCCCTGCAGGCGTGATCGCCAGCAAAGACCGATTCGCAGGGCGCAGGCGTGGCAGAATGGGAATGACCCCGCCCAGATCCGACACGGCGAACGTCTATTCGCCGGACGGCAGGGACCGGCGCTCAGTGCTTGCCGCCGCAGCAGCTCCCGTCGTCCTTGTGATCATGGCCGTGGTGGTGTTGGTGCTCGTTGCCGTGCGCCTCACCGTGATCGTGGCCGCAACCACAGCCGTCGCCATGGTCGTGATGATGGTGGCGATCCGGGTCGACGAGAGATGCGTGCAGCAGTTGCTCGAGCGCGATCGAGGTCTCGCGCGGAGCGACAGGCGACTCGACGAGCATGGCCATGACCTCTGCGGCGAGCCGCATGTCGCTCGCTTCCCCGAGGTAGTGCCGGCGCACGCGGCCCTGCCGGTCGAACACGAGCACCGACGGCGTGCCCCTCAATTCGTAGGCTTCCATGGTGCGCGACATGCCGGAGCCGGCCTCGAACTTGTCGACGGCAATCGGGAAGAACAGCCCATGCTCGGCAGCGAACGCCTCGACTTTGGCCTTGCTCGGCATCTTGGCGCTGCCGAACGGCGTCAGCAGCCCGAGCACCATGACCTGGCGCGGGTCGAAGTTCTGCGCGATGCGGCGCGCCTGCGGGATGCCGTGCGACAGCGATCCCTTGCAATCGAGCTGAAACGCGGCCACGACCACGACGCGGCCCTTCAGATCGGCGAGCGTTGGCGGATGGTCGGTATTGATCCACAGCTCGGCATCGAACTCGGGCGGGCTTTCGGGATTGAACGTCTCGCTCGACATGTAAGCCTCCTCGCGCGATGCCAGATGCAAAGCCCCAGCGGCGCAAGCCTGTGCTGCGCCGCCGTTGTTTGGTGCCGTCGCCACACTGGCGCTTTCCCGCAACCCTTGGCACAAATCCGGTCACGGACACAACGTCGGAAGACATGTGTACGACGAGGGCGTGACGCAACACGGGCGACAGCCTGCCCGCGAAAAAGGCGACGGCGGCGGACGATGAGGAACGACAGCACATGACGATGCAAACGGCCGACCCCGCGTCTCCGCAGGAGGCCGCACGCCGCGCCCTCATCGCTATCGTGCGCGAGCGATCGTATCGCTACGGCACCGAGATCACGCTCGCCTCGGGGCGGAAATCTCTGTTCTATTTCAACATGAAGCCGACCATGCTGCACCCTGAGGGCAGCCGTCTCATCGCCACGCTCGTGCTGGAGGCCATTGCCCCTCTCCAGGCCGACTACATCGGCGGCTTGGAGATGGGCGCCGTTCCGCTTGCCGCCGCGGCGGCCGCCGTCAGCGCCTCGACCGAGCGGCCGATCACGGCGTTCTTCGTCCGCAAGCAGGCAAAGGAGCACGGCACGCGCAGCCTGATCGAGGGTCTTGCCTCCGGTGAGACGCTCGCCGGCAAACGTGTCGTCATCATCGAGGATGTGACGACGACGGGCGGCTCGGCCATCAAGGCCGCCGATATCGTGCGCGCCGAGTCAGCGACCGTGGTTGCGGTGGTGACCGTGCTCGACCGGCAGGAAGGAGCCGACGAGGCCTTCGCCGCCGCCGGCCTCCCCTTCATCCCGATCCTCCGCCGGGGGGATTTTTCGGCGGGTTAGCCCGGGCTCACCCTACTCCGCTGCCTGCGGGCGCTCGATCACGGGCCCGGCTTCGAGCACGCTGGCGTCGACGTGCTGGGTGAACTTCTCGAAGTTCTTGACGAACATGCCGGCAAGCCGCGCGGCCATGGCATCGTAAGCGGCCGCGTCCGCCCACGTCTGGCGCGGCGTCAGGATGCGGGTCTCGACGCCCTTCAGTTCGAGCGGCACCTCGAAGCCGAACACCGGGTCGACGCGCATCGGCTTGCCCTTGAGCTCCCCCGACAGCGCCGCGTCGAGCAGGGCGCGCGTCGCCCTGATGGGCATGCGCGACCCCTCGCCGAACTTGCCCCCCGTCCAGCCCGTGTTGACGAGCCAGCAATCGACCCCGTGCCGCGCGATCAACTCGCGCAGCAGGTTGCCGTAGACCGACGGATGGCGCGGCATGAACGGCGCCCCGAAGCACGTCGAGAACGTCGCCTGCGGCTCGTTGCCCATGCCCTTCTCGGTGCCCGCCACCTTCGCCGTATATCCCGACAGGAAGTGATACATGGCCTGCGCCGGCGTGAGGCGCGCGATCGGTGGCATCACGCCGAACGCGTCCGCCGTCAGCATGACGATGTTCTTGGGGTGGCCGGCCGTGCCGGTGAGGCTCGCGTTCGAGATGGCTTCGATGGGATAGGCAGAGCGTGCGTTCTCCGTCAGCGTGCCGTCGTCGAAATCGGGCATGCGCGTGTCGTCGAGCACGACGTTCTCGAGCACCGTCGCGAACCGGTTCGAGGCGGCGAAGATTTCGGGCTCGGCCTCCGGCGACAGCCGGATCGTCTTGGCGTAGCAGCCGCCTTCGAAGTTGAAGATCCCGTCAGGCGACCAGCCGTGCTCGTCATCGCCGAGCAGAATGCGTTTGGGATCGGCCGACAGCGTCGTCTTGCCGGTTCCCGAGAGGCCGAAGAACACTGCCGACCGGCCGTCCGTGCCGACATTGGCCGAGCAGTGCATCGGCATCACGCCGCGCGCTGGAAGAAGGTAGTTGAGGAACGAGAACACGCTCTTCTTCGTCTCGCCCGCGTAGGACGTGCCCCCGATGAGCACGATGCGGCGCGTGAAATCGCACGCGATGACGGTTTCCGTGCGTGTGCCGTGATGGTCGGGGGCGGCACGGAAGCTCGGCAGGTTGACGACCGTGAACTCGGGCGCGAAGCCGGCAAGGTCGGCTGCGTCCGGACGGCGCAGCAGGTGGCGGATGAACAGCGCGTGCCAGGCGAGCTCCGTCACGATGCGGCAGGACAGCCGGTGGCCGCGATCGGCACCCGCGTAGAGGTCCTGCACGAACAGGTCCTTGTGCTTTGCGTGGGCGATGAAGTCGGCATGCAGCGTATCGAACTGCTCGACCGTCAGGGACTTGGCGTTGTCCCACCAGATGGCAGGCTTGGTCTCGGCGTCCGCCACGACGAACTTGTCGTTGGGCGACCGGCCGGTGTGCTGGCCGGTGACCGCGGCGAAGGCGCCCGTAGCGGCGAGCCGGCCTTCGTCCCGGCGAATGGCGAACTCGATGAGCTCAGCCGGTCCCAGATTGTGGTGGATGGCTTTGGCCGCACTCAGGGGGAAGTCGAGACGTTTCATTGCAGCAGGTTTCCACTCGTTGCCGACCGACCCCCGAGCGCCATCTCCGACGACCCTCGATGCGTCGCGCGACCGGCGCGCCCACCCCAGCGGCGAGCGCTCGTGCCGTCTCGCACCGCCAGCGACCTACCCCAACGTGATCGCCGACGGCCAAGGCGTTGGTGACTAAGTAACGACACATGCCGGCACAAGGCAGACAGAAGTCGAAAAGCGATTTTGCCGTAAACGGAAGGCGATAGACAGAGCCGATGGCGGGAAATGTTTATGCCCTTTCGCGCGCCAGTTCGGCCGGGCGCTGAACATTTCGGCATTGAGCCGTTGCGACATGCGAGTGACGCGCGCGCCCGCGCTATGGGCCCGCCCGGCCGCGCGCCTCCTCGGCGAGCGCCCTGAATGCCCGCCGCGCATCCTGCGGGCTCAGCACCCGCTCACGGAACTCGATGCGGCAGCCCACCGTCCGGCCGGCGATGTCGAAGCCCATCGGGTCGATCGCCGTAAAGCGCCAAGGTCCGTCCTGCGGGCCGTGACCCGCGATCCGCTCGGCGTAGAGGGCGACCGCGTCGGCGTGCTCGTCGTTCATGTGCGCGACGATCTCGGCTTCCGCGGCGAGAAGCTCGCCTGCCGCCGTCGTATCGACGCCAAGCGCGTGCCCCGGCATGGGCACGATCTTGCCGAAGCCGCCGATGAAGTGAGCCTCGTCCACGTCGAACCTGTAGAAGCCGAAATCGCTGAAGCCCGCATACTGCGCAGCACCCGGATGGCGGGCGAGAAAGCGTGGCGAGGCCGCCTCGGCAGCAACTTTGCCAACCCGGCCCATGACCGTCAGCCGTGCTCCCGAGATCGGATCGGCCGTGCCTCCGGTCGCATCGAACAGCAGGCTCGCGCGAGCATCGGCGAGGAGATTGCGCGTGTGCAGGGCGAGTTTCGACAGGAGCATGAGCGGGCTGCCATCGGCGGCGAAAGCGACGGCGACGAGCGACACGTAAGGCGTGCGCCGCCCGTCGGCCGCCAGCGTTCCGAGTGCCGCAGTCGGCCGGGCGCGCATGCTGATGCGCGCTTCCACGGCCGGCGCCAGCCCATCGGAAATCGCCCGTTCGGTCATTTGGGCCTCCCGGCGGCGCGCATGCCGCCTCGGCGCCATTTTCTGCGGTGCGGACGTGCCAAGCGCGCTTCGGGGGTGCCCGTCGGCTGCGGCGCGGCCCGTGCCGCCACTGAGCTTCCGCTCCTCGTCACGCGAGTTGCCTTTGCCGGCCCATTGGTATTCAGTCCGCGTTCAGCCATGCTCACCCAGATTGAGCGTGCCACAATTCACACATGGTGGCGCCATAGATGCGCGACTGAGGGCCCCTGCGGCCCCGCCGAGGAGACCATGAAAGAGAAGCACACCATTGCGCTGGTCGACGACGAGCGCGGCATCCTGACCTCCCTGAGGATGGCACTCGAGGCCGAAGGCTTCAAGGTACGCACGTATAATGACGGCGTCGAGGCGCTGGAAGCGCTCGCCGAGGAGCCGGCCGACCTTGGCATCTTCGACATCAAGATGCCGCGCATGGACGGCATGGAGCTGTTGCGCCGCATGCGCCAGATCTCCGACATGCCCGTCATCTTCCTCACCTCCAAGGACGAGGAGATCGACGAGTTGTTCGGGCTCAAGATGGGCGCCGACGACTACATCGCAAAGCCCTTCTCGCAGCGCCTCGTCGTGGAGCGGGTGAAGGCCGTCATGCGCCGCTTCGGCACCCGCGAGGGCGTACCCATCGTCACCGAGGCCGCCAAGATCCTCGAGCGCGGCAAGCTGAAGCTCGATCCCGAGCGCCACACCTGCCATTGGGACCAGAAGCCCGTCACGCTGACCGTGACCGAGTTTCTGATCCTGCAGGCGCTCGCCACCCGCCCCGGCGTCGTCAAGACGCGCGACGCGCTGATGGACGCCGCCTACGACGATCAGGTCTATGTCGACGACCGCACCATCGACAGCCACATCAAGCGGCTGCGCAAGAAGTTCAAGCAGGTCGACGACGACTTCGACGTGATCGAGACGCTGTACGGCGTCGGCTACCGCTTCAAGGAGGCGTGAGCCAATCGGCCGGGTGGCGCCGGTCCGGTCGCCGATGAGCCGCAACGTCGCCGCCGCGCAGCGCCGGCGCGATGTGCCGAGGAGAGCCGATGGCCCTTGATGGCGGCCGCTTCACCGAGACGACCTCGCGCGCTGCGAGCGCGCTTCTTGCCGTGCAGCGTACATGGCGGGCCGTCCAGAGCACATGGTGGGGCACGCTCGGTCTCGTAGCCGAGCGCGCACCGCCCGTTCCCGGCTGGCTGACCCGTTTCGTGGCGGCGTGCGGGCGCGACGGTCCCGTGCGCAAATCGCTCGTCGTCTGGTTCAACCGGCAGCCGCTCGTGCGCTTCATCTCGCGCTCGCTGTTGCGCCGCATCGTCGTCTCGAACTTGCTCGGCTTCATCATCCTGCTCGCCGGCATCATCTACCTGAGCTTCAATTCGAGTTGGCTGATCAACACCAAGCGCGAGGCGCTGCGCGTGCAGGGCGAGATCATCGCCGCCGCGATCTCCGGCGAGGCGCGCGTCGTGCGCGGCCGCATCGTCGTCGATCCCGACCGCCTGCCGGCTGGCGACGACGCCCTGATCCCGTTCCGCGACGACAACTTCACGGCGCTCGAATTGTCGATCAAGCCGGAGGTCGTCGGCCCGATGATCAAGCGGCTGACGCGACCGACCAACACGCGCGCGCGCATCTATGACCGCACCGGCAACCTCGTCGTCGACAGCGACACGCTGTTCTCACGCGGCCAGATCGCCGCACCCGCCGGCACGACGCCCTCGGCAACCGCGCCGACACCGGGAGGCCCCACGGCGAGTGAGGACGACGACAACGCTGCCGCCTCCGCCGAGCCGGCCGCCGAGGAAAAGCCGAAGACGAAGAATTTCTGGACGCGCCTGCGCTACTGGCTGATCGACCGCGAATTGCAGGTCTACCGCGACATCGGCTCGGCCAACGGCCAATATTATCCAGAGGTCAAGGATGCCCTGAAGGGCTCCCACACCGCCATGCTGATGCTCGATGAGAAGGGGCTGCAGATCGTCTCGGCCGCCGTCCCGATCAAGCGCTCGAACGTGGTGCAGGGCGTGCTCCTGCTGTCGACGCGCCCCGGCGAGATCGACGAGGCCCAGGCGGAGGCTTTCGAGGCGATCTGGCCCTTGGCCGCACTCGCCCTGATGGCGTCCCTGCTGACCTCCTACCTGCTCCACCGCACTGTCGCCGAGCCGGTCAAGCGCCTGTCGGAAGCCGCCGAGCACGTCAGCCGCGATATCAACGCCTACACCCAGTTGCCCGATTACGCGGACCGCAAGGACGAGGTCGGACAGATGTCGCAGGCCTTTAACGCCATGACGGCCTCGCTCTACCGGCGCATCGAGGCGAGCGAGCGCTTCGCCGCCGACGTCGCCCACGAGTTGAAGAACCCGCTGACGGCGGCGAGCTCCACCGCGCAATCGCTCGGCTACGCCAAGACCGATGCCGATCGCGACATGCTCGTCCAGCAGATCCAGAACGAACTGAAGCGGCTCAACCGGCTGATCACCGACGTGTCGAGCGCCTCGCGCCTCGACGCCGAGCTCGCCCGCCAGCAGCAGGAGCCGGTCGACCTCGGCCACGTTCTGCGCAGCGTCATCTCCATCTTCACCGACAAGGCCGAGACCAAGGGCGTTACCCTCACGCTCGCAACCGCGGCCGCCATCGAGGGGCGCGACGATTACATAGTCTCCGGCAACGAGAGCCGTATCGGCCAGGTCTTCACCAACCTCGTCGACAATGCCCTGTCGTTCTCCAAGCCCGGCGCGCGCGTGGCGATCGCAGCCCGCAGCGACGCAAGCGACGTGATCGTCACCGTCGAAGACGAGGGCCCGGGTATCGCCGAGGACAAGCTCGGCAAGATCTTCGAGCGGTTCTATACCTACCGGCCGACGGCCGAAGCCTCGCGCGGCAACAACTCGGGCCTCGGCCTCAGCATCTCGCGCGAGATCGTCGAAGCTCACGGCGGGCGCGTCTGGGCAGAGAACCGGTATGCCACTGCGGTCGGGGCAGGCCAGGGCGGGGCGGACCAGGACCACAAATCCCAGGCCGGCGCAACACCACTCGGCGCACGCTTCACGGTGAGCCTGCCACGCCTGCGGGTCGCGACGCGCGGCGGGCCCTCCGTTTCGCGACGCGCCTGACGGCGCAGGTTTCGGGGATCGCGGCGCGCGGCATGCGCCGCGGAGAACGATGTGACGCAACAACGACCGATGACCACCACTGATGCGCCGGGCGGACCCGTTCGCGAGACCATCCACGCGACCACCATCGCCATCGGCTCGCGTGCCATCCTGCTGCGCGGACCATCGGGCGCCGGCAAATCCGACTTGGCGCTGCGCTGCCTCGCCCTGCCGGCTGGCCGCTTCAACGCCGACCCGGTCGAACTGATCGCCGACGATTACACCGTCGTTTCTGCCGTCGACGGCGTCCTGTGGGCGAGCGCGCCCCCGGCTCTCGGCGGCAAACTCGAGGTGCGCGGCCTCGGCATCGTGGACCTCCCCGCGATCACAGCGGCAGCCGTCGCCCTCGTCTGCGATCTCGTCCCGCCGCATGACGTCGTGCGCATGCCCGAGGACGGCCTGACCGTCACGCTCTGCAACGTCGCCATCCCCTCGATCCGGCTGCACGCGTTCGAGGCTTCCGCACCCTTGAAACTCTTCATCGCGCTCTCGTGCCAGGGCAACGATACTTGACAGGCCTCGAATCGCCACACCCCGGCACCTTGCCACTTGCGAAATCAGCGAACGCTTGCCACTTTCCGGCTCCCGTGGCGTTGCGCGGATTGGGGTCGTTGACGATCCGGTCCTGGAGCGCGCTGCGGTCCCGCTCGGCAGATCGGATTTTCCGGCCTGCGAGCGACCGGACCACGCTTCCCGGGCGCCGTTGCTCACGGGGCGCGGCGGCTCCGCCGAGGCAGAGATGCAATGATCGGACTGGTGATCGTTACCCATGGTCGGCTCGCCGACGAGTTCCGCGGCGCACTCGAGCACGTCGTCGGGCCCCAACGCCAGATCGCAACCGTAGCGATCGCGCCCGACGACGACATGGCCGAGCGACGTCAGGCCATCCTCGATGCGGTGCGCAGCGTCGATACCGGCCGCGGCGCCATCATTCTCACGGACATGTTCGGGGGCACGCCGTCGAACCTCGCCATCTCCGCCATGGACGAGGTGAAGGTCGACGTGATCGCCGGCATCAACCTGCCGATCCTGGTCAAGCTGACCAGCGTCCGCGCTGAACTCACTTTGCAGGAAGCCGTTGTTCTGGCTCGTGAAGCTGGCCGCAAGTACATCAAGATCGCCAGCCAGGAGCTGTCGGGCGATGCATGAGATGCGTGAGATGCGTGATGTGACCGCACCAGCCGCCCGCCTGACGCGTCCTCCAGGTTCCGGCCGGCGAGGGTGATCGGATGGCCGAGCTGCCAGGCAGTCGCTTTCCCGAAGCGATCGTCACCATTCGCAATCGCAAGGGCCTGCACGCCCGCGCCTCCGCCCGCTTCGTCCAGCTTGCCGAAAGCTTCAATGCGACGATCAAGGTGACGAGCGACGGCCAGACGGTCGGCGGCACGTCGATCATGGGTCTCATGCTGCTGGCCGCCGGCCCGGGCGCAACGTTGCACATCAAGGGCAGCGGGCCCGAGGGCCCTGAAGCCGTCGAAGCGCTCGCTGCTCTCGTCTCCGCCGGCTTCGGCGAGGACTTGTGCGAGGAGATCTGAGCCTGTCTCAATTGGTAGGCGTTGCCGCCGCATCACCCCACAGCTCGCGCAGGCGCTGATCGCGCCGGCACCCGTAGCGGTAGACGCGATACCCGTCGGCGTTCGTCTTGTAGTAGTTCTGGTGGTAGTCCTCGGCCGGCGTGAACGAGCTGGCATCGAGGATTTCCACCGCGACCGGTCGCTCGAAACGGCCGCTCTCGTCGAGGCGCTTCTTGCCGGCTTCCGCCAGCGCACGCTGCTCGGGTGTGTGGGCAAAGATGACCGGCCGATAGTGGTTGCCCCGGTCGCAGAACTGGCCACCGCCGTCGAGCACATCCGTCGTGCGCCAGTAATGGTGCAGGAGTTGCCCGTAGCTGACGATGGCCGGATCGAAGGTCACTTGCAGTACCTCGACATGGCCGGTGCGGCCGGTCGAGACCTCGCGATAGGTTGGATTTTTCGTCGTGCCGCCCATGTAGCCCGACACTGTGGACAGAACGCCGGGCACCTTGTCGAAGTCGGCCTCCGTGCACCAGAAGCAGCCCGAGCCGAAGGTGGCGATGCCGACGTTTGCCCCTGGGGCCTTGGCTTCGCCCGCCTCGACATCGGCCGGGCGCACCGCCAGCAGCACACTGATGGCGAGCCCGGCGAGGAGCGCGAGGACGACGCGCCTTGACGTTGTGCTCACGGTTCTCAACTCCCCGACTTCTCGACGGCCTTGTCGGCCGGCACGAAGGTCATGGCGATGCCGTTCATGCAGTAGCGCAGGCCCGTTGGCTGCGGGCCGTCCTCGAACACGTGGCCGAGATGGCCGCCGCACCGGCTGCAATGCACCTCCGTGCGCAGCATGAAGAAGCTGCGGTCGGACTTCGTGCCGATGGCCCCCTCGATGGGCGCAAAGAAACTCGGCCATCCTGTACCGCTGTCGAACTTGGTGTCGGAGGCGAACAGATCCTGCCCGCAGCCGGCGCAGCGATAGAGGCCGGGTGCGTATGTCTTGTCGAGCGGGCTCGAGCCGGCGCGCTCCGTCCCATGCTCGCGCAGCACGTAGAACTGCTGCGGCGTCAGCACTTTGCGCCACTCTTCCGGAGACTTCTTCACGGCGAACTCCTTTTCTGGCTCCGCGGCGCGCGAGCCCGCGCGGGTGAACCCGGCGACGCCCGCGGCGGCAAGACCCGCAACGGCGAGTGTACGTCTGGTGATCATGGCACGGATGCCCCTTCGCGGTTGGCCTCGATCGCGCTGCGCGATGCTCTCGTGGACGATATCTGGGCCCGCCACGCCCGGCTGTCATCTCAAGCCGGTTCAAAAATCCGTGGGCAGCAGGCAGCGCCGGCGGGGCAATCTTCCGCCTAAGTCCCGATCTCGAGCTTGATCGGCCTGCCGACGGCGATCTCCTCGGCCGACACGCGGCAGTCGTAGGCTAGAACCTCGACGCCGCGCGCCAGCGCCCGGTCGAGTGCCGCCCCGTAGCCCGGATCGATGTCGCGCGCGATGGCGAACCGCCTCACGTCACCCCGCTGCACCAGGTACAGCATAACGGCCCTGTGGCCTGCCTCGACCATGTCGCCGAGTTCCTCGAGGTGCTTGGCGCCACGCTCGGTCACGCTGTCGGGAAACTCGGCAAGGCCGGCGCGCCGCAGCAGGTGGACGTTCTTGATCTCGACGTAGGCACGGCCCTTCTCGGGATCCTCGAGAAGCAGGTCGATGCGGCTCGCCTTGCCGTATTTCTGCTCGCGTCTGCGCGAGGCGTATCCCGCCAGCGCGACGATGCGGCCAGCTTCGATCGCTTCCGCGACCAGGGTGTTGGGGTGGCCGGTATTGATGCCGACGAAGGCAACGCCCTTGCCGCCCTCGGCTTCGACGAGTTCCCAGGTGTGGCGGTACTTGCGCGTCGGGCTGTCGCTCTCCGAAACCCAAACCGCCACCCCTGGCGCCGACAGGCCCATCATGGAGCCGGTGTTCGGGCAGGTGGCGGTGATGGTCGCCCCGTCGTCGAGCGCGATATCGGCGAGGAAGCGCTTGTAGCGCTGGAGGAGGCGGCCACGCTTGAGCGGAGTGCTGAATCGCATGTCCGGAACATAGGGCGCCTGCCGGCAGCCCTCAACAAGCCGTTAACGGCCAACGTGGTACGCCACGACACCTCGCCGGCTCGATGGGGAGTTTCGAGTGCATCGCTTGGCCATCTTCGCCCTGTGGGCCGGGCTCTTCTGCCTCGCGCCGCTCGTCCCACGCGCCAGCGCCGACAGTGCGGGGATCAGCGCGACCCGTGCAGGAACTCTATCCATCGAGGCCATGACCTCACCCGAGGTCGCCGCTGCCATCCGCGCGGGTAGGCGCACGATCATCCTGCCGACCGGCGGCATCGAGCAGAACGGCCCCCATCTTGCACTCGGCAAGCACAATGCGATCGTCGCGCTGACGGCCCAGGCCATCGCAGCCGAACTCGGCGATGCACTCGTCGCCCCCGTCATCGCGGTGACGCCGCAGGGCGATGTTGCCCGTCGCGAGGGGCATACGGCCTTCGCCGGCACCATCACGATCCCGCCCGCCGTGTTCGAGGCCGTTCTGCGCGCGCATGTGGAAAGCTTCGCCGCGCACGGCTTCACCACGATCCTCATCATCGGCGACTCCGGCCCCGCCCAGGCGCCCCAGGCGCGGCTCGCCGAAGCCATGGACAGGGAACTCGCCCCGCGCGGCGTGCGCGTTCTCGCGCTCGGCGATTACTATGCGGAAAACGGCGGCGAGGAGCATCTCGTTCGCCGGGGCCATACCCGCGAGGTATCCGGGCGCCATGCCGGATTGCGCGATACCGCTGAGCTCTTGGCCGCCGGCCCCGCCCTCGTTCGCCTCGACCTGTTCACAGGCGCCACGCCGGGCGTCGACGGCGATCCGCCCCGGGCGACCTCCGCGCTCGGCGAGGAGCTGCTGCAGCTGAAGGTGGCCGCCGCCGTCCATGAAGCCCGTCGCCGCCTCGCCGAACCCCGCCACAGCGCGGCAGGCAGGTCGTCGGGCATGCTCGGCTGGCTGGCGAGCCTCTTTCCCGGCTGAGCCGTCAGAGGGCTAGCCCGCCGCGCGACAACGTCGCGCCGGAGGTGGTATCAACAGGGCCATGTCCAAACCAGAAGACCGACCCGACCACGTCACCGCCGCCATTCTCGTCATCGGCGACGAAATCCTTTCCGGCCGCACCAAGGACCGCAACGTCGGCCACATCGCCGACGTGCTGACGGCCGTCGGCATCGATCTGCGTGAGGTGCGGATCGTCGCCGACGTCACCGAAGACATCGTCGCCGCCGTCGATGCCCTGCGCCGCCGCTACACCTACCTCTTCACGACCGGCGGCATCGGCCCGACCCACGACGACATCACTGCCGATGCCATCGCGGCCGCCTTCGGGGTTCCGATCGACGTCGACGAGCGGGCGCTTGCCCTGATGCGCCCGCACTACGAGCGGCGCGGCCTGCCGCTCACTCCATCACGTTTGCGCATGGCCCGGTTGCCCAAAGGCTCCGAGCTGATCGAGAACTCGATCTCCGCCGCGCCCGGCTTCCGCCTCGAGAACGTCGTCGTGCTGGCCGGCGTCCCCTCGGTCATGCAGGTCATGCTCGATGCCGTTCTGCCGAGCCTGAAAACGGGGCGGCGCATGCTGTCGCAGGCAATCGACGTGAATGTCCCCGAGGGCGACATCGCCGACCTCTTCGCAGCCCACCAGAGCGCCTATCCCGACGTTTCCATGGGCAGCTATCCGAGCTTCTCGGCCACTGGCCTGCGCTGCCAGCTCGTCCTGCGCTCGACCGAGCCCGCCCGCCTCGAAGAGGCATCCGCAAGCCTGCGCGAGACGCTCGCCGGCCTCGGCTACCTCGCCGCCCCCTGACCGCCGGACTGCCCGGAACGCGACGTGGCAGAACGCGACGTGGCAGAACGCGACGTCAGCGCGCGACCGATCGCGGCTCGCCGTCGCGCGCGTGCAGCACACCGTCCGCGCTCAATGCCGCGTCGATACCGGCATCGGCTTCCGCCCCGGCATCGGCCGGGTAGAGATCGTACTGGGCTTCGAGCGCCTCGATGAACTCCGCGAGCAGGTCCATGATGACGCCGAGTGGTGCGACACCTGCCATCCTGAACTCGTCGGTGACGACGATGGCACCGTCGCCGGCGAGCCCGGGTGCCTCCTCGCCGATCAGCCCGCGCGCGCGCAGGAAAGCGATCGTGCCCTCGCCGGTGTGGAAAGCACACTCCTCGGCATCCTCGAGCGTGCACAACACCGCTGCCAGGTCGCGCGTGGTCGCCAGGAAGAGCTGGGCCAGCGGACGCATCAGCGCGTCGGCCTGCGCGAGCGCCCGCATGTGTGAACGCGCCTGCACGATGCGCGCGAGCATGGACATCTCGTGCGTGCGCATGCGCCCCACGACGAAGCGGCGCGCTCCGGCGACGCCGGGATCGGCCGCATCCCCGAGTGGCCAGGTGCGGGCGACAGCGACGAGATCTTCGCCGGCAGCAAGCGCGGCATCGAGATGGTCGGCGACGAGATAGACGGATGCGTCGATGTCCGGGCGTATCTTCATGAGCGAGGTCACGGCACGATCCTTCACAAAGAGAAATCTCGAGCGCGCGCCGTTACAGGCGCGGACGCGGCAAGAGCGCGACGAGCGTCGTCAGCGCCGCGGTGGGATCGGGATGAGCGACGGCGATATGCCGCCCGAGGTTGGAGCCGAACGCGGCCTGCCAGCGCTCGCGCTCGGCGGACCGGACTGCGATCGCTTTCAGGCTCGCCAGCATCGCGTCGTCCGAGAACGCCGGGTCGATCGCGAGACGCTGGCGCAGAAGCGGCACGAGCTCCGCTAGATGCATGATGTCGAGGACGGCATCCCTGTCGAGGCCAGCAGGCTGCTCAGTCCGTTCGACGAAGTCCTCGATGCCTGCCGTTGCGGGCTGGCGTTCCGATGCGGCCATGAGCCGGGCTCCTCGCGCACTGCGATCGACGGGAGCATTTTCCGACGAGGTGGCAACCGCTTCGTCGACGAAAATGCGACCCGCATAACGCCGGTTGGGCACGACGCGACGGCACGACTCTGAGGAACGACAGGAACAAAAGACCGCCGGCAACAGAGTAAGCCGGGGCAGGGCGAAACCCCGAACGTTCAAGGCCCCATGAAACCCTTCCGACTGAGTCGCGGGGCAAAATTGCGGCGGTTGTCCACGGCGGCGACAGGTGGCGCGTGCAAAGCGCGCAAGCCGCCACCTCCGCGCGAACCATCTGCGGGGCCGTTGACCTCTCGCTCGAGGGCCGTTGCCGGACCGCCGAGGCCCGCTGATGCCAGCACGATACTGGTCAGGGCCGCGCGATGACCGCCTCACCGCCATCGGCAGGCCCACCCGCATTCGCCGACGACGCTCCCGTAACGGGAAGACCGAGGCGGTCCGGCGCCCCCAGGATCGACTTCAACACCGTCTCTGCGACGATCGCGTTGCCCGGCCGGTTCCAGTGCCAGTCGTAGGCGAACTCCAGGCGGCGCTGGCGCGTCCGCCAGTCGGCGGCGAAGGCATCGTAGAGATCGACGAAGGGAACGCCGACCTCGCCGGCAACCTCGGCGGCGATCGCGTTGAGCTTGCCGACCTCGTAGGCCGACTGGGGCTTGCCCGCGTAGACCGCCTCGCGCACGCCGTCCATGACGAACAGGAGCTGGAACCCTTCCGCCTGCGCGAGCCTCTTCATCTCGGTCATGACGTAGCGCGTGAACAGGCGATTGGCGTCATGGTCGCTGATCTTGCGGATGTCGACCGCCGACTGGATCTGGCTCTCGTCCCACTCCTCTTCGCCCCCCCAGAACAGGCGCGACACGAGGCTCTTGGCGTTGAGGTAAAGGCCCGTCTCGTAATAGACGTATCGGAACGTGGCGAAGCGGCGCAGCTTGTCGGCGGTGCCCGGCTCGAAAGCTGCGGGCGCGATCTCGACGACGCTGCCGTCCTCGGCCCGGTCGAGCTTCATGAAGGCCGACGCATAGCGCGTCTTCAGGAAGCGGTAGCTCTCGTCGAAGTCGTTGTGGATGAGCGGCACGACGACGAGGTCGGGCTTGTAGGCGACGACCTCGCGGCGCAGCATGTGCAGGTACTGGCTGAGCGGCGCACCATCCATGCCGAAGCGATAGACTTCCGCGTTGATGCCCTTGCCGATCAGCCGCCGCTCCAGCACCTCGGGAAAGCTGTCGGCGAGGTCGACGAAAGCGCCGTGCACGTAGGAATCGCCCACCACCGCGACGCGTGCCACGCCCGGCCGGCGCTCGGTGTCGTAGGCGGCCTTCGGCGAGTTCCAGCCCTGCGCATTGATGCTGAGGAGCGTCTCGCGCCCGTCGGGGTGCCGGAACACGGCCTGCTGTCCAGGCTTGTAGCGCACCACCTCGTTGATAGTGACGTTCTCGAGGAGATCGTCCGGCGGCAGGACGAAGCCGAAGATCACGAACTCGACGACGGCGAAAGTGACGGCGAGCGACCCCGCGAGCAGCGCGAGATTGCCGAGCGCTTCCTTGATCGAGAACGACATGGCGGCTTCCTTGCTGTGCCGGAGCGGGACGCGTGTCCCGGGTTGGCCTCCGCCGAGCAATCCGCATGCCATAGTCGGGCCCGGCCGCGTCTCGCGGCCAGGCCCACGGGTGAGGCACTGTCGAGGGGGCGACGGCGTCGCCCGCCGCACGCCTTATTGCGATAGGTAGAGATCGCTGATCTTGAGCGCGATGCTGCGGAACGACTGTTTCAGTTCCTCGCCGTTCTCGGCCATGTAGGCCTTGCCGGGATCGGTCGCGCATTGATTGAGCGTCTCGGCCGCCTCGCTACCGGCTGAGATCTGGAAGCCGACCGTGTAGACGGTAACGCCCTTCGCCTTCATGGCCGCGCACAGGCTGCGTGCCTGAGCCGCCGATGATCCGTTCGCCGCCGTGCACGTGCCGAGCTGGTTCGACGAGCCGTTGGAGTTGCGGTCGCGGATGCCCGAGGTGCAGTACTGCGTGTTGTACTCGCCATCGGTCATCAGCACGGCAATCTTTTCGAGCACGGGCTTGCCGTCCTCGTTACGCTGGCTCAGCACCGAGTAGGATGCCGGCACGCTGTCCGGCGGCAGCACGGGAGCCCAGTTGGGCGAAAGCATGTACCACGCCCACGCCGTTCCGATGTGACCGGCCGTCGAGCCGACCGCAACGAAGCCGTCGACGACTGATTTCAGGTGCGCCTTGTTGTTGGACAGGGGCACGACCGGGTTCGCCGGCTCACACGCGCCTGACGGGTTGTAGACCCTGCCGAGCAGCGCGCCGCCGACCGGCGCGGCATCGGTGTAGGCATCCGCCCCGGCGCGCTCGGAGGCACAGGCGGCCGCGAGGCGCATCGTCGTGCTGCGCCCGTTCATGGTGTTGAAGGAGCGCGTCGCGTTGCCCGTGCTGACGACACCGACGGGCAGGCTCGAGGCGTTGACGCCCGCCGAGAAGGGCACGAGCGCCAGCCGCGACGTATGCTGGCCGCCACCCTCCCACACGACGATGTCGATGAGGTCCTTGGCGGCGTCCTTCAGGTCTTGCAGCCGCTGGCCGGCCATCGAGCCCGTCACGTCGAGCATGAGCGAGATTTCGAGGCTCTGGTCGGCATTGGCGCCGACAGCCAGCACGGCTTTCGAGAACTCGCTGCCTGCCGCCTTGAACAATGGCAGACGATTGATGCCGATGAGCTTGAGCAGCACCGTCTCGATATGGGCGGCACCCTCCGCCGTCACGGCCGTGCCGTGATCCACGATGGTGAAGCTGATGGTGTCCTCGACGAGGCCGTCGCGCTCGCGCACGTTCTCATTATAGTAGGACATGGCCATGGCGAGCGCGTGCTCGGTGGCGAGCCCGTCGGTCTGCAGGATGCGCGCGCCCGCGAGCACGCCGGCATCGACCGCACCGACGGTGAGCGAGCGCGCATGGAACCAGCGCGCGGCATCGACGCCTGCGCCGATCGTCGCGAGCAGCACGACGACCATCAGCCCGAACAGCAGGCTCACGACGCCGGACGTGTCGCGCGCCGCCGCGCCGATGACGGCCCGTGCGCCACGCCTCGCGCGCCGCGCCTCGATAGGAGCGCGAGCGGGCTGAGCAGCATCCCTCACATCAGACCCGGGCGCGTGCGCCTTACTGCCACCGAGCCAGCGAACCGACGACATCATGGAACGGCACCTCATAACTTACAGATGACCGAGGATGCCGACAAAATCGAAACGGAGTCGTAAACGGAAAAGCAATCTTTTTCATACGGTTGCATCCGAGTTATCGCATGCGCCCGCATTTGAGCGAAATTCGACCGATGCCCCGGCACGGAGCATCTCGCCTGAGACATAAAGACTTGTTTATGTCTTATTGCGATCCCGCGATCGGGCTTCTATACAGGGCCCAAGCTTACGCTGAACCCATGCCGACGCCGGGCCGTTGTTACGGCCGCCCCGGTTCCCCGCGCCTCAACAGCAGGACACTTCAACGATGACGAAACCAGCCGATTACGTGGTCAAGGACATTTCCCTCGCCGATTTCGGCCGCAAGGAGATCCGCATCGCCGAGACCGAGATGCCCGGCCTCATGGCGACGCGCGAGGAGTTCGGCCCCAAGCAGCCGCTGAAGGGCGCACGCATCGCCGGCTCCCTGCACATGACGATCCAGACCGCCGTGCTCATCGAGACGCTGGCCGCCCTCGGCGCCGACATCCGCTGGGCATCGTGCAACATCTACTCGACCCAGGATCACGCTGCCGCGGCTATCGCCGCGCGCGGCATCCCCGTGTTCGCCATCAAGGGCGAGAGCCTCGTCGACTACTGGGAGTACACCCGCAAGATCCTCGAATGGGGCGACGGCGGCGTGCCGAACATGATCCTCGACGACGGTGGCGACGCCACCATGCTCGTCCACCTCGGCCTGCGTGCCGAGCAGGGCGACACGGGCTTCCTCGCCGAGCCGGGCTCAGAGGAGGAGGAGATCCTGTTCGCGCTCATCAAGCGCACGTTGAAGGAAAAGCCGGGCTGGTTCGCCGAGCTCGCCAAGTCGATCCGAGGTGTTTCGGAGGAGACGACGACGGGCGTCAACCGCCTCTACCAGCTCGCCAAGGTCGGCAAGCTCCTGTTCCCCGCGATCAACGTCAACGACAGTGTCACCAAGTCGAAGTTCGACAATCTGTACGGCTGCCGCGAGTCGCTCGTCGACGGCATCCGCCGTGGCACCGACGTCATGATGGCCGGCAAGATCGCCTTCGTCGCTGGCTTCGGCGACGTCGGCAAGGGCTCGGCCGCCTCGCTGCGCAACGCCGGCTGCCGCGTCATGGTCTCCGAGGTCGATCCCATCTGCGCCCTGCAGGCGGCCATGGAAGGCTATCAGGTCGTCACCATGGACGACGCCGCCCCCGTCGCCGACATCTTCGTCACGGCGACCGGCAACAAGGACATCATCACCGTCGATCACATGCGGGCCATGAAGGACCGCGCGATCGTCTGCAACATCGGTCACTTCGACAACGAGATCCAGGTCGCCGGCCTCAAGAACTTCAAGTGGGACAACATCAAGCCCCAGGTCGACGAGATCGAGTTCCCCGACGGCAAGCGCATCATTCTCCTGTCGGAAGGCCGCCTCGTGAACCTCGGCAACGCCATGGGCCATCCGTCGTTCGTCATGTCGGCGTCGTTCACCAACCAGACCATGGCCCAGATCGAGCTGTGGACGAAGCGCGACACGGGCGAGTACGCCAACCAGGTCTACACGCTGCCCAAGCACCTCGACGAGAAGGTCGCCCGCCTGCATCTGGCAAAGATCGGCGCACGGCTGACCGAGCTCACCCCCGACCAGGCGAGCTATATCGGCGTGGCCAAGACCGGCCCGTACAAACCCGATCACTATCGCTATTGAGGCTGCACGCCGAACGGACAGGTTGAGCCGGTCCCGAAGCGACGAAGACCTTGAGCCATGCTTCGGCCGGCGCCCCGTGCGCCGGCCGTTTTCGTGTGCGCGCGCCACACACTTTCCCTTCTCGCCGCGCAACCGGTCAGCCGCCGCCGCGATCGGCAGCCCGCCAGCACGCGGGCGGGCACCTGTGCTTGCCCTGCCCTGGCCGCCGGCCGCCCCCCCGCCCATACTTCTGCAAGTGATTCGCTCTCGACGCGGCCGACGAACGGATGTGCACATGGCAACGACCACTCTCCCCGCTCAATCCGAAGGCTGGCGCCGCGAGGTCGTCCTCGTCGTGCTCGCGAGCCTCGCGACCGCCGGGCTCATGGGCGCGGGTGCGATGGCCAGTGCCGGCACGCTCGGTCCTGCCGTTGGCACCGCGCTGTCGATCGCACTCCTCCTGGGCGGGCTCGCATTGGTCATGACCCGCGTGTGGCGGCTTTCCGCTGCGGCGGGCCGTGCCGTCGACGAGCGCGATCGCAGGATCGGCGAATTGGAGCGCCGCCTCGCCATCACCGAGGCCGTCGTCGGCGGCGAGCCCCAGGTGGTCGTTCTGTGGGACAAGGGCCTGCAGCCCGTCGTCGTCACCCAGTCGCTGCGCGGGGTGCGCGGCCTGCCGCACGAGCCTGCCCGCGTGCTCGCCTTCTCCGGCTGGCTCGAAGCCGCCTCCAGCGAGCAGCTTCATGGCGCCATCGACCAGCTCCTGCGTCTGGGGCGGCCGTTCAACGTCCTGCTGACGACGAGCGCCGGCGGGCAACTGGAGGCCGATGGGCGCGCCGCTGCCGGCCGCGCCGTCGTGCGTCTGCGCGACATTGCCGGCTACAAGCACGAGATTTCCAGAATAGCGGAAGGCCACAAGCTCCTGTCGCGCGACATCATCGCGAGCCGCGCCATCATGAACGCGCTGCCGAGCGCCGTCTGGCTGCGTGACGCCAGCGGCCGGCTGACCTGGGTCAACGCCGCCTACGTGCGCGCCGTCGAGGCCGACAACGAACGCGAGGTACTCGATCGGCAGGTCGAGTTGCTCGATCTGCGTCAGCGTGAGCAGATCGCCAAGGCGCTCGCCGCAGCCCCGACCTGCCAGCGCCGCCTCAAGATCACCTCCGGAGCCGAGCGGCGCATGCACGAGGTCATCGTACTCCGCCTGCAGGACGCGAGTGCCGCTGTCGCCATCGACGTCAGTGCCGTGCAGTCGGTCGAGGACGAGCTGCAGCGCCAGGAAGCAGCCTTCGTACGCACGCTCAACAACGTCGCGACGGCGATCGCCATCTTCTCCGCCGAGCAGCGCCTCGTGTTCTTCAACGACGCCTACCTGAAGCTGTGGGATCTCGATCCGACATGGCTCAAGTCGCAGCCGACGATTGCCGCGCTGTTCGACCGGCTGCGCGAACTCGGCCGCCTGCCCGAGATGGTCAATTACCCTGAATGGCGCGCCAAGGTGCTGTCGACACACGAGACTGGTGACGAGGGTGACCGCTGGTGGCATCTGCCGGGCGGCCGCATCGTGCACCTGATCGCCGACGAGCGCGGCGACGGTGGCTTCACCCATCTCTATGTCGACGAAACCGAGCGCCAGACGCTGATGAGCCGCTTCAATGCGCTCACCAATCTTCAGGCCGAGACGATCGACAGCCTCAAGGAGGGTGTCGCCGTGTTCGCCACCGACGGCCGCCTCAAGCTGTCCAACACTGCATTCGAATCGATCTGGAAGCTGCCCGCCGACGTGCTCGGCGACAATCCGCATATCGATCGCATCATCGAGGCCTCCCGCCCGCTCTACCCCGACACCGCCACCTGGAACCTGCTCAAGCGTTCGGCGACCGCCATCTCCGATACGCGCGAGGCCAGCGACGGGCGCATGGATCGCACCGACGGCACGGTCATCGATTATGCCGTCATGCCGCTCCCGGACGGCTCGACGCTGATGACCTTCGCCGACGTCACCACCGCCCAGCGCTACGAGCGCCTCCTCATCGAGCGCAACGAGGCTCTCGTTACCGCCGCCCGCACGAAGAACCGCTTCATCGAAAGCATCTCGTATGAGCTGCGCACGCCGCTGACCAGCATCATCGGCTTCACCGACTTCCTGATGAGCCCGTATTGCGATCCGCTGACCGTCAAGCAGCGCGAGTATCTCGGCGACATCGCCATGTCGTCGTCCGCGCTGCGCGACAACATCGACAGCATTCTCGAGCTGACGACCATCGACGCGGGCCACGACATGTTGAAGCCCGAGCCCGTCGACGTGCGTGAGCTCGTCCATGCCGCCGTCGACGCCGTCGGCAAGAGCACGCGCCGGACCGGCATCGTCATCGATGTCGGCTTTACGAGCGACGTCGGCACCATCAGAGCCGACCGGCTCCGGCTGCAGAAGGCCATCGAGCATCTGATCAGCAACGCCGTCGGCTTCTCGCACGAGGGCGGCACCGTCTTCGTCAATACGAGCCTGGAGGACGGCCGGCTCGTGCTCTCCGTCGAGGACACCGGCGTCGGCATTCCTGCCGCCGAGCAGCAGCGTGTCTTCGAGCGCTTCGAGAGTTCGAGCCGCGGCTCGAAACATCGCGGCCCCGGCCTCGGCCTTCCCATCGCCAAGGGCTATGTCGAACTGCACGGCGGCGAGATCAGGCTCGTGTCCGAGGAGGGCAGGGGCACCCGCGTCACCATCAGCGTGCCCGCAGCCGGCCCGCCGGGCGAGGCAGTGCAAGCCCCACCCGCCGGCTCGGCCCACGACACACCGGACGCGGCCAGCGAGGCCGCCATGCGGACGTGGCCGTCGACGGCCTGACGCGCCGGGATCGAGGCGCCGCAATCAGCCGTCGCCTTGAGATTGACGGCTGCGCCATGCAAGGCTGCCGCCCGTCGCTTCACGAGCGCCATGTCGCATCCGGCTCGCACGCTGCGCGTGGCCTTCGCTTCGAGGACTTCGACCGTGCCGCCTTCCCCGTCGCCGGCCGCGTACACCTGCCACCTCACCAGCCTCGACGAGCCGGGCCTCGAGCGGCTGGCCGCGCGTCTCGCCTTCTCGCTGCGCCGCGGCGATCTCGTAGCGCTCGTCGGCGATCTCGGTGCCGGCAAGACGACGCTCGCCCGCTGCCTCATCCGTCATCTCGCCGAAGACCCGGCCCTCGACATCCCGAGCCCGACGTTCACGCTCGTGCAGACCTACGCGACGCCGCGCCTCGCCATCGCGCACCTCGATCTCTATCGCCTGTCAGACCCTGCCGAGGTCGATGAGCTCGGGCTCGAAGCCTTGCTCACGGAGGGGGCCGTCATCGTCGAATGGGCCGAGCGCGCAGGCGCCATGTTGCCGGCCGACCGGCTGGAAATCGCCTTGTCGATCGCCGAGCCGGACGAAACGCGCGATCTCACTCTCCATGGCACCGGGGCCTGGGCCACGCGCCTGTCGCGCTTCGAGGCCCTCGACCGCCTCGTCGATGCGGCCGGCTGGAACCGTGACGGCGATCGCTTCACGTACATGGACGGCGACGCATCGAGCCGGCGCTATGCCCGCCTCACGCGCCCCACCGGCAAGAGCGCCGTCCTGATGGACTGGCCCCGGCAGCCCGACGGGCCTCCGCTGCGCAATGGCAAGCCTTACAGCCGTATCGCCCACCTCGCCGAGGACGTCGGCGCCTTCCTTGCCGTGGCGCACCATCTTGCAGCACACGGCATTCCCGTGCCTGCCATCCTCGCCAGCGATCTCGACGCGGGCTTCCTCCTGATTTCCGACCTCGGCACGCAACCTTTCGCGACCGCGCTTCTGCACGGCGTCGATCAGAGTGTGCTGTGGTCCGCCGCCGTGGACACGCTCGTCGCCATGGTCGACGTGCCCGCGCCGAACCATCTGCCCGTCGCAGGTGAGCGGGTGCACGATCTTGCCGCCTACGATACCGCGGCCCTCGCCATCGAGATCGATCTCGTCGCGACGTGGTTCTGGCCGCTCGCCTTCTCCGGCGCTCCGTGCCCCGAGGCCGTGCGCGAGGACCTGCACCGCGCTTTCGCGCCCCTCCTCGCCGAGGTCGCCGCCGACAGGAGCCACATGGTGCTGCGCGATTTCCACTCGCCGAACCTGCTGTGGCGGCCGGAGCAGCAGGGCCTCGCGCGCGTCGGCGTGATCGATTTTCAGGACGCCCTGCGCGGCCCGGCCGCCTACGATCTCGTGTCGCTGCTGCAGGACGCCCGCCTCGACGTCGCACCCGACCTCGAGCGCACCCTGCTCGATGGCTACTGCCGCGCCGCAGAGGCTCGCCATCCCACCTTCGACCCAGTGCGCTTCCGCCGTGCCTATGCCATCCTGGGCGTCCAGCGCGCCACCAAGATCATCGGCATCTTCGCCCGCCTGTGGCTGCGCGACGGCAAGCCCCGCTACCTCGCGCACCTGCCGCGAATCTGGGGGTATCTGGAGCGCAACCTCACCCATCCCGCGCTCGCCGGCGTGGCGGCGTGGTACGACACGCACATTCCAGGCGACCAGCGCCGACGGGAGCACAGCGCCATCGTCCCGTAACCCCGATGACCCGCGTTCGACCACCGCTCAGGGAGCCATGACGGTCCGGCCATGACGGCAAAGATCGACACCGCCTTCGTGCTGGCCGCCGGGCTCGGCAAGCGCATGCGTCCGCTGACCGACGCGGTGCCCAAGCCCCTCGTGCCGCTCGCCGGCCGGCCCCTCATCGATCACGTGCTGGACCGGCTGGCCGCTGCGGGCATCACCACCGCCGTCGTCAACGTGCACTACAAGGCGGACCTCATCGAACGCCACCTCGCCCGCCGCCGCGCCCCGCGCATCGTCATTTCCGACGAGCGCGACAGCCTCCTCGATACCGGCGGCGGCGTCGTGCGCGCACTTCCGCTGCTCGGCGACGGTGCGTTCCTCGTGCACAACTCCGATTCGACATGGATCGAGGGCATCGGCGCGAACCTCGACCGGCTGATCGGCGCCTGGGACGAGGCGAGGATGGACTGCCTGATGCTCGTCGCACTCGGCTCGCGCAGCCTCGGCTATGAAGGCGCGGGCGATTTCAACCTCGCTCCAGACGGTCTCGTCACCCGGCGTGTTGCCCCGCATATCGCTCCGTTCGTCTTCACCGGCGTGTCGATCGCCCATCCGCGGCTGTTCGCCGACGCCCCAACGGGCGCGTTCTCTCTCAACCGCGTCTGGGACGAGGCCATCGAGCGCCGCAGGCTGTACGGCGTCCGCCTCGACGGCTTCTGGATGCACGTGGGTACGCCGGAGGCTCTGGCCGATGCCGAACGCTGGATCGCCGATGCCGACAACCACGCCTGAGGCGCAGCGCTACTACACCATTCCCCCCGGCGTGCCTTTTCTCGACACGCTGGCCGCAGCGATACTGGCCGGCGACCTGCCGCGCCCTGGCGGACCGCCGCCCGATCCGTTGCAGCTTGCCGGCATGACCATCCTGCTTCCGACGCGGCGCGCCGGCCGTGCGCTCGCCGCGTCCTTCCTGCGCCAGTCCGGGCGCCCGGCCCTGCTGCTGCCGGCGATCCGCGCCATCGCCGACCGCGACGAGGAACTGGCCGCCATGGGCGCCGCCGCTACTGGGAGTGGGGGTGGTGATCGGGGCGCCGGCCCGGCCCGTGACGCGCTGAGCCTGCCACCGGCGATCGACGACCTCGAGCGCCTCCTACTGCTGACGCGCCTCGTCAAGCTGTGGTCGGAGACGATGTCGCTTAGCGCCGCCGACGAGACCGGGGCACTCGCCATGGGCGCGGTCGCCTCGGCCGGCGCGCGCACCCCTGCCCAGGCAGTCGCCCTGGCGCGCGAGCTTGCACGCCTGATGGACCTCGTCGAACGTGAAGGCGCCACCCTCGCCGGCCTGGCGAACCTCGTGCCGGAGGAGCACTCGGCACACTGGCAGGCGACCCTGCGCTTTCTGCAGATCGCCACCGACTACTGGCCTCAGGAATTGACCGAGCGGGGCCGCCTGTCGCGCTATGACCGGCAGAACAGGCTCATCGGCAGCGAGGCGGCGCGCTATCGCGCTGGCGGCGACGCTCGCCCGGTGATCATCGCCGGCGTCACGGGCTCGATACCGGCCACCATCCAGTTGATGCGAGCCGTTGCGAGCCTTCCGAACGGCGCCATCGTGCTGCCGGGCCTCGATCTCGACACCAGCGCCGACGACTGGGCGAGTCTCGATGCGAGCATCGCCGCTCCAGCCGGCAGCCGCGCCAAGAGCCGCGAAGGCAGCGCGCGCAGCGGCGCCGCAAGCCCGCACGGCCTCCTGCAACCGGATGCCGGCGACTCGGCCGCCGCGGCTCCCGGCATGCGGGACAGTTATCCGGAGCACCCGCAGTTCGGCCTTGCCCGTCTCCTCGCGCGCCTCGCGGTCGATCGCGCCTCGGTCGCTCGGCTGCCCGGCGCGAGCCCCCCCGCCCCGATTGCGGCCCGCGACGACCTCTTCCGCGCGGCGTTGCAGCCGACCCCCCTGACCGCACGCTGGCACGACTGGATCGCGACAGCCGACCGCGCGGCCATCGCCGCCGGGCTCGCCGGGGTCTCGCTCATCGAGGCCGCCACGGCGGCTGAGGAAGCCGAGGTGATCGCACTCATCCTGCGCCACGCCGCCGAGGACCCGGAGCGCACCGCCGCCCTCGTAACGCCCGACCGTCTGCTCGCGCGCCGCGTCGCGATCCGCCTCGCCGACTGGGGCATTCGCGTCGACGACAGCGCCGGCCGGCCATTCGCCAAGACACCGACCGGCACGCTACTCGACCTCGTTATGGCGTGCCTCGAGCGGGACTTCGCGCCAGCGGTCGTGATGGCGCTCCTGAAGCATCCACTGACCCGCCTCGGCCTGCCGGCGCGCGACATCCGCCGCGCCGCACGCGCGCTCGAATTGATCGCCTTCCGCACCATCTACATCGGCACGGGGCTGGCCGGCATCGCCGCCGCGATCAGCAATGCCGAGGCGGATGTCGACGACGAGGAGCGCCGCGAGGCTGCGCTGCGCCGGCTATGGCCAGAGGACTGGGTCGCGGCCAAGGCGCTCCTCGATCACCTGCGCCGGGCCTTCACACCGCTGAGCCGCCTCCTCGAAGCCGGTTATGACGAGATCGCCCTGGCGGACGCTGCCGCAGCCCATCTCGCGGTGGCCCGCGCGCTTGCGACGCCCCCCGACGAGGAGATCGCAGGCGGCGCCGAGGCAGAGCCGCTGTTCGCAGGCCCAGCGGGCGAGGAGGCTGCCGGCCTGTTCACAGCGCTCGCCGCCTCCGCTGGAATTGCCCCAACGATCGCGGTCGCCGACTATGCAGAGGTCTGGCGCGCCCTCATCGCCGGTCGCAGCGTGCGCCCGTCGGTTCCCTCCCATCCGCGCCTGTCGATCTGGGGGCCGATGGAAGCCCGCCTGATGCGGCCCGACGTCGTCGTGCTCGGCTCGCTCAACGACGGTACGTGGCCGGCGGCCGCCGATCCCGGCCCCTGGCTGAACCGGCCGATGCGCAAAGCCCTCGGCCTGCCCTCGCCCGAGGAGGAGATCGGCCGGCAGGCCCACGACGTCACCGGCCTGCTGGGCTGCGCGACCGTCTACCTGACGCGCGCGCGCAAGCTCGACGGTGTACCGATGGTCGCCTCGCGCTGGCTGTTGCGTCTCGAAGCGCTCGTCGGCGGGCTCGGCCTCGGTGAAGCGCTGCGGCCCGACCAGCCATGGCTCGCCTGGGCCACCCATCGCGATCATGTGCCGGACCGGCGCACCCCGGCAACACCGCCCCGCCCAGCCCCGCCTCTCGCTGCCCGCCCGCGCCGGCTGTCGGTGTCGGCCGTCGAGCGCTGGCTCGCCAACCCCTACGACATTTTTGCCCGCCATATCCTCGAGCTGGAGCCGTTGCCGCGCCTGGGCGGCGAACCGGACGCGGCCATGAAGGGTGCCTTGATTCACGCGGCCATGGCCGAGTTCGCCGCCCGGCACCCGACGGTCCTGCCCGCCGACCCCGCCGCCGAACTCTACACCATCGCCCGCAGCCTGTTCGACCGCCACGCCGGCCACCCGCGCATCGCCGCCTTCTGGCTGCCGCGCTTCGAGCGCTTCGCGCGCTGGTTTGCCATGACCGAACCTGCCCGCCGCTCTGGCCTCTTCGCTACGCATGCCGAGGTCGCCGGCAAGCTCACCGTGATGACGCCCGCCTCCGGCCTGTTCACACTGACCGCCCGCGCCGACCGCATCGACGTCACCGCGACTGGCCTCGTCATCACCGACTACAAGACCGGCACTCTGCCGAAGCCGGGCGATGTCGTCAGCGGCCGCCGCCCGCAGCTCCCACTCGAAGCAGCCATCGCGCAGGCCGATGGCTTCACGCCCGGTCTCTCGCGCCAGCCGGTCACCGCCTTGCGCTACATCCGGGCGAGCGGTGCCGAACCTCCCGGCGAGGAGAGCACTGTAGCCAAGGCCGACGTCGCCGCTCTCGCCGCCACAGTGCTGGCGGGTCTGCAAGCTCTGGCCAGCCGTTACGACGACCCGGCCATGCCCTATGCCGCCGTGCGCCGCGCCGGCTTCGACTATACCTTCGATACCTACGCGCAGTTGGCCCGCGTCGCCGAATGGGCGGGCGAGGAGGCCGTGCTCGATGGCGACGACGGCACGGGAGGCGCGGGCGAGCCATGACACCTCCCCCGACCAGCCGAGCCGACACGGTCGAGGCAGCCGACCTCGCCCGCGTGCTGGCCGAGACCACCCGCCGCCAGGGCCGCGCCGCCGATCCGGCCACCTCGGCCTGGGTCGGCGCCAATGCCGGAGCCGGCAAGACGCACGTCCTGACGAGCCGCGTGCTGCGCCTGCTGCTGGCCGGCACGCCGCCCGAGCGCCTGCTCTGCCTCACTTACACCAAGGCTGCCGCCGCTGAGATGTCGGACCGCGTCTTCGCGAAACTCGCCGCATGGGTGACCGCCGCGCCGGACCGGCTCGCCAGCGCTCTGGAAGACCTCACCGGCCGCCAGCCCGGCGATGCCGAGCTGCGCCTTGCACGCGGCCTGTTCACCCGGGCGATCGAGACCCCGGGCGGTCTCAAGGTGCAGACCATCCACGCCTTCTGTGAGCGGCTGTTGCAGCGCTTCCCCCTCGAGGCGGGCGTCGCCCCCGGCTTCACGACGGTCGACGACGACCTCGGACGCACCCTGCGGCGCGAGGCGATCGACGCCACCTTGAGAAGCGCGCTCGGCGACCCCGGCGCGCCCCTCGGCCGGGCCCTGAAGACAGCCATCGCACACGCCGCCGAGGACCGCTTCGACGACGTGCTCGCCGCAGCGATCAAGCGCGCAGGCTGGCTCGCTGCGGTGATGCGGCTCGCCGATCTCGGCCTCGCCGAGACTGACCCGGCGGTCGCACCTGGCGCAGCGGCAGGCGACGCAGGCGCCGGTCTGGCCGCCGCCGAGAGCGACCTGCGCCGCCGGCTCGGTGTCGATCGCGGCGCAACGGTTCTGTCGATCGCGCAGGCGCAGGCGAGCGTGCTGCCCATCGCGACGATGACGAGTGCCGCCACAGCCCTCGCCGGAGGCGGCAAGACCGACCAGGAGATCGCCGAGGGTCTGCGCGCCGCAGCAGCGGCGAGCGACCCCGAAGTCCGCATCGCTGCGCTCGCCCGCGCACTCTTGACGAAGGAAGGCGAGGCCCGCTCGGACGCGCGCTTCGTCACCAAGGCGGTCCGCGCCGCGCACCGGTGGCTCGCCCCCGACCTCAGCCGAGCGCGCGATGCCTTCGCCAACCTCGCCGCCCAGCGCCGCGCCCTCGTCGTTGTCGAGGCGACGATGGCCCTCATGGCGCTCGCCGCCGACGTGCTGGCCGGCTACCAGGCTGCCAAGGCGCGCCGGGGCGCGCTCGATTTCGACGATCTCGTCGCGCACGCCGCAAGCCTTCTGTCGAGCCGCGATCAGACCGCCTGGGTGCTCTTCAAGCTCGACGGCGGCATCGACCACATCCTCGTCGACGAGAGCCAGGATACGAGCCCCGACCAGTGGTCCGTGATCACCGCGCTCGCCGAGGAGTTCTTTGCAACGAGCGCAGCGACGGCGCAGCCGCGCACGCTGTTTGCCGTCGGCGACGAGAAGCAGTCGATCTACAGCTTCCAGGGTGCCGCCCCAGAGATGTTCGCGACGAAAGGCCGAGGCTTCAGAGCGGCAGCCGAGTTCGTTGCACTCCCCTTCGCCGAGCTGTCGCTCGACCTGTCGTTCCGCTCGGTCGAGCCCATCCTCGCGACCGTCGACCGCGTCTTCGCCGATCCCGCCCGCACACCGGGCGTGGGCGCTGCCGCAGCCAGAGTGCATCACGTCGCACGCCGCCGTGGGCAAGCCGGCCTCGTCGAGGTGTGGCCGACGGAGAAGCCGGCCGAGGAGGCGCCCGGCGACATGTTCGACCCGCTCGCCGCGGCGTCCGTTGCAAGCCCCGCCGTCCGCCTCGCCGATCGCATCGCAGCAACCATCGCCGGCTGGCTCGATCGTGGCGAACGGCTCGCGGCGCTCGACCGTCCGATCGATCCCGGCGATATCCTCATCCTCGTGCGCAAGCGCACGCCGTTCGCCGCGCCGATGGTCACGGCCCTCAAGGCGCACGGCATCCCGGTGGCCGGCGCCGACCGGATCGAGCTCAACGGCCAGCTCGCCGTTCAGGACCTGCTCGCCCTCGGCGACTTCGTCACCATGCCCGAGGACGATCTCGCGCTCGCTTGCGTTTTGAAGAGCCCGCTCGTCGGCTTCAGCGACGACGACCTGTTCGCGCTTGCCCACGGGCGCCCCGGATCGCTGTGGCGCGCGCTCCTGGCACAGCGCGCCGCCAGTCCGCGCCTCGAGGAGGCCGCGAGCCGTCTGACGCAGTGGCGCCAGCGGGCCGATTTCACTCCGCCCTTCGAGTTCTTCGCCGAGATCCTCGACGGCGACGGCATGCGCGCGCGCCTCTTGGCCCGCCTCGGCCTCGAGGCCGCCGACAGCCTCGATGAGCTGCTGGCGCTGACCATGAAGTACGACGACGCCAATCCGGCCTCGCTCACGGGCTTCCTGGCCTGGATGCGTGAGGCGCGCCGCGAGATCAAGCGCGACATGGATCAGGCATCAGGCGAGGTCCGCGTCATGACGGTCCACGCCTCGAAGGGCCTCGAGGCCCCGATCGTGTTCCTGCCCGACACCTGCTCCAGTCCCGGCACAGGGCGCAGCCGCGATGCGCTGCTCGCCCTGGGCGACACGGACGCGGCGCTAGCGCCGGCCGACCGCGACGACCAGGCCCACGTGTGGCTGGTCAAGGGAGCCGCCAACCTGCCCGTGGTCGCCGCTGCGAAAGAGGACGCAGCCCGGCGCGAGGTCGAGGAGCACAACCGCCTGCTTTACGTTGCCCTGACACGCGCCCGCGACCGGCTCTACGTGTGCGGCTTCGAAGGCAAGCGCCAACCGAGCGAACAGTCCTGGTACCGGCTCGTCCGTGACGCACTCGCTGACTTCGCCGAGACGGTCGACGATACTGGCACCGACGCCGGCGAGCCTTCGCGTGCCGCACTACGCCTCGCGTCCCGCCAGTCCGCGCCCCTTCCCGCGCACCCTGCCGGCGATGCCCGCAGGGACCGAACGAGTGAAGCGCTGCCCATCTGGGCGACGAAGCGCATTGCCCGTGAGCCCGTTGTGAGCCTGCCGCTCGCGCCATCGCAACTCGCGGCCTACGCTGGCGAGGACGACGACGAGACCCTCGCTCCGGCTGGCGGCCGAGAGGACGCCCAGGGCCCGTCGCCGGGCAGCGCCACGGCTCCGCCGCCCGGCGACCGATCGGGCGCGCGCGCCATGGTCCCGCACGTGCCCGCCGAGCCAGCCGTCATGGCCCCATCGCCCGACGATGCACGCTTCCTGCGTGGAACGCTCACCCACGCGCTGCTGCAGCATCTGCCCGACCTGCCGGCCGAGGCGCGTCGCGCGGCAGCCGACGCCTACGTCACGGCCCGGGCCGACAGGCTGCCGCCGGCTGCCCGCGCGAGCATCGTCGCCGAGACGTTGCGTGTCCTCGACGATCCGGCATTCGCTGCCGCGTTCGGCCCCGACAGCCGCGCCGAGATCGATATCGCCGCGACCCTGCCCAACCCCGACCGGCGCGGTCCACCGCTGCGCCTCACCGGCAGCATCGACAGGCTCGCCGATACGGGAGAGGCGATCCTCGTTCTCGACTACAAGACGAACCGCATGAGCCCCGCCGACGTCCGTGCGACGCCGGAGGCCTACGTCATGCAATTGGCCGCCTATCGCGCCGCGCTATCGGCGATCTATCCCGGCCGGCCGATCCGCGCGGCACTCCTGTGGACGGTGGGTCCCGTTCTGCACGAACTGCCGCCCGACATGCTCGACGCGGCCACGCGCCGCCTGTGGGACCTCGCGAAGTGATGGCGCAACGCGCGCCGCGCGCGCATCATGGGATCGCCATGTGGATCGTGCATGTGGGCAGTGCATAAGGCGCCGCAGTGCGGCTTGACGATGACCCCCTTAGTTCCTATGTCCCGGACTATCCAACCAAGGAGCGCCTCGGTTTCGCCGCCGATACGGCCACCAGTCGCCAAGACACCAGAAACGAGGAGTATCCCGATGACCGAGATCGTGTCCGACACCACCTTCGACGAGATCGTCTTGAAGTCGGACAAGCCCGTGCTGGTCGACTTTTTCGCGGAGTGGTGCGGCCCCTGCAAGGCCATGGCCCCGGCGCTCGATCAGGTCGCGGAAGCCCTCAAGGGGCAGATCAAGGTCGTCAAGGTGGATGTCGATCGCAGCCCCGGCGTCACGCAGAAGTACGGCATCCGCGCCATGCCCACGTTGATGGTGTTCACGAACGGAGAGGTCACCGGTCAGCACGTCGGTGCCCTGACGCAGCGTGCAGCACTGGAGCGTTGGGTGACCTCCACGATCGCCTGACCCTGCCGGCTCAGCGACGGAACGACGGCATGCCGCACCCAACCTCCGGGTGCGGCTTTTTCGTCTGCAACAGTCAAATCGAGCCGCGCGACGGGCCTTTGCAATCAGTTGGACTGCGCGACGACGCCCTCCTGCACGGCGAGCACATGGCCGGCGAGATAGAGCGAGCCGCAGATGAGCACGCGCTTGAGACCCGGATCGTAGGCTTCGATCGCCGCCAGCGCCGCCTCGACACCGGCCACCGAGGTGGCTGGCAGCCCGGTCTCCCGCGCGGCGGCCGCCAGCGCTTCGGGAGCGAACGGGGCCTCGTGCGCACCTGGGATCGGAACGCACCACACGCGCTTCGCCAGCCCGGCGAACGGCGCGAGGAACCCACGCGCATCCTTCAGCCCCATCATGCCGCACACGAGATAGAGGGGCCGTTCCGCCCGTTCGCCGAGGTCAGCCATGGCGCGCGCGAGCACGATGCCGGCAGCCGGGTTGTGCCCGCCGTCGAGCCACAATTCCGAGCCCGCCGCCAGTAGCCCCGGCAAGGGCCCGCGTGACAACCGTTGCAGCCGCGCCGGCCATTCGGTGCGCTGCAGGCCGGCCGCGATCGCCGTCTCATCGATGCCGAAGCGCGCCAGTTCCAGCGCGGCGACCACGGCGGTACCGGCATTGACGATCTGATGCGGCCCGATCAGCGCCGGCATCGGCAGGTCGAGCAGGAGCGAATCCGCCTTGGCGACGAGGAGGCGCCCGCGCTGCTGATAGGCATCGAAGTCGCGGCCCCACAACGACACCGGAGCACCCACCTGCTGCGCGCGCGTTTCGATGACGTCCAGTGCCTCCCCCACCTGCTGGGCAATGATCGCCGGCACGCCGCGCTTGAGGATGCCAGCCTTCTCGCCGGCGATCTCCGCGATCGTGCCGCCGAGCTTTTCGGCATGGTCGAGCGATACGGGCGTGATGATAGTCAAGGCCGGCTGATCGACGACGTTGGTGGCATCGAGCCGGCCGCCGAGACCCACCTCGAGCAGCAGGACGTCGGCTGGCGTTTCGGCGAAGGCGACGAATGCAGCCGCCGTCGTGATCTCGAACTGCGTGATGTCGTCGCCGTCGTTGGCCGCGCGCGTCCTCGTCAGCACGTCGACGAGATGGGCTTCGCCGATGGGAGCCGACACGCCCCCGCCGCGCGCGAGCACGATGCGCTCGTGAAAACGCACGAGGTGGGGTGAGGTGTAGACGTGCACGCGGGCGCCGCCCGCCTCCAGCATCGCGCGCAGGAAGGCCGTTGTCGAACCCTTGCCGTTGGTGCCGGCCACGTGCACGACCGCCGGCAGCCGGTGCTGCGGATCGCCGAGCTTGGCGAGCAGCCGTTCGATGCGGCCGAGCGACAGGTCGATCAGCTTGGGATGGAGCAGCTTCAGCTCGGCCAGCAACTCGGTGCTGTGAACCATCACGGGCAATCCTCGCGCCAGGCCTCAGTCATCGATGCGCGCAATGCCGGAGCGGGCGGCGCCGCGCCGGCAGCCACTCACGCCTGCCCAGGCCAGCAATTCGGCTTTCGGCGCTGCTGAAACGTGGCACCCCGCCCACCGTTACGCGGTCGCGATGGGCACCCGGTCCCCGAGGGCGCCAGTGCATCAGGTGGCCGCCTTCACGAGTGTCCAGCGGAGCTAGGTGGCTTGCCTGCGTTCGGGCCGGCGGCCGAAGTATTGTTCGGCATGTCCCTGCCGCCCGCCGTACCGGCCGGCTTACCGGCCTTCTTGCGCCCCTTGTCGGGATCGAAGCGCTGGTCGTCCGCGACCGGCTCCGCCTCGCTGTCGTCGCCCCCACCGCCGTGGCCCGAAGCGCCGTTGCCCGAAATGCCGTGGCCCCCAGGGCCGTGGCCCGAAGCACCATTGCCGGCATGGCCGTTGCCGGCATGACCATTGCCCGCGATCCGCGCGACACTGCCGTTCGAGGCGCTGCCATTGCCACCGCTGCCGTTTCGCGCCACGGCCGTCGAGCCATTCAACCCCGTGCCAGCCTCGCCAGTCCTACGGGCACCGACGGACGGCCGGTTCATCAGCAATCGGCACAGGCGCGAAAGTGTCTCACGCATTTTGTGGCGGTGCACGACCATGTCGATCATGCCGTGCTCGAGAAGGTACTCCGCGCGCTGGAAACCGTCGGGCAACTGCTCCCGGATGGTCTGCTGGATGACACGCGGCCCGGCGAAGCAGATGAG
>JANRIT010000070.1:0-28784 GCA_033764645.1 Hyphomicrobiaceae bacterium
CTGCTCAACACGAGCTTCAACCGGCACGAGCCGATCGTCGCGCGGCCGGCGGAGGCCATCTCCTGCTATCTCCGCACCGGCATGGACGGCCTCGCGATCGGCGACCACTACCTTACCGATCGCAATCCGGCCGCCGTTGAAATGGCCAGGGCGACGTTCAGCGACGGCGTCTTTTCAGAGACCTACCGGCGCCCTTGAGGGTGAGCGCGGCGTTCGTCGGGTTTCAGCGGGCTGGCTTCGTGCGCTGAGCCTCAGCGATGCGCGCCTTGCGGCCGGCCTTGCCGGTGGCCAGCGCCCGACTCCTGAGTGCCCCATGCTTCAGGGCCATATGCTTGCGGCAGCTCGCCAGGCCGAGATTGCATGTCACTTTCGGTGCGGCAAGACGGCCGGTTGCCGGCAGCGGGGAGACGGCTGCGCCAGCCAGCCGGTTGATGGCGCTGCCTTTGCCGCGCCGCGTGGCGGCGGCGATCACCTGCCGGCTGGCAATGGTGAGCAATTCAGGGTCGACGAAGCCGCAGTCGCTCAGGGGGCCGGGCGGGCTCCTGGCGTCGCCGTCATCGACGATGTAGCGCCCGTTGCACGTTGCGACGGACGGCGGCAGGCGGGTGCGCTCGAAGCTGTCGAAGCCCTCGCGCAACTGCCGCCAGAACGGCAGCCACGCATGCGCGGCGTGGCGATCGAGGTTCTGTTCGGTGGGGCGGAACGGGAAGATATGCACCGGCACATGCGTGGTGCCAGCGGAGAAGGCTGCCGCGACGGCATCGTACAGGGTCGCCATCACGGCATCGGTCATCGCAAAGCAGCCCGACGATGAGCAGCCGCCGTGGATCAGCAGATAAGTGCCGGTGCGAGCGAGCGAGCGATCGTGCGCATTGGGGAAGCCGAGATCGAGCGAGCGCGGCCAGCGGCGCGAGTTGTGAAGCTGGTCTGGCGTCAGGGTGTAGAAACCCTCAGGCGCCTGGCGGTCGCCTTCGGCGAGCTTGGGGCCGAGCGTACCCGACCAGGCGCAGATGGCATGCTCGGCTGCGAGCGTGTAGGAGGCGCCTGCCTGCTGCCAGACCTCGAGCAGCGCCTCCTCCTTGAAGATGCGGATGAGGATGGGCGCCTCGCTCGCACTTGACGGCGCTGCCGACGTGGCGCCGGGCGACAGGGCCGTGAGCGCGAACATCATGGTGGCGACGCTGTGTGCGAAGCGCCTCGATGCAACCGGCGCGACGCGCCGTTGCTCGGTGATCATCGACGTCCTCGTCTCACGGATGGCTGCATTCAGTTGGTTACAACGGGGGGTGGCGACAGGCACCCCTTGGTGAGCGGGCGGCTGCCGTCGCTGCCCGGGTCGCCTGCGGCGAAGGTATAGCGGCCATCACAGACGGCGGCGCGCGGAGGCACCCGGGTCTCCTCGAAGAGATCGTAGGCCGGCTTCAGGTCGCTCCAGAAGGCGTGCCACGGATGGCCTTCGCGCGCGGCCAGCGCCTCGCTGGTCATGCGGAACGGGAAGACCTGGACCTGAAAGCGGCGTTGACCCTTGCCCAGTGCGCGGGTGACGTGATGCCAGACCTCGTCGACGACCGAGTTGGTCATGGCGTAGCAGCCGACCGACGAACAGCCGCCGTGCACCATCAGGAAGGTGCCGGTGCGGCCGTGATGCTGGTCGAGGATGTTGGGGAAGCCGAGGTTGAACGAGCGGTGCCAGCGGCTCGCCGGATTGAGCTGCTGGCGGGCGACCGTGTAAATGCCCTCCGGTGCCTGCTTGTCGCCCTGCTTGAGCTTCGGCCCGAGTTCGCCCGAGAAGCGGCAGATCGGATAGGTCGCGAACAGCTCGAAGCGGTCGCCCCTGGCGAGCCACAGTTCCAGCTCGAACTCGCGCTTGAAGATGCGGATGAAGACGGGCGCGCCCGAGACGAAGCCGCGCGCCTCGAGGCGGGCTTCGACGTCGTCGAGGTCGGGTGTCTGCGGCAACAGGAATCCGGCCCTGTATACGACGCCGCGCCACGCGCGCTCGAAGGCAAGCCACCGGCTGTCGCCGAGGCTCGGCGCCTGCTGGCGCAGGGTGGCGATGGCAAGCGTGGCGGCGAGCAGTACGATGACGACGACCGCGGTACGGCGGCGCCGGCGTGCCTCGCGGTGCGGGTCGGCCTTGCCGGCCGTCATCGGCGGTCTCCTCGCTGGAAGGCGAAGTCAGTGCATGACCAAAGCTTGCGCAGCGGGCGCATGACGACTGATGCGACCGAAGGCTTACGGCCGTCGAGCGGTCAGCGGGCGAATCCGAGCGCCGGCACGGGGGAAGGCGGCACCAGCGCCGCATCCGCAGTCAGCGCGGAGGCCGAGGACGACAGAATACCTGACCCGCCCGGCCCACCGAGGCCCGCCATCGCCTGTGTGCCGTCATAGCCGCCGACCGGCAGCCCCGAGGCGATCACGCTCGACGGGATCGAAGCCAACGACCGCGTCTTGGCGCCGGGAACCGTCAAACGCTCCTCGGCGATCTGCTGCTCGGTCGGTCGCGGAACAAATGGCTCGATCGAGGGGCGGAGAAAACGCGGACAGCGGCCGAGCGGGTCGACGCGCTCGTGCGGGCCCATGGCGACGTTGACGACATACTTGCGCTCGCACACCGCGACCTGTGGCGGCATGCGGTGGGCCTCGAAATGATCGTAGCCGTCCTTCAGCGTGCGCCAGAAGCCGATCCACTGATGCTTGGCGTGGCGGGCCATGTTGGCGTCCGTCATGCGGAATGGGAAGGCGTGCACCTCGAAGCGCTCCTGGCCGCCTTCGAAGGCCTCGCGGGCGAGCGCGTAGATCTCCTCCATCAGCCCGTCGGTCATGGCATAGCAGCCAGCCGAGCGGCACTTGCCGTGCACCATCAGGAAATCGCCGGTGCGCCCGTAAGCCTTGTCGTAGGCGTTCGGGTAGCCGAGGTTGAAGGCGACGTGGAAGCTCGAGTTGGGGTTCATCTGCGTGCGGGAGACCGAGTAGAAGCCCTCGGGGGCCTGCTTGTCGCCCTGTTGCAGCTTCGGGCCGAGATCGCCGGACCAGTTGCAGATGGGGTAAGTCTTGAAGTGATAGAAGCGGCCGTCGTCGCGCGCCTTCCACACCTCGAGTTCACTCTCCTCCTTGAAGATGCGAACGAAAATGGGAGCGCGGGCATCCATACCCTTGCGGCCCAGCATCATCAGCGCATCCTTGGACAGCGGCTGCTCGGCGGGCGGGATCTGCGGCGCCCCGGCACACGCAGCAAGTCCAAGCGCCATCGCGGCGGCCAGCGCTGCGCGCAGCAGTTGCGTCAATGAACTTCTTGCGGCGATTGAACTCATCACTGCTCGACCCCCGGCGGGACGGCGCGCGCGGCGCACCGATCGCCTCATTTCCCTCGGCTCGCCGGACGACCGCGGCAGTGCAGCCCGTCACTGGAAAGCCACGCCTCGCCCGACATGCCCATATCGGTGATGGCGCTGTCGCGCCACAGCGCAACAATCGATTGGCATTCGTTAACAGACTGTTAACGGTAAAGTTGGCGGGGCGCCATAGCCTTTCGGCAACGCGTCCGCTGCGACGGCATGATCAACACAGGAATGCGGCAGGGTCACGGCAAGTGCGGCGAATGCGACGCCAACCTTATGACGAACCTGAGAAAATGACGGGCTAGCCCATGCCCTGCTGGCGGATCGCAGACCCCTCATCCGGCCCTTCGCGCCACCTTCTCCCGTTGGGAGTAGGACGTGGGGCGGTCCACGCTTTCCTCTCCTGGGACGCGAGAGGATGCCGGTCGAGGCGGCGCCTCGCGATAGTGGAAGGCAGGTGCGGGAAGTGTGAAACGTAGGCTCGCGCAAGTTTTCTCGCTCGACATCGGCGAGACTGGATGCCGGCTCCCTCGGCAACACGTGCCTGGGCAGGCAAGGCCGGGATGACGGTCAGAGTGACGCCAGAGCGGTGCAGTCAAGACGGCGCCCCACAGCCACTTCGGGCCGAGGTCAGGGCGTCCGCTCGCAGACGCGAAATCTCAAGGCGTGCGGCCCATTGCCAGGAAGTGCTGATGGCGCTGCTCGCGGATCGCCTCAGGCGACTTGCCGTCGAATTCTGCGAGCGCGGTGGCGATCGCGATCCCCGTCGCGTCGATCACGCTGTTGCGGTCGCGGTGCGCGCCGCCGACGGGCTCGTCGATGATCTCGTCGATGATGCCGAGCTCCACCAGATCCTGCGCGGTGATCTTCATGGCGGTTGCCGCCTCCTCTTTCTTGGCGCTGTCGCGCCAGATGATGGAGGCCGCGCCTTCCGGCGAGATGACCGAGTAGATGGCGTGCTCCAGCATCAGCACGCGATTGGCCGTCGCGATGGCAACCGCGCCGCCAGAGCCGCCCTCGCCGATGATGACGGCGATGATCGGTACGCCGAGCGACAGGCAACAGTCGGTCGATCGGGCAATGGCCTCAGCCTGGCCGCGCTCCTCCGCGCCGATGCCGGGATAGGCGCCTGCCGTATCGACGAGAGAAATGACAGGCAGGCCGAACCGATCGGCCATTTCCATGAGGCGGACCGCCTTGCGATAGCCCTCCGGCATCGCCATGCCGAAGTTGTGCTTGAGGCGGCTCTCCGTATCGGAGCCCTTTTCGTGGCCAATCACCATGACGGAGCGGCCGCGGAAACGGCCCAGACCGCCGACGATCGCTTCGTCGTTGGCGAAGTAGCGGTCGCCGGCCAGCGGCGTGAAATCCTCGATCAGGCGAGCGATGTAGTCGCCCGTGTGCGGCCGCTCGGGGTGGCGGGCGACGAGCGTCTTCTGCCACGGCGTCAGCTTGGCGTAGGTGTCGCGCAACGCGGCGCGCGCCTTCTCCTCGAGCTTGCCGATCTCGACGGCGAGAGAGGCTTCCGTGCTCGCATCGACGAGCGTCTTGAGCTCGGCGATCTTGCTCTCGAGCTCGGCGATCGGCTTTTCGAAGTCGATGTAGGTGCGGACGGTACGTTCCACGTGGGCGCGGCTCTCTCCTCGGGGCGAGCCCATCGGCTGCGCGGCTGCGCGGGTCCTCGCCGGAAGTCATTGGAGTTGCCAGCCGTTAGAGACACACCATGGCGGGCTGTCAAGCCGGCGTCATGACCAGCATGAACGCCAGACAACGGAGTGCAGCCCGCCGTCAGGACGTTGCGTCGCTGGTCCGGGCGAGCGGGTGATGCTCCTCGACGAGGCGCCTGAGGCGCTCTGCGAGGACGTGCGTATAGATCGCCGTCGTCGAGATGTCGGCGTGTCCGAGCAACTGCTGCACGGCCCTGAGATCGGCGCCGCGATCGAGAAGATGGCTGGCGAAGGCGTGGCGCAAAACATGCGGGCTGACGCGATCAGGAGCGATGCCGGCGCGCTCGGCAACCTCCTTCAGGTCCAGTGCGAAGGCCTGCCGCGTGACGTGGCCCTCGGCAGAGCGCGATGGGAACAGGAAACGCGTTGCAACCGTGCGCGAAGCCCCGTCGGTTGCGGCTTCCCCAAAGGCCAGGAAGGCGGCAATCGCTTGCCGGGCAGGACGGTTCAACGGCACGAGGCGCTCTCGGCCACCCTTGCCCTTGATCGTGAGCACGCGGTCGTCGCCGGTCAACACGTTGCGCGGCAGGGCGACGAGCTCGGAGACGCGCAAGCCGGTGGCGTACAGCACCTCCAGCAGGCAATGGGTCCGCAGCGCGCGATAGCGCTCGCCCGGACCTGCGTGAGCAGCAAGGTCTCGGGCTGTCGTCAGCAGCGCGTCGACCTCGGCGACGGACAGGATGCGCGGCAGCGCGGCCGTGCGCTTGGGTGCAGCGATGCCGTGCGTGGGGTCTTCGGCGACGAAGCCCTCGGCGAGGAGAAAGCGGAAGAACTGACGCAGGGCGGAGAGCTTGCGCGCGCGCGAAGGGGCCGAGAGGCCCGACTCGGACAAGTCGCGTAGATGCGCCGTGACGTCGGCGGTGCCGATGGAGGCTGGCACGAGCCCGCGTGCCGCGAAAGCGCCGACGGCCGCCTCGAGGTCGCGCTCATAGGCTTGCAGCGTGTTGCCGGCCGCGCCCCGCTCCACGGCCATCATCTCGAGAAAAGCCGTCACCGCGCGGCGCCATTCGGACATGACGCCCTCTTGGCCCGTCCGTTCGCCGGGACGCTCACCGGCGCTCGTCATTCGCTCTCGGTTCGGCGATCGACCTGGATCTCGTCGATCCGGTAGGTGACGTCGCGCTGCTCGGGCTCGAAACGTGTTGCCATGACATAGAGCCCGGCGAAGATGCCGCCGGCAATCAGGCCGGAAACGAAAAGAAAGCGGAACAGCGTGGGCATGGGCTCGCCCGCCTCCAGGTTCGCATGCGCGCTACCACACGGGATATGGGCGCCAATCGGCTGAGTTGCCAATCGTTACCCCAGTCACACGGCGCAACTGTGGAACAGCGAGGTGATTCGAGCAAATCGTTGCCATTATGCTACAAGGCGGCGGACCGGCCGGCGTCAGCCGCCGGAGCGCACGGCGAAACTCGGATGGCGACATGATCGGATTGCCCTTCGCACGACGCGGGTCGGCGGCTGGCGGCGGGGGCGGCGGTGGCGAGGCTGAAACCGCGCAGGCAGCCGCGTGCGCCGTCAAGGCTGCGCTCGATCGGCGCGCGATCGTCCTCATCGGGCTCATGGGGTGCGGCAAGTCGGCCATCGGCAAGCGATTGGCGGCGCGGCTGGACCTGCCGTTCGTCGATGCCGATGAGGAGATCGAGCGCGCGGCGAACATGAGCATCACGGAAATCTTCGCGCGCCACGGCGAACCGCACTTCCGTGACCGGGAGGAGAAAGTCATCGCCCGGCTGCTCACACAGGGCGCGCAGGTGCTCGCGACAGGCGGCGGGGCCTACATGAGCGCGTCGACCCGGGCGGCGGTTGCCGCGCATGGCGTCGCCGTCTGGCTGCGCGCGGACCTGCCGATCCTGATGCGCCGCGTAGCGCGACGCGACAATCGTCCGCTGCTCGCAGGGCCGGATCCGGAGGCCGTCATGCGCAGACTGATGGCGGAGCGCTATCCGGTCTATGGGGAGGCGCCGGTCGCGGTCGAAAGCCGCGATGTGCCGCACGACCAGATCGTCGACGAGATCATCGCCGCACTGACCGGGCACCTCGGCATCCAGGTGCCGACGGCCTGATGCGCCGAGCGGTCGGGACGGCGTGAGAAAGGCGGGCGAGAGGCGGCCCGAACATCGTCCATCCTTCCGTCCGTCCGTCCGTCCCGTCCATCTATCCGACCGCAATCCGCAATCGACCGTGAGGGGTCCGCCATGCCGTCCGTCATCAACTCTGGAGCCGTCAGCGAGCTTGCCGCGCGCACCGTCGACGTGGCGCTGCCGGGGCGCGCCTATCCCGTGTTGATCGGGCCGGGGCTCGTCGGGCAGGCCGGACGGCTCATCGCGCATCGGCTGGGCAGGGCGAAGTGCGGCATCGTCACGGACGAAAACGTCGCCCGTCACCACCTTGCCTCGCTGGAGGCGAGCCTCAAGGCCGAGGGGCGGCACAAGGGCTCGATCGTGCTGCCGGCAGGCGAGGCGACAAAGAGCTTCCGGCAGCTCGGCCCGCTGTGCGAAGGACTTCTCGAGATGGGGCTCGAGAGGGGCGATCTCGTCGTTGCCTTCGGCGGCGGCGTGATCGGCGACCTCGCCGGGTTCGCTGCCTCGATCCTGCGACGTGGGGTGCGCTTCGTGCAGGTGCCGACCTCGCTCCTGGCGCAGGTCGACAGCTCGGTCGGCGGCAAGACCGGCATCAACACGGCACAGGGCAAGAACCTGATCGGCACCTTCCACCAGCCCTCCCTCGTCATCGCCGACACCGACGTGCTGGCGACGCTACCGCCGCGCGAGTTGCGGGCTGGCTACGCGGAGGTCGTCAAATATGGTCTGATCGGTGACCGGGCGTTCTTCGAGCGACTGGAGGCCGGCACGGCGCGGCTATTCGGCAACGATGCGACAGCGCTGACGGACGCCATCGAGACGAGCGTGAAGACCAAGGCACGCATCGTCATCGCCGACGAGACCGAGCAGGGCGAGCGGGCCCTTCTCAATCTCGGCCACACCTTCGGGCATGCGCTCGAAGCGGCGACAGGCTACTCCGACCGGCTCCTGCACGGGGAGGGCGTGGCGATCGGCATCGGCCTTGCCTTCGGCCTCTCGGAGCGGCTCGGGCTGTGCGCGGCCGGGACCAGGGCGCGCGTCGAGAGGCACCTCGCCGCCGTCGGACTGCCTACGCGCATCGCACAGATCCCCGGCGGTACGGGTCTCGGGTCCGGTGACAGGGGGCTGGGGCCAGACAACCTCGTGCGCCTGATGGGGCAGGACAAAAAGGTCAAGGACGGCCGCCTCGTCTTCATCCTGGCGCGTGGCATCGGCGAAGCGTTCATCGCCACCGACGTACCCGACGAGACCGTGCTGACGTTTCTCGCCGAAGACCTGTAATGCGCCCGAAAATCGAGCCGGATCAGGCCGATGGTCCGGCAGGGCCGGAAAACGGCGGTTCGATCATCGTCCATTTACAGGACAGGCTGTAAGTATGAGAACAGTGCCCTTCGGAGGGATCGGTCAGGCCTGGCATAGGCGCGCTCATGGAACTCGCGATCACGCTCCTCGCCGTACTGGCGCTCCTCGTTGTTTCAGCGTTCTTCTCGGGTTCCGAGACGGCGCTCACGGCAGCGTCGCGGGCGCGGCTGCACACGCTCGAGGCGGAGGGCAACAATCGCGCGCGTGTCGTCAACGGGCTTCTGGCGGCGCCGGAGCAATTCATCGGCACCGTCCTTCTCGGCAACAACCTCGTCAACATCCTCGCCTCGTCGCTGGCGACCAGCCTGCTCATCGGCCTGTTCGGCGAGTACGGCGTCGCCTATGCGACGATCGCCATGACGGTGCTCATCGTCATCTTCTCGGAAGTTCTGCCCAAGACCTACGCCATCGCCTACGCCGACCGCGTGGCGCTGGCGGTCGCGCCCATCATGAAGGTGCTGATCGCGGTGCTGCGGCCGGCGACGGTTAGTGTCGAATACATCGTGAAGGCCATCCTGGCGCTGACGCCGTCACGCCGCGACGATGCGGCAAACATCCTCTCGGCGCACCAGGAGATCCGTGGCCACATCGAACTGCAGCACAAGGATGGGCAGGTCACGCGCGGTGACGCGCACATGCTCGGCGGCATCCTCGATCTCAGCCATCTGCAGGTCGCCGACATCATGATCCATCGCACGCGCATGGCGACCATCGATGCGGAGGAGGACATGGAGACCGTCCTCGACGAGGTGCTGCATTCGCAATACTCGCGCATTCCCGTCTGGCGCGACGAGCCGGAGAACATCGTCGGCATCCTCAACAGCAAGGACCTGCTCGCGGCGCTGGCGGAGGCCGAGTGGAACGTGGAAGCGGTCACGCTCGAGGAGGTCATGAAGGAGGCGTGGTTCGTCCCGGATACGACGAGCCTGAAAGAGCAACTCGGCCAATTCCTCAAGAAAAAGACCCAGATGGCGCTCGTCGTCGACGAATATGGCGAGGTGCAGGGTCTCGTGACGCTCGAGGACATCATCGAGGAGATCGTCGGCCAGATCGCCGATGAGCACGACACCCACGACACCGCCATCCGCCCGCAGAAGGACGGGACCGTCAACGTCGACGGCACGGTGCATATCCGCGATCTCAACCGGGCCATGGACTGGAGCCTGCCCGACGACGAGGCGACGACGATCGCCGGCCTCGTCATTCACGAGGCCCAGACGATCCCGGAGCCGGGCAACGTCTTCACGTTCTACGGGTACCGGTTCGAGATCCTGCGCAAGAACCGAAACAAGATCACTGCATTGCGCGTCAAGCCTGTCGCCGCCGGGTGAGGCGAAGGTCTGGTGCTCCGGCCACGATGCCAGCGCGCTCGCGCCACATTCGCGCGACACTGATGGCGGCCTCAGTTAATCACGCCAGAGTTCCCGCATGGCCTCCCATCACCGCGATCGGCGAAGCGTCGACCTTCTGATCGTCGGCGGCTCGTTCGCCGGCCTCGTCGCAGCCCGCACGGCGGCCATGCGCGGCTTGTCGGTCATGGTGATCGAGGCAAAGCGCGAGGTCGGCGCGCGGGTCGCGACAACCGGCATCCTCGTCAAGGAGGCGGCCGAGGAGATCGACGTGCCGCATCGGCTGACGCGGCGTATCAACGGCGTGCGGCTCTATGGTCCGAGCCTGCATCACATCGACCTTTTCGCGCCGGGCTATTTCTTCCTGACGACCGACACGGCGAACCTGTTGCGGTGGCTCGCGTCCGAGGCCGAGCGGGCTGGTGCGCGCATCCTGACCGGCGTGCGCTTCACCGGTGCTGCGAGAGCCGTTGCGGGCGAAGACTTCGAGATCGCCGGCATGCCTGACGGCTTGCCCCGGCGTGCGCGCTACATCCTCGGCGCGGACGGCGCGCGCTCGGCGGTCGCGAAGGCGTTCGGGCTCGGGCGCAACACAGCCTTCCTGACAGGGATCGAGGCCGAGTACGAGAACCTCGCCGGCATCGATCCGAGATTTCTGCACTGCTTCCTCGATAGCCGCATCGCACCGGGGTACCTCGGCTGGGTGGCGCCTGGCCCGGCGGTCACGCAGGTGGGGCTCGCCGTCACCGGCGGTGCGCCGGCGCGGCTCGACCGGTTCCTCGCCCGCACGGCTGGCCTGTTCGGATATGGGAACGCGCGCCTCGTCGAGCGCCGCGCGGGACGCATCCCGGCGGGTGGGCTCGTGCGTCCCTGGGCATCTCCGGGCGTGATGCTGATCGGAGACGCTGCCGGCATGGTGTCGCCGGCGACCGGTGGTGGCATCAGGCTCGCGTTCCACTTCGGCAAGCGGGCAGGACACGCCATCGCCGACCACCTGCAAGCGCTCGGGCCGTCGCCCGACATCGCGCTCGCGCCTAGCCTGCCGGCGTTCAACGTCAAGCGCGCCATGCGGGCCCTGCTCGACGTGCCGCTGCCCAACGTGGCTCTCGACGCCGCTCTCAGAACTGCGCCCATGCGGTGGCTGGCGACGCGCGTCTATTTTCACCGGCGCGGCGCGGGCGGGCTCACGTTCGCCGAATTCGACGCCCGGTTGAGAGCGATCGGCGATCGCGGAACCGAGACGCCGCGCGGCGGGGACGCCGTCGACCGGCCGACCTGACCGGCTGCCGCGACAGCTTCACGTGACAGTCTCAGGAGATGGCCGCTGGCGATAGACTTCGGCGCAGCCTTCAGGCGATGGCCTCTCCCGGCGCGTACGTGCGCAAGGCCATGGCGTGGACGCGCCCTGCCAATTCGTCGGCGAGGAGGTCGTTGACCATGCGATGACGCTCGACGCGCGAGCGACCGGCAAATCGCTGCGAGACGACGAGCAGGCGGAAATGGCTCTCGCCGGTGCCCGGTGAATTGCGGTGACCCGCGTGCAACTCGCTCTCGTTGACGATGTCGAGGCGCGTCGGCTCGAGACCGATGATCAACTTTTCACGAATGGTCGCTTCGATGCTCATGGCTTCTCCAGATTAAGGTCTCAGCTCCGCCGTCACGGCATGGCAGGGATGACACTCTGACCCGGCCCGGCGCCCGCGCTCGGCTTGTCCGCATCACCACGAACCAGCATACTCGGCAGCATGAAACTCAACTCGAAGTACTTCGACAGCATCCGCGTCTCGCGCAAGGGGCAGGGCGGCGGCGAGAAGCCCGTCGCGGCAGAGCGCGTGCGCGACAATTGCCAGTGGAAGGGCTGCGACAAGTCGGCGACGCACAAGGCCCCGATGGGGCGCGGGCGCGACGGGCAATACTATCGCTTCTGCATCGATCACGTGCGGCAATACAACGCGACGTACAACTACTTCGACGGCATGTCCGACGCGGACGTCGAACGCTTCCAGAAGGATTCGATCACCGGGCACCGTCCGACATGGAAGCTCGGCGCACAGGCCGAGGCCGGTGTCGATTCACAGATGGGCCGCAAAGCGACGAGCACGAGCGAAGAAGACGCGCCGTCCGATCCGCACGAGTTCTTCGCGTGGCGCGCAAAGCAGGCACGCACCGAGGACCCGGCGAAGCGTCGGCAGCTCAAGCCGCTCGAGCGCAAGTCGCTCGAAGCGCTCGACCTGCCCCAGCACGCCGACCGGGAGACGATCAAGGCGCGCTTCAAACTCCTGGTGAAGACGCATCATCCGGACGCGAACGGCGGCGACAAGCGCTCGGAGGACAAGTTGCGTGAGATCATCCAAGCCTATAACTACCTGAAACAGGCGGGACTGGTGTAGCCTCTGCGCCAGCGGGAGACACCTGCTCTCCCGAGCGGCCAGGAGCGGCGTGCGTGAGGGGTGCCTGCGCGCACCGCAGTTCGCCGGACCACAGCCCGCCAGACGACGCTCGCCACCCGACTTCGAGACCCAACGCCGAGGACGACGACAGAACATGGGCGCACAAGCGCGAACCGCGACCGAGGCCGGGGGGCCCGGTCTGCCCGACATGACCCTTTCGGTGAGGCAGGTCTTCGGCATCGATACCGACATGGACGTGCCCGCCTATGCGCAGCCGTCCGACCACGTGCCGGATCTCGATCCCGACTATCAGTTCAACCGGGACGTCACGCTCGCCATCCTCGCAGGCTTCAAGCACAACCGCCGCGTCATGGTGCAGGGCTATCACGGCACCGGCAAGTCGACGCACATCGAGCAGGTTGCCGCGCGCCTCAACTGGCCGTGCATCCGCATCAACCTCGACAGCCACGTCAGCCGCATCGATCTCGTCGGCAAGGACGCCATCGTGCTGAAGGACGGCAAGCAGGTGACCGAGTTCCGCGAGGGCATGCTGCCTTACGCGCTGCAGTCCAACACGGCACTCGTTTTCGACGAGTACGACGCCGGCCGCCCGGACGTGATGTTCGTCATCCAGCGCGTGCTCGAGGTCTCGGGACGACTGACGCTGCTCGATCAGTCGCGCGTCATCCGCCCGCACAAGGCGTTCCGGCTGTTCGCTACGACCAACACCATCGGGCTCGGCGACACCTCGGGCCTCTACCATGGTACGCAGCAGATCAATCAGGGCCAGATGGACCGCTGGTCGATCGTCGTCACGCTCAACTACCTGCCGCATGACGACGAGGTCGGGATCGTTCTGAGCAAGGTCAAATCCTGGGCCAAGGGCGAGTCGCGGCGCAAGGCGGTCTCGAACATGGTGCGCGTCGCCGACCTGACGCGGCAGGCGTTCATCAACGGCGATCTGTCGACGGTGATGAGCCCGCGCACGGTCATCACCTGGGCCGAGAACGCCGACATCTTCGGTGACGTCGGCTTCGCCTTCAGGCTGACGTTCCTCAACAAGTGCGACGAACTGGAGCGCCCGGTCGTGGCGGAGTTCTACCAGCGGGCGTTCGGCGAGGAACTGAAGGAATCATCGGCCAACGTCGCGCTGAGCTGAACCTAGCGCGGCGTCGCGTCGTGCCGGTAATGGAGTTTGACATGTCGGTTGCTGCGGGCCGGCCCCAGTCGCGCATGACGGTCGACGAGTACCTGGCGTGGGCCGAAGGGCGACCGGGGCGGTACGAACTCTACGGCGGGGAAGTCTTTGCAATGGCACCCGAGCGGGCGGCGCACGCAGAGATCAAGGGGGCCGTATACGAGGTGCTCAAAGCGGCGACCCGGGCGGCTCGGTGCTGCTGTCACGTGCTGCCCGATGGGATGACCGTTCGCGTCGACCCTTATGCAGCGCACGAGCCCGACGCTCTCGTTTACTGCGGCCAGAAAGTTGCAGGCGACGCCATCGAGATACCCGAGCCTGTGATCGTTGTGGAGGTGCTGTCACCATCGACCCGTCGCGTCGACGCGTCCGCCAAGCTTGGTGACTACTTCCGGCTGCCGAGCGTTGCACACTATCTGATCGTCGAACCCGATCCGTTGAATCGCCTCGTCATCCATCATGCCCGTGCTGGCGACGCGATCCTGACTCGCATCGTCACCGGCACCGTCGTCCGCCTGGATCCACCAGGGATCGAGGTCGACGCCAACCAGTTTTACGCGTGAGCCGCCCTTGAACGAGCAGAATGAACGTGGCGAAGTTGCCGTCGCCTTGACCGCATCCCGCCGCGTCGCGTTCACGCGCGAGAACATAGCGGCCTACGCGTCGATGGCCGGCGACACCAACCCGCTGCATCACGACGCCGACGTCGCTGCCGCGAGCCGCTTCGGCCGCATCATCGCCTGCGCCGCGCACTCGACGGGCGTGCTCGTATCTGTGCTGGCCGATGCCTACTCGCGCGACGGGGCGGCCGTCGGCCTCGGCTTCTCCTATACTCTGCGCCGGGCCGTACCGGAGGGCGCGATCGTCGATCTCGAATGGATGGTCGATGAGTTGACGCCCTCCGACAAGCCGCGCGGAACGCGGGCGAAGCTCACCGGTCGCGCCGTCGATGCCGACAGCGGCCTCGTCTACATCGATGCGACGGGCGAGATGCTGTTCCTGCCGCCGGCAGCCTGAACCGCGCGCACCTGACGGGAGACCAAGCGTTGGCACAGCCGCCCAACCCGCCGTCCGGAAAGCGCAAGGAAGCGCCTGCCGAGCCTTTCAAGCGGGCATTGGCGACGTGTGCGCGGGCGGTTGCTGCGGACAAGGAGATGGCCGTCGAATTCGGGCCGGGCCGGCCGACGCTCGAGGCGCACCGCCTGATCCTGCCTGAGCCGGCACGTACGCCATCGGATCGGGAGATCGCGGTGCTGCGCGGCTGGGCGGATGCTCTCGCGCTCGAAGCAGCCTGCCACGACAAGAAGCTGCACCAGAAGCTCGCGCCGGTCGATGGGCTCGCGCGAGCGGTGTTCGAGGCCGTGGAGCGCGCCCGCGTCGAGGCGCTCGGCGCGTTGCGCATGGATGGCATGGCGCTCAACCTGACGGCGAAGACTGAAGATTTCTATGCGCATGGGCGCTACGCCAAGATCGCCGACCGCGCGGAGGCCCCGCTCGAGGAGGCGATGGCGCTCATCGTGCGCGAGCGGCTGACGGGGGCAGCCGCTCCGGTGACGGCGCGTGGCCTCGTCAAGGCGTGGAGCGATGTGGTCGAGGGCAAGGCCGGCAAGGCGCTCGACCGGCTCGGCGACCTCATCGAGGATCAGGCGGCCTTCGCGCGCGAGTTGCGCGACGTGCTGGTGGCGCTCGATCTCATGGATCAGGACGCCCAGGGCAGCCAGACGGAGGCGGACGAGGACAGCGAAACGCAGGCCGAGGGCGGGGCCGAGGAACAGCAGGAGCAGGAAACCGGCGAGAAGGGCGGCGAGGAGCCAGAACAGCAGGACAGCGAACAGAGCGACGCCGGCGAGATGGAGATGGCCGCCGAGGAGGCGCCCGCCGACCGCTTCGACAGCGACGACGAACTCATGGAGGAAGCCGAGAGCCCGGAGTCGTGGAAGCCCAACCTGTCCGTCCTCGATGATCCCGAGTGGTACGGCTACAAGGTGTTCACGCGCGCCCACGACGAGGAGGTCGCCGCCGACGCACTCGCCAGCGCCGAGGAGCTCGACCGGCTGCGCGCCTTCCTCGACAAGGAGCTCAGGGCGTTCGCCAGCGTCGTCGCGCGGCTCGCGAACCGCCTGCAGCGCCGCCTCCTCGCGCAACAGAACAGGTCGTGGGACTTCGATCTCGAAGAGGGCCAACTCGACGTCGCGCGCCTCACCCGCGTCATCACCGATCCCATGGCGCCGCTGTCGTTCAAGCAGGAGAGCGACACGGAATTCCGCGACACCGTCGTCACCCTGCTCATCGACAACTCCGGTTCCATGCGCGGCCGGCCGATCCTGGTGGCGGCGGCGTGCGCGGACATTCTCGCGCGCACGCTCGAGCGGTGCGGGGTCAAGGTCGAGATCCTCGGCTTCACGACCAAGGCGTGGAAGGGCGGGCAGGCGCGCGAGGCCTGGCTCAACGACGGCAAGCCCGCCAATCCCGGCCGGCTCAACGACCTGCGCCACATCGTCTACAAGACCGCCGACGCCCCCTGGCGGCGCGCCAAGCGCTCGCTCTCGCTCATGATGCGCGAGGGATTGCTGAAGGAGAACATCGACGGCGAAGCGCTCGCCTGGGCGCACAAGCGGCTTCTGGCGCGGCCCGAGCAGCGGCGCATCCTGATGATGATCTCGGATGGCGCGCCGGTCGATGATTCGACGCTGTCGGTCAACAACGGCCAGTACCTCGAGCGGCATCTGCGGCAGGTCATCGAGGAGATCGAGACGCGCAGCCCGGTGCAGCTGATCGCCATCGGTATCGGCCATGACGTGACACGCTACTATGCGCGGGCGGTGACGATCACCGATCCGGCGGAACTCGCCGGGGCGATGATGGATAAGCTCGTCGAACTGTTTGAAGAAGGCAGCGCGCGGACAGGCGGGCCAGCAGCGCGCGGGCGCAGCGCGAGCGGAAAGCCCGTGCGACAGCCGCGCGCGACGCGCACCGGCGCCAGTTCCACGCACACCGCTGGAAGCGCCACTGGCAAGGCCGGGCAACGGCGGCCGGTGCGCCATTGATGGCGCTCGAGGCCGGTCGCCAAGGTCGGGTCGGAAAAGCCATGCGTGGCCTCGCCGTGGCGGGAGCGTGCGCCATCGCCGCGCTTGCCGGGCTGCCGGCAACGGCCCAGGTCAAGCCCGAGGCGGACGGCCTGACGACGCGCCCCATCGACATCACCGCGCGACCCATCACCTCGTTCAGCAAGCTCGGCACAAGTGGTGCGCGCGTCGGCAAGCTGACTTTCGTCGGCGGGCTCGTGCTCACGTCGAGCGACCCGCATTTCGGCGGGTGGTCGGGGCTTGCCATGGACGCCGACGGAAGTGGCCTGTTCGCCATCTCTGATGGCGGGGCCTATCTTTCGGCGCGGCTCGTCACGGAGAACGGCAAGCCGAAGGCGCTGGCCGAGGCGGTGATCGGGCCCATCAGGGCGATGAGTGGTGCGGGCCTCGCAAAGGGCCGCGACCGCGACGCCGAAGCGATCACCATCACCAAGGGTAGCACCCGCAACGGTGAGGCGCTGATCGCATTCGAGCAGAACCATCGCATCGGCCGGTTCTCCATCTCCGGCGGACGGCTGTCGGCGCCTAAATCCTACCTGAGGCCGAAGGGCGGGGACTGGCGCATCTCCACCAACAACGGCATCGAGGCAATGACCGTCCTGAGCGGCGGACGCCACCGCGGGGCGCTCATCGCCATCGCCGAGACGATGCGCGACAAGGCGGGCCGGCACACAGGCTGGCTGTGGGTCGGCGATAGCCCGCGCCGCTTCACCCTCAGCGACATTGGTGGCTACGACATCACCGACGTGGCGCCGCTCGATGATGGCGGTATCGTCATCCTCGAGCGCCGTTTCCGCTGGCTCGAAGGCGTGAAGATGCGCCTGCGGCGGGTCTCGCAGTCCGAGATCGGCGTGGGCCGACATATCGAGGGGGAGGTTCTGCTCGAGGCGGACATGGCCAGCGAGATCGACAACATGGAGGGTCTGGCAGCCCATCCCGCGCCGGCAGGCGGCACCCTCTTGACCCTCGTCTCCGACGACAATTTCAACGCGGTCCTGCAGCGGACGCTGCTGCTGCAATTTCTGCTGCCGCCGGCCGACTGACCGAGCGAACCCGTCGCGCAAGCGGCCTCGCCGCGCCCTCCGCTGACTGGAGCAATTGTTGCCAAACCATGGCAGAGGGCCTGCGGCGAAAGAACGTGTGGCGCTCGGGGCACGTCATTCAAAGAGGTCAATGTCCAACGGGCTGTCGAAAAGTCGCCGAGCCTGTGATCCAACTCCGAAGGCACCTCGGACGGTGTGTCTGCAGGAGGCCCGACGCTAGCTGGTCAGCAAGCTATTTCAAGGATTTGCCATGCAGCCGCCACCATGCTCCGTTGACGGTGCGAAGCATCATCGGCGTGCTTCCTGTTCGGCTATTGAGTTTTAACGCAATGGAGCAAGCCGACGCTTTCAGAAAACTGTCGAAGGCTCGTCGCGAGCGTCTTGCGCGGGGGCGTCGAGCCGGACAATCTCCGCTCCTGAGGGGCCGGACGGGGCTCGTCGCACCACCTCGAAATCGGCCGGCGACACGCCGGCCCAGCGAACGGTTCGGGTCGCCGAAAGGGCTGCCGCCGCCTTTGGGACGGCGGCAGGCGATGCGGATCGGTCAAGTCTCGGTAGCGGGACGAGACAAGGGGCCTGCCGCAGTAGCGCGGCGGGCCCCTTCAATTATTGGCCTCAGGGTGCCGCGAGCGGCGGTACCCCGGTTTGCGAGCGGGCGACGAGCCGCTCGCGATGGGTGATGTAAGCTGCGGCGGCGAAGATGATGAGGCCGCCCGCCCAGGTGGACCACCCGATCGTCTCGCCGAAGGCGAGCCAGCCGATGATCACAGCGAAGGGCAGCCGCACGAACTTATAGGTCATGACGAGTGAAGCGTCGGAGTAGGCGTAGGCGCGCACGAGTGCCATGTGGCCGGTGACCGCGACGAGGCCCATGGCGGCCAGCACCGGAAACTCGGCCAGCGGCGGCCATTGCCAGACGAACAGGGCTGGTACCAGCGAGAGCGGCGTCAGCAGCACATTGGTGACGAAGACGATGCGGTCCGGGTCGTCCTTCAGTGTGAGCTTCTTGACGAGAGGGCCGATGATGCCGATGGCGAAGGCGGAGACCAGCGCGAAGGCCTGTCCCCAGCCGACGCTCGCGGAGGCGCCGCCGCCGAGCGTCGGGGCGATGATGATGAGCGCGCCGCCGAGACCCGCCAGCAGGGCCAGCCAGCGGCGGATGCGCACGACCTCGCCGAGCAGGATGATCGCGAACAGCGTGCCCAGGACTGGCGACAGGAAGCCGATCGCCGTCACCTCGCCGATCGGGATCAGGGCGATGGCATGGAACATCGCCATCATCGAAACGAAGCTGACGGCGACTCGCGTGCCGTACAACGGGAGCTGATCGGTACGCACGAGCGACATGCCGCGCACGACGAACAGCGGCAGCATGAAGAGCACGCAGAACAGGTTGCGGAAGAACAGGACCTGCATCGGGTCCATGCCCTCGAGAGCGGCGTGGCGGCCGAGCGCCTGGAGAAGCGCGAGCAAGGCCATGGCGAGCGTCGTCCAGCCGATGGCGACGAGCAGAGTGGCGCTCGATGGCGGCGCGGCCCGATCCGTTTGTGCTGCTGGTTCGGCGGTCTCGGGCCGGTCGGCCATGTGCCTCACGCCGCTGGGCCGCCAACCCGCACGGCGATCACAGTGGCATTGTCCTGATGCGGGTCGCGGACGGCCTCGACGGCGCGAATGAGGGCGCTCGCGACGGCGGCGGCTCCGTCAGGCGCGTAGGCGGAAACGAGCCGCTCGATCTCGGTGGTATCGAGCGTCTGCAAGCCGTCGCTGGCCAGGATCAGATAGTCGTCCGGCTCGAGCCGCAGGGGCTTGATCGGCTGATCGACGAGATCGAGCTCCTCCCCGGTGACGGCCGAGCGCAGCATGTGTCGGCGCGGGTCGCGGCGCGCTTCCTCGTGCGTGATGCGGCCGAGGTCGGCGAGCCGGTCGAGCTCTGGTGCGAGGGAGTGATCCTGGTTGAGCTGGGCGACCTCGCCACGGCGGTACAGATAAAACGGGCTGTCGCCGACGCTGACCCACACGACGCCATCGGACGCGACGGCAGCGGCGACCAGGGTCGAGCCCATGCCGGACAGGACCGGGTCGGCGTCGACGCGGTCGGCTACAGCCGCATTGGCGCTGTCGAGGGCGTCACGCAGGCGATCGGCGACGGGACCGCCATGACCGGCGAAGGCGGCGATGAAGCTGTCGCAGACGATGCGGCTCGCAAGCGCGCCGCCGGCGTGCCCGCCCATGCCGTCGGCGAGCACGGCAAGCAGGCACGCGGGCTCCGGCCCGGGCGCAACGCTGCCACTCCCCTCGGCAGGTGCCTCGCTCGCCCAGACGGCGGCCATGTCTTCCTGATATTCGCGGGCGCCCCGGGTGGAGCGCCAGGCATGATCCAGTACGGGCATCAGTCCTTGGTTTCGACGAGCTCGGCCCAATCGAACTCGGAGCCGCAGAAGGGAACGAAGACGAGTTGCGTGCGCCCCATGGTGATCACGTCCATGGCGTGCAGCTCGACGGCACCCGTGGGGCGCTTGTCGTTCAGCGACACCACGTTCGTCTTCGACAGGTTGGGCACGAACAGGAACGAGCGGTCGCTCGAATCATAGCGGATGTAGGCCTGCTCATCGCCCGAGATGGCGTCGTCGCCGAAGTCGAGCGCGATGCGCTGGCCGGCGTTGCGTCCGATCGTGTTGTTGCCCTCGAAAATGGGCTTGAAGGCGCCCATGCCGGGACCGCCGACGATGACGAGCCAGCCGACGACGGGATCGCAGTGGAACACGCCGCGCTTGACCTGCTGGCGACCGCGCACGAGCTGAGTGCGTGGCTCGGCCTCGGCAACGCGTTCGGAGGCGCGCGACGATTGGGCTGCGGGCGTGCGCACGACGCGGGTCGTGGGGGGCTGATCGGCCTCGAAGTGGCGATCGGCCTGAGTGCCGGCGGGAGCGCGCACCTCGCGTGCGGCCTCTGCAGCGCTCAGGCCGGCCGGGGAAGCGTCCTTGCGGGGGGGCTCGGCTGCCGCCGGCATCGGTGGAGGAAGCGAGGCTTGCGGCTTGGCGGCGGCTGGCTCCGCGGCAGGTGCGGCGGCCTTGTTGGCCGGTGCCGTGTCATCGCGGCTGGCCGCCACGAGGGCGTCCTTCAGCGAGCCGAGGAAGCCGGAGCGATGTCCTGCCTGTCCCTTGCCATCGCCCTTGCCGTCATCGCCCATAACGGTGTTCTCCTGTGCCGGCCTCGACAGCCGCTCGCCGCCCGTCTTCGTCGCCATTGCCCGTCGTCAGCGCCCGCCGACTGGGGTCTTCACCAGTGGTCGGCGCCTGTTTCGACAACGGGCCTGATCGTTCACGCCGGCCACACGTGGCCAAGCCACACTCGGCCAGTTTAAACATGGCATGGTGCGATGGCTTATTTGTGGTTCCCGCGCGTGCGTTACGCCGCTCGGGGCCGGCGTGCCACCAGCACACTGCGAGCGCATTCTCGCGCCCTTGGCCGGCGTGTTCAAGTCGTCTCGACGCGGAGGGTGATTTTGCCCAGCACGATCGTATCGCCGTCGGCGAGGTGAGCCTGCGGCACGCGTCGCCCGTTGTGAGCGATGCCGTTGCCATCGGCGCCCGACAGGTCCGTGAGCACGAGGCCCTCCTCCGGCGACCGGCGGATGACTGCGTGGTAGCGATGCACGGTCGCGTCCTCGAGGCAGATTTCATTGTCGCTTTCGCGGCCTATGCGCGTCATCGCGCGCGAGGAGACGATAAAGCGCGTGCCCTTTTGCGGGCCATCACCGACGACCACCAGGCTTGTCGTCCGGGCCGGACGCGCCGGACGGTGCCAGGCCATGGTGGCCGGACCGGCCTCGGTGGAAGCCGACGAGGACGGCGTGCCCCCAGTGGGGCGGTAGCGACGGGTGGCCGCTACGTCGTCTGGTGCCTTGCGGCGCATCAGCCAACCGACGGCGACCAGGGCTGGCACGAGCGCGAGCCCGGCAAGGCCAATGGCCAGCGTCGGAGCATGTGTCACGGAAATGCCCGCCACGGCGGCCAGCATGGATGCCATGTCCGAGAGCAACTCGCTGATCCCGCTCATGTGCTCCCCGTCCGCCCTCGCTCAGCGCCCGCGCCGCCCACGGCACGCATGGCGCTCGACGTGCCCTTCTTGTTTCCCGATTGCCCGACCAATGACGTGTGGGCGAGACAACTGTGCCATGCTCTCGCTACTTTAACTCCAGAGCAACGCCACATTCGTGCTCCAAACATGCCAAGACTAGGATACGTGTCGGCGAGGCGCGATAGCGTTCGATCGCACGGGCCTCCCGTCGGCACGCACGGGCCTCCCGTCGGCGCGCATGGCTCGACGCCGGCCGGGTGGTCGGCTCGACCGCTTGTTTGGACAGTCCGTGCATGAGTGGCCGCGCGCGAGTGGCCGGCAGCAGCGGGGAGCCCGCGCAGGGAAAATGAGCAATCTGATCGCGCTGCCCGCCGGTACGGTGCTCGTCGACGACTATCGGATCGAGCGTGTGCTGGGTGCCGGCGGGTTCGGCGTGACGTACCTCGCCGACGAGATCGCGCTCGCCCGACTGGTGACCATCAAGGAGTATTTTCCGAGCGACTTCGCGGCCCGTGCCGGCGGCATCGAGGCGGCTCCGCGCACGGAGAACTGCGCCTCGGATTATCAGTGGGGGCTCGACCGCTTCATCGAGGAAGCGCAGACGCTCGCCAAGTTCAACCACCCCAACATCGTCCGCGTGTACCGGTATTTCCGCGCCAACTCGACGGGCTACATGGTGCTCCACTTCGAGGAGGGCCAGTCGCTCAAGACGTGGCTCAAGGGGCTCGGGCGGGCGCCGCGGCAGAAGGAACTCGACGACATCGTCGCGCCGCTGCTCGACGCCCTCGAGGTCGTGCACGCCGCCGACTTCCTGCATCGCGACATCGCGCCCGACAACATCATCATCCGCAAGGACGGCTCGCCGGTTCTCATAGATTTCGGGTCGGCGCGCGGGGAGATCGCATCGCACTCCAAGACGGTGTCGGCGCTCGTCAAGCCCGGCTACAGCCCCTACGAGCAGTACGCCGAGACGAGCCGCCAGCAGGGGCCATGGACCGATATCTACGCGCTTGCGGCCACGCTCTATCACGCGGTGACGGGCAAGCGGCCGCCGGATGCACCCTCGCGCATGGTCGCCGACGACTACGTGCCCGCGCGGGAAGCCGCGCTGAGTTCCTACCGCGCCCGCTTTCTGAAGGCGATCGACGCGGCGCTGACCCTCAACGTCGAGGCGCGGCCGCGCACGGTCGCGGCGTGGCGGGGCGAGTTGCTGGCGCCCGACCCGCAACCCGGGGCCAAGCGCGGCTGGATGCCGATCGGGCGCAAGGGGGGGGCGGACGCTGCCGTCACGCCGGATCCCAACGACAGCGCGGCTACCGTTCGGCTACCGGGCCGCGAACTCCCCGGCGCGCCACCGCCTCCCGATGCGCCCGGACCGCCGGGCGGTCTCGTCGATTTCGTCGATGGGCTCAAGGCGGACAAAGCCGCTCGAGCTCCCGGCGCGGGCCGCAAGCCGCTCGCCGCTGCGCTCGCCAAGGTTCAGGCGGGCGAGCCCGACCGGCCGGCGCAGGCGCGTTCGGCAGCCAAGGCACCAGGCGACGATGTGCTGGTCGCCACCGAGCCGCCGGGTCGCCGCGCCGACGCGAGACCCATGGCGGAGCCGGAGAAGAATTCGGCCGGCTCGGCACGGCGCGGGGGTCTGTTTCCATTCGGCCGGAAGTCGACGTCCGCCCCGTCCAAGCCCGATCGCAGCAAGGCGGGAGCAGCAGCGCGCAACGCCAGCGAGGTGCGAGCGGCCGAGCCGCAGCGCCTGCCCGTGCCGGTGCGCAGCCCGCCGGCGCCCGTCGCACTCGAGCGGCGCAAGCCGCCACGGCCGAAGGCGCAGCGCCCGGATGGCGGTTGGCGCTCGGCACTCACGCGCTTTGCCCTCGTTGCCGGCATCGCGGCGGTGGCGATCGCCGCGCAGGACCATGTTTCGCGCGGCGGCTGGAGCGACTTCTGGGGGCGCGAGCCGACTGGCGCAGCCGGTCCTGGCGCAGCCGGTCCCGGCGCTCCGGCGCAATCGGTCCGGCAACGGCCGGCGACGGAAGCAGTGCGACCGGCGGCGACGGCTCCCGTCAGCATTCCCGTCAATCCGCTGATGCGCGAGATCGCCGCCCACGACGGGGCGATCCACGCCGTGGCCTACAGTCCCGACGGGCGCTTCGTCGTCACCGCCGGCGCGGATGCGACCCTCAAGATCTGGGATTCTTCGCTTGCCGGGGCAGCGCGCGTCGTGCCCATGAATCACGGCGCGGCGCGCACGATCGCCGTCGCGGGCCAGACCATCGCGACTGGCCACGCCGACGGCTACGTATCGCTGTGGGACCTCGCGACGGGCGTCAAGCTCGCCGACTTCCAGCGCAACGAGGCGAGCATCTGGGCGGTCGCGGCCACCGCCGTGCCGGGACGTTTCCTGGCGGCGAGCCACGACTGGAAAGTGACGCTCTGGGACCGCGCCTCGCCGGGCGATCCGGTACACGTGTTCTCAGGACACGACAGCGCCGTGCAGGCCGTCGCTGCCGGGCGTGGTCCGCTCATGGCCAGTGGCGGTGCGGACCGTCAGGTCAAGGTGTGGAACCTCGAGACCCTCGACACGGTGCGGACGTATGCGCGGCTGGCCGATTTCGTCACGGCCGTCGCGCTCACCGACGACGGGCGGCTTGCCGCTGCCGGACTGCTGAACGGCGAGGTCGGCGTCTTCTCGGCCAACTCCCGGCGCGTGCAGCGGCGCCTGCGCGGCCACAAAGGGCGCATCAACACGGTCGCCTTCGTGGCAGCGGCCGACGCGGCGACGCCGGTTCTCGTATCTGGCAGCGCCGACGGCACCATCCGGGTGTGGAACCTCCGGCGGGGCACAACGCTGCGCACGTTTGCCAGCCACCAGGGCAGCGTCACGGCGCTGAGCGTGTCGGCCGATGGGCGCCGGCTCGTGACGGCGGGGGATGACGGCAGGCTGCGCGTCTGGAACCTGGAACTCGCCATCGCACGCGGGCGGCGCTGAGCCGTCGCCGCAGAAGAAACGGCGCCGAGCCTTCACGAGCCCAAAATATGGGTCATCAGTGCGCGCAGCTCGGCCGGCCGCACAGGCTTCTTCAAAAGTTCGCAGCCGCGCGCGCCAGCCAACTCGCAGGTCGCCGCCGAATGATCAGCCGTGATGACGATCGCCGGCAAGCTCGACCCGAACGCCTGGCGCAGGCGCTCGATGGCGTCGATGCCGGTCTCGCCGTTGTCGAGGTGGTAGTCGGCGAGCACGATATCCGGCCGCACGCGACCGTCGGCGATCAGAGCCTCGATGTCGGCGAGGCTCGACGTGACGAGCGGCACACAGTTCCATTTCGTCAGCAGCACGCGCATGGCCTCGATGACCGACGCATCGTTGTCGATCAGAAGAGCCGTGGCGTGGCCGAAGCCGTAGGGGGGCAGCGCGGCATCGACGGCGTCGCGCTGGCGGGAGCGTGACAGGGCCGAGGGTTCGCTCGCCGCACTGGCGGCTTCGGCGAGGATGTGAAAGCAGGTGCCCCGGCCGACGCGCGAGCAGACGCCGACCTCGTGATCGAGCGCCTGCGACATGCGCCGCACGATCGACAGGCCGAGCCCGAAGCCGCCACCGCGGTCGGAACTGGAGCCGCGCTGGAACTCCTCGAAGATGCGCTCGCGCTCGGCGAGAGGAATGCCCGGTCCGGTGTCCCAGACCTCGATGCGCACCTTGCCGCGCCGGCGGCGGGCGAGAAGCCGGATGCCGCCGCGCTCGGTGTAGCGGACGGCGTTCGCCAGCATGTTCTGCAGCATGCGGCGCAGCATCAGAGGATCGGAGCGCACGACGAGGCGCGTCGGGCGAGCGATGAGGGAGAGCGACTGGGCGCGTGCGATGGGTGCCAGATCGAGCGCGAGGCTGGCGAACAATTCGTCGAGCGGCACGGCAGAGAAGCTCGGCTGCATGACGCCGGCTTCCAGCCGCGAAAGATCGAGGATCGACTTCAGGAGTTCCTCGATCGACAGGAGCGCGTGATCGATCTGGCCGACGAGGCGGCGCTGCTCGCCGGCGCTGCGGCTTTCCTCGAGCGCCGAGAGTGACAGGCGGGCAGCGTGCAGCGGCTGCAACAGATCGTGGCCGACGGCAGTGAAGAAGCGCGTTTTGAACCGACTTGCCTGCTCGGAGGCATCGCGCGCCTGCAACAGGTCGTGGTTGGTCTTCTCGAGATCCATCAGCGCCGAGCGCAACTCCTCGGTGCGCAGGCGGACCTGGCTCTCGAGGCCTATCGCGGCATGGAACAGCGCGTAGGCGCTGCCCTGCTGGGCAATCGAGCGCTCGACGCGCCCCATCAGCGCGGCGTTGATGCGGGAGAGCTTGTCGATCTGCCGGCGCAGGGCGTCGTCGTCGTGCACGTCGGGCATGGCTACATCAACCCCGTCGGCCTACCGCTCGAGCCGCTGGCGGCCGAAGGCGATTCCGGTCAGCGTCTGATTGAGGTGCATGGCGTTGTACTGCTCGCCGTAGGTATGGAAGCCGACGATGTTGTGACGCTGGTACAGCGCCTCCATGCGATGGCGGATCTGCCGGTTCTCGGCGTCGAGACGGCGCAGGACGCAATCGAAGCCGAGCACCATGTCGACACCGCCGAGGGCGTGATCGAGCTCCACGAGCGTGCGCTCGGTTGCCTCCAGCATGTCGTGGGCGGTCGCCACGGTGAATACCAGGCCCTCGTCGATGGCGCAGAAGAAGGTCAGGCTGCCGTCGGGGTTCACATTGCGGATCGAGCGGCAGAAGTACTCCTCGCCAACCTTCACGACGAGGGGGTAGGAGGCGAAGCTGAACGGACCAAGCTCGTCCGGCATCAGGCCTACCGCGCGCGCATACTCGTGCGCGGCGGCCTCGGCGTTGAGTTCGCGCACGATGCGGTTCTCGGTGTCGGCCGAGGTGACGACGAGCTTCGTCGTCGTCGGCTCGAAGTTGTTCGTCTTGAAGGTGCGGAATGGCACCGTGGTCTCGATCATGGTGAGGATCGCCGCATTGGTCATGGCGCGGCCGTTGTGGATGAGGCTCGTGCGGCGGAAGTCGAGATTGTCGCCGGCCGAGCCGCCGACGATGTCCAAATCTCCCATCGCCCAGTTGATGGAGGCGACCAGCATCTCCTCGTAGTTCGAGACGCCATCGACCAGAAGGTGGGCGAAGACGTTCTCGCGCGAGGTCTGGCCCTGCGGGCAGGCCAAGTCCTCGCGCAACCGGCGGACGACGTTGGTCGCCCGCTCGACGCCGAAGCGGTCGATGTCCTCGATGACCTCGGAGCGGATGCGGAAGCGGTCGTGCGGGAAGGCGAGCGCCAGGATGCTGCCCTGGCGCATGCCGTTGGGGCCGATCTCGCCCGACGTCGAGCAGCCGACGACGGAGGTGTTGGGCAAGGCGCGACCGAGCCGGGTGGCGAGGATCTCGGCGTCGTGGTGCGAGGAGAAATGAACGAGCACGTGCTGCCACGGCGCGCCGGCCAACTGCTCGGCGATCTCGTCGGCGGCGTTCATCGTGCTTTTGAGGTCGCTGGCAACGACCTTAATCCCGCACGAGCCGTCGCCGGCTGCCGGATCGTTCATTCCGCACGTCCTCCCGGAGCCCGGCGCATTCTGAACAGCGCGCCGTGGCTTCTCTGCGGGATGGGACGAGCGTCGAGAATGCACGCGACAGCGCGTCAGCGCGCATGCGGGGCGGCGCCGAGCCCCATCCATAACTCAGTACATAGCCCAGTCCCCCCGTCCTGTCTCGGACAGCCGCCGAAGGGCAGGGAGTGAGGGTCAGTTGACGGGAGCCTTGACGTGCGGGCCGAGTGGGCCCGACACGGGAGCCGCCTGCATGACCGCGACGTAGGCCTCGCGCAGCCGCTCGGGCGCGGCCATCAGCCGGTCCTTCCACTGGCCCAGGCGGAAACCCGTCTGGATGAGCCCGCGCAGCATGCCGACGTGATCGGTCAGGCCGACGCACTGGGCGCCGACGAGGCGGTCGCTCTCGAACTCGAGCTTGAGGTACTTGAACGTGTCCTCGTCGACGAGCTTGGCCGTCTGGCCGACCTGGGCCCCCTGCCACAAGCCGAACGAGGAGGAGATGAGCCCCATGGTGTCGAGCACGTTCATGTTGAGGGAGCCGCGGTGGCGGTGGCGGCGGCCGGCCATGTTGAGCGCGGCGATGCGACCGTGCTCGACGGCGACGGGCTGGATCGCCAGCATGTCCGGCTTGCCGGTCGACAGATCGATGCCTTCGCAGCAGTCACCGGCGGCGTAGATGCCAGACGCGCTGGTCTCCAGGTGGTCGTCCACGACGATGCCCGTCTTCACCTTCACGCCCGACCCGACGAGGAAGCCCGTGTTCGAGCGCACGCCGACCGCGAGCACGACGAGGGCGGCCGGCACCGAGCCGCCGCTGGAGAGGGAGACTGACAGGCGGTGCCCGCCCGTGCCCTCGGAGATGCCGGTGACGCGGGTGTTGGTGTGGACCTTGACGCCCTTCGTCTCGCACCAGCGGCCGAGCATGCCGCCGGCCGTCTCGTCCATCATGCGGGCGACCATGCGCGGGGCGAGTTCGACGACGGTGATGTCGCAGCCGCGCAGGTAGAGCGCCTCCAGGATAATGGAGCCGATGAACCCGGCGCCGACGAGCACGACGGGCGCGCCCTTGTCGGCGAGCTTCAGGATTTCGCGGGCGTCGTTCAGGGTCCAGCAGGTGTGGACGCCGGGGAGGTGCGAGCCAGGCAGCGGGGGGATGATCGGCGAGGCGCCCGTGGCGAGCAGAAGGCGATCGTAGGGGAGGCTGTCGCCGTTCGAGAGGTGCAGGCGGCGGCTCTGGCTGTCGATGCCGCCGCAGCGGCCAGTGACGTAGCGGATGCCGAGGCGGTCGTAGTGCCCCGGCTGCTGGCGCAGGTACGTGCCGCCCTCGTCGACCTTGCCATAGATGAAGTACGGGATCGCCATGCGCGAATAGGGTTGCGGCTCGGGCTCGCCGCCGATCAGCGTGATCGAGGCGTCGCGATCGATGCCGCGCAGGGTTTCGGCGGCGGTGACGCCGGCTGGACCGGCGCCCAGGATGACATAGTTCATGGTCGCGCTCCGCGCGTGGGATTAGGTCGGGGCGTGGGAGTAGGGAGTAGGGAGTAGGGAGT
>JANRIT010000071.1:0-85901 GCA_033764645.1 Hyphomicrobiaceae bacterium
CTCGTCCTGGGCGGCCTATCTCGGGATCGCCGTGCTCGCGCTCCTGCTGCTGGCCCTTGCCGAGGTCGATCCCTTCGACGGCCCGCTGCTCGTGGCCGCCGTCATCGGCTTTGACGTGCTGCTCCTGTCACAACTGCTGGCGAATCTCTACCCCTACTTCGATGACGCCTTCGGCGCGCTGCTGGTCAGCGGGCTTGCCGTCGCGGCGGTGTTCGGTGTCAGCCTGCGCGTCATGAGAGCCGTTGCCGAGCGCCGCGGCGCGCGCCTCGTCGCGACGGGATCAGTCAAGGCTGCACTGCCCGAGTGGCCCATGACCGTGCTCAGCGTGTTCGGCGCGCAACTTGCTGCGCTGCCTTTTCTCGCGCTGTTGTTCTTGTTGTTCGCACCAGTGCTGGACTCTGCGGGTGCCTACCCAATGGCTGTCGCGCTCATGGGGGCCGGTGTCGCCGGCATGAAGGCCTTCGGCGAAAGGAGCTTCCTCAATCAGCAGGCCCTGACGGTGCTTGCGGTAGGTATCGCTCTCTTGGCGGTGGCGGCATTCCGCGATGTCAGCCTCGGACAGGCGAGCCTCCTCGTTTTGCTCGTCGTCTCCCTGCTCGCCACCGTCGTCCGGCCGCCGTGGGTTGCCGCTATGCTCGGCGCGATGGCGGCCGGACTTGCGGTCCTCTGCGTCGGCTCCCAGTTGGCGAGCGAGCCGAAGGACTGGCTCGTCGGTGGCTACCGTGAACAGGCCTTTCTCATTGTCACGGCGGTAACGGCGGTGGCGCTCCTTCTGGCGGCCGCGGCCCGGCGCCAAGTTCCGGATCGGCCACTCGACATAGCGCGGCTCGATCACTTCACGACCGGCGCCGCGGCGCTGCTTCTGCTGGCCGTTCTCGCCGGCAACCCGACGTTTCTCCTGAGCGCCGACCCGGCAGGCGGGCTCTTGTCGGCATCCGTGCCGCTGGAGTGGGCCCTGACGCCATCGCGCGCCATCGCCATCGTGATGGTCGCCGCGGCCGGCCTGTGGCTGAAGTTCAGGACGGCGATCCTGGACCGCACAGCGGCGATGGGTATCGGCGCGGCCACCATGGCCCTGACGTACGTGATGCCGATCCTTGCCGTGGCGGTGGTGCTCTACGCCGCCGCGCGGGCATCGTCCCGGCGGACGCTCGCCGTGTTCGCCGCCGTAGCGGGATTGTGGCTCATGGGCTCATTCTACTACTGGCTCGGCTGGCCGCTGATGGACAAGGCGCAGTTCCTGATGCTGCTCGGTCTCGGCCTCGGCGGCCTCGCCTATGCGCTCGACGCCCGCCTGCCGGCGGCGCTAACGACTGGCGGGCAGCGCGACACGCTGGGCGTCGGCGCGAGGGGCTTGGCGAACCGCCTCGGCGTGCCGCTCATCCTGCTGTCGATCGTCGCGACGGCGCTGATCGTCGGCCGGGCCGTGCAGGACAACGAAAGCATTCTCGCCAACGGCCGGCGCATCCTCGTCGCGCTCGCTCCCGTCGACCCGCGCTCGCTGATGCAGGGCGACTACATGATCCTGCGCATGCGCCTGCCCGAAACGCCTGTCGCCCTGCCGGTCGAAGCCCTCCGATTCGCGCTCGCCGACGTCGCCGCCGACGACGTCGCCACCGTCATCGCGCTCTCGCCCGAGCGGCCCGTCGCCGGCCCTACCCAGGTCGTCATCGCGATCCACGCCGAGCGCGGCCAGACGGTGATGGGCACGACGTCCTACTTCTTCCGCGAAGGCACGGCCAAGCGCTTCGCCGAGGCCCGCTTCGCCGAGTTCCGGCTGGCGCCCGATGGACGGCCACTGCTCACGGCACTCGCCGATGCCGACAAACGGATTATCGCTACGGACTGAAAAGCCCAACTCCGCTCAGGCGGCAACGCCGGCTGCCGGCAGACGGGGCGCGCTGCCTTCCGCGATGGCGATCGCTGCGGCGAGGACGTCGGGGCCGGCGTCCGGGCCGACCGCGTTCTCGCTCAGATGGCGCCGGAAGGCGCGCGCGCGCGGGGCGCCGTGCATCAAGCCGAGGATGTGGCGGGTGATGTTGCTCAGCCGGCCGCCCGCGGCGAGGTGCGCTTCGGCGTAGGGCAAAAGGCGCCTGATGACATCGGCACGCGAAATCGGCGGGGCCGGGTCGCCGAACAGCTGTGCGTCGACCTCGCTCAGCAGGTAGGGCATCTGATAGGCGGCGCGACCGAGCATGACGCCGTCGAGGCCGGGGCCTTCGGCGGCAGGCGAAAGCAGCGCCTCGGCAGCCTCGAGTGAGCTGATGCCGCCATTGATCACCACGGTGAGGCCGGGCCGGCTCGCCTTCAGGCGGCGGACGCGGCCATAGTCGAGCGGCGGCACCTCGCGGTTCTCCTTGGGTGACAACCCGGAGAGCCACGCCTTGCGCGCATGCACGATGAAGACGGAGCAGCCCCCGTCGCCCGCGACGATGTCGACGAAGCGCGCGAGGTCGGCCTCGGCGTCCTGGTCATCGATGCCGATGCGGCACTTGACGGTAACCGGGATGCCCGAGGGGACGGCGTCGCGCATGGCCGAGATGCAAGTCGCCACGAGCGCCGGCTCGGCCATCAGGCAGGCGCCGAATCGGCCTTCCTGCACGCGGTCGGACGGGCAGCCGACGTTGAGGTTGATCTCGTCGTAACCCCATTCGGTGCCGATGCGTGCGGCTTCAGCGAGACGGGCCGGGTCGCTGCCGCCGAGTTGCAGGGCGACGGGATGTTCTGCCGGCGAGAAGCCGATGAGCCGGGCCCGGTCGCCGTGGATCACCGCATCGGCCGTGACCATCTCCGTATAGAGCAGCGCCCGTCGCGTCATCAGGCGATGGAAGAAGCGGCAGTGCCGATCCGTCCAGTCCATCATGGGGGCGACTGAGAAGCGGTGGGGGCTAACGGTCATCACTCTGTCTGTTCGGGCAGTCGAGAAGCAGCGGAGCATCTGTCGGGGCGTCGGGGTTCTACTCGTTTCCTGTGAGAAAGTCCCGCGATGCCAACGGCAAAAGGCGACGACTGCCAGCTTGCCTGCGGATTCGCCGCGGCGCTGTCGTGCCCGACTGGAGCCGCGCTCCATCTTCCGGCGTCGGCCCAGTTGTCACTCAGCCGACATCGATCCGACTTCAAGGCTTCATGCAAGACGCGTAGAGCGTCCCCCCGTTGCGTAAACGGTTAACGGCCGTCCGCGACTTGGGGCGGGAGCGCGAGGCAGCGCTGTCAACTACCCACACTCTGTCGATTTGCACCCCGGAAATTCGGTTTCCGGGATCGGGTCTTTTTGTCCTCGAGGGTTCTCATGGCGCTGACCACCACTCCGACCAACAACCTCACGCTCAATCGCATCGCCACGATCGGCAACACGGCCGGTGTCGTCGGCGCGGAAATATCCGCTTTCGATCCCAACACCGACCGCCTGTTCGTCACGAGCAACAGCGGCCTGCAGATCGTCGATCTCTCCGACCCGACCGCACCGACCGTTCTGTCCGTCATCAATTTCACGGCAGCGCCCATCAGCGCCGTGTCGAGCGACGTGTCGAGCGTTGCGGTCAAGAACGGTGTCGTCGCCGCCTCGCTCCTCAACGCCGACAAGACGCAGTCGGGTGAGGTCGTGCTGCTCAACGCTGCGACCGGCGCGCTTCTGTTCAAGGTCACCGTCGGCAACCACCCCGACATGGTGGTCTTCACGCCGGACGGCTCCAAGGTGCTCGTCGCCAACGAAGGCGAACTGACGACCTCGAACCAGGATTCGCCTGGCTCGATCAGCATCATCGACGTGGCGACCGGCGTGGCGACCCCGGTCTCGTTCGCTGCCTTCGACGGCCTGGAAGCCAGCCTGCGCGCCGAGGGCGTGCGCATCGCCGACGGCAAACTGGCTTCCGACGACTTCGAGCCCGAGTACATCGCGATCTCGCCGGATGGCACCAAGGCGTTCGTGACGCTGCAGGAAAACAACGCCATCGCCATCATCGACATCGCCACGGCGACCGTCGAGGACATCGTAGGACTCGGCCTCAAGGACTACTCCTCGCTCGAGGCCGACTTCTCGGACCGTGACGGCCCCGGCGGCGCGCAGTCGGTCAACCTGACGACGGGCAATCCCGTGTTCGGCTTCTACATGCCGGATGCCATCGCCTCCTACGAGGTCGGCGGCCAGACCTACTACGTCATCGCCAACGAGGGTGACGATCGCAACGACTTCCTGCCCGCCGAGGAGACCGCACGCATCGGCGACCTGACGCTCGATCCGACCGCCTTCCCGAACGCCGCCACGCTGCAGGACGACGCCGTGCTCGGCCGCCTCGAGGTGTTCACCAATGCGGGCGACGTCGGCAATGATGGCGACTACGAGCAACTCGTCACGCTCGGCGGCCGCTCGTTCTCGATCCTCGACTCGGCCGGCAATCAGGTGTTCGACAGCGCCGACATCTTCGAGCGCATCGCCGCCATAACGCCCGGCACCTTCACCGAGGGCACGACCCTCGACGACAGCCGCTCGGATGCCAAGGGTCCCGAGCCCGAGGGCGTCACCGTTCAGGTCATCGACGGGCGCATCTATGCCTTCGTCGGCATCGAGCGGGGCCAGAGCGGCGTCATGGTGTTCGACGTCACCGACCCCAACGACGTGACCTTCTCGAACTACGACTTCAACATCGGCGACACGGCCGCCGAGGGCCTGACCTTCATCAGCGCCAGTGACAGCCCGACAGGCAAGAACCTGCTCGTCGTGACGAACGAGGGCGGCGACTCGCTGACCGACGACACCATCACGATCTACGAGGCGCTGAGCTACGACCTGCAGATCACCGAGATCTGGCCGGGCCAGGCGGGCACCGACGTGACCGTCGACTGGTTCGAGATCACCAACTTCGGAGATGTGGCGTGGAGCTCTGAGCTCAACGGCGCGCTCTACTACGATGATGACAGCGCGTCCGCCTCGGAAGCCGACATCATCGCCGGCATCACCGACATCGCGCCGGGCGAAAGCGTCATCGTCGCGGTCGGCAGCGCGACGGATGCGACGAACTTCCGCACCGTGTGGAGCGCAGTGCGCGACCTGACGGACGTCGAAGTGGGCTACGCGGCCGGCGGCGCCGGACTGGGCGACGGGGGCGATCAGGTCAACATCTGGGTCGGCAACCCGCTCGACAGCGGCATCCTCGTCGACAGCGAGAGCTACCCGTCGAACGCCTCCAACGACGGCGCCTCCTACGATGTCGATCTCGGGGCTTACAGCACGATCGGCAACGACTCCGGCGCGGTCGCGACGGAAGCACTCGGCGGCAGCGGCGGCAACGTGCCGGCCATCGCCTCTCCGGGCACCACGGCCTCGACGCAGCCCTTCACCCTGCAGCTGCTGCACTTCGCCGACGCGGAAGCAGGCCTGCTCGCCTCCGATACCGCACCGCTGCTCGCTGCCCTCGTCGACGGTTACGACGATACCTACGCCAACACGCTGATCCTGGCGGGCGGCGACAACTACATCCCCGGGCCGTTCCTCGCCGCCGGCACCGACGTGTCGGTGCGCGATGAACTCAACGCCTCGTCGGGCTCCACCATCACGTCCTCGACGCTGCCGATCGCTGGCGTCGACATCGCCATCCACAACGTCATCGGCGTCGAGGCCTCGACGGTGGGCAACCACGAGTTCGACCTCGGCACGCGGGTGTTCTCGGATGCGATCCGCGGTGGCTCGACCGCCGGCTGGGTCGGCGCCGAGTTCCCGTATCTGTCGGCCAACCTCGATCTGTCGGCGGATGCCGACATCTCAGGCCGCTTCGTGCAGACGGTCGGCGATGACGATCTCGAACTCGCCAACACGCTGAACGGCCGCATCGTGCCGTCGGCAATCGTCGAGAAGGGCGGCGAACAGATCGGCCTCGTCGGCGCGACGACGCAGATCCTCGCCAGCATCTCCTCGGTCGGCAACGTCTCGGTCATCGGCCCGGACGCCAACGACATGGTGGCGCTCGCCGCCATCCTGCAGCCGGTCATCGACGACCTGCGCGACCAGGGCGTGAACAAGATCATCCTGATGTCGCACCTCCAGCAGATCCAGCTCGAGCAGGAGCTCGCCGAGCTCCTTGAGGGCGTGGACATCATCCTGGCGGCCGGCTCCAACACGCGCCTCGGCGACGAGAACGACGAGGCCGTGGCGTTCCCCGGCCACGCCGCCAACTTCGCCAACACCTACCCGATCGTGACGCAGGGTGCGGACGGCGGCACGACGCTCATCGTCAACACCGACAACGAGTTCACCTATCTCGGCCGCCTCGTCGTCTCGTTCGACGACGACGGCAACATCATCACCGACAGTCTCGACACGTCGATCAACGGCGCCTACGCGGCGACCGTCGACAACGTCGCCCGCGCCTGGGGCATCGACCCGGACACGGTCGAGACCATCGAGGACATCCAGGCGACGGCCGCTTTCGGGGACGGCACGAAGGGCGACCTCGTGCGCGACATGACGGATGCGGTCGATGCCGTCATCACGGCGAAGGACGGCGACACGCGGGGCTTCACCAACGTCTACCTCGAGGGCGAGCGCAACATCGTCCGCACGCAGGAGACGAACCTCGGCAACCTGTCGGCCGACGCCAACGCCTATGCCCTCGCCCAAGCCCTGGGTGAGGAAGCCGACGACGTGTTCATCGTCAGCATCAAGAACGGCGGCGGCATCCGTTCGGTGATCGGCAGCATCGACGTGACGACCGGCGACAAAGAGCCGCCGGCCGAGAACCCGGATGCGGGCAAGGTGCAGGGTGACATCTCGGTGCTCGACGTCGAGAACTCGCTGCGCTTCAACAACCGCCTCGTCGCCTTCGACGTGACGGCCGAGGGCCTCAAGGAGATCCTCGAGCACGGCGTGGCCGCCTCGGGTCCCGGCCAGACGCCGGGCCGCTTCCCGCAGCTCGGCGGCGTCGCCTTCTCGTGGGATCCGTCGGGGACGCCGCGCAGCGTCGACGGCTCGACGCCGGGCACGCGCGTGCAGAACATCGCGCTGATCGGCGAGGACGGCTCGAAGATCCCGCTCTACGTCAACGGTGAACTCGTCGACGGCGCCCCGACCAACATCACGGTCGTGACGCTCAACTTCCTCGCCGCGACCGTTCCGGCAACGGGCCGTGGCGGCGACGACTACCCGATCAACACGCTCGGCACGAACTTCCGTGTCATCCTCGACGACGGCACGCTCCTGGCCGTCGACGACCCGGCCGATCTCGCCGCCGGCTCGCTGCCCGGCAACGCGCTCGGCGAGCAGCAGGCGTTCATCGACTACGTCGCGGAGTTCCACCCCGACGCGGCGAACGCCTACGACGAGGCCGACACCCCGGCCTCGGGCGACCGCCGCATCCAGAACCTCGACGCCGTTGCCGAGGACACCGTCCTCGACGCCAGCTTCGAGGGTGGCGTGGGTGCCGACACGTTCTTCGGCGGCATCGGCGACGACATCATCCTCGGCGGTGGCGGCAATGACATCCTCGGTGGCGGCGCGGGCGGCGATACGATCCGCGGCGGCATCGGCAACGACCGGGTGTTCGGCGGCGACGGCTTCGACGACCTGTTCGGCGACGCCGGCAACGACACGCTGCTGGGCGGTGCAGGCAACGACACGCTCAACGGCGGCGCGGGCAACGACATCCTGCGCGGCGAAGCGGGCATCGATACGCTGATCGGCGGCCTCGGCCGCGATACGCTCACCGGCGGCACGCAGCGCGACATCTTCGAGTTCAACTCGATCGCGGAATCGCGCGGGGCCCTGCGCGACATCATCACCGACTTCACGAGCCGTCTCGACGACATCGATCTCTCGGGCATCGATGCCAACGTCCGCGTCGGCGGCAACCAGACCTTCGCCTTCATCGGCGGGCGCGACTTCACCGGCCAGGCCGGACAGGTCCGCTTCGAGGAACTGGCCGGCAACCGGGTGCGTGTCGAGGCCGATGTGAACGGTGACGCGCGCGCCGACTTCGCCATCGACGTCGTGGGCTCCGATACGCTCGTGCGCAGCGACTTCGTCCTCTGACGGCAGAGCCTACCCGGCTCGACACGGCTGGGCCCGGCGCGATCTCGCGCCGGGCCCTTTTCGCTTTCCGAGCCGTCGAGACGTCCGTGGATCGGCGCACCTCCATAAGCAGCGCACAACTTCTTGGTTCGTTCGGCTGCGGCGATGACGCATGAACGAAGCGTCACGAGCGTGATGTCCGCCAACAGACCGGCGCCCGAGGGCCCGACAAGGAGCAGGCATGGAACAAGCATTCGTCATCGAAATCGAAGACGATCAGGTGGGGATCGTCGTGCGCCGGCCAGGGGAAAGCCAGTTCAGGTTTCACGCGGCGACAGCCCGATATCAGGACCTAGACGGGCGGCGCTTCGCGACCGCAGCTTCGGCGCAGCGCGCCGTGCTCGACCACAGGCGCCGCTCGAGCGATAGCCGGGGCGCTACGGGCGTCAGACCCACTCTCGGGCGCGCCGGCGCACAGCGACCCGCCGGCGCGTGACGAGGTGCCGGCGGGCTTTGTCCAATCACCCGGCTGGACGGACCGCCGGCATCGGCCAGCGCGGAGGCAATGCGTCCGCCTCCGCGCCACGGCCGGAGGGCGCCCGGGCCACCCCGTCCGGCTTGGGCGCCCTTCACGGCACACCGCACAGAACACGTCGTCGGCTCGCAGGATGTCCGCTTGCAAGCTCAGCACAATTGCTTCGTTAGAGCCGCGCGTGGCCGGCGCCTATACAGGGCTGAAGGCAAACCCGCACACACCTGGAGATCGGCATGTCCGTCGGCGGAAAAGTGTTCACGGCCCTGGCAGCAGGACTGCTCATCGGGTGCTCAGGCATACTCGGCAGCACTGCCACGCGCGCGCAGGACAGTCTGCTCAATGCGTCCTATGACGTGTCGCGCGAACTCTACAAGGACATAAATCCGGCCTTCTCGGCGTTCTGGAAATCATCGAGCGGGGCAGCGGTCGAAGTACGTCAGGCGCACGGCGGATCGACCAAGCAGGCGCAGGCCGTCGCAGAAGGTCTCGAGGCCGACGTCGTCACGCTCAACCAGCCGACCGACCTCGATTTCCTGGTCGGCAAGAGAGCGGTGGCAGCCGACTGGCGGACCCGCTTTCCCTACGGTGCAGCGCCGTACACGACGACCAGCGTGTTCCTGGTGCGAAAGGGCAATCCCAAGGGCATCAAGGATTGGGACGACCTCGTGAAGGCCGGCATCTCGGTCGTCATCCCGAACCCGAAGACCTCCGGCAACGGCCGCTACACGTATCTGGCGGCGTGGGGCTATGCACTCGAGAAGCTCGGCAGCGCCGACAAGGCGAAGGAGTTCGTCGCGGCCCTGTTTGCAAACGTTCCCGTGTTCGACGGCGGCGGTCGCGGCGCCACGACGACCTTCACTCAGCGCGATATCGGGGACGTGCTCGTGACCTTCGAGAACGAGGCCGCGTTGATCAAGTCGGAGGTCGCCAGCGACAGCTTTGATGTCGTCTACCCGTCACTGAGCATCGAAGCAGCACCTCCCGTCGCCGTCGTCGAGACGGTCACGGGCAAACGCCAGTCCGGCAAGCTCGCCAAGGCCTATCTCGATTTTCTCTATGCGCCGGAAGCGCAGCGCATCATCGCGCGCCACAACTTCCGCCCGCGTGATGCCGCGGTCAGGCAGGAGAATTCGAGCCGCTTCCCGGACATCAAGACGTTCTCGGCCGAGGAGCGGCTCGGACCCTGGGCGGAGCTGCAGAAGACGCACTTTGCCGACGGTGGCGTCTACGACCAGATTACGACCAGACGGTGAAACGCTTGGCCCGCCACGGCACTCGAGGCCGCGGCGGGCCCCGCCTCGGCAGCCGGCGTAGTCGAGCGCTGACGGTTGGCGCTCGCAAACCTTCACAATTCTCAACCGAATGCGCCTAAAGTCCTGCCGGCGCGCCTGCCCGGCGCGGCCGGGAGGCAGCAACACAATGAAGACCGATACCCCGCGCCCGGTGCGCCTCGCCGATTACCGGCCGACCGATTATCTGATCGATACCGTCGATCTCGACATCGCGCTCGACCCCCGCGCCACGGAGGTCAAGTCCCGGCTCAAGGTGCGCCCCAATCCCAAGTCACTCGCCGGCCGTAAATCCGCAGAGCCGCGTCCCCTCGTGCTCGATGGCCACCGGCTGACGCTCGTTGCCATCGCACTCGAGGGCAAGCCGCTCGAGCGCAAGGCCTACCGGCTGTCGCGCTCGGGCCTCACGCTCATCAAGCCGCCCAAGGGCCCGTTCCGGCTCGACATCACGACGCGCATCTCGCCCGAGACGAACAAGGCGCTGACCGGGCTCTACCTGTCGCGCGGGGTCTACTGCACGCAGTGCGAGGCGGAGGGCTTCCGGCGCATCACCTACTTCCTCGACCGGCCCGACGTGCTGTCGGTCTACACCTGCCGGCTCATCGCAGACCGCGAGCGCGTACCGATCCTCCTGTCGAACGGCAATCTCGTCGAGCGCGGCACGCTCGACGCCAAGCGCCACTACGCGCGCTGGAACGACCCTCACCCCAAGCCCTGCTACCTGTTCGCCGCCGTCGGTGGCGACCTCGGCTCCATCGCCTCGTCGTTCAAGACCATGAGCGGGCGCACCGTCGATCTCGCCATCTACGTCGAGCGCGGCAAGGAGGCGCGCGCTGCGTGGGCCATGGATGCGCTCAAGAGGTCCATGGCGTGGGACGAGAAGCGCTTCGGCCGCGAGTACGATCTCGACGTGTTCAACATCGTCGCGGTATCGGACTTCAACATGGGCGCGATGGAGAACAAAGGCCTCAACGTCTTCAACGACCGGCTCATCCTGGCTTCCGCCGAGACGGCGACCGACACGATGTTCGAGGCGATCGAAAGCGTCGTCGCGCACGAGTACTTCCACAACTGGACTGGCAACCGCATCACCTGCCGCGACTGGTTCCAGCTCTGCCTGAAGGAGGGGCTGACGGTCTATCGCGACCAGGAGTTCTCCGCCGACGAGCGCTCGGCCGTCGTGCAGCGCATCACCGACGTGAGGCAGTTGCGCACCCACCAGTTCCCCGAGGACCAGGGCCCGATGGCGCATCCGGTGCGCCCCGACAGTTACATCGAGATCAACAACTTCTACACGGCGACGGTCTACGAGAAGGGCGCAGAGGTCGTGCGCATGCTGGCGACGATCCTCGGCCGCGACACATTCCGGGCCGGGCTCGACCTCTATTTCGAGCGCCACGACGGGGAAGCCTGCACGATCGAGGACTTCCTCACCTGCTTCACCGACGTCTCGGGCCGCGATCTCAAGCAGTTCATGCTGTGGTACGGTCAGGCCGGGACGCCGCATGTCACGGCGCGATTGTCCTTCGACAAGCGCTCCAAGACCGCGACGCTCGACCTCGAGCAACAGCTCGCGCCGACCCCCGGCCAGCCCGACAAGGCGCCGATGCACATCCCGGTCCGGCTTGGGCTCATCGGCAGCGATGGCCGCGATCTCGCGCTCCGGCCGCGCCAGGCGGAGAGCATGAGCGACGACGTCGTCCATCTGACATCCCCGCGCCTGTCGATCGTTTTCGACGGCATCGAGGAGCGGCCGGTGCCGTCGCTTCTGAGGGGCTTTTCGGCTCCCGTGACGCTCGATACCGACTTGAGCGACAAGGAACTCGCCTTTCTCGTCGCCAACGACAGCGATCCGTTCAACCGCTGGCAGGCGGCCTATAGTTACGCGCTCGGCGAGATCGTGCGGCTTGCCCGCGTCATCGCCGACGGCGGGCGCGGCACCCCTGGTCGTGGCTATGTGGCGGCGCTGGACGCAGCGCTTGCTGATGCGACGACGGATTGGGCGTTCAAGGCCGAGCTCCTGCGGCTGCCTTCGGAAAGCGACGTGGCGCGCGAGATGGCCAGCAACGTCGATCCGGGCGCCATCCACAGTGCGCACCGTCTGTTTGCCCGCATGATCGGGCGCGGCCTCTACGACCGGCTGACGCTCATTCACGGCGACCTGGCGTCCACGCGCTTTGCGACGGATGCCAAGAGCGCGGGCAAACGCGCCGCTCGCAATGCCGCGCTCGGCCTCATCGTGGCTCGTGGCAAGCCAGAGGACCTTGCGCGCGCCGCCGAGCACTACGCCACGGCGACCAACATGACCGATGCGAGCGCCGCGCTCTCGCTGTTGTGCGATGCAGGCGCGCGCGAGGCGCCGCGCGCGCTCGATCACTTCCGCCAGCGCTGGCAGCACGATCATCTCGTGATCGACACCTGGTTCTCGGTGCAGGCGCTGGCCTCCGGACCGGACACGCTGGAGACTGTGGCCCGGCTCACTGAGGACCCGCTTTTCGATGTCACCTCGCCCAACAAGGTGCGCGCCCTGATCGGCACTTTCGTCGGTGCCAATCCGGCGCAATTCAACCGCCCGGACGGGGCTGGATACCGCTTTCTCGCCGAACAGGTGCTGATCATCCAGAGTTTCAATCCGCAGATCGCAGCGCGTCTGCTCAATGCCATGAGAAGCTGGCGCGCGCTCGAGCCGAAGCGCCGCAAGCTCGCGCATAAGTCATTGAAACGTATAGAAGAGGCGACAGGTCTTTCGAAGGATGTGGCCGAGGTCGTCGGCCGGCTGATCGGAACGTGACAGCGCCTGTCCTATCGTCGGCGGGCGGATTTAAACTCCTCGACACCCCGAGCCCCGATCAGATGAAATAGGTCTTGCGATTCGGATATCGGGGGATGGCCGAAGCGCGGCGGGACGGGAACTCTCACACTCAGTCATCGGGGGCATGGATATGCTGCGAACGCTGTTCGCCGGCCAGCATTTCGGCGTGGCCCACGGCTGGCCGCATACAGTGCAGCACGAGGTGCCGTCGCCAAGACTGAGCCGGGGGGACAGCCGGCCGGCCACGGAGAGCGCAGCACTCGGGGCAGGCCTGATCGCGCTCGCAGGGCTCAATCTGACCATGCTGGTGGCAGTGGCAGCCGAGGGTGGCACGCCCGGCGTGATGATCGGGCTCGCCGGCGGGGTGGTGGCAGCCTTCGGCCTCGCCCGGCTGATCGGCTCAGCGACCGCAGGCGCCGTTGAGGATGTGGACGCTCCGGACCGGGCATGCTCGGCTGCTGCGCAGCGGATCGAGGCGGCAGCTTCGTCCGCACGACCCGCCCTCGTTTACAGGGATGGGCTACTCGCCAGCGCCGGAGTGGATGGCGCCCTCGAATCGGTTGCTCTGATGGGCCGCATCTGCCACGAACTGCGCACGCCGCTCAATGCCGTGATCGGCTTTTCAGACCTGATGGCGAACGAAGCAATGGGTCCGCTCGGCTCGGAGCGCTACCGCGACTATGCGCGGCATATCCGTGCAAGCGGCCAGAACCTGCTCAAATCAGCCGAGGACACGCTCGCCATCACGGCAGCGCTGGCCAAGTCGAGGGGGGCGGCACCGGCCCGCCCGCACGACCCGGTGGATGTAGCAGCGCTTGTCGGTGAGGCGTTCGATGAGGCCCTACGGTCGGCCGGCGGCGCGGACACCCGCCTCACGAGCCGACTCGCTGGCCCGCTCGACGTCGTATTCGAGCGCCGCACGCTCCGGCAGATCCTGGCCAACCTGTTCGACGAGGCGCTCGTGCGTGGCGGCGGGCGTGACGTGACCGTCTCCGCAGCGACCTCGGCCGACACGGTGCGGCTCACGCTCGAAGTTGCAACGCCTGGGAACGCAGGTGCGGGAGAGGGCGGACCGGGCCTCGGCGTGGCAGTCGCCGCCACGCTGCTCGCCCTCGATGGTGCCGGCCTCGACGTTACGAGCGAGACGAGCGGCGTGTGGCGAGCCACGCTCAGGCTCGAACGGGCGCTGCAGAGCGATCTCTTTGCTGCGTGCGCCGCTGCGCCGGGCAGAGCTGCCGAAGCTGCGGCCCGCTGAACGAGGCCGCGCCGGCATGAGCCGGAGTGACCGCCGTTGAGACGTGGAAGCGCATTTACGGCCAGCGCGCATGACAAGCGAGCCTGCGGCACCATCAGTCGTCCTTGTGCTTGTCGCGGTGGCGCTTGTGCTCGAGGCGGGCCTGTCGTCTCTCGGCGTAGGCCAAGCGCTCGTCGTCGGTCATGGCGGCGATGATGTCGCCGAGGCCGCGGCCAGCCTGCCGGCGCGCCGCCGTATCGGCCGCGACGAGTTTGTCGAGAGCCTCCTCGAAACGGGCCGGCACATAGGGACGGGCGCGGATCGCCGCGACGAGTTGCAGCTCCTCATCGCGCGACGCGCGGCGGCTCGCCTCGATCGCCACGCGCCCCTTGGCCAGGATCGGCTCCAGCACGGCGCGTCGGTCCTGCGGCAGGCGGTCGACGAACTTGGCGATGCTCCCACCCTTGCCGTGCGGTCCGTGCTTGCCGTGGCGCCAGCCCCCCATCACGCTACCAGCGGCGATGCCGATCGCCAGAAAATTGAGGGCAAGCGACACGACGAGCGCGATGCGCAGCCAGGAGCGGGCGGCTGGTCGCGGGTCGCCGGCGCCTGTGTCCGTCGGCATGGTCATATCTGATCCTCGCCAAACATTCCGTCGTCGTCGGTGGTGCCGACCGGAGGAGCGTCCTCGAAGTCGTCGAGCAGGCCCACGGAAGCGACCGTGACACCGTCATCCTGCTGAAGGGAGCTTGCGCCGAGCCCGGCGAAAATGCCCAGGCAAAGACAAGCGGCCATCAGGGCGGCGACGGGCCAGTGCGGCCCGTCCGTTGTCAGAGGGCGCACGCGCTGAGGCCGGCTGCCCTCGCGCCCCCTGTCGCGCTCGTGCTCGAAGGCGATAATGGTGCCAACGCGAACATCGGTCGTCTCGACTGCCGGATTTTCGAGGACGTCGCGCGAGCGGGACTTGGCCAGAATGCGCTGCCGCAGCGCCATGCGCGCCACCTCGGCATCGCGCGGAACCTCCGTCAACAGCCGGTCGAGCGCTGCGGCACCCGCCAGCGTCGCTGCCATGGACGGCTCGTCCAGCCACGGCGCGAACTCCCTGAAGAGGTGCGGTGGCCAGCGGTCCGGGTCGGCGCCATAGACGTCCAGCATGGCGGCGAAGCGCTCGTGCCTATCCTCTCGCTCTGTCATCGTGCACCGTCCTTTTCGACCATCTTCGTCCGGCGGGCGGACTGTGGTGCCCTGCTTGTGTCTCGTCCTGGCATCATCGCTTCTCCCGCCTCGGGGGAAGGCCGTCGGCTCCGTCGCGGGTCTGACCAGACAACAGGGTCCGCAGCGAACGACGGGCGCGGGCCAGCAGCGACTCGACGGCTTCCGCAGAAGCCCCCATCGCTTCGCCGATGTCAGCCAAGGCGAGTTCCTCCTGATGAAACAGCAGCAGCGCCGTGCGCTGGCGCTCGGGGAGACCGCGCACGGCCTCGGCGATGCGGCCCTGTTCCTCGCCGGCGACGAGGCGATCCAGCTGATCGGGCGGCGCGCCGCTATCGGGCGGCGTATCGGTCACCTCGACGCGACGCTCACGGCGCCGGCGATCGATGGCGAGGTTGCGCGCCACGCGCACGAGCCATGGCACTGCGCCGCCGGCTCCGACCTCGATGCGCCCGGCGCCCTGCCACAGCCGCAGAAACGTCTCCTGCGCGATGTCCTCGGCTTCGCTCTCGTCGCGCACGACAGCGCGGGCAACCATGAGAATGCGGTCGAGGTGGCGGTCGAGGAGCGTGGCAAAGGCCTGATCGGACCCGGCGGCGGACACTTCAGCGATGGCCAGCAGCAGGTCAGCATCGGAGGGCACGTCAGCGTCGGCCGCCGGCGCGAGCCGTGACCCGCCCGTGCTGCCCTTCGACGCGCCGTCCCCGGTCGTCACCTTGACCCTCGCACGCATGTCCGCCAGTCGCTTCCGCACGGGCTCTGTTCAAGTCGAGAAGTGCGCTGCATCGCGTCCGGCATCGTCCGCAGCGCACTTCCCGATCATCGTACAAGCCGATCTCAATTCGCGCGGGCGCGCTTGCGGGCGAGCTTCTCGGCAGCGCCGGGAGGCAGATCGCTAGCCCCGATGCTGCCGTCGCCGTCGAGATCGGCCCGGGCAAAGCGCTTGCCGAGCTTGGCGCGGAACTCCTCACGGCTCACGGTGCCGTTCTTGTCCGCATCGAGCCGGCTCAGGCGGGCCTTCTTCTTGAACTCGTCGCGCGCGCTGTCGCGGCTTGCAAAGTCCTTGGCATCGAACACGCCGTCGCCGTTGGCGTCCATGTCGGCAAAACGCTTCAGCGCCTTGTCGATCGCCTCGCCGATGGTGCGCACGTCCCCGCCCTGCTTGCCGCGCCAGCCCTTGCCGCGATCGCGCTCGCCACGCTCCTCGCGGTCGGCGCGGCCTTCCCAGCGCTCGCCACGGCCCTCGCCGCGCGCCTCGTCGTCGTCGCGGTCACGGCGGCGCTCGCCACCGCGGTCGTCGTTCTTGTCGCGGTCAGGGCCGCGGCCGGCCTTGCGCGGGGGCATCTCGTCGTCGTCGATGGTGCCGTTGCCGTTGAAGTCGCGAGCAGCGAAGCGCTCACGCGCGTGGGCCTCGAAGTCGGCCTTGTCCACCTTGCCGTCGAGGTTGTGGTCAATGGCCTTCAGGACGGCGGCTTCGCGCCATGCGCGGCGCGCGATGCCCGGCGCGGCGAGCTCGTCTGCCGTCAGGCTGCCGTTAGCGTCGCTATCGAGCTCGGCGAACTTGTCGTCGCTCGCCTTCGTCACCTCCTCCTGCGTCAGCGTACCGTCGCCGTTGGCGTCGAGCTTCTCGAGCATGCGCATGACGCCGCCGCCCTTCATGCCATGGCCCTTGTGACCCTTGCCGTGATGGCCGCCATCGCGATGCCAGCCGCCTTTGGGGCCGCCTTCGCCACGGTGGGCCGCGGCGATTTCGACGGACGAAAGCGCTACCGCGCCCAGCGCGAGGCCGGCCGCCGAAAGCATCAAACCCTTGCGAAACGTCATGTTTCTCAACTCCTCGTTTTCCGTTCCAGCCGGACGGTGGGGGAGCGCCGTCCGCTCGGACCCTGCCCGATGGACAGAGCCTCGTTGGCTCATGATCGCGGCGGCACTCCAAACGACCGGGCATCTCGACCTCGGTGGCTGGAACCGCCTTGAACGGCGCTCTCGAAGACAAGAACGCGGGAGCGCGACGGTTCCGTCGCCGGGACGAGCGAAATTTTCTACCTGACGATCCGAGGGAACAGCGCGGCAACGGCCGCGAGTGTGGCGCGCAAGCGTGTGGCCAGCGTTGCGAACGCCGGCTCACCGCCTGCCCGCGCCAGGACCTCTTGCAGGCCACGCGGGGCGGCGGCCGGATCGAACGGCCCCTCTGCACAGATGCGCAGAACCTGCGTCAAATCGTGCACGAGGCGGCAGGCGGGTATGAGCTCGTCGGCCGCCTCGGCGGTCAGCAACCCCCTATCGCGGAGCTTGACCAGGGCGGCTGCCGTATTCTGATCGAGGATGTCTGGCTGATGAGCCGCGCTGGCGAGCTGAAGGAACTGGACGATGAACTCCAGGTCGACGAGCCCGCCGCGCACCTGCTTCAGGTTCCAGATGTCATCGCTGCCTTTCTCGGCGGCGATGCGCTCGCGCATGTCACGCACGTCGGCGGCGATGCGCGCACGATCGCGCGGCGCGCGCAGCGTTTCGGCGATGGCCGCCTCGATGCGCGACGCCAATGCGGGCTCACCGGCGACCACCCGGGCACGCGTCAGCGCCATGTGCTCCCAGGTCCACGCGCTCTCCTCATGGTAGCGCACGAAACTCGACAGGCGCGTGGCGACCGGGCCCTGCTGGCCGGAAGGCCGCAAGCGCATGTCGACCTCGTAGAGCGTGCCTTCCGCCGTCGGCGATCCCAGAGCGCTGATCAGGCGCTGCGTCAGGCGCGCATAGTAGTGCGTCGCCGAGAGCGGCCGGGGTCCGTCGGATGCCTCTACGTCAGGGGGATGGTCGTAGACGAGGATGAGGTCGAGATCGGAGGAGGCGGTCATCTCGCGACCGCCGAGCTTGCCGAGCGCCACGACACATGCCGCGCCGCCCGGCACTCGGCCGTTGGCGGCGATCAGCTCGCGCTCGACGGCGGCCAGGAGTGCAGCGATGAGCCGCTCGGCCAGCACAGCGTAGGCCTCCCCGGCGCGGCTCGCATCGATCTGGCCGGACAGGACTCGCACGCCGATGAGGAAGGCCTGCTCGCTGCCGATCACGCGCGCGACGTCGAGGGTTTCCTGGAAGTCGCGGGCTCGCTTGAGTTCGGCCGTAACGATGGCGTCCACCTCCGCCGCATCAGGCAGTGTCGCGAAGGTGCGGGGGTCGATCACGGCGTCGAGCAGGCGTCGGCGACGGGACAGGACGCGGGCGAGCCGAGGAGCGCTGCCCATGATGTCGGCGACGAGACGCAGCAGTGCCGGATTGGCCCGCAGCAGCGAGAAAAGCTGCACACCGGTCGGCAGCTCAGCCAGAAAGCGGTCGAACATCGTGAAGGCCGCGTCCGGGTCGGCGGTCTCGGCGAGAGCTTCGATGAGAAGGGGCTGCACCTCGGTCAGCAGCTCGCGCGAGCGGGCCGAGCGCACCGCAGCGTAGCGACCATGGTGCCAGCCGCGCACGGTCGCGATAACGGCCGACGGCTGCGAGAAGCCCATGGCGCGCAGGGCCGCGACCGTGTCGGGATCGTCATCCTGACCGGCGAAAACCATGTTGATGCCGCGCGCGGTCAGCTCTGGCATGTCCTCGAACAGCACCGAGTAGTGCTGCGAAACGGACTCGAGCACCGGAACTAGCGCCGCCGAAAGGCCTGCAGCGTCGGGGTATCCCACAAAGCGCGCGAAGGCCTCGAGCCGCTCGGGCTCGCGCGGCAGCTCATGGGTCTGCTCGTCGGCGACCATCTGCAGGCGATGCTCGATGCGGCGGAGAAACAGGTAGGAGGCTGCCAGGCTGTCGCGTACGCCCGGCTTGATCCAGCCCCGCTCCACGAGCTTATGCAGCGCTTCCAGGGTGGGGCGAACGCGCAGGTCGTGCTGCCGGCCGCCGGCGATCAGCTGCTGGGTCTGCGCGAAGAACTCGATCTCGCGAATGCCGCCGCGGCCGAGCTTCACGTTGTGGCCGGCGAGGCCGATCCCGCCGAGCCCGCGAAAGGCGTGGATCTGCCGCTTCATCGCGTGGATATCGGCGATGGCCGCGAAGTCGAGGTACTTGCGCCAGATGAACGGGGAGAGCTCGGAGAGCAGTGCCGCGCCGGCAGCACTGTCGCCCGCCACCGGCCGCGCCTTGATGAGGGCTGCGCGCTCCCAGTTCTGGCCGAAGCTCTCGTAGTAGACCAGCGCGGCGTCGGTGGAGATGGCGAGTTGCGTCGCGCCGGCATCCGGGCGCAGGCGCAGATCGGTGCGGAATACATAACCGTCGCTCGTGCGCTCCTGCATCATGCGGACGAGGTCGCGCGTCATCCGCACAAAGAACGTTTGCGCGTCGAGGCCGGGGCGCAGGCGCACACGGTCCTTGCCGAAAAAGACGATGAGGTCGATGTCGCTCGAGTAATTGAGCTCGCCGGCCCCGTGCTTGCCCATGGCGAGCACGATATAGCCGCTGTCGGCGGCGATCGCCTCGCCATCGCGGGCCGGCGCCTGCCAATCGCCCTTGGCTCGCGCCGCGCGGAACAGGAACTCGGTGCTGGCAGCGAGCGCGGCATCGGCCGTCGCGGTCAAGGTGCCGGTCACGGTCATGACGGGCCAGGCACCCGCGATATCGGCGAGCGCGGTAAGGAGCGCGACATCGGCCTTGAAGCGCCGCAGGAGGCCCATGGCGTCGGCCATCGCAGCGCACGAGGCCATCGCGGCTGCCATCTCGCCGCGCACGCGCTCGAATTCAGCGCCCGGCGGGCGCGACATCAAGCGGGCGAGCCGTACCGGATCGCGCCTGATCAGGCCGGCGAGGTAGGGCGAGCCAGCCATGATGCCGATGATCAGTTCGGCGACCCGAGGCTCATCGAGGCAGACCGCGGCGCGCTCGTCCACCTCGCTCGCCGCGCCGGAACCGGCGGCATGCCGAAGACGGGCGAACTCGTCCCTCCAGCGGGCGGCCTCGCCTGCTGCGAGCGGCGCGCATGGCATCTCACGGATCGCGGCATGGAGAGGAAGGTTGGCCTCCAGTTCGCTCATGCGGGCCACTCCTGCTGGCACCCGCGGAGCTATCCGCGAGCCTCACCGGCGTGCACTATAGCCGATGCGAGGCGGCCAGCCCGTCATTCGGCGCCGACCGGTGCCACCGGGTCGACGGCCGGCAATTCGAGGACGGCGCGCAGGCCCGGTGCGTTGTCCTCCAAGCGCAGCCGGCCTTCGTGCAGCCGGGCGACGGCGGCGACGAGATTGAGGCCGAGACCGGTGCCCGGAGTGCTGCGCGAGCGCTCCAGCCGGCCGAAGCGCGTCAGCGCGTGCTGCCGCTCGGAAGCTGGAATGCCGGGGCCGCGATCGGCGACGGCGATGCATACCCGGCCGCCGGCTCTGCCGACTTCGACGACGATGGGCTGAGACCGTGCCGGCGTCCCCGACGCCGTCACCGCAGCGGCGTGGGTCTCGACCGGCAGCCTCGCGCGCGCATACTTCAGCGCGTTATCGATCAGGTTGGCCACCGCCTGGGCCAGGAGGTGCGGGTTGGCGCGCACGGTCGCCGATCGCTCGGCACTGAGGACGAGAGACTGGCCCTCGTCCTCGGCGACAGGCGCGTAAAGCTCGACGACGCTCGCCACCAGTGCGCCGGCATCGATGACGTCCTTGGTGTCCTCGACGGCGCCGGACTCCAGTCGGGCGATCAGCAGCAGCGCGTTGAACGTCTTGATGATGGCGTCGGCGGCCTCGATCGTCTCGCCGAGGGCCAGCCGCAGGTCCTGCGGGCTCGTCGCCTCGCGCAGCGCGGTCTCGGCCCGGTTGCGCAGCCGATTGAGCGGCGTCTTGAGATCGTGAGCGATGTTGTCTGAAACCTCGCGCATGCCGGTCATCAACTCGTCGATGCGGTCGAGCATCAGGTTGAGGCTGTGAGCGAGGCGGTCGAGCTCGTCGTCGGAGCCGGCGGCCGGGAGGCGGCGCGCGAGATCGCCGGCCATGATGGCGCGCGAGGTGGCGGCCATCTCCTCCACACGCCGCAGGACACGGCGGGCGACCACGAGCCCGCTGCCGGCGGCGGCCAGGCCGATGAGCGCGAAGCCTGCCACCGCGAGCCACCTGAGGCGGCTGCCGAGCCGTCGCTGGTTCTCGATGTCGCGGGCGACGACCAGGATGCCGCCGCCGGCCAGCGTCTCGATGCGACCCGCCGCGAGGCGCGGCGCCGGCTCGGCTTCGCTGGTGAACGAGAACAGGCCGCGCCCGCCCGCAGCAAGCAGCTCGCCCGGCACCGTGCGCAGGCTGCCGGCGCGATAAGCGCCATTCTCGCTCAGATGATAGAGGCCCGCCGAGTTGGCCCGCTGCTGATCTTCGAGGCGGCGCGCGACGGCGGCATCTCCCTCCCGGACCGACAATGCGACGAGGCCGCCCGCCTCGCGTTCGATGCCGGCGAGCACATCGTCGATCAGGATCTGGTTGGCTTGCCAGACGAGCACGGCGAACAGAACGCCGGCAAGAGCGCTGACGGCGCTTGCCGAGAGAAGCGCAACGCCGAACACGGTTGTCGAGAGAGCCGAACGGGGCTCGCTATTCGCTCGCGTCACGGATCACATACCCGGCGCCGCGCACCGTATGCAGCAGCGGCCGATCGAACTGCTTGTCGATCTTGGCCCTGAGCCGAGACACATGCACGTCGATGACGTTGGTCTGGGGATCGAAATGATAATCCCACACGTTCTCGAGCAACATGGTGCGTGTAACGACCTGCCCGGCGTGCTTCATCAGGTACTCGAGCAGGCGGAACTCGCGCGGCTGGAGAATGATGGGCTCGCCACCGCGCGTCACCCGATGGGACAGGCGGTCGAGGACGAGGTCGCCGACGACGAGCCGCGTAACCTGTTCATGCGGCAGGCTGCGCCGCGACAGCGCCTCGACGCGAGCGAGCAACTCGACGAAGGCAAACGGCTTCGTCAGATAGTCGTCGCCGCCCGCCTTGAGGCCCTTGACGCGATCGTCGACCTCGCCGAGAGCCGACAGCACGAGCACGGGCGTCTCGATACCCTCCTGACGCAGCGTGCGAATGACGGAAAGTCCATCGATGGCCGGCAGCATGCGGTCGACGACCAGCACGTCGAAGCCGCCTGAGCGCGCGCTTTCGAGGCCCGCCGCGCCGTCGCCAGCCCACTCGGCGGCGTGACCGCTTTCCTTCAAAGCCTTGACGAGAAACGTCGCCGTCTCCTCGTCATCCTCGATCAGCAAGAGGCGCATGGCTGAAGCCCGCCGCATGATGCACGCCATCGAGCCGGTTGCCCGAAGACGCCATGGCGGCCCGCACCGAAGCACGAGCCGCCCATTGTCCTGTCGGCTGCCGTCGGCGGCAGCCGCGCTCAGCCATCAGCTCAGCCCTTCTTCAGCTGGATGGCGACGAAGCGCTTGTCGTTGCCCGTCTTGACGTGCAGCAGGACGGCCGGCCGCTTCTTCGACACCGCCGCCTTGACGCCGCTGATCACGTCGTCGGCCGACTTTACGGCCATGCCCTGCACCTCGAGGATCAGGTCGCCTTCCTTCAGGCCCTTGCGGGCGGCATCCGAATCGTCGGCGACCTTGGTGATGGCGACCCCCTCCTGACCATCCGCGATCTTGGGCGCGATCGTCAGGCCGAGCTGCTCGAGTTCGGGCGCCTGCGCCTTGCCCGGGCGCCCGTCGTTGAGCGCGGCGATCTCCTCCGACGAGCCGGGGAAGCGGCCGAGCTTGACCGGCACCGTCTTGCGCTCGCCGTTGCGCCAGACCTCGACCTTGACCTCGACGCCCGGAGCATAGGCGGCGATCTTGCGGGCGAGATCGCGGCTGTCGGCGATATCGCTGTCGTCGACCTTGACGATGGCATCCTGCGTCTTGAGGCCGGCCGTCTCGGCCGGACCGCCGCCCGTCACCTCGGAGACGAGCGCGCCCTTGGGCTTGTCGAGACCCAGGCTTGCGGCGGTATCCTCGTCGATATTCTGGATCTTCACGCCGAGCCAGCCGCGGCTGACCGTGCCATCCTTCTTCAGCTGCTCGATGACCTCGGTCGCGGTCGATGCCGGCACGGCGAAAGCGATGCCGACGTTGCCACCCGACGGGCTGAAGATCGCGGTGTTGACGCCGATCACCTCACCCTCGAGGTTGAACGTCGGACCGCCCGAGTTGCCGCGGTTCACTGCCGCATCGATCTGCAGGTAGTCATACGGTCCCGAGCCGATGTCCCGGCTCAGCGCCGAAACGATGCCGGCCGTGACGGTTCCGCCAAGACCGAACGGATTGCCGACCGCAATAACCCAGTCGCCGACGCGAGCGGGCTTGGAGGTGAACGGCACGTGCGCGAAAGTCTTGCCGGCCGCGTTCTTGATTTTCAGCAGCGCCAGATCGGTGCGCGCGTCCGTGCCGACGAGATCGGCCGTGTATTTCTCATTCTCATCGAAGCGAACCTCGATCTCCGTCGCCCCGTCGATGACGTGGTTGTTGGTGACGACGTAGCCGTCAGCCGAGATGACGAAGCCCGAGCCCTGCGCGAGGTTGGGTCGACGCGGCCCGGGTCCCTGACCCTGACCGGGTGCCTGCCCAGGCGGGCGGAACTCCTTCGGCAGATTCTTGAAGAACTCGTTCAGCGGGTGATCTTCCGGCAGGTTGGGAATGCCGGGGAACGGGGTGTTGTTTTCGCTCGTCTCCTGCCGCTGACTGTTCGTCACGGAGATCGAGACGACCGACGGCTTCACCTTGTCGACGATATCGGCGAACGACAGAGGGGCACGGCCGAACGGCGTTGCAACCGTCGGAGCCTCGGCACGCTGGGCCTGCGCGACGTCGGCTGGCGGCGACATCAGCAGAACCGCTCCAGCGCCCGCCGCGATCGCGGCAACTGTCGCAGCGCGGCCCGCGCGGCGCCAGGTCGAACGGGCGGTTTCGCTCGATTTGATGTGCTCGTTCGGTCGAACCAGCATGTCTCGTCGTCTCCTTCATCCGGACGTGAGAGGGGTCGTGGTTCGAGCGGTAACGGCTCGGCGGTTACGGCATCATGGCGGCGGCATTAAAGGTTGGTAAGGTTGCGGAGCGTCAGGGAGCGGCCAGGCGCGCGCCGCTCATCGCTCGTCGGAGAGCAGTCGCTCGAGCCTCGCCTTCTCCTCGGCCGAGAGGGGGGCCGACGGCGAGGTGGCCAAGGCCGTTGCGCCATCGCTCGCAGCCGCTGCGGGCAACCGCCGCCCGGACCGCATTACCGTCCATGCGAGATAAAGCCCGCCGCCGAGCGCCAGCACGGGAGCCAGCCAAAGCAGCAGCGTGTGCCACCCGAAAGTCGGCCGCAGCAGCGCAAACTCGCCGTAGCGCTCGACGACGAAGCCGAGGACCTCGGCATCGCTGTCTCCCGCCTTCAAGCGCTCCCTGACGAGCAGGCGAAGGTCGCGCGCGAGCGGCGCGTCGCTGTCGTCGATCGACTGGTTCTGGCAGACGAGGCAGCGCAACTCGACGGACAGCTTGCGGGCGCGCGCCTCCAGCGCCGGATCGGACAAGCGCTCGTCGGGCTGGACGGCGAGCGCGCCGGCCGTGCTGGTCGCCAGGACCGCGATCACGAGCATGAGCCGGCGGCCAGCGCCACGTCGCCACGCCGTGCCCGATCGCCGCTGCCGCGCGCGCGCCATGGCCAGCATCCCTCAGCGCGCGCCAGCCAGGGCGCCGCCGCCCACCTTCCGCGTCGGCGCGCCAACGCGCAGCCGGCGATCGGAGAGTGAGAGCGCGCCGCCCACGAACATCACGAGCGCGCCGATCCAGATCAGCCGCACGAGCGGATGGAAATAGAGGCGCATGACGTAAGCCCCGCCCTCCTGCCGGTCGCCCAGCACCGTATAGAGGTCGCCGCCCCAGGACGCGTGGATGCCCGCCTCCGACGTCGGCTGCGGCGGCTGATCGTAGACGCGTTTGGATGGCGCCAGACGGGCGACCTCGACGCCGCCGCGGGTCACGAGGATGTCGGCGACCTCCTCGCGGTAGTTCGGGCCGCGACCGGGGGCGACGCCGCGGAAATTCAACTCGTAGCCGGCGAAGGCGATGGTCTCGCCGGGCTTGGCAACCAACACCCGCTCGCTCAGATAGGCGCTCGTGCCGACGATGCCGATGACCATCATGCCGACGCCGAAGTGGGCAACGGCCGTGCCGTGGGCCGAGCGCGGCAGGTTGACGAGGCGCCGCCACGCTTCCTCGTGGGGGACACGGCCGAGCTTGATGCGCGAGGCGAGATCGGCGAGCGCGCCTGCCATCACGAACACGCCGATGCCCATCATGACCGGCGCCAGCCAGGGCCCGCTCCCGCTCATGGCGAACGTTGCGATCATTGCCGCGACCGCCAGCAGCCCGGCCACCGCCAGCCGTTCGGCCGCCCCCCGCACATCCGCCCGCTTCCACGCCAGCAGCGGGCCGAACGGCAGCGCCAGCAGCAACGGCACCATCAACGGGATGAACGTCATATTGAAGTAGGGCGGGCCGACCGAGATCTTGGCGCCGTTCACCGCCTCGAGCGCCAGCGGATAGAGCGTGCCGATCAGGACAGTCACCGTCGATGTCGTGAGAATGACGTTGTTGAGCACGAGGCCGCCCTCGCGGCTCATCGGCGAGAACAGTCCGCCCTGGCGCAGTTCACCCGCACGTGCCGCGAACAGCGTCAGCGCGCCGCCCGTGAACACGCCCATGATGATCAGGATGGCCACACCCCGCTCCGGGTCGACGGCGAACGCATGCACCGAGGTCAGAACGCCCGAGCGCACCAGGAACGTGCCCATCAGCGACAGCGAGAAGGCGAGGATCGCGAGCAGGATCGTCCAGACCTTGAGCGCCTCCCGCTTCTCCATGACGACGGCCGAATGGAGGAGCGCCGTCGCGGCGAGCCACGGCATGAAAGATGCGTTCTCGACGGGGTCCCAGAACCACCAGCCACCCCAGCCCAGCTCGTAGTAGGCCCACCAGGAGCCGAGCGCGATGCCGACTGTCAGGCACATCCACGCCGCGAGCGTCCACGGCCGCACCCAGCGTGCCCATGCCGCGTCGGTGCGCCCCTCGATGAGCGCGGCGATGGCGAACGAGAAGGCGATAGAGAGGCCGACGTAGCCGGCGTAGAGAAAGGGCGGGTGAATGGCGAGTGCTGGGTCCTGCAGGATCGGGTTGAGGCCGCGCCCGTCGATGGGCGCTGGGTCGAGCCGGTCGAACGGGTTTGATGTCGCCAGGATGAAGACACCGAAGGCGACCGCGATCGAGGCCTGCACCGACAGGACATTGGCCTTCAGGGACTGCGGCAGGTTCGATCCGAAGGCCGCGACGGCCGCCCCGAACAGCGCCAGGATCAGCACCCACAGCAGCATCGAGCCTTCGTGGTTACCCCACACGCCGGAGATGCGGTAGATCAGGGGCTTCGTCGAGTGCGAGTTGGCCGCGACATTGGCGACCGAAAAATCCGAGACCACATACGCATAGGTGAGTGCCGCGAAAGCGAGGGAGAGCAGGGCGAGTTGTGCCAGGGCCGCCGGTACCGCGGTTGCCATGAGGCGGTGGTCGCCGATCTGCGCTCCCCAGAAGGGCATCACGGTCTGATACGCGGCGACGACAACGGCCAGCACCAGCGCGAAGTGTCCGAACTCGACGATCATGGTCGCAGCCTTGCTCCGATCAACCACCGCATGCCCGCCGCCGGCGCAGCGGAACCCTTCATGAGCCGGGTGCGCCCGGATGCGTCGCGCCGGGCCCGAGCTTCACGCCCTTCTCCTTCAGCGACTTGGCGACTTCGGCCGGCATGTAGTTCTCGTCGTGCTTGGCGAGCACGGTATCGGCAACGAACACCTTACCGCCGTCGAGCCGGCCCTCCGCTACGACGCCTTGGCCCTCTCGGAACAGGTCGGGAAGGATGCCCTCGTAGACGACATCGATCTTGGCCAGCGTGTCGGTCACGGTAAAGCGCACCTTGGTGCCCTCGCCGCGCACGACCGAGCCGTCGGCGACGAGACCGCCGAGGCGGAAGCGCTCGCCCGAGGCGATGCCCTTCGTCTCGACGTCGCTCGGCGTGTGGAAGAAGACGATGGTATCGCGCAACGCGAACATGACGAGTATCGCCGCCACCGCCAGTACGGTGACGCCCGCTCCAATCAGAACGCCGCGCTTCTGTTTCCGGGTCATGTGTCGATCGATCGTCCGCTATTCTTCGCTGCCGTCCGCACCACGCCGCTCATGTGCCGATGCCGAGTTCGCGCGCCAGCGCGTCCAGATCGGCGAGCCTGCCCGGCTCGCTCGCGAACGAGCGGCGCGCCTTGCCCAGAGCCTCCCCGGCGTCGCCCTTTCGACCCAGCACCACATAAGCGCGCACGAGACGCAACCAGCCGTCGAAATCGGCTGGGTTCTGTTCGAGCCGTTGCGCCAGCCGGCCGACCATACCCTCGATCATCGCCGTACGCTCGGCCTGCGACATGCCCTGTGCGGCTGCGATGTCGGAAGAACTCGGGCCAGGACTGGCGGACGGCAACGGCTTGCCGGCCTCGGGCGTGGCAGATGCCGGGGCAGCTTGCCGCACGGGTCCCGCCGGATGCAAAGGTGACCCACCAGTTACGGCGGCGAGCCGGTCGCCGACCAGTTGCCGCCACGGCGCGCCTTCCGGAGCCTCAGAGAGAAGGGCACGGTAGTCGGCGGCGGCCTCGTCGGTCTTGCCGTCCTGCTCCTTGGCGAGTGCCAGCCAGAAGCGGGCTTCGGGCCGGCCTGGCTCGAGCTCGAGCAGCCGCGCGAAGGCCTTGCGGGCCGGTTCGCCGACGACGCCGTTGTCGGCGAGCACGAGTGCCTCCGCAAATCCGGCGATGCGCTTGGGGCTCTCCCCGTTGAGGCGCAGCGATTGAGAGAACGCGTTGGCGGCCTCAGGGAACCGGTTCATGGCGAGATAGATGGGGGCGATCACGTCCCAGCCGCGCCCATCCTCGGGGTGCTGACGCAACTGCGCTTCGACGCGCCCGACGAGTTCATCCATGGTCGCCCGCTCGGGCGAGGCGGCGAGCCGGGCTGCCAGGGGCTGGCCGGGCAACTCGGGATGACCCGTCACGAGATAGATGGCGATGGCAATGACGGGAATGGCGGCGGCCAGGTAGAGCGCCGGGTTTCCTGCGGCCTTGCCGGTCTCGGTCTTGGTTACCGCTATGGCGCTTTCGGCAGCGCCGGCAGGCGCATCGGCGCGGCGGATCAGCCGGCGCGCGAGCTCATTGCGGGCCGCCTCGGCCTCGGATGCCTCGATGAGACCGCGTTCAAGGTCGGCATCAATCTCGGCCAGCTGATCGCGGTAGACGGCCATATCGGCGTCGCGAGCGGACAGGGCGGCGCTGCCGCCGGTCACCAGCGGCCGCGTCAGCACGACGACGACGCCAGCGGTCAGAAGTGCGAAGGCGATCCAAAGCAGCATGCGCTATCCAAGCCCATCGGAGGTCCTTGGATAGTGTCCAGAGGCGTGGCTGACAAGGGTTGCGCGCCATTGACCACTCTGCCGAGCCGCGACGCCCGCGATACGAGGCAGCACGCCAGGCGGGCCAGGACGCCTCGTCAGCCGACGTTGCTCCACGTGCCGTCGGGATTGCGGCAGGCGGTCCCCTTCATGGTCTCGGGCCGGCCGCTGATGAACACGGTGTGCGTGAAGTCGCGGCAATCGCGCTCGGCGCGGCGGTAGGGCTTACTCGGCACGACATCGCCGTAGCGGCCGTTGTCCGGGTTGCGCCAGCGGCGGGGAACGCCGCTCTGGCCGTTCTCGAGGGCCGCGAACTCGGCCTCCTGAGCGAGGCGACGGTCCTGTTCGTCGAGGGATTTGCCGATGGTGTGGCCGACGATGCCACCGACGAAGGCGCCAGCGACCGTCGCCAGCACGCGACCCGTGCCGCTACCGACCTGGTTGCCGATGATGCCGCCGGCGACGGCACCGACGACCGTGCCACCGTCCGCCTTGGTCATGCCACCGGGTCCACAGCCCGCCAGAGGCAGGGCCAGCGCGGGAGTGAGCAGCAGGAGTGCCATGCGCATCGTCGGTTGCCCTTGGATTCCGGTCGCTTCTTGGAGTGCATTCCACACCGGGTGGATGCTACCCGGTGCGACACACGTTCGTATCATGACTGCCGCGGGGATTCGGGCAAAAATTCGGCCTCGATCGCTTGCGCCTTGGTCGTCGCGGCGCTGCGCCGACCGCCGGCCACCCTCATCTCTCAGACAGCTGGCAGTTCCAAATGCGCGGCAAGACCTCCCAGTTCCGACCGCGCCAGCCGGAACGAGCCGCGGTAGCCCTGTGCAAGCTCGATGACGATCGACAGTCCGAGGCCCGAGCCCGGTTTGGATTCATCGAGCCGGAGGCCGCGCTTGCCGATCCGCTGCATCTCGTCCTCCGACAGGCCCGGCCCGTCGTCCTCCACCGCGATGGCAAGACGGCGATGCGGAGCTGACACCGGGCTCACCGTCAATCGCACCCGCGACTTCGCCCATTTGCTCGCGTTGTCGACCAGGTTGCCCAGCATTTCCTCCAGATCGTGCTTCTCGCCCTGGAAGCGCAGGCGCTCGTCGCAGTCGACCTCGATCACCAGTCCCTTGTCGGCGTTGAGCCGCTGCAGCGCGCGTGCCAGCGCATCCACGACAGGCTTCACGGCCGTCGCCCGTCCGATTACGCCGGTGCTCGCCACCATGCGCGCGCGGTCGAGATAGTGATTGACCTGGTTGCGCATGATCTCGGCCTGCTCGGCCACCTTGGTCCCTGTGCCGCCACGGTCGGCGCGTGCCTCGTTGAGGATGACGGCGAGCGGCGTCTTCAAGGCGTGGGCGAGGTTGCCGACCTGCGTTCGCGCCCGCTCGATGATCTCCTGGTTGGAGCGGATCAGCGCGTTGAGCTCCTCGCGCAGCGGCTCGATCTCGGCTGGCACCTCACCGGCCAGCGTCTCGGCCCGGCCCGAGCGAATGTCGGCCAGCGCCCGCTCGACCTGGCGCACCGGCTCGAGGACGAAGCGCACCTGCAACAGGGTCAGTGCGACGAGCCCTAACCCGGCGAGCGCCAGCGCGATCGTCAGACGGTTGCGAAAGGTGGCGACCGCGGTGTCGAACCATTCGAGCGGTCCGGCCACGATCACCGAGTAGCGGGTCGCCGCGCCATCGCCAGAAGGAGTATGAACGAATTCGACGATGCGCACCGGGCTGCCGTCGGGGCCGACGTCGTTGCGCCAGCGCATGCTGGTGTCGGGGTCCTCGGGATAGCCGAGCTCGAACGGCGATGCGAGGGCGGCCGTCGCCAGCGAAGCGGACCGCAGCACTGGTCCCGTCGCGTTGCCGAGCGGCCTGATCTGCCAGTACCAGCCCGAATGGGTGACCTCGAACAGCGGCTCGTAGCGATTCTGCGGCTCGACCGGGGTGGAGGTATCCGACAGCAGGCTGTCGACGGCGATGGCCGTCACGAGCTTCTTCAACTGAACGTCGAAGCTTGCCTGCACGTCGTCGCGGTACAGCGAATAGATGATGAGGCCAGCCAGCGGGAGAACGAGCAGCGTCCAGGCCACCGACGTCGCAAACAGGCGGAAGGCCAGAGAATCGACCCGCAGCGCCGGCAGCTTCAGGCCCAGCCGAACAAGCGCAAACGTGCGCAGCCCGTCGAGCCGCAACCGATCAAGTCGCATTGCCGACGCTGTCGATGCGATAGCCGAGCCCGCGGATGGTCTCGATCATGTCGCCGGGGATCTTCTTCCTCAGGCGCCCGACGAACACCTCGATGGTATTCGAATCCCGGTCGAAGTCCTGATCGTACATGTGCTCGACGAGTTCGGTGCGCGAGACGATCTTGCCGCGGTGGTGCATCAGGTAGGCGAGCAGGCGGTACTCGTGCGAGGTGAGCTTGATCGGCTGGCCGTCGTAAGTCACGCGGGCCGATTTCGTATCGAGCCGCAGAGCGCCGCATTCGATCTCGCTCTTGGCGTGGCCAGCGGCGCGCCGCATCAGTGCCCTGACGCGCGCCAGAAGCTCCTCCATATGGAAGGGCTTGGCGAGATAGTCGTCGGCGCCAGCATCCATGCCCTGCACCTTGTCGCTCCAGCGGTCGCGGGCGGTCAGCACGAGCACGGGCATCTTGCGGTCGGACCGGCGCCATTGCTCGAGGATCGAGATGCCGTCCATCTTGGGCAAGCCGAGATCGAGGATGACCAGGTCGTACGGCTCGGTGTCGCCGAGGTAATAGCCCTCCTCGCCGTCGAAGGCCTTGTCGACGGCGTAGCCCGCCTCGCCGAGAGCGGAGAACAGTTGCCTGTTGAGGTCGGGGTCGTCCTCGACGATCAGAATGCGCAAGGTCTCAACTCCAGGGCCGTGCCGCCCTTGCACGATAGCGGCGACGCCGCGACTTTCCTAGGGTGGCATGTCGGAGGTCGGATACAGGCATCAAGGGTTCAGCGTGGGGCATCGGCTACCGTCGAAACCGCGTCGACGACGTGGCTCGTCAGGCGCCCGCGACCGTCGATCACCACGACCCGATAATGAAACTTCCGATCCACCTCGCAGAGTTGTGTCTGCACGACCCGGCCGAGGCCCCGCTCCTCGACCAGACGGATCACCCTGCCGACGTCCATCAGGGAATGTTCGGCGACGACGCGGGCCGCGGTGCTCCAATCCCTGATGCATTCGCCCGATGCGCCTCCGGCCCTCCCCGGCGCTGCCGTCGAGGCCATCAGAATGGCTACGCACGCGACAACGGCAGCGGCGCTGTGCCGTCGTCCCTTGCCATCGCAGCCGCGTGTCAGCACGTCCAAGTTCCTCGCCGTGCGACAGCCATCCCAAGCGGCTGTCATTCGCTGCTACCTACGCCCCATGCGCTGAACCCGCACTGAACGGGCGACGGCGCGATCGCTCGTGTTGCGTATCTGACGCTTGGTCCCCAGTTGCGGTCAGGCACGGAACCGAGCATCAGATACACAAGCAACGCTAGGATCATAGAGTTACTCGTGCTCCACTTGGCCCCGACATTTGCTCGCGAGGGCTCGGTGAGGGCAAGCCAATGTCGGGGCCGGAGCACCAGGCTCACACCTTCAGCTCGATCGCACGCCGCTGCAACGGCTGAGTGGCCCTGATGCGACCGTAGACCGTCATGACGGTACCGAGCAGGGCCGCGACGGCCTGGGCGGCTGTCACCGTCTCGCTGCCGAGCTGGCGCACGGTCTCCGCATCGAGCTCGATGCCGAGCATCGTCCCGGCCATGGGGGCCAGCGCGGCCGCCGCCGTCGTCAGCGCGCCCCAGATCGTGAGGGAGTGCCCCCACCATTTGCCGGTCGGCTCGGCAGCGGGCTTGCCGACGGGAGTTGCCTTGGCCATGCGCGTATCTCCTTGTTGCTCAACTGAACCGTCGGCGGGCCCCAGCGCGGCCGCGAGCCGCTCTGCCAGTACCGCCGTCTTCGCCGAGCGCCTGAGCCAGCCTTTGCCGAAGCGCCAGAAGTGCGGGAGCGCGCGATAGCGTTCGTCGCGCGCCGCGCGGTATGTCGCGAGGATGGCGCCGAGCGGACGCGCGCCGATCGCCTGGCGCGTCAGCGGGCCGATGATCCCGTCGATCTCGGCGCCCACGCACCGCTGCAAGAGGCGGATCGCCGTGCCGACCCCATGATTGACCGCGGCATCGAAGTGCATGACGGCGAGCGGCGGGGTGAGCCCCTCGCATCCCGCCGGCCGCCAGTAGCGATCGCGGTAGATCGACCGCACTTCGTCATCGCCGATCGACCGCAGGGCGGCGATCAGACCGCCGCGCGTGCGTGGCGTTAGAGGCCTCCCGCGGTGGGCTGCCAGGGTCGCCAGCGTGATGCCCTTGTTGGTCGGACCTCCCGGATCGTGGGGATCGTCGCTGTAGCCGCCTTCGACGTCGAGGACATGCGCGAGCGCGGTGTCGAAGATGCTCTCCTCGACCGGGCGGCGCGCCGGGTCCGGCGCACCTTTCGCTCCCTGCCTCGGCCAGCGCAATGACAGGAGGCGGCTGCGCGGAAAAGCTGCAACGCTGACGCCGTTGTCCTGATTGCCGCCCAGCAGCAGCACCGTGCTCTCGGTCCAGCCGACGAGAAAGCCGACGTGGCCGAGGGTCGTATTGCGTCCGCGGCTCAAGACAGCAACGGCGCCGATGCGCTCGGCTGCGAGCGTCTCTCCCCAGGCAAGATACGAGCGAGCCATCAGCGAACGCGTGCTGCCGATCCCCGACCGCTCGAGGCACGCGCCGACGAACGCAGCGCACCAGGCGACCTCATCGCTCGCCACGCCCTCATGCCCAACCGCCCGGTAGAGCGCGGCGATCCGCGTGTTGGTGGCGCGGCCCGCGTGCTCGCGCTGGCCGTGCTCCGCCCAGGCGGCAGCCAGCCACCGGCTCTGTTCGCTCACGGATCACCTCGCTGCTGAACATAACCGGCGGGGCGGTCGGCTAGTGCTCCGGCCCCGACATTTGCTTCCCCTCACCGAGCCCTCGCGAGCAAATGTCGGGGCCAAAAGGAGCACTAGTAACTCTTTGGTTCTAGTGTTGCTTATATATCTGACGCTTGGCTGCGCGCCTCGCAGCGACTGGGGGCCAAGCGTCAGATTCGCAACACTACCGCCTCACACGACGGCGCGACGGCTGACGCCGCGCCCGAAGACCGCGCTCACTTGTGCAATAGCGACATGCAGGTCAGTGACCGGCGCACCGAAGTCCGCAACCTGCATCGCCGAGGTGTAGACGAGGGATGGTGCCTCGGCGGCGAGCGTGCGCACGACGTCGCCGCCCGCTGTCAGCACGTCGATCGCGTAGCGCTCCTCGGCCTCGCCCAGCGGCACCTCGGCGGCTTCCCACCCGTCTCCGTCGACCCTCGTCCGGCGCAGCCAGGACAGGTGCACGTCGCCCCCGTCCCGACGCGCACGGATATGCACCGGGCTCAGTGGCCGCAGGCCGATGCCGGCGAAGGCGTGCGTCGTCTCGGCATAGGACAGGTCACCCAGATCGCGGCTGCCGGGGCCGTAGCGCCATCGATACGGCAAGCGCAGTTCATCGAGCGTGACGCCGATCTCCGTCACCGCGCCATCGAGCAGCACGAAACGGGCCCCCGCCGCGAGCGGCTCACCCGCATCGGCGACGAGATGCTCGCTGCCACCCTGACCGCGCAGAAAGTTGGACAGGCGATACAGCTGCGGCGCCAGCAACTCGACCGTTTCGAATTGCACAATCTCCCACTGACCCGCGCCGACCTCGATCGCTGCCATGTTGGCGCCTTCGAGCACCTGCAGCCGCGTCACGGCTTTGAGTTCACCACCCGTGATCGCAACGCGCACGCGGGTCGAGCGGTCGAGGCGCGACGTCGCAGCCATCGCCAGCGGATCGAGAAGCGTGCCGACGATCGCCGGCTTCGTCGCCAGCGCACGCAGGCGAAACCCGCTCGCCTCCGGCGAGCCGTAGACGGCAACCGAGCCCGGCCACGGCACACTCGATGCCGCGACGAAACCCGCCGCGCCGCTCGAGGCGAACTGCGACAGCGGCAGGTCGAGGAACGCTACGTAGGGCGTGCCCAATGCTGGTACCGGCGTGGCGCGGCCCGGCCGAGGACTGCCACCGATGCCGCCGTAGACCTCCGGATCGACGCTGCGCGCTTCGACCGCGCGCGCGGCTTCGTCGGTCACGCCGGTCACGCGATAAGCCGTGGCGATGCCGGACCGCTCGATCTCGACCACGTCACCCGGCTCGATGGCGATCCAGCTCGGCGGCAAGGCGAACGTCACCCGCTCGCGCGCGCTCCAGGCCTCGAACAGGATGCTCTCGGCGATGCCACCGGCCTGCTCGGCGCCGAGCACGAGCGGCACCTCCGCCTGCGCGAGCCGCCCGCTCGCCCCGGCGAGCCGCCGGGCCTCGGCGACCGCCGGCTCGTAATCGGCGTGCGGCGAAACATAGGTCAGCTTGGCACTGGCTGGCAGCTCGGTCTCCTGGCCCCGCGTCAGCGTCAGCAGGGCGGCTTCCGGCTCGGCTTCGACGAGGTCGTCCTCCGTCAGCAGCGCGACCGCAGGCTCGCCACCGCGATGGCGGAAAGCGATGCGACCTGCGCTCTCCACCGCATCGAAGAAGTAGGCGAGGCTGAGTGGCTGCAGGGCCTCGCGCGCGCTCATCGGACGGTCGATGACATAGCCGTGCACGACGCCCGACAATCCGCCTGTCGCATGATCGGAGAAATCGAAATCGGTGAGGATCGCCGCGACGGTCTCGGCCAGTGGCCCGGCGCCGAGACGGCCGGTGAGCCAGTGGCCGAGCCGCCAGTTGTCGCCGTCGCCCCACACGTCGAGCTGATCGGGAAATGCGGGGAAGGGCCGCGCGTCCCAGCAGTAGACGTACATCCGGCTCGTATCGAGCATGCGCGCGCCCGTCACCGTCGAGACCGGGTTGGCGCCCGCGACATAGCCGGACGATGCAGGATCGAACGCTTCGATCAACGCCCTCAGGTAGCGACGCTGGACGAGATCGTCGCGCTGGCCATGGGAGAAGTAGGGCAGTGCGTTCTCGGAACTCTTCGGATCGACGAACACGTTCGGCTGGTTGGCGCCCTTGTCGACGGCCGGGCAACCGATCTCCATCAGCCAGATGGGCTTCGACTGGGGCACCCAGGCCGTCGCTGTTGCCGTCTCGACACCACCCGGCCGGTCGAAATGCTGGTTCGACCACCAGCCGACAACATCCTTGTAGCGGAACACCCACGGCTTGCCGGCGCCATCGGTGATCGGCGTGCGCACCTGCGCGCAGCGATCGGACATGCTGGCGTAGTACCAGTCGAAGCCCTCCCCGCCGCGCACGCGCGCTCGCAGGTAGGCGAGATCGTAGGTCGAGCGGTTGCCGGCGAGGTAGTCGAGATGCGAGCGGCCGTCGCGCCAGTCGGCGAGTGGCCAGTAGCAGTCGATGCCCACCGCATCGATGTCGGGGCTCGCCCACAGGGGATCGAGGTGAAAGGCGACGTCCCCCGAGCCGTCCTGCGGCTGATGGCCGAAGTACTCCGTCCAGTCGGCCGCGTAGGTCACCTTGGTCGATGGTCCGAGCACGGCCGACACGTCGGCTGCGAGCGCGACGAGACCGTCGACGAAGGGATAGCTCGCCGGCCCGTCGCGCAGCCACGTAAGTCCGCGCAATTCCGTGCCGATCAGGAAGGCGTCGACGCCGCCGGCTGCTGCGGCAAGGTGCGCCAGGTGCAGCACCATGCGCCGGTAGGACCATTCCTCCGGCCCCGAGTAGACCACCGCCCCACCGGCTATTGCGAAATCGCTCGCGGTGGCCGCGCCCAGGAAGCCTGCGACGTCACCGGCGATACCGGCCGTGCCGTCCGGGCTGCCGGCCTCGCCCGGCGCGGGATGGCAGGTGATGCGACCGCGCCAGGGATAGGCCGCCTGCTCGGCGCCGCCGTAGGGATCGGGCAGGCCGTTCGCGGCGGGCACATCCATCAGCACGAACGGCGTCAGCGTCACACCGAGCCCGCGCGCCTTCAGGTCGGTGATCGCCTCGATGACGCTGCGGTCGGCTGGCGTGCCGCCATAGGCGGGGCGCCCCTCGCGCTGGCTGACGACGTGGGCGCCCGAGCGATCGACGCCGCCCGCCGTCCAGGCATAGGGTGCGGTGTCCTTCGCGGCGACCTCGACGCCGGGCTTGATGGCGCAGTCGCCGACCCGCAGGTCCGTGCCGAACCAGCTCACGATCAGTGACACGTGCTCGAGATTGGGCAAGGCTGCCTCGAGCTGATCGACGGCGGCCGTCCAGTCGGTGCGGCCGAGCCTCGAGTGCACATTCTCACTGCGCGTACCGCCGAGCCCGAGCACCTGACGCACGGGCTCGGGCGCGTAGACGAACTCGCCCGAACCCGGAATCAGTACGACGGCCCTGATCTCCTCCCCGAACGGCTCGATGGCGCGGATCGCCTCGAAGGAGAGCTGCGGCAGCCGGTTGCCGTAGTCGGCGAGCGCGAGACGCTCGAACACCACGTAGGCGATGCCGCGATAGGCTGGCGCGCGCCCCGCGCCCTCGAACGACACGATCAACGGATCGGGGCTGGCGTTGGCGCCGCCGCGATAGAGCCGGTGGCGGACCTCGGACAAATCGATCTCGTTGCCGTCGGCCCAGACCCTGCCGAGGCCCGTGATCACCCCTTCGCACACGGCGACGGCGAAGTTCGCGTAGTAGCGGTAGTCGACGCGGTCGGTCCCTCCGCCCGAGGCCGGCGCGCCCCCCTTGCCGCCACTGTCGCCCGCCTCCTCGCGCGAGCGGACGATCTCCTCCTCGAACGGGCTTGCCCAGATGACCTGCCCGCCGAGACGCGCGCGGCCATAGAGCCTCGGGATCGGGGCGCCTTCCGTCGAGGATGTGACGTGCAGGCTCGACAGACGCGGTCCCTCGACCGTGCGGGTCTCGCCGGACGCAGCAAACAGCGTCTGATCGATGTATGAGCCGGCGAACGCTCCGACCTGAGCGCCGACGGTTGCTCCCGAGAGCGTCACGCCGAGGGCGCTGATGCCCGCAGGCAGCACTGCGCTGCCGGCCGCCGCACCGGCAGCCGCCAAGGCCAAGGTCGCCATCAGTCGTGCACTCCTGGAAACGAAAACACCCCGGTGATTCGCCGCCGCCACCAGACGCCGAGCACGTCTTCGCGGACGGCGTGCCGCTCAATGGCGTGGACGAACCGCGCCGGGTCCGTAGCGATCCCGCAATGGTGGGCGGGCCTGCCTGCCCGGCAGCGGAACACGATGACGTCGCCGGGCCGGCAGACCTCTGCCGGGGCACGGACGATGAAATGGCGGCGTGCGGCGTCGAGCAGCGTCTCGCCACGGCCGCCGGCCGTCCAATCGGACGTGTAGGCGGGCGGCAGCTCGGGCTCGCTCCCGTACACCTCGCGCCACACGCCGCGCACGAGGCCGAGACAATCGGTCCCGACGCCGCGCAGGCTCGCCTGCGCGTGATAGGGCGTGCCGATCCAGCCCCGGACCGCGCACACGATATCAGCCGGTCGAACTCTTCGGTTCGCCACGCTCGAAGTCATCACGGGTCTCCACATCAGCCGCGCCGCACGCGACGGCGCGCCGGGGAAGCGACGAAATCGTTGCCCGGCATGTGCGGGAAACCCTGGAAGTTGATGGCGTTGTCGAACTTGGTCCGGCAGGTCGCAAAAGTCTTGTCGCAGCCGGCGCGCAGAGCGACCGCGTCACCGATCGCCAGGAGTGCGAGCACGGGCTGCCACAGCTCGATCGTCACCCGCCCCTCGAGGCGCGTGTGCGACTTGATCTCCACTCTGCGGCCCGTCGCCGGCCCGCTCACGATCTCGCACAGCCCGCGCACGAAAAATCCGCTGGCGAACGATAAGGCTCCCTCCACGTCGAAGCGGCGGCTGCTCATCACCGCGCTGATCGTGGCGCTCACCGAGAAGGCCGGTGTCGCGATCACCTTGCGGCAGCGCCCGTCGCCCAGGTCGGCATCGCACAGGTACTGGAACAGCCGCCCCTTGGGCTGCTGCAGGTAATGGGCGAGCCCGCGCAATTCGGCGGTGAATTGCGCCCCCGAGCGGCGCACCTCGCCCAGGCTGCCGGAGCGCCGCAGCACGCGATGCGCCGGCGTCTGCCAGTCGACCCGCCAGACCTCGATGCGCGCGTCGTCGTAGAGGCCCGCGGCGAGGTCGGCGTCGGCGAGCCGCTCGGAGGTCAGGGCGCCCGTCACCTCCATGGTATCGACCCCGAGGCCGACCTCCTCGGCCACCTCGCTTGCGGTCAGACCTGCCGTCGCCTCGTAGATGACCCCGCCGAACGTCACGTCGCGGTCGTGATCGGTGAAGCCGAGCACGTGCCCGTCGCGCCGTTCGAGACGCCAGCACCAGCACAGCGTCGTCGCCCCGCTGGCCAGCGCTGCGGCGAAGGCCGGCTCGATCTCCTTCACAGCCGCACCTCGCTGACGGGAATGCTGGGCACCGCGCCGGCGCCGAAGTCGGTCAGGCTGATCTCCAGCCGGTCGGTATCGAAGCGCACGGGAACATCGAACAGGAAGCCCGCCGTCACGACCGCGCCGTCCGCGGGAATATGACCGGAAAGGAACGTCACGACACCGGTCGTCGCATCGGCGAGGCAGGCGGTGCCCATGACCTGGGTGATGCCGTCGACGGCCACGACAACGCTGCCGTCGACCGGCTTCCTCACGCGCCGCGTCCATGGCGCGAAAGCCGAGCCATAGCGCTTGACGAGCTGAAACGTCGCCGTCGAGCCGTCGCCCGTGCCGATCGTCTGATCAGACGGCGCCGGCGTCGCGCTCGGCGCGCACGACTTGAAGTCGACGGGATCGCGCCAGCGGAAGCCATACAAGCGACCGCGCCGCTCCTCGAAAAAGGCGATCACCGCGTTGAGGTCGTCGAGCGAACGCACGCCATAGCCGGCATTATAGCTGCGCCGGCTGTCGGCCCAGCGGCTGTTGCGCTCCTCGTGGCCGGAGCCGAGCACCACGACCTCGGTGCGCCGCTCCGGACCGCCCTCGGCACCGCGCGAAATCTCGATCGGAAAGCGCACCTCGTGGAACGCCATCGCCTCGCCCTCCTCGCCTCAGCGGCCGCGCCGGTCTCACGAATGCCGACGGCCGAGCGCCACGGCGCGTGTCAGCATGCTGGCGATATGCGCCTCGGAGCGGCGGAAGCTGTCGGCGTCGCGCGCTGTCACGTTGAGCGTGACGGCGATGCCGCCGCCGCTGGAGGCTGCCACGCCGAGACGTCCGTCCGGCCCGCGGCTCAACGGCAGGATCGCTTCCGCGCCGCGCTCGCCTGCGAGCCCCAGTCCACGGCCCAGAGGAAAAACCGCCGGGCTTGCCAATACGCCGCCGCGCGCGAACGGCACAGGCAGCGGGCCAGCTCCGCCGCCGCCACCCGTCGCGCCCCCCAGCGCACCGGAGAACAGTCCCGACAACGCATCGCCGAAGCCCTGCTCCAGCGGCTTCAAGGCAGCCTTCAGTACAAGGCTCGACAGGTCGAGCGCGAGGCCACGGAAAACCTCTCCTAGCGACTTGCCCTTGACCGCGATCCCCTCGAAGGCATCGACGAGCGCGCTCGAGAAGCGCTTGCCGAGGCCGCTTGCAGCGTCGAGCTCACGCCGCAGCGCCGTCGTGTCGGCATCGACGACGACGGTCCACGTCTCCTCGTCCATCGTCCGTCCCCACTCGTTCATGTCGACGCCTCCCGCCCGATAGTCGTGGTCAGTGCTGATCCGGATAGCGCTCGACGAGCCGGCTCAGCTCGTCCCGGCTCGGGGCCGGAGCCGCTGAGGCCCTGCCGAAGGCTCCCTCGAGGGCTGCGGCGAGCTCGCGTGGTGTCATGGTCCAGAAATCAGCCGGGCCCAGGCGCAGGATGCCGAGCCCCGCGGCCATTACCTCGGCCCACGGAAAGGGGCGCGCTCCGCGATGCCGCCTCCCGCCGCCGCGCCGTCCTCACTGCGTTCGTCGCGCCGTGCGCCGGGCTCGCCTGAAGCGGCCGGGCTCTGCCCGAAGGTTGCCGTCAGCAGCCGCGCGACGATGTCCACGAAGCCCGCTGCCCCGCCCTCGGCCTGCATGCGGCCCACTGCATCGAGCGCCACATCCTCCCCGCCGCCGCGCAAGCCGGCGGCAATGATCGCGATCGCCTCCGCCGCCGACAGCCGGCCTTTCTCGAAGCGCTCGGCGAGACCGACGAGATCGCGCTCGGCGAAGGCTGCCTCGAGTTCCGCGAGCGCGCCCAGGGTGAGGCACAGGCGCCGGCTCTTGCCGTCGAGCCGGGCCTCGATCTCGCCGCGATGCCGATTGACCATCCGAGTCACCTCACGCCGCCACGAAGGTCAATGCGCCGGCGCTCTCGAGGGCCAGCTCGAACGTCACCTCGCTATCGTGCCGCCCCGACAGCTCGAACGACGCGATCTGGAACGGTCCCGTCACGGTGCCGAAATCGGGGATCACGATCTGCCACTCGAGGATGCTGCCGGCGAACACGGCCGCCCGCACGATGGCGTCGGAGGCCGCATCCTTGAACAGCCCCGAGCCCGACACGCGCGCGCTCTTCACACCGGCGCCGGACAACAGCTCGCGCCACTGCCCGGCCGACTCCTGATGTGTCGCATCGACCGTCTGGGCATTGAAGACGAGCGCGCGGGCACGCAGCCCGGCGACCGTCGTGTATGTGCCCGCCCCCTCGCCATCGACCTTCAGGAGAAGGTCCCTGCCTCGTTGCGCCGCCATGGCATAGCCCTCGCTTCCTGGTTCAAATCAATGGTTCCGTCACGGCGCGGAAGCGGATGACGCCACGGTATGTGTCTCCCTCCGGCTCGCGCCGCGCCTCCGACAGCTCGTGCCTCAGATCGACGAGGCGGTGTCCATCGGGGTCGAGCGCGGTCTGGTGCAGCAGGTCGCGCAGCACGCCCATGATCTCGAGCGCCTCGCGGCGGCCGTTCTCGCGCGACCAGACCTGCAGAGTGACGACGTGCTCCACCCCCTCGGCCTCGCCGGTCGACCAGTCGGCGAGCGTCGTCAGACCGAAGGTCACGTAGGGAGGCCTCGCTTCGCGCGGCACATCGTCGAAGACGCCGCCCGCGCCGATCAGCGCGACGAGAGGCGCTGCATCGACCAGGTGCTCGTACATTGCCCGCTGCAGGGCCCATCCCGCGCTCGCCATCGCTCATCCTTTCTCGTGCGTGGGGCCACCGGCCAACCGACGGCGGCGAAGGCGCCGCAAGGCGCGGCGGCGGGCGTCCTCACCGGTGGTGCGAGAGCGCCCTTTTGTGCCGAGAGGCTCGCGTAGACGGCTGCCCGCCACACCGAGCCTGCCGCGCAGGCGCGCAAGCACGCGCTCGGCGAGGCGTCCACCGCGCCCCACGACCGTCACGGCGATCCTCATGCCGCGCGCTCCTCGCACAGGCAGCGCAGAAAGCGCCGCCGCTCGCCCTCGTCGATCACGGCGCGGATATCGAACAGCCGCTCGCCGAGCCGCAGGCGCATGTCGCTGCCGACCCCTGCCCGCCAGCGCAGCCAGACTTCGTGGCTGACCGTTCCCGCGATGGCGTCGGCCTCCAGCCGCTCGCTGCCGGTCAGTGGTTCGATCGCCGCCCACACGTCGGCAACCGACTGCCAGTCCTCGCTCGCCCCGCCGCCGCCGTCGCTCACCAGCACGGGGCGCTCGAGGACGAGGCGCTGGCGCAGGTCGCCGATCCTCACCCGACGCACGTCCCTCATATGCGCACCGAGCGGAACGGCTTCAGGAGCTGGGAGACGGCGTCGGGGATGACGGCATCCTGCGCGCCGATCTCGATGGGGTCGCGGTGCTCGTACCAGTGCGCGACGAGCAGCAGCAGCGCATGGCGGATCGGCGCCGGCACGTCGTCGGGTTCCGGGCCATACCCGGCCATCAGGTCGATCTTGATGCCCGCCGCGATCCGGCCAGGCCGGGGCAACGCGGCACCTGCCGACACGATGCGCGGCGCGTTGCCGGCAAGGTCGGCCACATAGCTTGCCGGCGCCAGTACGGCCGGCACGCCGGCTGCGTCCTTGACACGGATCTCGCTCACGTCCGCGATCGGCCGCAGAGGCAGGCGCACCTCGCCGCCGCGCGGCCAGTCGTGCAGGACGAGGCGCCACTGCTGGCTGACGAGCGCCAACCCGAGTGCTGCCTCGATGTGCAGCCGCGAGGTCAGGATCAGGCTTGCGACGAGCAGGTCCTCACTGTCGCCGTCGAGACGCAAATGCGCCTTTACTTGCGCCAGCGAGACCGGCTCGACGGCCGGACCACCGACGAGGACGAGAGCCATCTCGTGGCCTCCTTCGACGTCTTGTTCGGGTTCCTCCCCAAAAAGCCGACGGGGCCGCCGCGGCGGCCAGATCGGCCCGCACCAGCCCCGTCGCAGTCGGCCGGCGGCGGAGGAGGCCCGCCGGCGTCGTCCCGTCAGCGCCCGCCGCACATCACGCAGCGAACTTCAACAGCTTGATCGCCGCGAAGTCCTGGATGCCGCCGCCGACGCGCTTCGTCGTGTAGAACAGCACGTAGGGCTTGGCCGAATAGGGGTCGCGCAGCACGCGGATGCCCACCCGGTCGACGATCAGATAGCCGCGCTGGAAATCGCCGAAGGCCACCGCCAGGGCATCCGTCGCGATGTCGGGCATGTCCTCGCTTTCGGCGACCGGGAAGCCGAGCACTGTCGGCGCCTCACCCGGCCGCGCCGACGGCTGCCAGATGTAGGCACCATCAGCATCCTTCATCTTGCGAATCTCGGCCTGCGTCGTGCGGTTCATCACGAAGTGCGCGTTCTGCCGATAGCCCGAGCGCACGGCGTAGACGAGATCGATCAGCACGTCGCCCGGATCGCTCGCCGGAAAGCCCCCGTCGACGCCGGTCTCCAGGATGCCGACGTTGCCCCACGACCAGCTCGCGTTGGCGACCGTCGGGTAGGCGAGGAAGCCTTTCGGCTTGTTCACGCCGTCGCCGCTGACGAAGGCCGTGCCCTCCTGTTCGGCGAAGGCGATGCGCACCTCCTCGGCGAGCCACTCGTCGATATTGACGGCGGCATCCTCCAGGAGGTTCGGCGTCGCCGCCGGCATGGCGTAGAGTTCCATGGTCGGAAACGCCAGTTCGGCGAGCGTCGGGGAGGCCGTCTGCGGCCGCGCCGCCGTCTCCGCAACCCAGCCCGTCACGGGCCCCGTCACACAGAACGGCCGCTTGTAGACCGAGCCTGAGACCTGGCGCACGCCGGCGATCGCCCGGATCGGCGAGATATCCTTCAGTGCCCGGTTGACCGAGCGCTCCGTCTCTTCAGGCACCAGATAGCCGCCATCGGGGTCCGATCCGACCGACAAGGCCTTCGCCTCGAGCCCGCGCAGCCCGACGCTCTCGCCTTTCCTCACATAGGCGTCGAAGGCGCCCTTGTGCTGGAGCGCGGCTCCCGACCGCGCCGCCTCGCCGCCGAGCGGCGGGCGGGCGGCCTTCAGCACGATCTCGTCGAGGCGGCGCTGCTGGCTGTCGAGCGCCTGGCCGATGCGGGCGAGCCGGTCGTCGAGGAGGCTGTCTGACTTGCCCTCCTCGATGGCCGCGAGGCGGGCCTCGTTGGTATCCTTGAAGGCCTCGAAGGCCTGGCGCAGTTCATCGAAGGCGAGGCGCTCATCCGCGCGGCCGCCGGCCTTCGTCTCCAATGCCGTCACTTCCGTCATGATCCGTCGTCCTTTCCGGTCCTGGTTCGTCGAATGAAGGTCGCAGCTCAGCTCGCGAGGCGTTGAGCCGACAGGCGCATCGCTGCCGCGAGCGGGGAGCCTTGCTGCGGCGCGCGCTCGGTTGCGGCAAGGCGCTCGATGCGCTCGATGCGTGCCTCGCGCTGCATGGGGAAGGTGACGACCGACACCTCCCACAGATCGATCTCGATGAGCCGCCGCGCGCCGTTGCCGGCCTCGCGCCTCGCCTTCACGGTGCGAAAGCCGATGGACAATCCATCGATGGCGCCGGCCGCCAGCAGGGCTGCGATATCGGCGGCGCGGGCAGAACCGGCGGCCAGCCGGCCCTCGACATAGAGCCCACGCTCCGCTTCGCGGACGACATCCCACACGCCGATGGGCTGACCCGGATCGTGCTGAAACAGCATGCGGATGCCGCCCGGCCCGCGCGCCGCGAGGCTCCTCGCGAACGCCCCCGGCGCCACCACGTCGCGGGCCTGATCCTCGATGCCGAACGGGCTCGCCAGCCCGGCGATACGCAACACTCCATGATGCGCCCCGCCGTACCGGTTCGCCGGCGCACCTGCTGACGTCTCCATGCCTCAAGCCTCCGGGCCGGTGGTGAACTCAGTGGCACCGCGCCCTGCCGGCATCGCATCGTAGCCCGCTGCAATGCGCTTCTCGTCGTCGGTGAGGAATGTCGCCGCCGTCAGCCGCGACCACAGTGCCTCGCGCTCACCCGACAGCGCCTCGATCGCATCGAGATCGGGACGAAGCTCTAGCGTCGCGCCGCCGAACGCCGGCGACAGCCAGGCCGACAGCGCCTTGATCGTGCGGTTGACCAGCGGCAGCACCGTCTGGCGCCACAGCGATCGCGTCGCCTCCTGAAAGTTCGAATACGTATTGTCGCCGGGGATGCCGAGCAGCATCGGCGGTACGCCGATGGCGAGCGCGATCTCGCGGGCGGCCTGATTCTTCGCCTCGATGAAGTCCATGTCCTTGGGCGTCAGGCTCAGTGCGCGCCAGTCGAGCCCGCCCTCGAGCAGGAGCGGCCGGCCGGCGTTGCGTGCTCCCGCAAAGCCTGCTTCCAGCTCGGCCTTCAGGCGGTCATATTGCTCCGCCGTCAGATGGCTGTCGCGGGCGGCATAGACGAGTGCACCCGACGGTCGCGCCGCGTTGTCGAGCAGCGCCTTGTTCCAGCTCGCCGCCTCGTTGTGGATGTCGATGGCGACGGCGGCGGCCTCGATCGGGCTCAGCCCGTAATGATCGTCGGCGGGATGGAACAGCTTCAGGTGCAGGATCGGCCGCACGCCGGGAGCGACCTCGCCGGAGAAGCGGATCGTGCGGCCGTTGGCACCGTACTCGAAAGCCTCCGGCCAGCCGTCGCGCCCTGGCACGACCTTCATCCGGTCGGGACGCAGCACGTGCAATTCACGAACGTCGCCGTCCACCGCCACGGCCTCGATGTAGGCGTTGCCAGCCACCAACAGGTGACCATAGAGCGCTTCCAGCAGGTCGGCGCCCGTTCGCTCCGGTCCCGGCCTTGCCAACAGATCGAGCATGGGATGCTGGTCGTGCTCGCCTGCGTCTTCGAACAGATCGAGCGGTATCGAGGCGGCGGCCTCCGCGACGAGTCGCACGGACCGGTAGACGATGGCGTTGCGCTGGAAGCCCTCGCGGGCGAAGGCGGCGTAGTCGCGTGGGCTCCACACGGGCGCACCGAGGCCATCGAGGGCGAGGAGTGACGCCGTTCGACTGGCCTTCGCGTCCGCAACCACGCCGGCCGCGCGCGCCAGCGCGGCCAGCCTTCTGAAGAAGCCCGGCATCGATCGGTTTCCTGTTTCCCGGTCGTCTACAGCACCCGGATCTGCGGCTCGGCCGCAGCGGGGCGCATCAGCTCGCTCAATGCCCACACGAGCGCGTCGAGCCGGTCCGGGCTCTTGCCCGCGACGCGACCGTCGGCGCTCATCCCGCACATTTCGTCCTCGAGTGCCGGCCAATAGCCGACGTGGGCGACGCGGCCCTCCGCGTACATCGCCGCCACCGGCTCGGCGCGCTGCCACTTGCCGCGCACCGCCCTGACCGGCCGGATGACGACGGCTGGATCGATCTGCCGCAACACGAGAGCGACGAGATCGCCGCCCTGGTTGACCTCGACCACGACGCGCGCGGCACCATGGTCGCGATGCGCTGCGATCACCGCGCGGGCCCAGACGTTCGGCTCGCGGCCCTGCACGGAGCGGTCGGCCAGCACGTAGAAGCGGCGGTCACGTCCGCGCCCCGCGACGACGATGCCGCAGGCATCCGACCGCGCCGTCGCCGTCACCGGAGGATCGACGGCCACCACCACCATCTCGAGTGCAGGGGGCTCCTTGACCCGCGCCGCCTCGATCCAGTCGCGCCGCCACAGACTGTCATCGGCGTCCTCGATCATCTCGCCGAGGAGTTCCTGCCTGCCGAGCGCCGTTCCGGCATAGCGCCGCGCCATCTCGTCGACGAAGGCCGGCGCGAGGTTCATGGCGTTGTCGGCTGTCGCCGAGCGGCTCACCACCGTCCTCTCATCGGCCAGCAGGGTTCGCAGCAGAGGCACGGGCCGCGGTGTCGTCGTGACCACCACGCGCGGGTCGTCGCCAAGTCTCAATCCGAACTGAAGCATGTCCCAGGTCGCCTCGGCGTGGCGCCACTTGGCTGCCTCGTCGCACCACGCCACCGCAAACTGCGGACCGCGCAAGGCATCAGGGCTGTCGGCCGCAAAGACCTGCGCGATCGACCCGTTGGGCCACGTCACCTGCATGCGCGCCGCATCGAAACGTGGCCGCTCGTCGGCCGTGTGGATGGCGAGCAGCCCCGACACACCCTCGATCATCACCCGGCGCGCTTCCGTCATGGTCTCGCCGATCAGCGCGATGCGGCGCGCGGGAGCCTGCGCGAGCGGCGGCAGGCCGAGAGCCTGTGCGCGCACCCATTCGGCGCCCGTGCGCGTCTTGCCCGAGCCGCGACCGCCGAGCACGAGCCAGACGCGCCACGGCGCATGCTCCGCATCCGGCCCGGGCGGGAGCTGATCGTCGCGCGCCCAGACCTGCCAGTCGGAAGCGAGCGCGCACAGCTCAGCCTCGCTCAGTGCCGCCAGCGCCTGTCTCAGCCTGCCCGTGCTGGAACAGCCGCTCAAGACGCTGCGCAATCTCCTCGCGCCGGCGCTCCGCATCGGCAGGCGACCCATGCGTGGCGCTCCCGTCGTTGGCGTCGGCGCGCGGCTTACCCGGCGCCGCAAGCTCCGCCACAGCCTCGTAGCTGCGGATCATCGACGCCAGTTCGCGCGCCTCGCGCTCGCTGTCGGCCGCCGAAGTTTCGGCACCGCTCGTCATGCGCTTCTCCCACAGGGTCAGTTTAAGCTCGATGGCGGCGAGCAGCCGCTCGGTGAGCGGAGGCTTGGCGGCGCCGGTATCGCGCTGCCGCCGCCCCCGCCGCGCCGTGTCGACGCTGGCGTCAGCCGCGCGCGCCGTCGCCTCAGCGCGGATCCAACACTCCCGCCGGGCGCGCTGCGAGATCGTTCGGGCGCTGACGCCCACCTCTCTGGCCAAGCTTGCGAAACTCTGCCCGCCTTGCTCGTAGCAACGTCTCAACCTTCTCCACGCCGCATCGTCGACGGCCATGGAGCACCACCCTCAGCATCTCGAAAAGGCGGAAATAACGGCCCACGGCGCCGGACCGCCCTTAGCGCCCTCGCCCTTTGCCACCCGTACTGAATTGATAGCAGGCCAGCGTTACGCGGGGACAACTTCGCCTACGCGTCGTCGAAATCCCCGATCAGGTAACGAAACAGTGCCGCCTCATCGACGCCGGTCTCCGAACGCGCGAACGAGCGGATCGAAATACCGGCCTCGTGCACCGTCTCGGCACTCCCCGATACCAGCGGATGCCACCACGCCAGACCGCGGCCCTCGTTCACGCGGCGGTAAGCGCACGTCGCGGGAAGCCAGGCAAGCTTTTGGACGCGCTCGGCGTCGATCGTCAGGCAGTCGGCGACGAGGTCATGGCGATCAGCGTAGTTCCGGCAGCGGCAGCGCCCGATGTCGAGTTGCCGGCAGGCGAGCCGCGTCAAGTGAACTTCGCCAGTGTCCTCGTCCTCGAGCTTCAAAAGGCAGCAGCGCCCGCAGCCGTCGCACAGGCTCTCCCATTCCTCGGCCGTCATGTCTGCGAGCGCCTTCACCTGCCAGAACGGCGGTGCATCCTCCGTTCGATCCTGCATCCGACTTTCAACTCCTGTGCCCGCGCGCCACTTCAACCATATCGGCGAGCCGACCGCCCTTATTCTCCACGTTGCTGTCCACTTTCTGGCGCCCCGTCGCACTGGCCGCGGGTCGTCTGATCGGCTAAACACGTCGGCGTCACATCATCCTTGGCTGATGACCCGCACGCCGACCTTCGGGGCCAGTGCGTCCGGGCATCCAGCGTGGCGGGGCTTCTGGCGCCGAGAGGCAAAAGCCATTGAGCGACTGGTTCTTCAAGCAGGGCGGCCGCGACCGCATCATCGACTGGCTGAGCATCGATTCGAAGTTCGATTCGATGCTGTCGGAGACGTGGACGTGGATCGCCAATACGTGGAATGCCGGCACCAGCTTCTTTGCACGCTTCCGGCTGACGGGGTGGCGCAGGCTCGCCAACGAACTTGCCTGTGAGACGCTGACGCTCGGCGCCGGAGGTCTCGTACTCGTCTACGCGCTCGCCCTGCCCGCCTTCAAGGAATTCGACGAAAGCAAGTATCTGACGGGCCAGTTCGCCGTAAAGTTCCTCGACCGCAACGGTGCAGAGATCGGCAAACGTGGCGTCTTGCAGAACGACGCCGTGCCGCTCGAGGAGATCCCCGACAGCGTCATCAAGGCGACGCTCGCCACCGAGGACCGCCGCTTCTTCGAGCATTACGGTATCGACGTTCTGGGCACCTTCCGCGCCTTGAGCGAGAACGTGCGCGCCAACTCCGTCGTGCAGGGCGGATCGACGCTGACGCAGCAGCTTGCCAAGAACCTGTTCCTCTCCCCGGAACGCTCCGTGCAGCGCAAGATCAAGGAGCTGTTCCTCGCCTTCCTGCTGGAATCCCGCCACTCGAAGCGGGAGATCCTCAAGATGTACCTCGACCGCGCCTACATGGGCGGCGGCGCCTTCGGTGTGGAGGCCGGCGCGCAGTTCTACTTCAACAAGTCGATCCGCGACGTGACACTCGCGGAGGCGGCGCTGCTTGCCGGCCTGTTCAAGGCGCCGACGAGCTTTGCGCCCCACGTCGACCTTGCGGCTTCGCGCGCGCGCACCAACGAAGTGCTGACCAACCTCGTGGAAGCCGGCTTCTATACCTCCGGGCAGGTGCAGTTCGCCCGCCTCAACCCGGCGCAGTACGTCGAGACCGTGCAGACCAACACTCCCGACTGGTTCCTCGATTACGCCTTCGAGGAGGTGCAACGCATCGCGCGCCAGAAGAACGAGTTCATCCTGACGGCACGAACGACCGTCGACCTCACGCTGCAGAAGGCAGCCGACGAGGCCCTCGTTTCGACGTTGCGCAGCCAGGGCCGCGGCATGCGCGCGACCTCCGGCGCACTCGTCTCCATGGAAACCGACGGGGCCGTGCGCGCCATCGTCGGCGGGCTCGATTACGGCGACAGCCAGTTCAATCGCGCCACCTCGGCCCGTCGCCAGCCCGGCTCGTCATTCAAGCCCTACGTCTACGCGCTGGCGCTCGAGAACGGGTACCGGCCGACCTCGCTCGTGCGTGACAGCTCGCGACGCTGCGGCAGCTGGGTGCCGAAAAACTACAACGGCAGCTACGGCAGCGGCCGGCGCCTGACCCTCACGACGGCGCTCGCCGATTCGCTCAACACGACCGCCGCCGACCTGTCGCTCTCCATCGGCCGCGAAAAGCTCATGGAGGTGATCGACAGGCTCGGCATCACAGGTGTCCGGCGCACCTGCTCGATGGCACTCGGCGACGGCGGCCTGACGGTGCTCGAGCATACCGGCGGCGTCGCCACGTTCGCCAATGGCGGCAAGCTCGTCAGACCCTATACGGTGCTGGAGCTCGTCAATTCGAAGGGCGAGCTCGTCTACTCCCGCCAGCGCGACGAGAAGCCGGCCGCACAGGCCTTCGCGCGCCGTGTCGCCGAGGACCTCAACGTCATGATGCACGCCGTCGTGATGGAGGGGACCGGCAAACGCGCGCAACTCGAGTTCACCAACGTCGCCGGCAAGACGGGAACGTCGTCGAGCTACCGCGACGCCTGGTTCGTCGGCTACACGGGCAAGTACGTCACGGGCGTGTGGATCGGCAACGACGACTTCCGCCCCATGGGCCGCGTCACTGGCGGTAGCCTGCCGGCCAGTATCTGGCACGCCTACATGTCGGTCGCCCACACCGACATGAACATCCCGACCATCCCCGGCCTCAGGCCGCATCCCGTGCAGGTCGAGGAGCAGGCGCGCATCGCCTCGGCCCGTCAGGCTGATCCCAACTCAGTCCCGGCCGATCAGCGCTCGGCCAACACCGCAAGCCTCATGTCGGAAAAAATGCGCACCTCCCTGCGGCAGCTCTCGGCCGCGCTGCGCAAGGCGGGCGGACTTGCCGAGCCTGCCGCCGTCGGGCCTGGCAATGCGCCCGCAGCTGGGCCGGCCGGTGCTCAGCCTGGGAGCGTGCCCGGTAGCGGTGGTCCCGCCCAGACACCGCCCGATCGCGATGCCACACCGCCAGCCCAGCGCGGCGAGCCGCAGCGGCGCCGCGATGCAGCCCTGGGCACCGAACCATCGGTGCGCCTGCCCAGTGAACCGCAACGGACTGAAACGCGCTGAGCACGCGCGCCTCCTGTCAACGCCGCCTCGACCCGCCACGAGCCCGCCAGCCCCACCTGCCTCAAGCCCAATCCCGAAGCTGAACCGCACCTACCCCGCAATCGCAACGAAGACCGAGCCGCCACGTTCCATGCACTTCACCTTGCACCTCGCCAAGAAGCGCCTCGGCCGGTTCGCCACCGCGATCTCGGACTGGGCCATCTTCATCGGCTTCATTCTCATCGTCGGCCTCGGCTCGAGCTGGTACATGGTGAGCTCCGGCTCGGCGCTGACGACGCGCAGCGAGGGTGCGTGGGTGTCGTGGACCGCCGCCGGGCGCACGGATGCCGATCCCTACACGCGCGCGCACTTCGCCCGCATCGGCACCCTCGACCTGACGACCGAGATCGCCGGCACCTACATCGCCCGCTCCGACGACGACGGCCTCAACCTGCATTCGTCGTGCGAGTACCGCATCACCGGCGGCGAAATCGACGCGAGCTGGTGGAGCATTACCGCGTTCGACGATGTGGGCCGCCTGATCCCCAATCCGGTCGACCGGCATGCCTTCACCAGCGAGACCGTCGCGGTCTCGCCCGACGGCACCTTCGTCATCACGCTGGCGCGTGACGCGCGGGCCGGCAACTGGCTGCCGACCGGCGGCGCTGGCCGGCTCGCCCTGGCGCTGACCATCGTCGAGGGCGCGTCCTCCATCGTCTCGGGCAGCGAGCCCGAGTACGAGCTGCCGCAGATCGCGAGGGTGCAATGCCGGTGACCCGCGCCCGCGAGCTTCTGAAACGTGTCAGGGCTCATCCCCTCGCCGAGCGGCTGAAACGCCTCGGCCGCTTTCTGCCGTCGCGGGCTGGCGGCGGCCTTCGCCTGCTGCTCGCCGCACTGTGCGGTGCGGGCATCCTGCACATCGTCGCGACGCTCGCTGCGCCGGGCATGATCGCGACGTCGGCCTACGACAGGGTAGCTCCGACGCTGCCCCTGCATCAGGTCAAGGTGCTGCCCGCGGTCACGCCGTCGAGCCAGCCCTTGCCGTTCCTGACGCCCGCCTGGCGCTACGCGCTGTGCCGCTACGATACCGGTCGCGGGCCTGTTTCGGTCAGTGCCCAGTTGCCCGGTCCGGGATGGTCGGTCGCCCTGCACACCCCGTCGGGCAGCAACATCTACGCCTCGACCGGTCAGGACGGCCGGCCGATCGAGCTGCGCCTCAAGCTGGTGCCGTCGGCGGAGCGCTTCGGCGGCCTCACGCCGGAATCGCTCGGCGTCGCCACCCAGAGCGAGAACCGGCAACGCATCGAGACGGCCGAGGGGATCGTCGTGCTCAGGGCGCCGGACCGAGGCAGCGCCTTCGCGCCCTTCATCGAAGCGGCCATGCGCAGCTTCCGCTGCTCGGCGGATGCGTTCTGACACGCGCCCTTTGCCGGCTGGCGCAAGCTCATGGCCGAGCGGCCGAGCGGTTTCAGTTGCGTTCGTTCATGGGAGGGAAGTCCGCACCGGGATCGTCCCTCTCATCGACCGCCTCGTCGTGGTCGGTGTGACGCTCGTAGCGCACACCGGTGAACAACAGAAGCTCGGCGCTTCTACCGGCCTCCGAGGCCTGCTCACCCGCCGCCTCGGGGCGCCGCCCTTTGGCGCCTGGAAAAATCACGATCGTCGCCATTGCCCGCTCGCCGAAGTTCCGCCCGCCGCGCCACCGACGCCGACCTCGATGCCAGCGCCCGTCCGCAGTTTCCGGCCGCGTCAGATAACCACACGGCCAGATGAGTGGACGACTGATTCTGTTAACAAAAGGTTAACGCGCGAGCGGTTCGGTCACGAACACATCGGCGCTCTTTGGCGCAAGCGCTCCGCCCCACGCCTTCATGACTTCGTGAGCGCATCGCCGAGACCGTGCCGGCCGGCGCGGTCCTCGACCTCGACGATCCAGATGTCGCCGTCGTAGCCGACCTCTCTGTGCAGAAGCGCGTCGATCTCGCTTTCGGCCGTGCTCAGCGCGCCCGTCGTGCGCGCTGCGAACATGCGATCGACGTCGGCGCGGTCGTTGCCTGCTGGTGCGGGTCCATACAGATCGGCGGTTCCGTCGAGCCTGTTGACCTTGATGAAGATCGCTCCTGCCTCCGCGTCGCCGCGACGGGCGACAAAAGCAGGGGCGCCCATCCCGGCCATCGCCCGCACGTAGGCCATCACCCATATCGACGATTTCAGACGCACGTCGGCATCCTTCCGATCCCGTGGGCTTTGACAGCGCGGCGCGGCAGGCCCATTACACGAGCAGACCCCGACCTGCCACGGATCGCCATGACTTTCGAGACCATCCGCGACGACTTCGCCCTGATCGACGACTGGGAGGATCGCTACCGCTACGTCATCGAACTCGGCCGCAAGCTGCCCGCGCTCGCCGACGAACTCAAGACGGACGGCACGAAAGTGCGCGGCTGTGCCAGCCAGGTCTGGCTCGTCTCCCGCTTTTCGGACGGCCGACTCGCGCTCGAGGGCGACAGCGATGCCCACATCGTGCGCGGCCTCGTCGCGATCCTCATCGCCCTCTATCAGGGCAAGTCCGCTGCCGAGGTCCTGGCGACCGACGCGGAAGCAGCCTTCGCCGCGCTCGGCCTCAAGGAGCATCTGACGCCGCAACGCTCGAACGGCTTTGCCTCGATGGTCGCGCGCGTCAGGGCGGATGCGGCCGCCGCCGCGGGCTGACCGGCGTCGGGTGACGGCCGTCGCGGGCGCTTCTCACGTCCGCGGCCGGATCCCGTAGTGGCGGGCGAGCTGAGCCAGGGCGACGCGCAGCACGACCTTGCCGGAGCGCACCGCCCAGCGATTGGCGCGCTCGATCTCCTCCAGTCCGCGCAGATGACAGCAGACGTCGAGCAGGAGCCCGGACAGTTCCGGCCCGACGGCGGCAAGCGCGCGGCGCACCCGCTCGCGGGCGCCGAGGGCCGCATCCTGGAGCAGCAGTTCACGGTCTGCGCGCGGGCCCGCGCCACCACCGGCCCCGATGGGCGACCAGCGCGACGTGATGCTCGGCGTCATCGCGCCTTTCTCGAAATCGCTCGCTAAACGCGCGCCGGCCTCGATCTCGTGCGGAGCGAGGTATGGTTTGCCGGTGCGGTCCTTGTGGCGGGCAAGCCATGCGAGTGGGCTGTCGACGGCACCGGGCAGCGCCGGGCCAGGCCCTTCCGCTGCACTGGCTGCCCGGCGCGAACCCTCGTGCGCCGACCGATCCGGGACCGGCTGCGGTCTTTCCGTCTCGCCCCGGCTCAAGGCGCGCTTCAAGCGGATGCGGCCTGCTTCCGACAGGCGCCACGCCCGCTCGCCGGCCGCCACCCGACCCGCCTGCGAGGCCGCCTCCACCTCGACGGCCCAGCCCCGCTCCACCATCTCGCGCATGGCAGCAGCATCGATCGTGCGACGTGGCTCGCTGCCTGCCCCTGCCGTCGCCTCCGGTTGCCCGGTCAGTCGCGCCGCTTGGTCCGCGCCTCCCGACCAGCAGGCAACCATCCCCGGCCGTGTCAGCGACTTCATCGCGCGCAGAAGCTCGTTCGCGCCGGGGCCCTGCGGCCCGGCATCGTGGGTCGTCGTCATGGTGATGAACCTATCGATCAATTGCCGGTGGGCCGGCCGCCGTGGCGCGTGCCGAGCTCGGCGGTGATGCGTTCGAGGAGTTCGAGCACGCGGTCGAACAGCTCCTCGTCGCGGCGGTCCTCGATCAGGGCGCAGGCGTAGGCGACCGTCGTGCGGTCGCGCTCGAACATGCGGCCGACCTCGGTCAGCGTCAGGCCGCGGCCGACATGGGCGAGGTACATCGCGACCTGGCGTGCAAAGGCGACGTTGACGCGACCGCGCGTGGCAAGCCTGAGGTCGGTCTCGAATACGCCGAACACCTGCGCCACGGCGCTTTCGATCGCCTGTCGCTCGGCGCGCCGCAGTTCTGCGTCACCGGCACGCATCCCTGCCGGCGTTACTCGGCTCGGCTCTGAGCTAGTCGAAGACGCTTCGACGGTCGGACCCATGGCCATTACCTCCGCTCACCTTTCCGCCTGACTATAACCGGCCAAAGTCCGCCGTGCCGGGCAAGGTTAGGCGTAGGTGAACGCGCGGGGATAACTGCCGAAACCTCGGCACTTACTCACTTCACCGGCAGCGGCGTCATGCTGCGTCATGACCAACCGGCACGCGGCGCACCCGCCATCGCGCGACCCTGATCGCCAGCACGGTCCGGCAGCGCGGCCCTGCTGCATCGGACATGACATCACGGTCCAGCTCGGGCGGCTCCTCGGCCCGCGCGTGGCTGGCGCACTCGAACCGTGCATGCGACGCCGCGCCGAGCTTCTGGCCCGCCTCCGCCATCTGTTGCGCGCCGAGCGCACACGAGGTCTTGCCGGCCATTGGAGCTATGGCCTTGCCCGCCACCGGGCGCTGATCACCCTTTATGCGCGGCTGGCGAGCCGGGAAGCCTCGCGCCAGCAGGCCGCCGTCCGCGAGGTTGCGCCCGTCACTCCCGCTCGCGGCGGGTGCCGAGGCCCATGCGCTTGGCGAGATCGGAACGGGCGCGAGCGTAGTTCGGGGCAACCATCGGATAGTCGTGCGGCAAACCCCACTTCTCGCGGTACTCCTCCGGCGACAGGTTGTAGTGCGTGCGCAGATGGCGCTTCAGAGACTTGAACTTCTTTCCGTCCTCGAGACAGATGATGTAGTCGGGCAAGACCGACTTCTTGACCGGAACCTTCGGGCTCTTGTCCTCGCGATCGGGGCTCGGCGCCCCGTTCGAGGCACGCGACAGCGCGGCGTGGGTATCGTTGATCAACTGCGGCAGATCGGTCGCTCCGACGCTGTTGTTGCTGACGTAGGCCGAAACGATGCGCGCCGTCAGCTCGACCAGATCGTCGCGCACCGGGCTGTCGCTGGAGATGTCCTTGGTCATGATTGCTCGCTGCTACTCGATACCGGCGGCCCCGCCGCTGCCTCGGCCGCCGTGCCACATCTGTACGTCGGAGAGGCCAGCGCGGCTCCTTGGACAACAGGCCCAATGGCCTGTCAAGAGATACGCAAGTGATGCAGCTCCTGCCGCAGCGTTAAATCTTCACACTTACTGATATCGTTGCCACTCTACATCAGCCTGCATTGTCGACTACGCGCCGACTTGGGACCTTATTCCCGAACCATATTGCAGGCCGGCAAGTCTTGGCTTGCCTCCCCACGGATCGTGCTCGATGCCGGCATCCGATCGAACCCTCGCCAGCGCGAGCCTTGCCCGATCCACAGGCGGCGTTTGACACTCGGACCGTGCTGTCCCATGTCCCGACCGCGAGGCCGGCGGCAGCCTCGGCACACACTCGTACGCCTCACCTCGTCCGCCGCGGAGAGCCACCATGTCCGCCACTCCCGAGCCACCCCGCGCCGACAAGCGTCCGGTCACGCAGACGCACCACGGCGTCACGCTCGTCGACGACTATGCGTGGCTGCGCGCTGAGAACTGGCGGCAGGTCATGCGCGACCCCGCGCTGCTCGCCGCCGACATCCGCGCCCACCTCGAAGCCGAGAACGCCTACACGGAGGCCGCGCTCGCCTCCACGGCCGGGCTGCGCGAGACGCTGTTTGCCGAGATGAAGGGCCGCCTCAAGCAGGACGACAGCACGGTGCCCTCGCCTGACGGGCCCTTCGCCTATTTCTCCCGCTACGTCGTCGGCGGCCAGTACCCCGTCATCTGCCGGCAGCCGCGCGACGGTGGCGAGGCGGAAGTGCTGCTCGACGGCAACGCCGAGGCCAAGGGTCACGCCTATTGGTCGCTCGGCGGCAGCGCGCACAGCCCCGATCACCGCTTTCTGGCTTATGCGGTCGACGACAAGGGCTCGGAACTCAACACCATCCGCATCCGCGACCTGGCAACCGGCAGCGATCTTGCCGACGTCATCGAGGCGACACGCGGCAGCGTCGTGTGGGCCAACGACAGCGCCACGCTGTTGTACGTGAGGCTCGACGAGAACCAGCGGCCGCAAAGCGTCTGGCGCCACCGCCTCGGCACGCCCGTCGCCAACGACACCCTCGTCTACGAGGAGGCCGACAGCGGGTTCTTCGTCGGCATCGGCAAGACGCAGTCGGGGCGCTTCATTCTCGTCATCGCGCACGACCACGAGACGGCCGAGGTTCGTCTCGTCGACGCCGACGACCTCGATGCGCCAGCACGCCTCGTCGCCGGCCGGCAAGCCGGGCACGAGTACGAGGTCGAGCACGCCGGCGCGTTTCTCTACATCATGACCAACTCGGGCGGAGCGGAGGACATGCGCATCGTCGCCGCCCCGCTCGACGATCCCGCTCAGCACACTTGGACGGACGTCGTGGTCCACCGTCCCGGCCGGCTGATCCTCGAGATGACGGCTTTCGCCGATCATCTGGTGCGGCTCGAACGGGAGGACGGCCTGCCGCGCATCGTCGTGCGCCGCCTTACAGACGGCAGCGAACACGCAATCGCTTTCCCAGAGGAGGCCTATGCGCTCGGCCTGTCGTCGGGCTACGAGTTCGCCACGACGAGCGTGCGCTTCACCTACTCTTCGATGACGACGCCGGCGGAGGTCTACGACTACGACATGGTGGCGCGCACGCGCGTCCTCAGAAAACGCCAGGAGGTGCCGAGCGGGCACGGTCCCGCCCGCTACGTCACGCGCCGCCTGCAGGCCCCGGCGCCCGACGGCGCGCTCGTGCCGATCTCGGTGCTCTACCATGCCGATACGCCGCTCGACGGCTCCGCGCCCGTGCTGCTCTACGGCTACGGCTCCTATGGCATCTCGATCCCGGCGTCCTTCGCCACTGCGCGCCTGTCGCTGGTCGATCGCGGCTTCATCTATGCCATCGCCCACATCCGCGGCGGCAAGGAGAAAGGCTTCGGCTGGTACAAGGCCGGCAAGCGCGAGCGCAAGGCGAACACCTTCACCGACTTCATCGCCGCCGGCGAGCACCTCGTCGCCGAGGGCTTCACGCGACGCGGGCGCATCGTCGCCCAGGGCGGCTCGGCGGGTGGCATGCTGATGGGTGCGGTCGCCAACATGGCGCCCGATCTGTTCCTCGGCATCATCGCCGACGTTCCCTTCGTCGACGTGCTCAACACCATGCTCGACGAGACCCTGCCGCTCACCCCGCCGGAGTGGCCCGAATGGGGCAATCCGCTGGCAAGCGCCAGCGACTTTGCGACGATCGCCTCCTACAGCCCGTACGAAAACGTCAAGGCGCAGGCCTATCCGCACATCTTCGCTTTCGCCGGCCTGACCGACCCGCGCGTCACCTACTGGGAGCCCGCCAAGTGGATCGCGCGGCTGCGCGAGTGCAACACGTCAGGCACTCTCATCGCGCTGAAGACCAACATGTCGGCCGGCCACGGCGGGGCGTCGGGCCGCTATGAAGCCCTGAAGGAGACCGCATTCGACTATGCCTTCGCGCTGATGATCGCAGGTAGAGCCGAAGCGGCTGCCGCGCCGTCGTCCTGAGGCCCGTCAGCCTCCGCCACGCTGGAAGGCGATCTCGAACCGGCGCAGGAAAGCGTCCGCCTCGTCCGGCTGCGCCCCGGCGATGACGATCTCGATGCGCGCGCGCGGCAGCGAGAGCAGTCCGCCGAGCGTGACGCCCGGCTCGGCCGTGAAGTTCAGCGTCGCGGTGCCGTCGGCGCCGACCGGCAGGCTCACCGTGTGGCCGTCGCGCGCCGAGCGCCCAGCCGACGCGCCGGCGAGTTGCTCGATGCTGTTGGCGTATTCCGCCTGCGACAGGCTCATGAGCTTGACGGCGCGCCGTTCAGGGCTTCCCGCCGGGGCGTTGCTTGTCGACACCACGCGCTCAGCCCCCGGCCACTGGCGGCCAGACGGCGAGCGCGTCTCCGGGTTGCAGCGCCTTGGCGGCGCGGGCCGCCGGCGGCACGAAGATGCCGTTGACGAGGACAAGGTGGCGCATCGCCTTGGGTACCTGATGGCGGTCGAGCAGCATGTCGATCGTCGTCCCCTCAGCGACGGTGACGCTTGCCATGTTGCGTTCCGCGCCAGCCGGCAGGTAGGCGCCCAGTGACGCATAAAGCTTGAGCGTCACGGCAATGTCCGTGGTGGTCGTGTGCGGATCAGCCATCCTCGTCCTCTGTCGTTCGTACCGGCCCTGAGGGGTGCCGAACATCAGCGAAAGGCCGCGAATCGGGCTTCCTTTGCCGATCGTCGGGATTTGACGTCCCCTTGCAACCGAATGTTCACGGCGAGCGGGCACTGTCTCGCGGACCGCCGCATGCTCTCGTTAACTCCATATCATGTCGATCTAAATTGCGGGCGAGGTTCGATAAAACTCGAAGCAATCACGCAACAACCTGCCAAGGCGCGGCTGGCACAACTGTCCTCAACGAGAACAAATCCGAGAGTTGAGGCGTATCATGAAGACCCCCCCCAAGCTGCCGTTCCTGAAAGACCAATCCGGCACGACTGTGCCCCTGTTCGCGCTCCTGCTGACCGCCATGATGACGACCATCGGCGGCGCGGTCGATATCGGCCAGGCGATCTCGATGCGCATGAAACTGCAGCAGGCGCTCGATGCGGCGACCGTCGCGGTCTGCACCCGCGGCGATCGCGAGCCTGGCGAGGTCATGCGCTCCTACCTCGAAGAGGCGCTCGGCCAGTTCGGCCGCTCGCTGCAGGATGAGCCGCAGGGCGCCAACGCCATCGCGCCGGCCCCGACGGGCAATCAGGTCCGCCTGCAGGGCACCGAGTTCGACGCCATCAACGGCCAGATCAGCCCGCAGGTGGACACCAGCCTGTCGACCACGATGCTCAAGCTCGTCGGCATCGACACCATCGACGTGTGGGCGAAGTCGGCCGTCAAGTGCGGCTCGAAGCGCCTCGAGCTGTCGCTGGTGATGGACATCACCGGCTCCATGGACGAGCGCGTCAACGGCGTGAAGAAGATCGACAGCCTGAAGCAGGCCGCCAACGACGTGCTGGACATCTTCCAGTACAACATCGACGCTGGCGCCACGAAGATCGCGCTCGTGCCGTTCTCCGAGACGGTCAACGTCGGCTCGACCTACGCGCCCCGGGTGCGCGGCACCCCGCTGTCGGGCACCAGCACCACGACGGGCATGACCAAGTACCGCCACCGCAACCAAGACAACGAGTGGCAGACCTGGAACATTTCCAACTGCGTGTCTGAACGCACGACGATCGACAAGTGGACGGACAATCCGCCGCTGTGCGTCGGGCCGCTGTGCACCTCGAAGGTCGGCAACGTCTACACCAGCAACGGTCAGTGCGCGCCAACGAACCAGCTCGTGCCGCTGTCGACCGACCGCGCCATGCTGCGCAACCAGGTCAACGCCTACCAGCCTTCGGGCTACACGGCCGGCCACATCGGTGCAGCCTGGGGATGGTACGTGCTGTCGCCGCGCTGGTCGTCGGTGTGGACCAACAACGTGCCGGAGGATCACAACCCGGAAGAGCTCATCAAGGCGACCATCATCATGACGGACGGCGAGTTCAACACGCAATACCGTGATGGCGTGCAGGACCGCTACCACAAGAACAGCGCCAACAACGGCTCGTCGAACTATCAGTTCGAGGAAATCTGCAAGGCGATGAAGGATCCCAAGAAGAACGGCTCGCTCGACGACGGCATCGTGGTCTACACCGTCGGCTTCGGCCTCGACCCCAACGGTGCGACCGCCCAGCGCCTGAAGTCGTGCGCCTCGGACAACACCAAGTTCTTCTTCCCCTACAACGGCGAGCAACTGCGGGCGGCGTTCCGCTCCATCGGCAACCAGCTCGCCGCCGGACAGGCCGGAGCCGCCATCGTCCAGGAGTGAGGTTTAACCTCCTCGCGCGGAAACAAAAAGGGCGGTCCGTCGGGACCGCCCTTTTTCGTCGAGGAGTGCCGCGCCTCTGCGCTGGCGCTCCGACACGCGAGGCCCGTCCGCTGGTCCCCGGTCTCAATGGGAGCGAGCCGAGCCCGCCCCCGATCCTCATTCCACCTCGAAGCGCAGGCCGGCGCGAAGCTGATGCTCGTACTGGTCCTCGATGTCGACGCGGGTCGCGCCGCCGAAACGGTTGGCGACCTGCAGGCCGGCATCGCTGCCGCCGAGGTAGAGGAAGCGATAGTTGAAGTCCATCAGGATCGAGTCGGTCCACTGGTAGGAAAAGCCCGCGGTGGCGGCCGCCGCGAACGTGATGGAATTCGTCTTGTCCTGCTCGATCTCAGTGAAGTCGGTGCTGAAGGCGCCGGCGCATTGGGGCTGGATGCTGGTGGTGCAGGTTCGCGAGCGCTCGTTGGTCGAGTGATTGCGCTTGAGTTCGTTCCACACGAAGCCGACACCGCCACCGACGTACGGCACGAACGCCTGCATCTGGTCGCGCTTGAAGTCGTAGTAGCCGTTGAGAAGGAAGAGGCCGCCGTGCAGCGTCGTCTCGTCGCGCACGGTGCCGCGCACCTGATCGTAGTCGCCGATGCCGTCCGCTTCGGTGCGGTAGGTATAGCTGCCGTTGATCTTGACCTTGCCCTCCGAGCGCGTCTCGGCCGTCAGGTCCATGCGCACCCGATCGGTCCAGTAGTATCCGACGCCGACGCCGAGCGTGACGAACGTCTCGAAGTCGCTGTTGAGCCAGGCCGGGCTCGTGCCGAACGGGCCACTGCGGCTATCCTGCCCGTAGAGCAGGCCGTGCTCGTTGGCGCCGGGGCCATCGCCGAGGCCGATACCGGCGTCGGCGCGGAAATAGTACTTGGCTTCATAGACCGGGATCGGCGCGGGCGCCGGGACGGGCACGTAATCCTTGGTGCTGCCGGGCCAGTCGCCGCCGGCGAGAGCCACGGGGCTTGCGCTCGAAAGCAGCGCGAGGGCAACGGCAGTTGCGAGCGGGGAGCGCCGCGCGATAACGGTCATGGCTACGATCTCTCTCAAACGATCGGACGGCCTTCACGGCCCGCAGCACGACGCGCTTACCCAACGCAGCTTTCGCCACGGATTATGCAGAGCAAGATTTAAGGAGCGCTTAATCGGCGTCACGAAATGAAATGCCGCGTCCGGCTCAGTCGGCGATGAGGTCGGTGAGTGACGCGATGACCCGGTCCGGCGGCAGATCGGCGTATTCATCCGGGCGGCCGGCGCGGTTGACCCAGTTGCAGAAAAAACCGAACGACTTGCCGCCGGCGATATCCCAGCGGTTCGACGACACGAACGCAACCGCCGCAGGCGCGACGCCATAGTGATCGGTGACGAGACGATAGACCGAGGCCATGGGCTTGAAGGTGGCTGCCGCCTCGACCGACAGAACCGCGTTGAACAGGCCGCCGAGACCGGCGGAGGCGACCGCCTCGTCGAGCATGGCCGGATCGCCGTTCGACAGAATGGCGAGCGTCGCGCCTCGCGTTTTCAGCGCTTGCAGGGTGGCGGCGGCCTCGGGGTAGGCATCGAGCGTGCGGTAGGCATCGAGGAGCGCGGCGCGCTCGCTTGCCGTGATGCCTCCGGTCGCAGCGGCGGCGAAATCGAGGCTCGCCTCGGTAATGTACCAGAAGCTCTGCCGGTGACCGCAGGCGGCGCGCACCCAGGTGTACTCGAGTTGCTTCGTCCGCCAGATTTCCGACAGCCGCTCCCAGCGCTGACCCAAGCTCGCCGCCGAGCGCGCCGCCGCGGAGTGGACGTCGAACAGGGTTCCGTAGGCGTCGAAGACGATGAAATCGCGCGGCACGCGGCTGCTCCCTGCCTGAGGGCTGTTGCAAACAGACTGCCGAGGGCCGCCGCCAACCGCAAGGCGTGCACGGAGCGGGCGCGCGAGGACCACGACGCCCAATTGCGCATCGTGGCCCTGCCGACACGCTTACGGGCAGCAGGCCGCCAGCGCGCCATGGGCGAATGCGGTCATGGTGACCATGGTCACGAAAATGCGTGCGATCATGTTGTTGCTCCTGTGCTGTCATCCCGCGTCGCTGAGCTTGCCAGCAACGCATCAACACCCTAGTTCCTGTAGTAACTACAGGATCAAGCATCGATTTGCGGATCGCGGAAATGTGTCCGACCAGCAGTGAAATGAGTATCGGCGCGCTCTCGGCGGCGACCGGCGTGAACATCGAGACGATCCGCTACTACGAGCGCGAGGGCCTGTTGCGGCAGCCAGCCCGAACGGCGAGTGGCAGGCGCGTCTACACAGTAGAAGACGCGCGCCGGCTCGCCTTCCTGCGGCGCTGCCGGGAGCTGGGCTTCTCGCTCGCTGACGCCCGCACACTGGCGGGCCTCGCCGAGGCGGACGCTGCGACATGCGCCGAGGTCAAGGCCGTGGTCGTCAAGCACCTCGCCGACGTGCGTGGCAAGCTCGCTGATCTGAAGCGGCTGGAAAAGGCGCTGACCGCCATGGACCGATCGTGCCCTGGATCGGACAGCACCGACTGCCCGATCCTCGATGCGCTGACCTCAGCGGCGGACTGACGGGAAGCCGGTCTCCCGATGCAGACCGCCCCGCATGCCCCTGGTCATGCCGCAACCGCCGTGGGCGCCGCCTTGGCCGCCGTCAGTTCGGCCATCGCAGCGGCAAGCCCGCCCTTCGCGTGCGGAATGCCGGCAAGCTCCAGCCCCATTTCAACACCGGCGAGCGCGCCCATGATCGTCAGGTCGTTGGTATCGCCGACGTGACCGATGCGGAACACCTTGCCCGCGAGCCTGCCGAGGCCGGTGCCGAGCGACATGTTGAACTCGCGCAGCACGAGGGTGCGGAACTGATCGGCATTATGGCCATCGGGCAGGACTACGCTGGTCACGACCGGCGAGTAGTACTTCGGGTCGCGGCAGAGAACCTCAAGGCCCCAGGCCTGCACGGCGGCGCGCACGGCGCGGCCATGGCGCTCATGGCGCGCGAAGATGTTGTCGAGACCCTCCTCGTGCAGCATCTCGATCGCCGTCTCGAGGCCGTAGAGCAGACCGGTCGCAGGCGTGTACGGAAAATAGCCGGTCGCGTTGTTGGCCAGCATGTCGGCCCAGGAGAAATAGGCCCGCTTCATGCCGGCCGTCTTGGAGGCCTCGAGCGCCTTGTCGCTGACCGCCGTGAAGCTCAGCCCCGGCGGCATCATCAGGCCCTTCTGGGAGCCGGCCACGGTCACGTCGACGCCCCACTCGTCGTGGCGGTAATCCATCGAGGCGAGCGATGAGATCGTGTCGACCATCAACAGGGCCGGGTGGCCGGAAGCGTCGATCGCCTTGCGAATCTCGTCGATGTGCGCGCGGCATCCCGTCGCCGTCTCGTTGTGCACGACGCACACGGCCTTGATGGCGCGGGCCGTGTCGGCGGAGAGGTGCCTCTCGATGGCGCCGGCGTCGACGCCGATGCGCCAGTCGCTCTCGATGTAGACCGGCACCAGGCCGAGCCGCTCGGCCATGTTGCGCCACAGGAAGGAGAACTGCCCCGTCTCGAACATCAGCACCTGATCGCCCGGCGACAGCGTGTTCGCCAGCGCCGCCTCCCAGGCTCCCGAGCCGGACGAGGGAAAGATGATGACCGGGTTCGACGTCTTGAACACGGTGCGCACGGAGGCGAGCAAGCGGCGCGACATCTCGCCGAACTCGGGACCGCGATGATCGATGATCGAGCGCGCCATGGCCTGCTGCACGCGCTCGGGGACCGGCGTCGGCCCCGGGATCTGCAGGAAGTGACGACCGGGCTGACGCGGTGTGGCGGACATCTGGCGCTCCCTTGGCTCGCGCGCTGTTTCTTGGGCCGGCTTTCGGCCGACCGTACCCGTTCCGCGACCTGCTCAAGGGCGCGGCTCACCGTGCACGCTTTTCTGGCAAGGCGACCGGTATAAGTGGGAAGCCAAAACGCCGTCAAGCGGCGCTATGGGCAACTCCGAACGAGTATGCTGTGGCGGGACGGAGCGCCGCGCCCGGCATCGCTCCCGTGCCGCTCGCTCCGTCCAGAGCGTGCTCAAAAACGAGGCGATCGCCAATGCTGCACGTGCGACATTGGTGGGTGGACGCTGCCCGAAGGCGCGGCTAAGTTTCGCATCGACATCGCGCGATCCGGTGCGCCGCCGGGTCTCCTGCCAACCCCATCCACCCGAGACAACACGAGCCGACATGACGCACGGCCGGCAGGACCGCGGGTCGGCCTGCCCACTACTTTTCGACAGCCCGCGCCGACGCCGACAGGAGCCCGAAGCCGACACCATGGTCAGATCACCCCAGGACTTCGCCGCCGGGCTGTTCGTGATCGCCATCGCGATCCTCGCCTGGATGCTCACCCTGCCGCTGCCGTTCGACGCGGTCGGCGGGGTCGGCTCGGGCATGCTGCCGAAGGCGACCGCCGCCATACTCGCTGCCCTCGGCGCGGCCATCATCGCCATGTCGATGTTCACCGACGGCGAGCGCCTCACCGCATGGCACCTGCGCGAGATGGCGCTCGTGCTCGGCGCCGTCATCGTCTTCGCGCTCACCATCCGCGGCTTCGCACTCCCGCAATTCGGCCTTACCATCCCGCCGCTCGGGCTGGCCGTCGCTGGGCCGGCGACGATCCTCATCGCGTCCCTGGCCGACCGGGAAACCAAGTTCGGCGAGAGCATCGTGTTCGCAGTCCTGCTGACCGCCGGCTGCATCGTGCTGTTCCGTTACGTCCTGTCGCTCTCCATACCGGTGTTTCCGCCGGTTCTCGGGTATTGAGGCCAGCCGATGCTCGAAATCATCGCCAATCTGGGTCTCGGCTTCTCGGTCGCCTTCACGCCCTACAACGTGCTGCTGTGCTTCCTGGGCTGCCTCATCGGCACGCTCGTCGGCGTGCTGCCGGGCGTCGGGCCGATCGCGACCATCGCCATGCTGCTGCCAGTCACCTTCGGGCTCGATCCGATCGGCGCGCTCATCATGCTGTCGGGCATCTACTACGGCGCCCAGTACGGCGGCTCCACGACGGCAATCCTCGTCAACATTCCCGGTGAAGCGACCAGCGTGGTCACCACGCTCGACGGACACCAGATGGCCAAGCAGGGCCGCGCCGGCGTGGCGCTGGGTACGGCGGCTCTCGTCTCGTTCGTCGCCGGCACCTTCGCCACGCTCGTCATCGCCGCGCTGGCCGCGCCGCTCACGGGCATCGCGCTCAAGTTCGGCCCCTCGGACCGCTTCGCGCTCATGGTGCTCGGCCTCGTCTTCGCCGTCGTGCTGGCGCGCGGCTCGATCCTCAAGGCGCTCGCAATGATCGTGCTCGGCGTGCTGCTGTCGACCGTCGGTACCGACATCGAGACGGGCGAGGATCGCATGACGTTCGGCATGGGGCAACTCGCCGACGGCATCGAGTTCGTCGTCATCGCCATGGGCATCTTCGGCTTCGCCGAGATCCTCAAGAATCTCGAGAACCCCGAGGCGCGCGACGTCGTCAAGGGCGCGATCGGGCGACTGATGCCGTCGCGTGCCGATATCCGGCAATCGGCCGGACCGGCGGCGCGCGGCACGCTGCTCGGCTCGTTCCTCGGCATCCTGCCCGGCAACGGCGCGGTGCTCGCGCCGTTCGCCTCCTACACGCTGGAAAAGCGGCTCGCCAAGGACCCCTCGCGCTTCGGCCGTGGCGCGATCGAGGGCGTGGCCGGCCCGGAAGCGGCCAACAATGCCGGCGCGCAGACGTCGTTCATCCCACTCCTGACACTCGGTCTGCCGCCCAATGCGGTGATGGCCCTGATGGTCGGGGCCATGACCATCCATGGGCTCATTCCCGGCCCGCAGGTCATGACAAAGCAGCCCGAGCTGTTCTGGGGGCTCATCGCCTCCATGTGGCTCGGCAATCTCATGCTGCTCGTCATCAACCTGCCGCTCGTGGGCCTGTGGGTGCGCCTGCTCAAGGTGCCCTACCGGATGATGTTCCCGGCGATCCTCTTGTTCTGCTGCATCGGCATCTTCTCGATCGGCAACAAGCCGGAGGACGTCATCATGACGGCGATGTTCGGCCTGTTCGGCTATGCACTGATCAAGTTCGGCTACGAGGCGGCGCCGCTGCTGCTCGGCTTCGTGCTCGGGCGGCTGATGGAGGAGAACCTGCGCCAGGCCATGTCCAAGGCGGGCGCCACCATCTTCTCGCTCGTCGAAAGCCAACTGGCGGCAAGCCTGCTGGGTCTTGCTGCCTTCCTCCTGCTCATCGCCATCCTGCCGGCGGTGCGCAAAAGCAGGGACGACGTGTTCGTCGAGTAGAACGTTCGATGCGCACTGCGAAAACTGGTACACCACCAATAGCAAATGGGATTATAGACAGGGAACCAGGGGCATTATTGACTGCCGTTCGCTATGGCCTCACGCCGCCGCCAGCGATGAGCCCCAAGGGAAAGCGACCGTAACGTGCCGCAAGTGCACGACCGGTCTCGAGGAAACGTACTGAAGAGGATGCTCGAGAGATGATGCACGACATCAAGTCCGCGCTGGCTGGCGTCAGCGCCCGCGCAGCCGCACTCGTCACTGCCACCTGCCTCACCGTCGGCACCGCGCTGGCGGCCTACCCCGAGCGGCCCATCACGATGATCGTGCCGTTCGCGGCCGGCGGGCCGACCGACACGGTCGCTCGCATCGTCGGCGAGCACATGTCGAAGACGCTCGGCCAGACGATCGTCATCGAGAACGTCACGGGTGCCGGCGGCACCACGGGCATCACGCGCGGCGCGCAGGCGGCTCCCGACGGCTACACGATCATGATGGGTCACATGGGCACGCACGGCGCCTCGCCTGCCCTCTACCCCAACCTCAAGTATGACCCGACAAAGGACTTCACGCCGATCGGCATGGCCGCCGGCACGCCGATCATCATCGTCACCAAAAAGGACTTCCCGGCGAAGGACCTCAAGGAGTTCGTCGCCAAGATCAAGGCCGACGGCCCGAGCCTCAACGAGGGCAACGCCGGCGTCGGCTCGGTCTCGCACACGACCTGCACACTGCTCACCTCACAGCTCGCCGTGAAGACCGCGCGCGTCACCTACAAGGGCACCGGCCCGATGATCAACGACCTCGTCGGCGGCCAGATCGATTTCGGCTGCGACCAGATCGTCAGCGTTGCGCCGCAGATCAAGGCAGGCACCATCAAGGCGCTCGCTATCGCCACGCCGGAGCGCTCGCCCGCACTGCCAGACGTGCCGACGACCAAGGAAGCCGGCATGCCGGAGTACGAGGTCTCGGCTTGGAACGCGGTGTTCGCCCCCAAGGGCATCCCGGCCGATATCGCCGCCAAGCTGAGCGACAGCCTCATCAAGGCGCTCGACGACGAGAACACGAGGAAGCGCCTCCTCGAGCTCGGCTCGGTGCTGCCGGAGGGCGAGGCCCGCACGCCGGCGGCCTTGCAGAAACTCGTCGAGAGCGAAGTGGCGCGCTGGAAGCCCGTGCTGCGCGACGTTGCAGCGGCAGCCGTCAATCCGGCGGCCGCCACCAGCGGCCAGACGCCGGCCCCGGCGGCCGCTCCCGCGGCGCCGAAGTAAGCGATCCACCGCAGCATCAGCGTGCCGGCGAGGTCATGCCTCACCGGCGCGTACCACGACCTCCGAGCGGAGCACTCCGCGACGAGCCACAACGGCGCAAAGCCGACCATAACGAAATCGAAACGATCCGAGGAAACCCCACATGACGATCAAGGAAACGGCCGGTCAGCCGGTCAATCGCCGCAAGTTCCTCAAGGGCGGCGCCGTCGCCGCAGGCACCGTTGCCGCCGGTACGGTTGCCATGCCGAATGTCTCGCGCGCCCAGACGGTGGCCTTCAAGTTCCAGTCCACCTGGCCGACGAAGGACATCTTCCACGAGTACGCCGCCGACTTCGCGGCGAAGGTCAACCAGATGGCGAGCGGTCGCCTGCAGCTCGAGCTGCTGCCGGCCGGCGCCGTCGTGCCCGCCTTCCAGCTCATCGACGCGGTGTCGACGGGCGTTCTCGATGGCGGCCACGGCGTGTCGGCCTACTGGTTCGGCAAGAACAAGGCGTTCTCGCTGTTCGGCACGGGCCCGGCGCTCGGCATGAGCGCCAACGAGATCCTCGGCTGGTTCAAGTACGGCGGGGGCCGGGCTCTCTATGACGAACTCATCAACGATATCCTGAAGCTCAATGTGAAAGGCTACCAGTACGGCCCGATGCCGACCCAGCCGCTCGGCTGGTTCAAGAAGGAGATCAAGGGTCCCGACGACCTCAAGAACATCAAGTACCGCACGGTCGGTCTGTCGGCCGACATGTTCAAGGGCCTCGGCACCAACGTCACCATCCTGCCGGGCGGTGAAATCGTGCCGGCCATCGAGAAGGGCCTGATCGACGGTGCGGAGTTCAACAACCCGTCGTCCGACAAGCTCCTGGGCTTCACGGACGTCGCCAAGTTCTACATGGTGCAGTCCTACCACCAGCCCAACGAGAGCTTCGAGATCCTGTTCAACAAGGCCAAATACGAGGGCCTGCCGAAGGAGCTTCAGGCGATCATCGACGGCGCCGTCGAGGCGGCCTCCGCCGACATGGCCTGGAAGGCGATGGACCGCTACTCCAAGGACCTCGAGGCCATCAAGGGTGCCGGCGTCACCGTCGTGAAGACGCCCGAGAGCGTGCTGAAGGCGCAGCTCGAATCCTGGGACAAGGTCGTCGAGGCGCAGTCTGCCGATCCGTTCTTCAAGAAGGTGATCGACAGCCAGAAGGCCTGGGCAAAGCGCGTCGTCGGCTTCACGCAGGAATACCAGGTCGACCCGAAGATCGCCTTCCAGCACATCTTCAAGGCCTGATCCGCGCACTGAATTGGGCACTCGGTGCAGCCGTCGCGGCTTTCGTCGCGGCGGCTGCATCCTTGCCGACGACACGTTTCACAAGAGGTCGCTACCATGTCGAGCGCGATCACAAGCGCGATGCCGCAAACCCTGGTCGCCGCATCGATCCTCAGTGCGGCCGGCATCGTGCTCGCGCACGCCAATACAGCCCCGCCACCTTTCTTCTATTTTCTGGTCCCGATCGGCCTTCTCGTCCTCGCCTTCATCGGCTTCATGTGGCGCGAGGGTATCCTGCTCGGCGTCGATCACCTCAACACCGTGATCGGCCAGATGTTCTCGTGGACGATCCTGCTGCTGACCTTCGCCATCTGCTACGAGGTCGTCGCGCGCTATGCGTTCGGCGCGCCGACCAACTGGGCCTACGACGTCAGCTACATGCTCTACGGCACCCTGTTCATGATGGCCGGCGGCTACACGCTCGCCCGCAACGGGCACGTGCGCGGCGACTTCCTGTACCGCCAGTGGCATCCGAAAAGCCAGGCGTGGACCGATCTCATCCTCTACGTCCTGTTCTACTTCCCCGGCATCATCGCCCTCTGCTACTCGGGCTGGGACTATGCGCGGCTCGCCTACCTCTTGAACGAGCGCTCGTCCTCCACGCCAGACGGACCCATTATCTGGCCCTTCAAGGCGATCATCCCCGTCGTCGGCGTGCTCATGCTCTTGCAGGGGCTCGTCGAGGTCGCGCGCTGCGTCCAATGCATTCGCACCGGCGAGTGGCCAGCCCGCGCCCACGACGTCGAAGAACTCGAAAAGCTCATCCTCGAGGAAGCCGAGGCAAAGCGCCTGGCCGAGGAGGGCCGCTGATGTTCATGCTCCCGCTCACCAGCAAGAAGCGCCCGCCGATGACGCCGCTCAAGGCGTTTCTCGGCTCAGTCTTGTTCTGCGCCGTCGTCATGCCGCTGATGTTGTTTCCCTCCGAGGCAGGAGCAGGCTCGGCACTGAAGCAGATCCTCGGTCCGGTGGTCTCGGACGCAGCCATGGGCATCATCATGCTCGTGCTGTTCATCGGTTTTCTGATGCTGGGCTTTCCGATCGCCTTCACGCTGATGGCACTCGGTGTGGCCTTCGGCTACTACGCCATGGGGGAAACGGTCTTCCAGCTGTTCGTGCAGCGCACCTATTCGGTGATGGCCAACGACGTGCTGATCTCGATCCCGCTGTTCCTGTTCATGGGCTACGTGATCGAGCGCGCCAATATCCTCGACCGGCTGTTCCGCTCCATCCAGCTCGCCGCCGGATGGCTGCCCGGCTCGCTCGCGGTGGCCACGCTCGCCACCTGCGCACTGTTCGCCACCGCCACCGGCATCGTCGGCGCCGTCGTCACGCTGATGGGCCTGCTGGCCTTCCCGGCGATGCTGCGCGCCGGCTACGACACCAAGATCGCCGCAGGCGTCGTCTGCGCGGGAGGCTGTCTCGGCATTCTGATCCCGCCCTCGGTGATGCTCATCCTCTACGGCGCCACCGCCGGAGTGTCGGTCGTCAAGCTCTACGCCGCCGCCTTCGTGCCCGGCGTGATGCTCGCCGGCATGTACATGATCTACGTTATCATCCGCGCCTGGCTCAACCCGGCTCTCGCTCCACGCCTTCCAGAGCAAGAGGTGAAGGTGCCGACGCTGACGATCATCATCGAGCTTGCGACCTCGTTCCTGCCGCTCTCGCTCCTCATCCTGTCGGTGCTCGGCGCCATCATGTTCGGGCTCGCCACCCCGCAGGAAGCCGCCGCCGTAGGCGCGCTCGGTGCGATCCTCTTGTCGATCGCCTACGGCACGTTCACCTTCGTGAAGCTGAAGGAGAGCGCCTACCTGACGGCGCGCGCGTCAGCGATGGTGTGCTGGCTGTTCGTCGGCTCGGCGGTGTTCTCGGCGGTGTTCGCCTATCTCGGCGGGCAGAAGCTCGTCGAAGACTTCATCCTCAGCCTGAACCTGTCGCCTTTCTGGTTCCTCATTCTCACGCAGGCCATCATCTTCGTGCTCGGCTGGCCGCTCGAGTGGACGGAGATCATCGTCATCTTCCTGCCGATCTTCCTGCCGCTGCTCGACAACTTCTGCATCGATCCGCTGTTCTTCGGCGTGCTCGTCGCGCTCAACCTGCAGACCTCGTTCCTGTCGCCACCTGTCGCCATGGCGCCCTTCTATCTGAAGGGCGTGGCGCCCAAACACGTGTCGATCAACGACATCTTCTCGGGCGTGATGCCGTTCCTCTACATCGTCGTGTTCGCCATGGTGCTGTTCTACACGTTCCCCAAGATCGGCCTCGGTCTGCCGGAGTACCTCTACGGGCACAAGTCGCCGCGGTGCGAGGCACAGCAATCGAGCTTGCCCAGGCTCGATGGGCCGATGCAGCTCAGCGCGGCGACGGGCAGCGAAGTGCGCTGTCCGTGGCAGGGGACGGGGCCGGCGGGGCCGGGGGCGTAACGGCTCGAAACCGCTGTCACGTCTGATGCGCAGCATCCGCCAATCTCGCGACGGGCCCTTGTCATGACCCTTGCCCACCTCACTGCGCATGCCGCCGCCGAGGCGATGCGGCGCGGCGACATCACGAGCGAAGAGCTCGTCTCCGCCTGCCTCGAACGCATCGACGCGCGCGAGCCGGACGTCGGCGCCTTCGCCCATCTCGACCGCGAGCAGGCCCTCGCGGACGCCCGCGCGGCCGACCATGCCCGCCGCGCGGGACGCGGCTTCGGTCGCCTCAATGGCGTCCCCATCGCGGTGAAGGACATCATCGACACGGCCGGCCGGCCGACCGAGCACGGCACGCCGATCCACGCCGGCCGCCGTGCGCTGCAAGACGCCGCCTGCGTCGCCGCGCTGAAGTCAGCCGGCGCCGTCATCCTCGGCAAGACCGTCACGACAGAGCTTGCCCTGCTCACGCCGGCACGGACGCGCAACCCCGTCGATCCCACGCGCTCGCCGGGCGGCTCGTCGGCGGGCTCGGCGGCAGCGGTCGCAGACGCCATGGTGCCCGTCGCCCTCGGCAGCCAGACGGCGGGTTCGGTGCTGCGGCCGGCCTCCTATTGCGGCGTCTACGGCTTCAAGCCGACGTTCGGCCTCATCTCCCGGCGCGGCGTCCTGATGCAGTCGCACACGCTCGACACGGTCGGGCTGTTCGCGCGTGACATCGCCGATCTCGCGCTCATCACCGATTGTCTGGGGGCGCACGACCCGGACGATCCGGCGAGCTACCCTCGTTCGGCGCCAAACCACCTCGACATTGCGCTCTCACCGGCGCCGCTGCCGCCGCGGCTCGCCCTGATCAAGACACCGGCCTGGGAGACGCACGCGAGCCCGGCGCTCAGGGAGGCGTTCGGCGAGCTCGCCGCCGAGCTCGGCGCGGACTGCGTCGAGGTCGATCTCGCCGGTCTCGATGCGGTCATCGAATGGCAGCGCCTCGTCCAGCTCGCCGAGAACGGCGGATGGTACGGCCGCTACCTCGACCATGCCGGCGACCTTCTCTCGCCCGGTCTGAGGGCGCGTCTCGAGGAGGGCTCGCGCGTGCCCGTGCGCGCCTATCTCGACGCGATCGCCGCGCGCGAGGCGGCCTACACCCAGGTCGCCGAGGTGCTCGACGATTTCACGGCGATACTCACGCCAGCCGCACCGGGCGTCGCACCGCTCCTCAGCGAGGGCATCACCGGCTCGCCGATCTTCAACGGCCTGTGGACTTACCTCGGCATGCCGGCCGTCAGCGTTCCGCTGCTCGAGGTCGACGGTCTGCCGCTCGGCGTGCAACTCGTCGCCGCGCGCCAGGACGACGGCCGCCTCCTGCGCACCGCGCGCGCCCTCGTCGAGCGCCTCACGCCGGCTTGAGGCTACACCTTCGCACTTGTTTGGTGGCTCGCTGAAGCATCGGCGGCGCGGTCTCGCGCAATTATTTCTGCGGCGGCCTCTTGCGCACCCGAGTTGCGGCTACCAGCTCAGGATTGTCAGAAGACGGAATTGCCTCGTCACTGATTGCGCACGACACGGAGAAACAATGATCGATTTCCTCATCGAAAGTGCACCTCACATCACCTCAGCGGCGGCCGGCGCCGCCCTCACGGCGATCATCACCTGGAAGATCAACGACTATCTGACCAAGCGCGAGAACGCGCGCGCCACGAGGGCCGCGAAGGCGATGTTCGCGCCCGGCACGGGGGTGTGTTTTGCGCCCGACGAACTCGCAGGCGACTGGGACTACGAGGTCACCGTCGCGGCGGAGGACTGGGTGCATCGCGGCACGTGCAGCATCTCGGTCGACGGCGAGGAGTTCAAGTTCGTCGGTGTGCGCACGGAGACGGTCGACCACGGCCAGCTCAAGCCGTGCAAGGCGCCGTGGAACTCGAACTGGGCGCAGGTGTGCGGTGACGGTCGCGTGCGTGGCGAGTACTCGATCGCGTTCGGCAGCGAGGTCGCGCTCGCCTATTTCTCGGTCGTCGCCAAGCGTGGCGCGGGTCAGTCGATCGAGCTTTCGGGTGATTACTTCTGGCTCGCCCCGCGCCGAAAGTTCGGCCACATCCGCTTTTTCCGGCCGATCGCCCAGTCCGGCACCGGCACGGTTGTGCCGGCTGCGACCACGGTTCACTCGAAGGCTGCCTAAGCGAGGGCCTCACGCCGGCTTGAGGCGCGGCACGAAGCAACACCCATGCCTCATCGAGGGGTGGCGCCTCGTGGAAAGAGTATCACACACACTCGTCATGGCCGCGCAAGCGGCCATCTGCGCCACGTCCCCGATACCCTAAGCCGGCAAGTCCCCTTCGCCGATTTCCTACCCCCACCCTTCCGATCACCGGATCGACTTGTGCACCTACACGTGTGATGCTACACACGTGTAGGTGCATTCATGACAGGGCGCTCAGAGCTTGTCCCGCGACCGCCTCCCACCCTGCACGCTCTACCGGCTGCGCATGGCGACGCGCAAGGCAACGCGCGCCTATGACCGGCACCTCGCGCGCTGCGGTCTCGGCAGCCCGCAGTATGGGCTCCTGATGACCATTGATGCCATTCCGGGCAACCCGGTCGGCGTCGTTGCCGAACGTCTCGACATGGATCGCACCACGCTCACGCGCAACCTGAAGCTGCTCGTCGAGCGCGGCTTCGTCTCGACGGAGGGCCAGGACCGCCGCACGCGCGCCCTGCGCCTGACGAAAGCGGGCGAGGCCAAGCTCGCGGAGGCACGCACGCACTGGCGGCAGGCGCAGAACGAACTCGAGGCTCACAACGGCGAGCAGCCGACCTTGAAGCTCAACGTTCTCCTCGCCGGCCTCATCGACAAGCTGCCCGACGACTGACGCCGTCGTCCGCCCACCCCTTTCCGTCACGACTTCACACAGGACCTGTCATCGCCATGCCGATCACCAGTCTCTACGCGCTGCCGCTCGTTGCGCTCTATCTCTTCCTGTCGTTTCGCGTCATCCGGCAGCGCCGCTCCGAGCGTGTCGAAATCGGTGACGGCGGCGACCATGAACTGCTGCGCCGGATGCGCGTGCACGCCAACTGCGCCGAGTACGTCCCGATCAGCCTCGTTCTGATGGGGCTTGCGGAAAGCGTGGGGACGCCCGCGCTGCTGCTGCACGCCGTGGGGGTCACGCTCGTGGCGGGCCGCTTCGTGCACGCCTATGCGCTTTCGCAATCGCCCCACATCCTGCGCCTGCGCGTCGCCGGCATGGTGCTCACGTTCACGGCACTCGCGACGGGCGCCGCGGCGGCCGCGCTCCTCTCCGTTCAGCGCTTGGCCTGATCGGCAGCGAGCGATTTGCGCGCGAACTCGAGCGGCATCTCGGTCGTGTACTTGATCTGCTCCATCGCGAAGGCTGACGACACCTTGGCAATCTCGATGCGTGCGATCAGCTTCTTGTAAAAGGCATCGTAAGCGGCGATGTCGGGGACCACGACGCGGAGCAGGTAGTCGATCTCGCCGGACATGCGATAGAACTCGACGACCTCGGGGAAATCCGTCACGACCGAGTGGAAGCGCTCCAGCCATTCCAGGCTGTGGCGATCGGTCTTGATCTGCACGAAGACCGTCACGCCAGCATTGACCTTGGCGGGATCGAGCAGCGCGACGCGCCGCTGAATGAAGCCCAACTCTTCCAGCTTCTGGATGCGGCGCCAGCACGGGGTCGTCGACAGGCCGATTTCCTTGCCGATATCGGCGACTGCGCGCGTCGCATCGGACTGCAACAGCGCGAGGATCTTGATGTCCATCTCGTCGAGCATGCTCGCCCCGCAATCGGATTTCCTCTGCCGTCAAGATTGGAAAATTTATACCATGCCAGTGCGGAGATTGTCAGCGCCTGCAAACATATTTTTCTCTCGTCAATGACGTACGGGCTTGCGCGCTGCGCCGCGAGGCCAGATATGTGCTGGTCAGCAACGCCAACTGCGAGGACCGTGCCGCCGTGGGCCCGATCATTTTCCTGACGCCCGGGTTCGCCGTGACCGACGCGGCGACCGCTGCCGATTTCGCCGCGCTCGCCGGTCAGGGCTTCAAGGCCGTCATCAACAACCGGCCGGACGGCGAGGAGGCAGGTCAGGCGAGCGCAACCGACGAGGCGCGCCGCGCGCGGGCAGCGGGCCTCGGCTACCGCCATGTGCCGGCAAGCAAGCTCGAAGTCTTTACCGACCGGGTGGTCGACGGCATGGCCGACGCGCTGGAGGCCCTCGAAGGCCCCGTCGTCGCGCACTGCAAGTCGGGGCTGCGCTCGGCGATGGTGTGGGCAGCGGCCGAAGCCCGCCGCGCGCCGGTCGCCGACATCCTTGCGCGGCTGTCGAACGCCGGCTTCGACCTCGAATTCCTGCGCGACGAACTCGATCAGCAGGCCGACCGGGGCATCGTGCGCGCGACCGTGCCGAACGGCCCGTCCGCGGTGCCGATCGCCCGCATCGGCGGTGCGTAACGCCCGGCCCCCTCGCGTCCCGGCGTCCCCCCTCACAGAAGGGCGCGGACCTCGCGGCGCAGCCCGGGCACGACTTCCTCCTCGAACCACGGATGATCCCGCAGCCAGGCGTTGTTGCGCCAGGAGGGGTGGGGCAGCGGCAGGCAGCGCGGCCGCGACCCGGCGCCGAGGATGGCGCGCCAGTCCCTGACCAGCTCAGCCAGCCGGCGGACCCGGGCGGCAGGCAGGTGCCAGTCGATGGCGGAGCGGCCGACGGCCAGCACGAGTTCGACGCGAGGCAGCGTGGCCAACAGTTCGCCCCGCCAGCGATCAGCGCATTGCGGGCGTGGCGGCAGATCAGCGCCTCTTGCATCCGTGCCGGGAAAGCAGAAGCCCATCGGCGCGATGGCGACACGGCGCGCGTCGTAAAACGTCGCTTCGTCCACGGCGAGCCAGCCGCGCAAGCGCACGCCGGATGGATCGGCGAAAGGCCGGCCGGCAGCATGCGCCCGGGCGCCCGGAGCCTGCCCTGCGATGAGCAGGCGGGCGGACGCAGAAAGCTGCACAATCGGGTTGGGCTCGTGCGGCAGCGGCCGGCCTTTTGGCGCATGCTGGCACAGCCGGCAGGCGCGAATGTCGCTCACCAGACGGTCGAGGGCAGCGGGGCAATGCGAAGCACTCATAGTTCGAGGTGCAGGCCGTCCTCGGCGCCGAAGACGCGCGGGGCATCGATCACCGCCAGGTTTGCCAGCATCGGCGCGCTCATGTGCGTGAGCATGATGCGCCGCGCCGTTATCTGCGGCAGGCGCTCGGCGATGATCGACCAGGACATATGATGGGGAACGGCGCTGTCGTAGCCGTGGCATTCGCTGATGTAGAGATCGGCGCCGGCGGCAACCTCGACCAGGTTGTCGACCCACTCGGTGTCGCCTGAAAATCCGACGACCTTGTCGCCGATCGTGAAGCGCAGGGCGTAGGCCGGAGCACCCGAGGGGTGGCTCACCTCGAAGGCCTCGCTCGCCACGGGACCGATATCGAGCGCCATCGTCGTCACGTGCTCGTAGACCTCAATGCGGAAGCGCCGCTTCTTGCGCGCCGAGCCGGGAAAGAGGGCCTCGGAAGCCGCCTTCAGACGGTCCATGAGGCCGCGCGGGCCGATCAGCAGCAGCGGCTTGCCGCGCCGGCCGACGTACTCGGCGTGCATCAGAAACCAGACGAGCCCGGAAAAGTGGTCGCCGTGCAGGTGCGAGATATAGATCGCGTCGATGCGGTTGGGATCGAGGCCGAGGCGCGCCATGCCGATCAGCGCGGTGGCGCCGCAATCGATCAGGAACTCGAAGTCCGGGGCGGCGGCGACGTGATAGCACGTCTGCAACCGCCCGCCCGAGCCGAATGCATCGCCCGAGCCGACGACCGTCAGCTTCATCTCAACCTGAAAGCGTGTGTGTCCATTCCCGAACTTATGCTGACACGGCACGCTCTGTCAGGGGTGTTCCCTGCGGAACAGGGTGGGCGTTGCCGGTTCAGCTGCGCGTTCCTCACCCGCCGATGCCGCGCTCCTCGCGCCAGTCGCGGGGCTTCTGGAACTCCGCACCCCACAGGCCATTGCGCCGCGACTTGGCGTCGGCTTCCTCGCTTCCGTAACGGCCGTAGGCCAACGCGAGGCCCGACACCACCATTTCCCGGCCGATATCGATGCCCGTGACGCGGCAGACCGCCAGCAAGCGTCCGTGGCGGTCGATCTCCACGCCCTCGCAGACCACATCGCGGCCGCGAATCAGGCTCGCCAGCCGGTCACGCGCCGCATCCCCGCACGCCCAGTCGCGGCCATCGCGGCGACAGGTCTGGCGGCCCTCCGGCGCATCGATGCCGTGGAGGCGGACCTCGCGGCCAGCAACCGTCAGACTGTCGCCGTCGATCACGCTGGCGCGACCGGAGACGTCCTCGACGGTCCCCTTGCCACGCTCCAGGAACGGCGCGATGGCCGCCGCGAGAAGGGCCAGCACAGCCAGCACGAGGCCACGCCAGCCCGGTGTCCGGGGACGCGCGCCGCGTCGTCGCTCACGAACCATCGATCAACAAACTCCTTACAATCGAGGCGCAGGCATAAACTCTAACTTAGTGAATTTCGACGATTTTAACCCTTGGGGAACGCTGCAGGCGGCGCATCCCGTGAGATTGCGCCTGGTCTCAGCGGCCCGGTACTCGTCGAGCGAAGTGCGAGCGGATGGACACAGCGGTAACGACCGAGCCTGGCCTACGTCCAGCCCAGCGCCGCGATGCGCGCGGGCGGGCCCAGGACGAGGTGAAGGCAGCCCGCGAGCGCCTGCAGTCCGGCTCGGGCCTCAAGCCCGAGTTCGAGTACGAACTCCTGTCCATGTTCGTCAGGAACGAGATCGCCGCGGCGGCGACGATGCCTGCACTGTCGATCATCCTGTCGATCGCCTCCATCCTGTGGGCGACACCGTTCGAGGCGGCCGTCTGGCTCGTCATGGTGATCATCGCCAAGGTGCTCCTTCTCGAGACGTGCCGCCGCTTCCTGTCGCTGCCCAAGGCACAGGTGGACGTCAAGGCGTGGCGGCGGCGGTTCATCGCCGTCGAATTGCTCAACGGCATGACGTGGGCCGGCTTCGCACTCGTCGGCATCGGCGTGGTGCAGCAGTCGGCCGGCACCGTCGCCTTCTCCTCGCACGTGTTCATCTTCGCCATGCTGATCGTCATCCTGGCGATCCGCATGATGTTTGCCTCCACGATCCTGCCCATCATGCACGCCGGCACCATCCCGATGACGGTCGCCGTCGTCGTCCGCCTGGTCATGCACGGCATGCAGGTCGGCGATCCGCTCTACTACGCGCTCGCGGCCATGGCCGTCGGCGTGCACCTCTACTTCATCTTCCTGGCGGTCGGCCTCAACTCGACGGCGCTCGCAATGCTCGAGTACCGCGCCCAGAAGGACGTACTGATCGCCGAGCTCGAAGAGGCCAAGGCCATCTCGGATGAGGCCCGGCGCCGCGCGGAAACGGCCAACAAGGCGAAGTCGCGCTTCCTCGCAACGATGAGCCACGAGTTGCGCACGCCACTCAACGCCATCATGGGCTTCTCGGAGGTGATGAAGGCCGAGCTGCTCGGGCCGCTGCCCAATCCCACCTACCGCGAGTATGCCGGCAACATCCACGACAGCGGCAGCCATCTGCTCAATCTCATCAACGAGATCCTCGATTTGTCACGGATCGAGGCGGGCCGCTACGAATTGCACGAGGAGCCGGTGCGGCTCTCCGATATCGTCGAGGACTGCCACCGCCTGCTCAAGCTGCGCGCCGAGAACAAGGGTCTCGACATCATCGAGGATTTCGCGCCGGGGCTTGCCCAGGTGTGGGTCGACCAGCGCGCCATGCGTCAGGTCTGCCTCAATCTGTTGTCCAACGCGCTGAAGTTCACGCCGCGCGGCGGCAAGGTCATCCTGACCATCGGCCCAACCGTCGAGGGAGGGCAGTTCCTGTCGGTGCGCGATACGGGGCCGGGCATTCCCAAGGACGAGATCCCGAAAGTGATGCAGGCGTTCGGACAGGGTTCGCTCGCCCATCAGACGGCCGAGGGCGGCACGGGTCTCGGCCTGCCGATCGTCAAGAACCTCGTCGAGTTGCACGGCGGGCGCTTCGAGCTGCACTCGGAGCTGAGAAAAGGCACCGAGGCGCTGCTGATGATCCCGCCGCAGCGCGTGCTGCAGACGATCGGCCCGCTGCAGCCGCTCGGCAAGGAGCGCCACAAGCGTCCGGCGCCCGAGCCCGAGCGGCCCCGCACCGGCCGGCGGGTGGCCGGCACACGCGCCGCAGCCGGTATTGCTGCGGTCTATTGAGGCAGCCCCAGTCGCCATGGCGCCTCGGCGAGCGGTCGCGCAGATACCTCCACTTCATGGCGCGGCGATTGCCGGCGGCCCGCAAACCTCCTACATACCCGCGTGAGGAGCGGCCGTGGTTCGGCTGCCCGATCAGCCGATCCGAGGGTTGCGCGCCGCTGCGATGGAAACGCCTTGCATCAACATCTGCGCCATCTCGACCGAGACGGGCCTGTGCGCAGGCTGCCATCGCACCATCCACGAGATTGCCGGCTGGGCGCGGATGACGGCACAAGAGCGGCGCGCCATCATGGCCGAGCTTCCCGCTCGGGCGCGTGGGGCGGTGAGCGACAGGGCGCAACGCGCGGACGACCGGCAGAGCCGTGGGCACCGCAAGACTTTCCCGATCCTTCCCGGCGAGGACGGTTGAGCCATGCTGGGATGGCTGCTCATCGTTCTCCTCGTGCTCACGGGGCTGTTCTATGTCCTGACCGGTGACGGCGGGCCGGCAGGCGACCTCGAGGGCGCTGAACGCTGGGCCTTCATCGCGGCTGCAGTGCTGATGGGCCTTTATGCCTTCAGCCTGATGCTGGGCGGCGGGCGGCTCGGCGAAAATCTGCGCCATCTCGGCCTTTGGGCGCTCATCTTCATCGGCCTCGTCGCCGGCTACTCCTTCCGCGGCGAACTGGAAGCCTTCGGCACGCGCATCGCCGGCGAACTGATGCCGCCAGGGCACACGATCTCCGAAAGCCGATCGCCGAGCGGCGAGGTCTCGGTTCGCCTGCGTCAGCGGCCGGACGGCCATTTCGTTGCGCGCGGCGAGGTCAACGGCACGCGGCTGAGCTTGCTCGTCGATACCGGCGCATCGACCGTCGTGCTCAAGCCAGCCGATGCCGAGCGGGCCGGCATCAACGTCGGCAGCCTGTCGTACAGCGTTGCGGTCAAGACCGCCAACGGCACGAGCTATGCCGCGCCGGTCCGGCTCAGGACTCTCGCTGTGGGCGGCATCGTGTTCGAGGATGTCGAGGCCCTGGTCGCCAAACCGGGCAACCTCAGCGAGAACCTGCTCGGTATGAGTTTCTTAAGGCGCTTGCGGTCCTATGAGGTGCAGGGCGACTTCCTGACCCTGCGCGGCTGATGCGGCGGGGGCCGGGTCCGGCGGATGGCGCGATCCGTCTCCGCCCGCGTACAGGCTGCCCCGGCAGGTTCCCAGCAGGTTCCACGATGGCGTTGTCGACGGGCACCCGGTCTTTGTTGAGCGAGATCGCTGGCTGGGCCGTGGCCGGCGTGATCATCGCCGCCGGTATCGCCCACCTCGACACCCTGAAGGGCTTCGTCCGGCACGTGGCCGACCTTCCCGCCCCGTTACCCGAAACAGGTCAGCCGGCCGGGCAGGGTCCGGCGCGAGGGGCAGTACAGCCGGCCGCGCGCGGCCTCGGCGTCGTCGAACTCTCCGCCGACAGCTACGGCCACTACTCCAGCGACATCGAGGTCAACGGCCGATCGATCACCGCCATGGTCGATACCGGCGCGTCCATCGTTGCACTCAGCCACGAGGATGCGGTGGCCGCCGGCATCTACGTCGCCGAGCGCGACTACACCCATCGCGTCAACACGGCCAACGGTGTCGCGCGCGTCGCGCCCATCCGGCTCGACAGGGTGCGGATCGGCGACATCGTCGTGCGCGACGTGCAGGCGGCCGTGTCCGAGCCGGGGCGGCTCAGCGGCACGCTGCTCGGCATGTCGTTCCTGTCGCGGCTGTCGCGCTTCGAGTTCCGGGCCGGGACGCTCGTACTCGAGGAATAGCCCTCCCGACCGCCGCACGGCCATCGCCGCCATCGCGCGGCCACGAAGGCCGGCTTACTGCGCCCCCGAAATATCCTGTCGGTGAGACGAATTGGCGTTCGCTGCCGCCTGTCAAGGCGATGGGGAATCCAGTATCGACGAACCTCGACGCCCACTCCTCGAACCGGGGCCCCTCGCCATGCTGCCCAAGCCGCGCGCCGATATCGTCGCCAACACGCCCGAGTTCGAGCGCCTGCCGCTCGTGAAACCCACCGGCTTTCGCGAGTATGACGCGCGCTGGCTCTACCCGCAGGAAATCAACCTGATGGGTCTCAACGCCGTCGGCCTCGGCATGGCCGAGCTGTTCGACCGGCGCGGGGTCAAGAAGCGCATCGTCGTCGGCCACGACTTCCGCTCCTACTCCGCGGCCGTCAAGCAGGCCCTGATGACCGGCCTCATGGCAGGCGGGTGCGAGGTGCACGATATCGGCCTCGCGCTGTCGCCGATGGCCTACTATGCGCAGTTCGCGCTCGACGTGGAAGGTGTGGCCATGGTCACGGCCAGCCACAACGACAACGGCTGGACCGGCATCAAGATGGGCCTGTCGCGGCCGCTCACCTTCGGGCCTGAGGAGATGAGCGAACTAAAGGAGATCGTGCTCGGCGGCGGGGCTCAGGCCAAGCCCGGCGGGCGCTACATCTTCATCGCCGACATGGCCGAGCGCTACATCGCCATGCTGAGCGACCGGCCGAAGCTGACGCGGCGGCTCAAGGTCGTCGCCGCGTGCGGCAACGGCACGGCCGGAGCGTTCGCCCCGCAGGTGCTGGCAGCCGTCGGCTGCGAAGTCGTGCCGCTCGATACCGCACTCGACCACAGCTTCCCGCGCTACAACCCCAATCCTGAAGACATCACGATGCTGCACGCCATCGCGGACGCGGTGCGCGAGCACGGCGCCGACGTCGGCCTCGGCTTCGACGGCGACGGTGACCGCTGCGGTGTCGTCGACAACGAGGGGCACGAGATCTTCGCCGACAAGGTGGGCGTGATGCTCGCCCGTGACATCTCCGCCCGCCACGCGAACGCCCGCTTCGTCGCCGACGTCAAATCGACGGGCCTGTTCATGACCGATCCCGTGCTCGCCGCCAATGGCGCCAAGACGACCTACTGGAAGACCGGCCACTCCTACATCAAGCGCTTCAGCCACGAGACGGAAGCTCTCGTCGGGTTCGAGAAGTCGGGTCACTTCTTCTTCAATCCGCCGCTCGGGCGCGGCTATGACGACGGGCTCGTCGCTGCGCTCGCCGTGTGCGATATGCTCGACCGCAACCCCGACAAGAGCCTCGCCGATCTGACGCGGGCGCTGCCCAAGACGTGGCAGTCGATGACCATGTCGCCGAAGTGCGCCGACGAGGTGAAGTACGGCGTCGTCGACCGCATCGTCGCGCAATATTCGCAGAAGGCCATGGCGGGCGCCTCGATCGCCGGGCAGAAGGTGCGCGAGCTCATCACCGTCAACGGCATCCGCGTCGTACTCGAGGACGGCACCTGGGGGCTGGTGCGGGCCTCCTCAAACAAGCCGGAGCTCGTCATCGTCGTCGAGAGCCCGACCTCGGAAGCCAACATGCGCGCCATTTTCGCCGACATCGAGGGCGTGCTGGCAACCGAGCCAGCGGTCGGTGCGTTCAATCAGAAGATTTGATCAGGCTGCCGGCGGCGCAGTCAGCCAAGGAGCGGGGACATGAAGGTCAGGACGTGGGCGCCTCTGCTCGCCGTTGCGTTGGCCACCATTCCGGCCGCGCCCGCCGCCATCGCCGTCGATGCCGTCGAGGCCCCCTCGCCCTTCGCGCAGCTTCACGGCTGGTGGAGCGGGGAGGGCCGTCTCGGCTTCCGCGACGGCAAGCGCGAGCCAGTACGCTGCCGGGCGACCTACCGGCGCGGGGCCACCGACAACGACCTCGACCAATCGATCCGCTGCGCGACGCCGGCGGGCAAAGTTGAAGTCATCGGCCAGGTGTCGGTGATCGACGGCAAGCTGAAGGGCACGTGGCGCGAGACCGTGCACGAACTGTCCGGCGACATGACGGGTGAGGTGACCGAGCGCGGCTTCCGCGTCGTCGTCGCCTCGGAGGGGCTGCAAGCGCGCATGGAGATCGTGACGGTGGGCGCCCAGCAGGTGGTGGAGATCCAGTTCGACACCAGTGTGCTGGTCGGGCTCACGCTCGTGTTGAAAAAGGGCGAGGCGTCTTGAAGCTGATGATGGCCACAAGCGGCAAGCACAAGCGTTGATGCCACCAGAGAGCCAGCCACCATCGACGTCACGGCCGCGCAGACGGCCGCCTACGCCAGCTTGTGAAAGGTTGCCGACGATCCGGCGAAGGGGGATTGTAGACGTGGCACACGTGGACAGTGGCATGGATAGGCGCCTTCGCGGCCATGCCGACGTTTGTGATGCCAGTGCTACGGAGACGCCAACTGGAGGTGGTCGTGGAACGAGGGTGGGAAGCCGCGTGGTGAACGACAGGTCCCCGCCCCCCATCCTCGAACGCGCCGGCCCGCTGCTCGAAGCCTACGACGTGCTGTTCTGCGACGTGTGGGGCGTCATCCACGACGGGCACGAGGCGCTGCCGGGCGCAAGCGACGCGCTGCAACGCTTCCGCGCACGCGGCGGCACCGTGATCCTCGTCTCCAATGCACCGGTGCCGAAGCACCGCGTCGCCGCCATGCTCGACGAGCGCGCCCTGTCGCGCCGCGCGTGGGACGACATCGTCGCCTCGGGTGACCTCGCGCTGGCGCACATCGGCGACACGGGCTATCGCGCCTTCTACGGCATCGGGCCGCAGGAGCGCGACGCGGCGCTGTTCAGCGCGCTGCCTGGACCGTTGGTCGAGCTTGCCGCCGCCGACGCCATCGTCTGTACGGGCCTCGACGACGACATCAACGAGACGGCGGAGAGCTATCGACCGGTGCTCGAGCGCGCGCTCGAGCGGCGGCTGCCGTTCGTGTGCGCCAATCCCGATCTCGTCGTCGACGTCGGCGGTCGCCTCTACCTGTGCGCCGGGGCGATCGCCGATCTTTATGAGCACATGGGCGGGCCTGTCTACTGGGCCGGCAAGCCCTTTCCTCCAGCCTACGGCACGGCGCACGCCCGCGCCGAAGCGATCCGCGGAGGCGCCGTCCACCCCTCGCTTATCCTCGCAATCGGCGACGCCGTGCGCACGGACCTCAAGGCGGCCGAAGCGTTCGGCATCGATGCCCTGTTCATCGCTGGTGGCATTCACCGCGAGGACGTGGTGCGCGACGGGGTGGTTTGCCCGGTGCTGCTGGCAGAACTCCTGAGCCCCGACGTCCCCGGCGCGACGGCGGCGATGGCAAAGCTGGGGTGGTGACCGCCGCGTTGCCGTCCTTGACTTGTCCACGCCTGGCAGCAACGCTCTGGGTGCGAGAGGCATGTTGCGCTGTGATGCAACATCATCAGCGTCGATCACCGACCTCGTATGCCGGAGTTTCGAGCCCATGACGTTGAGTACGCATCTCGTCCAAGACACCGGGAGCGAGCGGTTCGAGCAGCTCTACCGCATCTACACGACCTCGCTCGTGCCGCGAGAGCAGAAGAAGCGCGAGGA
>JANRIT010000080.1:0-8053 GCA_033764645.1 Hyphomicrobiaceae bacterium
GAGAAGCTGCTTCGACAGCGACAGCGTCAACGGATAAAGCCGCGTCCCGCTACCGCCCGCAAGAATGATGCCCCGCATCCCACACCTCATCGATCCGCAGCGGACAGGTGGCGCATTCTGACGCCATCGTCCAGTGCGAACGCTCGAGAAAGTTACCGCTTCGCCGAAAGTTGCCACTCGTATGCGACAGGTCCGAGATTTCCGATCCGGGTCGGCGCGAAGATGCGGAACCCGCACACGGCGAGGACAGGCGCGCTGCCCAGTCCCGTGGAGTGGCAGCCTTCGGCACAGCGGATCGAGCGCGGCGGCGTGCCCGACACCGTCTTGGCGTACTCCAGCGGTGCGGCGGCCGTCCGAGCGGTCCTGACAATCTCCGAAACAGCGACACGCGCCGCGGCGATTTCCTGGGCATAACGGCAAAAGACGAGGCCGCCTGCCACGGTGAGGAACAGCAGCATGACCAGAGCGGTCTGAAGCTCTGTCATCACGGCGCGATCATAGCGAATAGGGCCGTCGGAGAGAGCGCAGCATGGGCGTACTGCGTCCGAACCGGACGACATGGCCACCCATTCAGACTGCCTCCGTCTCCCGCCGCCTCCGTTTCGTTCAGTGCTCGGCTTTGCCCCGGAGTTTCAGTGGGGATGAGCGAGCTTTCGAGGTCGGCATGGAGGCAGCTGCTCTATCTGCCCCCACGCCAAGCTTCAGTTCGCCGCCTTGGGTCCAATGCGCGCGCCGTGCTTCACGCGCTCGGGGGCTTTGTGGACCAGCGTATAGGCGTAATCGACACCCATGCCGTAAGCGCCCGAGTGTTCCTGGACGATCTGGATCGTGGCGTCGTATGTGCTCTTCCTTGCCCAGTCGCGCTGCCACTCCAGCAGAACCTGCTGCCAGGTCATCGGTACGACGCCGGCCTGTACCATGCGGTCCATGGCATATTTGTGCGCATCTGCCGACGTGCCGCCCGAGGCGTCGGCGACCATGTAGATCTCGTAGTCGCCGTCCTTCATCGCAGAGAGCGCAAACATCGCGTTGCACACTTCGGTCCAGAGGCCCGCAACAACGATCTTCTTTCGGCCCGTTGCTGCGAGCGCATCGCGGACATTCTGGTCGTCCCACGAGTTCATCGAGGTGCGTTCGAGCAGGGGCGCGTCTGGGAATACGGCGAGGAGTTCCGGGTACGTGTGGCCGGAGAAGCTCTCCGTCTCGACCGTGGTGATGATGGTCGGCACGTTGAAGATCTTGCCCGCCTTGGCGAGCCCCACCGTGTTGTTCTTCAGCGTCTGGCGGTCGATCGACTGGACGCCGAACGCCATCTGCGGCTGATGATCGATGAAGATGAGCTGCGAGTTCTGCGGGGTCAGGACTTCGAGTTTCTGCTTCGACATGACGGTCACCTCGTGTTGGTGTCGGATGTTGGTGTCGGGTGAGGTTTGCGAGTTCGGATCAGACGGGCAGCCCGAGCTTGCGGTCGAGCGACAGCGGTCCGCCGCCGCGGATGGCGATGGCGAGCGCGACGAGGCCCCACAGCAGCGGATACTCGAGGCCGCCGCTGGTCCAGAAGAAGCCGTTGCCGAGATGCACCGCGAAGGCAGCGTAAGCCATAAGTGCGACAATCGCTGCGGCAGCCGGACGGGTCAGCAGACCCGCCGCCAGGAGAAGTCCGCCGAAGAATTCGGTCGCCCCGGCGAGCCCGGCGAACACGAGGCCGGGATAGAGGCCGAGCGACTGCTCGAAGAACTGCGCCGTGCCGCCGAGGCCGTGCCCGCCGAACACGCCGAACAGCTTCTGCGCGCCGTGCGGCACGAGGATGAGGCCCGTGGCGACGCGAATGAGCGGCCAGGAGATGCGGTCGGCGAGCCCGTCGGCGACGCCGGCGTTGGGGGCGAAGGGCGAGGCGGTGGCAGTCCGGCCGGAGGCGGGGCGTGCGGCGGGCTGGAGAACGGTGCTGGTCATGGGGTTGATCCTTTCGCGCTTTCGGCAGCCCGTTGGGGGCCGCGTGCCGTCGAGGCGACGGCGCTCTCTGTGTTCCTGTTCGGGGCGGGGCGTGTGCCGCTCGGCGGCCCGGCCCCGTCCTGTGAGAGAAAAGGTAGATTGCTCACGTCATGGCGGCAATTCTCATCCTTGTCGTCTATCTGCGTCCAAATCGGAACCAATTAGCACGCAAAAAGCCCGCCGGGCTCAGTGCCCGGCGGGCCTTTTTTTGGGGAGACCATGATGCGTCAGGCAGGCTCTGCGGCGCGCTCAGCCGGATCCATCGGCCGCGACCGCGGCGGCCGCCTTGATCGATTTCTCGTCGAGGCCCGGCGAGCACAACTCGATGAAGCGATAGGCGTAGCCCCTGAGATAACGCCCGCGCCGGACGGCGATGTGCGCTGTGTTCTCGTGGAACAGGTGGCTCGAGGAGACGATCTGAAGGCCCGCATCGCGTGCGGGGTCGAAGGCCATCGACGCCATGATGCCGACGCCGAGACCAAGCTCGACGTAGGACTTGATGACGTCAGCGTCGAGCGCGGACATGACGATATCGGGCACGAGACCTGCTGCCGCGAACGCCTCGTCGATACGCGAACGCCCGGTGTAGCCTTCGTGGTAGGTGATGATCGGGTGCTCGGCGATGGCTTCCAGCGTGAGCGCGTCGTCGAGCAGCAGCGGATGGCCGTCCGGCACCACGACGGCGTGGTGCCACGTGTAGTACGGAAAGGCGATGAGGTCGGCGATCTCGCCGAGCGCCTGCGTAGCGATGCCGATGTCGGCCGTGCCGTCGAGCAGCATCTGCGTGATCTCGGCCGCACTCGCCTGATGCAGCACGAGATGCACGTCGGGGAAGGCAGCCTTGAAGCTGGCGACGACGGCCGGCAGTGTGTAGCGGGCTTGAGTGTGGGTGGTCGCGATCGATAAGGCGCCGCGGTCGACGTTGGCGAACTGGTCGGCGAGCCGCTTGATGTTGGCGGCATCGAGCAGCATACGCTCGACGATCTCGACGAGTTCGCGGCCCGGCTCGGTCAGCGCCACGAGACGCTTGCCGCGCCTGACGAACAGCTCGACGCCAAGCTCGTCCTCGAGGTCACGGATGTGCTTGGAGACGCCCGATTGCGAGGTGTTGAGGGCGCCGGCGACCTCGGTCAGGTTGAGGTCGCGCCGCACCGCCTCGCGGATGATGCGCAACTGTTGGAAGTTCATCGCCGCGCACCCTCTTTCGGGCGGTCGAACAGCTTGAGCCGGCTCGCCTCGACGGTCACTGGCTTGCCGCTCGTCAGGCCGAGCTCGGCCACGGCGGCATGCGCCATCTCGACTTCATAGTATTCGGGCGCCGAGGCGGGACCCCGCATCAGCTCGACGCGGGCCAGCGGTCCGGTGTCGAGGATGCGGTTGACCGTCGCCTTGAGGCCCCGCGCACCCTCCGCGCGCGGCATGATCGTCATGTCCTGCGGCCGGGCGAAGGCGACGACCTCGCCGCCCTCCTTGAGACCGAGGGCGCGATGCGGGATCAGGTCGTCGCCGATGCGCAGGTGCGCGCCCTCGATGTGGCCGCGGAACTCGTTGACCGTGCCGATGAAGCCGAACGCGAAGGCGGTCGCGGGATGCTCGTAGATGTCGCGCGGGCTGCCGATCTGCTCGACCCGGCCCTTGTTCATGAGCACGATGCGGTCTGCGACCTCGAGCGCCTCCTCCTGGTCGTGGGTGACGAACACGGAGGTGATGTGCAACTCGTCGTGCAGGCGGCGCAGCCAGCGTCGCAATTCCTTGCGGACTTTGGCATCGAGCGCGCCGAACGGTTCATCGAGGAGGAGGACGCGCGGCTCGACGGCGAGCGCGCGGGCCAGCGCCACGCGCTGGCGCTGGCCGCCGGAGAGCTGGTTCGGGAACCGGCCGGCGAGCCAGCCCAGTTGCACGAGGTCCAGAAGCCGGCTGACTTTGGTCTTGATCTCCGTTTCGCTCGGCCGCTCCCGGCGTGGCCTGACGCGCAGGCCGAACGCCACGTTCTCGAACACTGTCATATGCCGGAACAGGGCATAGTGCTGGAACACGAACCCGACCTGACGCTCGCGCACGTGCACGCCGGTCGCGTCCTCGCCGCCGAGATGGACGGTACCGTAGTCCGGCGTCTCGAGGCCGGCGACGATGCGCAGGAGGGTGGTCTTGCCGCAGCCGGACGGGCCCAAGAGCGCGATCAGCTGCCCGCCCGACAGATCGAGCGAGACGCCGTCCAGCGCCTTGAAGGCGCCGAACGACTTGTGGATGTCGCGCACCGCGATGCTCATTGCCGTTGTCCTTTCGCAAGCCCGTCGGCGGCGCGCCACTCGATAACGGTCTTGATGGCGAGCGTCACGAGTGCCAGCAGGGCCAGCAGGGAGGCGACCGCGAAGGCGGCCACGAACTGATACTCGTTATAGAGAATCTCGACATGCAGCGGCATGGTGTTGGTCTCGCCACGGATGTGCCCGGAGACGACCGACACCGCGCCGAACTCGCCCATGGCGCGCGCGTTGCACAGGATGACGCCGTAGATCAGCGCCCATTTGATGTTGGGCAGCGTCACGCGCCAGAACGTCTGCCAGCCCGACGCGCCGAGCGTCACGGCCGCCTCCTCCTCGTCGCGCCCCTGCGCCTGCATCAGCGGGATAAGTTCGCGCGCGACGAACGGGAAGGTGACGAAAATGGTGGCGAGCACGATGCCCGGTACGGCGAAGATGATCTTGATGTCGTTGTCCATGAGCCAGGGGCCGAACCAGCCCTGCGCGCCGAACACGAGCACGTAGATCAGTCCGGCGACGACGGGCGACACCGAGAACGGCAGGTCGATGAAGGTGATCAGGAGTTGCTTGCCCGGGAAGTCGAACTTGGCGATCGCCCACGCCGCCGACACACCGAACACGAGATTGAGCGGCACCGAGATGGCCGCTGCGATGAGCGTCAAGCGCATCGCCGAGACGGCGTCGGGTTCGGCGAGAGCCGAGAAGTAGGCCTGCCAGCCCTTGCGCAGTGCCTCCACGAACACGGCTGCGAGCGGCAGGATCAGGAACAGGAAGAAGAAGCCGAGGCCGAGGGTCAGAATGATGGCGCGCGCCCAGGCGGGATCGCGCGTCGCCTCATTGGCCTCGAAGCGGCTGACACCGCCCTGTCCGAGCGCCGGAGCTGCAACGCCTGCCATCACGTCCTCCCCATGCTGCGCGCGGTCCAGGCCTGCAGCGCGTTGATAATGAGCAACAGCACGAACGAGACGACGAGCATGACGGAGGCGACCGCGGTCGCGCCGGCATAGTCGTACTGCTCGAGCTTGGTGATGATGATGAGCGGCGTGATCTCCGACAGCATGGGGATGTTGCCGGCGATGAAGATGACCGAGCCGTATTCGCCGACGGCCCGCGCAAAGGCGAGCGCGAAGCCGGTCAGCAGTGCCGGCAGCAGTGTCGGCAAGACGACGTGGACAAAGGCCTGCCAGCGCGTCGCGCCGAGCGTGGCCGCCGCCTCCTCGTATTCGGATTCGAGGTCTTCGAGCACCGGCTGGACCGTGCGCACGATGAACGGCAGGCCGATGAAGACGAGCGCGACGAGTACGCCGGCCGGCCCGAAGGCGATCTTGATGCCGAGCGGCTCCAGGAACTGACCGAGCCAGCCGTTCTTGGCATAGAGCGCGGTGAGCGCGATGCCCGCGACCGCCGTGGGCAGCGCGAACGGCAGGTCGATCAGCGCGTCGACGAGCTTCTTGCCGGGGAACGTGTAGCGCACCAGCGCCCACGCCAGCATGAGCCCGAACACGACATTGATGGCCGCCGCGATGAGCGAGGCTCCGAAGCTCAACTGATACGAGGCAACGACTCGCGGTGCCGTGACGATCGCCCAGTACTGCTCGAACGTCAGGCTGGACGCCTTGATGAACACGGCAGACAGCGGGATGAGCACGATCAGCGACAGGTAGACGATCGTGAAGCCGAGCGACAAGCCGAAGCCCGGCAGCACGCTATTGGCCCTGACGGCCACGGGACGTGCCGTCATGCGAACAGGACGACGGCGCTGATGAAGGCGAGGGAGGCGATGAACCCCGTGCAGGCGGCGATGGTATCGATGTCGTCCATGGTGATCGCGTCCCTTGGTCATGCCCCGGTGTGAATGCGATCCAGACGCTAGGTGCAGCCCCCCCGCCGGCGAACCATTTCGTTCTGCTTTCGATTGCGGGATTTCTGGAATGGGCGCGGTGCGCGAGAACAGCGCCGCATTTTCCTGACTCTGCCTTGCCGCGCGGCGCGCGGTTATCCGGGATCCTACAGCGTCGAGTGGGTTGCGCGTGCCCTATACCGAACAGGAAGACCCCGGCTCGGTGCCGTGCTCGAGCACGGCTCCGGCCGGGGACTCCGTCGGCGCCATCAGAATAATCGTTGCGAGCGTACGATTGCCGGCTCAACTCTTCTTGTCGTAGATCTGGTCGAAGATGCCGCCGTCCTTGAAATGGACCTCGTGCGCCGCCGTCCAGCCGCCGAATACGTCGTCGATGGTGAACAGCTGCACGTTGGAGAACTGCGCCTTGTACTTCTCGGCAGCCTTGGGATCGCGCGGCCGGTAGAAGTGCTTGCCGGCGATGTCCTGCGCGACCGGCGAGTAGAGATACTCGAGATAGGCCTTGGCGACGGCGGCGGTGCCGCGCTTCTCGACGACCTTGTCGACCACCGTGACCGGCGGCTCGGCGAGGATCGAGATGGTCGGCGTGACGATCTCGAACTTGTCGGGCCCGAGTTCCTTGGTGGCGAGGAACGCCTCGTTCTCCCAGGAGATGAGCACATCGCCGATGCCGCGCTCGGTGAACGTGGTCAGAGAGCCGCGCGCGCCGGAATCGAGCACCTTCGTGTTCTTGTAGATGCGCGCCACCAGATCGCGGGCGGTCGCCTCGCTGCCGCCGGCCTGCTTCAGCGCCCAGCCCCACGCGGCAAGGTAGTTCCAGCGCGCTCCGCCCGAGGTCTTGGGGTTCGGCGTTACGACCTCGACGCCGTCCTTGCCGAGGTCGCCCCAGTCCTTGATGCCCTTGGGGTTGCCCTTGCGCACGAGCAGCACGATCGTCGACGTGTAGGGCGAGGAGTTGCCGCCGAGCCGCTTCTGCCAGTCGGCCGGGATCAGGCCGCGCTGCTTGTAGAGCTGGTCGACGTCACCGGCGAGCGCCAGCGTCACGACGTCGGCCTCGAGCCCGTCGATGACCGCGCGCGCCTGCTTGCCCGAGCCGCCGTGCGACTGCTTGATGGTGACAACATCGCCGGTCTTTTCCTTCCAGTAGCGGGCGAACTCGGCGTTGTACTCCTGGTAGAACTCGCGGGTTGGATCGTAGGACACGTTGAGCAGGCTGACCTCGGCGGCGAACGCGCTCGCTGGAGCCCCGACCGCCAGAGCCAGAGTGGCGGCGAGCCCCATCGTGGCGCGGCGCGTCAGTGATGTGCGGATCATGTCGATCTGTCCTCGTCAGGTTTGCGATGACGTGACGCTAGGAGAGACGGCCGCCCGCACGAACGAAGAAGAAATGCTGACCATATGAGAGGGCGCGCTGCGGCCGCCGGGGGTTCCGGCTGGCCCGGCCGCGGGCTATCGTCGGCGCTGCGAAGGCGCTGAGCGCGCGGGGAGAGCAGGGATGTCCGAGCATGAGCCAGCCACGATGCCGGGGCCGCTTGCCGGGGTGACCGTGGTCGACCTCACCCGCGTGCTCGCGGGACCCTATTGCACGATGGTGCTCGCCGATCTCGGCGCACGGGTGATCAAGGTCGAGCAGCCCGGCACGGGCGACGACGCACGCGCCTTTCCGCCCTTCCTCGCCGGCGCGTCGGCCTACTTCGCCTCTCTCAATCGCGGCAAGGAATCGATCGCTCTCGACCTCAAGGCGCCGGCTGACCGGTCGGTCTTCGAGGCGCTCCTCGGCCGCGCCGACGTCCTCGTCGAGAACTTCCGCCCCGGCACGATGGAAAAGCTCGGCTACGGCTGGGAGGACCTGCGCACGCGCTTCCCAAGGCTCATCTACGCGGCCGCCTCCGGCTTCGGTCACTCCGGACCCTACTCCCGCCGCGCCGCCTACGAC
>JANRIT010000083.1:0-6826 GCA_033764645.1 Hyphomicrobiaceae bacterium
GAGGAGGGTGCGGGGTCGATGTCGAAGCGGTCGAGCGCCATGGGGATCAGGATGCCCGACATGGCCGCCACCAGCAGGTTGACGACGATGGCCGCTGCAATGACGCCGGCGAGCGGGCCTGATCCGAACCACAGGAAAACAACCGTCGCGATCAACAGCGAGATGACCGCGCCGTTGACGAGGCCCACCACGGCCTCGCGCCCGATGACACGGGCGGCATTGAGCCGGCTGAGCTTATTCGTCGCCAGCGCGCGCACCGTAACCGTCGTCGTCTGCATGGCCGCGTTGCCGCCGATCGAGGCAACGACGGGCATGAGCACGGCGAGCGCCACCATCTCCTCGATCGTCGCGTCGAACAGTCCGATGACGAACGAGGCGAGCAGCGCTGTCCCCAGGTTGACGACGAGCCAGGGGATGCGCGAGCGGGCCGTCCAATAGACGCTGTCGGCGAGCGTTTCGTCACCGACGCCGGCCATCGCCTTGATGTCCTCCTCGGCCTCCTCCTCGATGACCTCGACAACGTCGTCGACGGTCACGACGCCGACGAGCCGGTTGTTCTCGTCGACGACGGGGGCCGACATGAGGTCGTAGCGGCGGAACTGGCGGGCCACCTCCTCCTGATCCTCGGTGGCGAGCACCACATGCCGATCCGCGTTCATGATCTCGCCGACCGGCACGTGCCGCTTCGTCCGCAACAGCCGCGACAGGTCGACGGCGCCGAGCACGCGGAAAGCCGGATCGACGACGTAGATCTCGGAGAAATGCTCGGGCAGGTCGTCTGCCTCGCGCATGTGGTCGATGACGCGGCCCACATCCCAGAACGGGGCGACCGCGACGAACTCCGACTGCATCAGGCGGCCGGCCGTCTCCTCGTCGTACTCGAGGTTGCGCTCGAGGGCGGCGCGGTCGTCGAAATCGAGCTGGTCGAGGATCTCCTTGCGGTCGTCGGCCTCGAGGCTCTCGATCAGGTAGGCGGCGTCGTCGGTGTCGAGTTCCGTGACGGCCTTGGCGAGCAAGTCGTTGGGCAACGCCTCGGTGAGCTGGTCGCGCACCGTGGCGTCGAGTTCGGAGAGGACCTCGAAGTCGAACTCCGCGCCGGCAAGCTCGATGAGGCGCACGCGCTCGTCTGGTTCGAGCACCTCGATCAGGTCGGCGATGTCGGGCGCGCGCAGGTCGGCGATGAGGGCGTTGATGGCGGCCGCGTCACCGGCCTCGACGGCGGCCGACAGGGCGGCGACGCGGGCCTGGGTGGGCTCCACCGCAGCACCTTCCGCGTCGGTCCGTGTCACCTCTGCTTCCGTCATGCCCGCTCCATTTCCGTCCCGCCAACCGTTGCGTGTCGCTTACCACATGCGGCGCGCGTGGCGTCACACGTGACAACCGATTGTGTCGTGTCTGCCACCTGATGCTGGAGCGCAACGTGCGGGTGGAGTTGCCAGCGGCTTCATCCGTTCGTTTGCACCTTTCACCCGAAGCGCACTATCAAGCTGCTGGGATGGGTGGAACGGCGAATGCCGAACCTGCGAGGGAGGGCGATCCATGGTGGTGCCGATGGCCAAACGATGCTGGTCTACGACTATGGCCCTGGTGGCGATCGCCGCTGTGATGGAGACCGGCACGGTCCGCGCTGCCGAAGCCGACCGGCCGGCGGCTCCGGCCTGTGGCGAGCGCGCGAGCGTGCTCGGGGTTTCGCGCGTCGTCGAGATCGACACGACGGGCGGTCCGCGCCTCGGCAACATGCAATATCCCGACATCGATTTCCTGAAGCCCGGCGAGGTCGTACTGACCTTCGACGACGGGCCGCTGCGGCGTCATTCGCTCGCCGTGCTCAACGCGCTCGAGCGGCACTGCACCAAAGCGATCTTCTTCATGGTCGGGCGCATGGCCCTCGTCGATCCCGCCATGGTGCGGGAGATCGCGGCGCGCGGGCACACGGTCGGCACGCACACGTGGACCCACAAGAACATCGGCGCACAGGGCGCGGCCGGGGCTGAAAAAGAGATCGAGCTCGGCATCTCCGCGATCTCGGCGGCGCTCGGCAAGCCGGTCGCGCCGTTCTTCCGCTTTCCTTATCTGTCCGACCCCAAAGGCGCGCAGGGCCATCTCAAGTCGCGCGACCAGGCCATTTTCTCGATCGACGTCGACTCGCTCGATTTCCGCACCCGGTCGGGCGACGCGATGGTCGACCGCGTGATGGCGGGGCTGCGGTCGAAGGGCAAGGGCATTCTCCTGATGCACGACATCCAGCGCTCTACGGCGGCGGGCGTCGAGCGGCTGCTCGATGCGCTGGCGCGCGGCGGCTACAAGGTCGTGCATCTGGTCGCCAAGGCGCCATCGACGACGCTCGCCGACTACGACGAGATGGCGGCGAAGGAGCTTGCCCGGTATCAGGCGCGCGGGCCCGTGCCGCTCGCCTCGCGCTCGGTCGTATGGCCGATCTCAGCCGATCCGCTGCCGGCGAGCGAGCCGTTGCGGGCTTTGCCGGACGGCGAGGGTGAGACGCGGGCCCGGCCGAGCCGGGCCGACGCTGCGCCCCTTTCCGACGGTGTTGCAGCCACCGGGCCCGCCGCGCTCGGTCGCCGGCCAGATGGCCCGCCTGCGCTGAAGCCGACGACAGGGGCGCCGCAGCCGAAGAACACGCTGGAGGAGGCGGCCCTGCCGGAAACAGACCAGGACTGGACGCGGGACGTGTTCAGAAATTGAGCCGTCCTGGGGTGGTTTGGGGGGCTGAGCCCCTGGCACGAGCGCCGGCATGCTGGAAGTTGGGGACAGACGACTCTGGACGGCAGTCAGCGGACCATCATCCAGTCATACTTGGCGTTAGGATGCCGAGGCGGGTCACAGCGGTCTGACTGGGCGATCGACCGTTTGCGATCCGCCCGCGCAACAGTCTTTCGCATCCGTCTCTCGCGACTGGACCTCGTACTTGGCAGCGTATCGGTCTGATGGCACGGGCACTGAACGCTCTCGTCGTTGCGACCTCAGTCGTCATGCTGTCGGCAGGGGCTACCTCGGCGTGCCCAAAGCCCGAAAAGGCCATCGGCCTGGCGCGCGTCGTCGAGATCGACACCACGGCCGGGCCGCTGTTCGGCAGCATCTCCAAAGAGGACAAGGAAGAGGGCTTTCTCGAGCCGGGCGAGGTGGTGCTGACCTTCGACGACGGCCCGAGCCCCTGGGTGACGACGCCCATTCTCGAAACACTCGACCGCCACTGCACCAAGGCGACGTTCTTTGCCGTCGGCAAAATGGCCGTCGCCTACCCCGCCGTCGTCCGCGACGTCGCCGATCGCGGCCACACGCTCGGCGGTCACACGTGGTCGCATCCGCGCAACATGCCGGGGCTGAAGCCCGCACGTGCGCAGGACGAGATCGAGCGTGGCTTCGCCGCCATCGCCGCGGCCAGCGACGGCGAGGTCGCGCCGTTCTTCCGCTTCACGGGCCTGCGTGATTCCGGCCCGCTGCTCGGCTATCTGCAGACGCGCGGCATCGGTGCCTTCACGGTCGACGTTGTCTCCGACGACAGTTTCATCGACAGCGTGGATGAACTCGTGCGCGTCACGATCGCGCGGACCGTCGAGAAGAAGGGCGGCATCCTGCTGTTCCACGACATCAAGCCCGCCACGGCCAAGGCGCTGCCGCGCATCCTCGACGAGTTGAAGGCGCGCGGCTTCCGCGTGGTGCATCTGCGGGCGAGCGCGCCGCTCGCGGTCCGGCCAGAACTGGTCGATGGCTTTCGGGCGGAGGTCGCCGCGCGCCTCGCCGAGGAGGGAGAGCCGAGCCGGCCGCAACTGATGCCGTTCTACGGCGCCGTGGCCGCCCTGCGCGAGGGACCGAAAGAGACGAAGCCCGAGAGCCTGCCCGTCACCCGTCTGGCACCATCGCCGCGCGTGCGGCCGACGACCACCCGGCCCGGGCGGCCGACGACCACGGGCACGCTGCCCGAGATCGCCGATCCCGGCGACAACCCGGGGGCCAATCCGCTCGGGCCGCCGCCGGCAGTGCCGCAGCGCCAGCCGCCCGGCCGCCCGGCGCCAGCGGCCGCTCCGCCCGCCGAGCCCGTCGAGGAGTTGCCGTGGAAGAAAAACGGCTGGCAGTCCCGCACGCTGGAGGAGCGCACGGCAGCGCGGGTGGCTGCGCCGGCGCCATGACGGCGCGCGCGCACGAGGCCCGGCATCGCGTCGAAACGTGGCTGTTTGCAACGCTTGCCGAAGCCCAGGAGGTCGAGGCGGCCGCCGCCCTGCTGTCGGATGACGAGCGAGCCCGGGCACGGCGCTTCACGGTCGACGGGGCGGGAGCGCGCTTCATCATCGCGCATGCGCGCCTCCGGCAAATTCTCGCTGCCGCGGTGGAGTTGAGCCCGGAAGCAATGGCCTTCGAGATCGGGCCGAGAGGCAAGCCCATACTCAGCCGGGCGCGCCTGCCGGCGGGCCAGGCCAGCGACCCGCCGCACTTCAATCTCAGCCACGCCGGCGACTGGGCGGCGGTTGCGCTGTGCTGGTCGGCGCCGGTCGGCATAGATATCGAGCGGGTGCGCGATGTCGACCTGCGGCTTGCCCGGCGCTATTTTGCGCCGGCCGAAGCCGATGCCGTAATGCGGGAGGCCGACGCCTTCGCCCGGCGGCTCGCCTTCTTTCGCACTTGGACGGCGAAGGAGGCCTACGTGAAGGCGCTCGGCGAGGGCATCGCCCATGGGCTCGAGCGCTTCGAGGTGGCGACGCCTCCGGGCTCGGGCTGGTCGGTGGTCGCGACCACGGCTGGCGCAGCGCTCGAGACCGGTCGCACACCGGCTCACTGGACACTGTCAGAGCTTGCCGCCCCCCCGGGCTATGTGGGCGCGCTCGCCGTGGCCGCTCCGCCCGGCGACGTCGTGATCGTCGCGCGCGAACCGTAAGCCGGCGGCCGGTCGCGGGGCGCAAAGCCGATCGGAGGGGTCGTGTTCGACATATCGGCCACAGTCGACCGCGATGGGCGGCCGGGCGCGGCGGTGCGACGGGCGTAAACACTGGCCATTCGGGCCGCCATCGACTATTTCCAAGGCTCTATTTCTGGAGGCCCGTCGTCCATGCGCAGTCTCGTCGTTGCCGTCGCTCTCGCGCTCGCCGTCGTTCCCGTTGCACTGCGCCCGTTGCCGGCAGGGGCCATCGAGCCAGATGCGCCCGAACGGCTGATCGCCATGACGGAAGCCATCGGCATGAGCGTGCGCGAACTCGTTGCGAGCGGCGCGGCCGAAGGCATGACTGCCGAAGAGCGGGCGGCGCTGACGGCGTTCTATGGCGTGCGCGCCGAGCCGCCTCTGTGGATCGACGAAAGCGGGCTGAACGAGCGGGCGCGCCTCGTCGCCGCCGAGATCGGACGGGCTGCCGACTGGGGGCTCGACCCGGCGGCCTTCAAGCTGTCCGGGCCGGTGCCGACGGCGGGAGCCTCGCGCGCCGAACTGGCGCGCGCAGAGCTGACCCTGTCGGTTGCCGTGCTGACCTACGCGCGGCATGCGCGAGGCGGGCGCATCCCCGAGCCCCAGAAGCAGCTCAGCTCCTATCTCGACCGCAAGCCGCAACTGAAGGATCCCGGCCTCGTCCTCGAGGAGATGGCGCGCAGCCAGACGCCGGACGCCACACTCGCCGGCTTCAATCCGCAGCACCGCCAGTTCCTGCTGTTGCGCGACCTGCTCGCCCGGCAGCGCACGGGTGCGGTCACCGAGACGAAGGACACTGTCGTGCGCGTGCCCAGCGAGGGGCCGTCGCTGGCGCAGGGCAAGTCCCACCCCGACGTTGCGATCCTGCGCCAGCGCCTCAAGGTCGCCGCCGAGCCGGGACGCGAGGAGATGTTCGACGAGGCGCTCACCCAGGCCGTGAAGGCGTTCCAGAAGGAGGCCGGCCTCGGCGCGGACGGCGTCGTCGGCCGCGGCACGCGCGATGCGCTCAACGGCGGGCGCCCCTCGGCCGCGCCGCTGCGCGAGAGCGCCATCCTCGCCAACATGGAGCAGTGGCGGTGGATGCCTGAGGACCTCGGCGACTTCCATATTACCGTCAATGTGCCGGAATACATGATCCGCGTCATGCGCGGGGGTGATGCGGTCCATACCGAGCGTGTCATCGTCGGCGAGATCGCCAACCAGACACCCGTGTTCTCAGATCAGATGCAGACCGTCGTGTTCCATCCGTTCTGGGGCGTGCCGGATTCGATCAAGGTCAACGAGCTGCTGCCGAGCCTCGCGCGGGGAAGCGCGCTCGAGCGACAGGGGCTGCGCCTGCAGTACAACGGACGCGACGTCGACCCGCGCTCGATCGACTGGGGCCAGGCCGACATCCGCAATTTCCACGTCTATCAGCCGCCGGGGTCGAGCAACGTTCTCGGTGTCGTCAAGTTCCTGTTCCCCAACCAGCACCAGACCTACATGCACGACACGCCGACGAAGAACCTGTTCAACGCCTCGCAGCGGACGTTCAGCCATGGCTGCATGCGCGTGCGCAATCCGCTCAAGCTCGCCGAAGCCGTGATGGGTTATGACCGGGGCTGGACCATGGCCGACGTGGACGATGCGCTGGCCAACGGGCCGGAGAACAACAACATCACGCTCGAGCGCAAGATCCCCGTGCACATGACCTACTTCACGGTGGTCGCCAATCCCGACGGCACCTACCAGACCTTCAACGACGTCTACGGCCACGAGAAGCGCATCACGCTGGCGCTCGCCGGGAAGTGGGGCCAGATCGACAAAGGGCGCGACCACCTCGCGCCCGTGCAGCTGCGCCGGCCCGAGGTCGTCGCCCAGCCCGGCGGCGGCCAGCCGGTGACCAATATCTTCCAGGCGCTGTTCGGGTTTTGA
>JANRIT010000092.1:0-4808 GCA_033764645.1 Hyphomicrobiaceae bacterium
AGAGCAATGTGGCGCGGATACCTTGGACCCTGCGCCACAATAGTGTGCCACATCACTGTGCCACATTCAGTGACGTAGATGATCTAAGCGACTGAAACGACTGGTGGTTGTGTTCGGTGCGGTGCCCCTCGGCTCCACCAAGCCTCAAAGCTCAGCTTTGGCCACCGTCATACGAAGACCCGGCATCGCGTCGGCGATGCGGTCCGATCGTGTAGCGATGCCGCCATGAGTTCCACGCCCGGCCCGGTCGTGGCCGAGACGGCCGCCGCTGGCGCTTCGTCTTCTTGATTCCGCCAGATTGGCTGGATTCCGGCAGATTGGCCGAGGCCGGGCGACGTGCGCTTGCTCTCGACATCGCGACGTCGCCGCAGGGCGCAGCTACCATCATTGTCCAGAGCATCCCGTGTGCGTGCGCGCGCTGTGCGCGATCTTCCTCCACGGCTGCGCACGGCGCCTGCCGGCAACTTTTTCTCAACACATTATTCGACTTGAATCAGACCCTTAGGTTGGCATGCCTGCATTTTTGTGCACTGGCCGCTGCGACGTTCTTGCGCATTTCGTATTCTTGGTATACCATATGCCATCGTTGTAATCCGGGCCCTCTCGGAAGAGCCCAGGCGGACGCTGATGGTGTCGGTGGAGTTTTCGGCGATCGCCATGTCATCGCGTGCCGATGAGATGGCCGGCCAGTCCGGTGCGTCGCGCATCGGCGCTGGCATCGGCGCCAGCCGGCACGTGGTGCGCCGCGCCTGCGCCATGCCGATCTTGGTTCAACCGAGCGCGGGGCTCAAGCCCGACACAGCGCCGGCAGTCGACAGTGAAATGCCGCCGACCATCGCCAAGCGCGAAGCTTGTGCCGCCGAGCTGCCGAGAAAGCCGACCGAACAACCAGAAACGCTCAACCCTACTGCGGGAGAACGCCCTTGAACTTCTTCGCAAAAAAGAAATCCGCCCAGCCCGAGGCCGAGACTGCGCCCGCCGCCTCGCCAGTCGCCACCCTAAAGCCCGCCGCGGCGACCGCCAACAACGACACCGCGCCGAAGGGCTTTGCGCCTGCTGCCAGCCACGGCGGCGACAAAGCTCCGGCCTTCGTGCCCGCGAGCTATCCGCTCGGCATCGGCCCGGAGCCTGATTTGACCGACGGCTTCCACCTCATTATCGACGCGCTCAAGCTCAACGGCATCGACACGATCTATGGCGTGCCGGGCATCCCGATCACCGATCTCGGCCGCATCGCCCAGGCCGAAGGCATCCGCGTCATCTCCTTCCGTCACGAGCAGAATGCCGGCAACGCTGCCGCCATCGCGGGCTTCCTGACCAAGAAGCCGGGCGTCTGCCTCACGGTTTCCGCTCCGGGCTTTCTCAACGGCCTCACCGCGCTCGCTAACGCCACGACGAACTGCTTCCCGATGATCCTCATCAGCGGCTCCTCGGAGCGCGAGATCGTCGACCTGCAGCAGGGCGACTACGAGGAGATGGACCAGCTCGCCATCGCCAAGCCCCTGTGCAAGGCCGCCTACCGCGTGCTGCACGCCGAGGACATCGGTATCGCCGTCGCGCGTGCGATCCGCTCGGCGGTGTCCGGCCGTCCGGGTGGCGTCTATCTCGACCTGCCGGCCAAGCTTCTGGCGCAGACCATGTCGGCGGCCGCCGGCGCGAAGTCGCTCGTCAAAGTCATCGATCCGGCACCAGCCCAGATCCCTGGCCCGGACGCTGTCGCCCGCGCCCTCGACCTCCTGCGCGGCGCCAAGCGCCCGCTCATCGTGCTCGGCAAGGGTGCGGCCTACGCGCAGGCCGACGAGGCGATCCGCACGTTCGTCGAGAAGTCGGGCATCCCGTTCCTGCCCATGAGCATGGCCAAGGGGCTCCTGCCGGATACGCATCCGCAGTCGGCTGGCGCGGCGCGCTCGACGGTGCTCGCGGAGAGCGACGTGGTCGTGCTCGTCGGAGCGCGGCTCAATTGGCTCCTGTCGCACGGCAAGGGCAAGACGTGGGGCAAGCCCGGCTCCAAGAAGTTCATCCAGATCGACATCGAGCCGAAGGAGATGGACAGCAACATCGAGATCGCAGCACCGCTCGTCGGTGATATCGGCTCGGTGATCGGCGCGCTGAACGCCGGCATCGCCAGCGGCTGGCAGGCTCCGCCGGCCGAGTGGGTCAGCTCCATCAACGCGAAGAAGGAAACGAACATCGCGAAGATGGCCTCCAAGCTGAAGAAGAACTCCTCGCCGATGGACTTCCACAGCGCGCTCGGCGTGCTGCGTGACATCATCAAAGAGCGGCCCGACGCCATCCTCGTCAACGAGGGTGCCAACACGCTCGACCTCGCGCGCGGCATCATCGACATGTATCAGCCCAGGAAGCGTCTCGACGTCGGCACGTGGGGCGTGATGGGCATTGGCATGGGCTTCGCCGTGGGTGCAGCCATCGAGACGGGCAAGCCGGTGCTCGCCGTCGAGGGCGACAGCGCCTTCGGCTTCTCGGGCATGGAGGTCGAGACGATCTGCCGGTACAACCTGCCGGTCTGCATCGTCGTCTTCAACAACAACGGCATCTATCGCGGCACCGACGTCAACCCGACGGGCGGCAGCGATGTCGCGCCGACGGTGTTCGTCAAGGACAGCCGCTACGACAAGATGATGGAGGCCTTCGGCGGCGTCGGCGTCAACGTGACGACGCCCGACGATCTGCGCCGCGCGGTCGTCGAGGCCATGGCCTCGGGCAAGCCGACCCTCGTCAACGCCGTCATCGACCCGGCCGCCGGCAGCGAGAGCGGCAATATCGGCAACCTCAATCCGCAGAGCGTGGTGCGCAAGAAGTAAGCCGCGCCGCGTCCCTATCCTCAATTCTCACATGGAGCAGACCATGAAGGCCCTCGAAGGCATAAAGATCATCGACTTCACCCACGTTCAGGCGGGTCCGGCGTGCACGCAGCTTCTCGCCTGGTTCGGCGCTGACGTGATCAAGGTCGAGCGGCCCGGCTCGGGCGACGTCACCCGCAATCAGCTCCGCGACATCCCGGAAGCCGATGCGCTCTACTTCACGATGCTCAACTCCAACAAGCGCTCGCTCACCCTCGACACCAAGAAGCCCGAGGGCAAAGAAGTGCTCGAGAAGCTGATCAAGGTCTCCGACGTCATGGTCGAGAACTTTGGCCCCGGCGCGCTCGATCGCATGGGCTTCACCTGGCAGCGCATCCTCGAGCTCAATCCGAAGATGATCCTCGCCTCGGTGAAGGGCTTCTCGGACGGGCACCACTACGACGACCTCAAGGTCTACGAGAACGTCGCCCAGTGTGCTGGCGGCGCAGCCTCCACGACGGGCTTCTGGGACGGCCCGCCGACGGTCAGCGCGGCGGCCCTCGGCGACAGCAACACGGGCATGCATCTCGCCATCGGCATCCTCACCGCACTCCGCCAGCGCGACAAGACGGGCAAGGGCCAGAAGGTCGCCGTCTCCATGCAGGACAGCGTCTTGAACCTGTGCCGCGTCAAGCTGCGCGACCAGCAGCGGCTCGATCGCGTCGGTTACCTCGAGGAGTATCCGCAGTACCCGCACGGCTCCTTCAGCGATGTCGTGCCGCGCGGCGGCAACGCCGGTGGCGGCGGTCAGCCTGGCTGGGTCCTCAAGTGCAAGGGCTGGCAGACCGATCCCAACGCCTACATCTACTTCACCATCCAGGGGCACGCCTGGGAGCCGATCTGCGACGCCATCGGCCGGCCCGAGTGGAAGACCGACCCCAACTACATGACGGCGCAGGCGCGCCAGCCGCACATCGTCGAGATCTTCGAGACGATCGAGGCGTGGCTTGCCGACAAGACGAAGTTCGAGGCCGTCGACATCCTGCGCAAGTTCGACATCCCGTGCTCGCCGGTCTTGTCGATGAAGGAGCTTGCCAACGATCCCTCGCTGCGCGCGAGCGGCACCATCGCCGAGGTCGATCACAAGGTGCGCGGCAAGTACCTGACGGTCGGCAGCCCCATCAAGTTCTCGGACATGAAGGTCGAGATCACGGCCTCGCCGCTGCTCGGAGAGCACACTAAGGAAGTTCTCGCCGAGCTCGGCTACAGCGAGGCGCGCATCAGGGAACTCGAAGCGGCGAAAGCCGTTTGAGCGTCAGTCACGTCTTCCCCTCCTTGTCGACTGAGCAACGACGCCCGCGAGGGCGTCGTTTTTTCTTGTCGAGCCCTATCGGACCAGAGCGCCACGCCAGGAGACGACATGCATACGACCGTCAATCTCAGCGACCTCGTCAGCGTTGTCGGCGATGCCGTCGTCGTCAGCGATGCCGCCGGCGCCATCACGCTTTGGAACGCGGCGGCCGAACGCATCTTCGGCTACAGCGAGGCCGAGGCGCTGGGCCGCTCGCTCGACCTGATGATCCCGGAGCGCATGCGCGCGCGGCATTGGGAGGGCTATCATCACACCATGGCGACGGGCGTGACGAAGTACGGCACCGACGTTTTGCGCGTGCCGGCCATCGACAAGGCCGGACGCTCGTTCTCGATCGCGTTCACGGTCGCCATGCTGCACGGCCCCGACGGCAAGCCCAACGCGGTGGCCGCCATCATCCGCGACGACAGCGATCGCTTCGAGCGCGACCGGGCGCAGAGGAAGCGCATCGCGGAACTGGAAGCGCTGTTGCGGGAGAGGGGCGGCGAGCCCGCGCCGGCTGGCGGGGCAGGTGCTGGCGGAGTCCAAGCCCCGCAGACGGCACCGGCCGACGCATCAGCGAAAGCGGCCGACGACGAGCCGCCGGCCGGCTGCCCCATGCACAAGCCCACGGGTTGACATCGCAGCGGCGGGCG
>JANRIT010000010.1:0-59682 GCA_033764645.1 Hyphomicrobiaceae bacterium
ACATCCAGCTCCTTCACAAACGCCGCCCGCTCCTGGATGAACCGGAACCTTGCCTCCGACTTCGATCCCATCAGGTCGTTGACGACGTCGGCGAGCCCATCGCCCTCGCCAGCCCCGATCTCGACGCGCAGCAGCGTACGCACGCGCGGGTCCATCGTCGTTTCCTTGAGCTGGGAGGCGTTCATCTCGCCGAGGCCCTTGAACCGGCCGATGTCGACTTTCGCGCCGGCCTTGAATTCGGACTTCAACAGTAATTCCTTATGCGCATCATCGCGCGCATAAAGCGACTTCGCCCCCTGCGTCAGTCGGTAGAGCGGCGGCACGGCAAGATAGAGGTGACCGTTCTCGATCAAAGCCGGCATCTGCTGGTAGAAGAACGTGATCAACAGGGACGCGATGTGGGCGCCGTCGACGTCGGCGTCGGTCATGACGATGACGCGCTCGTAGCGCAGGTCCTCGTCGCGGTAGTTCTTGCCCAGCCCGACGCCGAGCGCCTGCACGAGGTCGGCGAGAAGCTGGTTCTGCGAGAGCTTCTGGGACGTCGCGTTGGCGACGTTGAGGATCTTGCCGCGCAAGGGCAGGATCGCCTGGCGCTCGCGGTCGCGCGCGCTCTTGGCCGAGCCGCCGGCCGAATCGCCCTCGACGATGAAGATTTCGGTGCCGGCGGCCTGCTGGATGGTGCAGTCGGCGAGCTTGCCGGGGAGCCGCAACTTGCGCGTCGCCGATTGGCGCGACACCTCCTTCTCGCGGCGGCGGCGCAGGCGATCCTCGGCCTGCTCGATCACCCATTCGAGGAGTTTCGTTGCCTGCTGCGGGCTGTCGGCGAGCCAGTGGTCGAAGGCATCCCGCACGGTCGTCTCGACGATGCGCGCGGCTTCCAGCGTGGCGAGCTTGTCCTTGGTCTGGCCCTGGAACTCTGGCTCGCGGATGAACACGGCGAGCATCGAGCCAGCCGTGCCCATCACGTCCTCGGCCGTGATCTGGGCGGCCTTCTTGTTGCCGACGAGGTCGCCGTAGCCGCGCAGGCCCTTGGTCAGCGCCTGCCGGAGGCCCTGCTCGTGCGTGCCGCCCTCGTGCGTCGGGATCGTGTTGCAGTAGGAGCGCGAGAAGCCGTCGTCGTTGGCGATCCAGGCGACCGCCCACTCGACCGAACCGTGCTTGCCCTCTTTCTCGACCCGGCCGGCGAACGCCTCCTTCGTGACCTGCGTCTTGCCCTCGATCGTTATGGCGAGAAAGTCCGACAGCCCGCCGGGGAAATGCAGCACGGCTTCGGCGGGGGTCTCGTCCCTGATGAGCGAGGGATCGCACGACCAGCGGATCTCGACGCCGCCGTAGAGATAGGCTTTCGAGCGTGCCATGGTGAACAGGCGCGCCGGCTTGAAGGCCGCGCTCTCGCCGAAGATCTGCGCGTCCGGCCGGAAGCGCACCTTGGTGCCGCGCCGGTTCATGACGGGGCCGAGCGACTGCAACTTGCCTTGGGGCAGGCCGCGCGAGAACGCCATGCGATAGAGCTGCTGCCCGCGCGCCACCTCGACCTCGAGGACCTCCGACAGCGCGTTGACGACGGAAGCGCCGACGCCGTGCAGGCCGCCGGAGGTCTGGTAGGACTTGCCGTCGAACTTGCCGCCGGCGTGCAGCACGGTGAACACGACTTCCAGCGCCGACTTGTCCTTGAATTTGGGGTGCGGGGCGACGGGGATGCCGCGGCCGTTGTCGGTCACGGTGACGAAGCCGTCGGCGTCGAGCCGCACTTCGATCCACGTGGCATGGCCTTCGACGGCCTCGTCCATCGAATTGTCGATGACCTCGGCGAACAGGTGATGCAGGGCTTTCTCGTCGGTCCCACCGATGAACATGCCGGGACGCCGGCGCACCGGTTCGAGCCCCTCCAGCACCTCGATGTCGGCGGCGGTATAGGCTTCCGCCGCGTCGGTGGCTTTGCGTGTTCGGGAGGCTTTTTCGCTCACGGTGCTCTCGTCTTGGAAGAACAGGTCTTTGCTCTGTGGTTTGGCCATCGACAGCATCCCGCTCTGCAATCTGTACGGATTTCGGTGCTGTTCAGCCGACGCGGGACAAGACTTGCCGTAGCGAATCCGTACGTGGACCTGATGAGCCGCAGACCTGACACGGGGTCCCGTGGTTGGCAAGGACAGTGCGGTAACGCTGCGGAAGGACAACGCGGTAACGCTCTGGGCGGGTTCAGATGACAGCCCCATGGCCAAGCGGTACGATGCGGCAGGTGTGCATTGGGCCTGGAGTGTCGGCGATGAAGTACCTGTTACCAGTCGTTGCTTTGTGTGGCTTCTTTGCAACCGCCATGCCGGCGCCTGCCGAGGCCTGGTACTGCGTAGCCCGCTCGCCGACCGGCTCCTGGGGCTGGGGGCGCGCACCGAACCGCGCAGCCGCCGTCAATCGAGCGCTCTACGAATGTGCCATCCGCACGCCACGCAACCGCTATTGCCGCATCCGCAGTTGCCGGCGCTGAGCCGCGTCACGCTGCGATGGGCACGTTGTCGATGAGCCGCGTGCCACCAAGCCAGGCGGCCGCCAGCACGCGCCCCTCGCGTCCAGCCCCCGCATCGTAGGTCTTGAGCGTGAGAGCGTCGCGGATCGCGACGTAATCGACCTTGGCAAAGCCGCGCGCAACGAGATCGGCGGCTGCCTGTGCTTCGATCAAGCTGATGTCGCCACCCGCGCGCGCCGCCTCTGCCGCACTCTGGATCGTGGCGTTGAGCGCTGGCGCGACGGCCCGCTCTTCGCTGCTGAGATAGCGATTGCGGGAGGAGAGCGCCAAGCCGTCCGCCTCGCGCACGGTCGGCTCCCCGACGACCGTGACTGGCAAGTCGAGGTCCAGCGCGAGTTGACGCACGACGGCCAGTTGCTGGAAGTCTTTTTCTCCGAACACCGCCCAATCCGGTCCGACCTGATTGAACAGCTTGAGCACGACGGTTGCCACGCCGCCGAAGAAGTGGGGCCGGAACTCCGTTTCGAGGCCGGCCGCGGCGCTGCCTGGCTGCACGCGCGTCGAATGGCCTGGCGGGTACATGAGTGCCGGCGAGGGCAGCCAGACGAGGTCGGCGCTTTCGGCGTCGAGAAGGTCGATGTCGGCGGCCTCGTTCCTCGGATAGCGATCGAGATCCTCATGCGGGGCGAACTGCGTCGGATTGACGAAGATCGACACGGCGACACGCCGGGCGAGCACGCGCGCGCGGGCCACGAGTGCGACGTGACCCGCGTGCAGTGCGCCCATCGTCGGCACGAGCGCGATGGTCTCGCCGGCACGGCGCCAGCCGCCGATCGTCTGTCGCAGCGCCGCGAAATCGGTCGCGACGAGGGGTCGGACGCTGTCCGTACCCATGGATCTGGCCGTGCCTGTGGATGATGCCGCCGTCTCGCGCATTTCGTCTCCGGATCGTGCTGCGGGCACTGCGCTACCATATGCTAAGCGGGAAGTGCTGTGCCGAGTCGTCACTCCCTGTCGCCGTCTGGCGTCTATGTCGCGGATGCCGCCGACGACAACCAGCAAGCCAGCATGCCACCAAGAAAGGCGCCCATGGCCGCCGTCGACCGCATCGAACAGCCGTTTCTGAGCCGCACCACCGTGCGCCGCGCCGAGTTGCCGCCGCGCCACGAGATCGCGGCGGCGCACCTCACCGAGGAAGGCCGCCTCGTCGGCGGGCTGATCGAGCGCGCCGTGTTCTCGGCAGACGAGCGGCGGCGTACTGGCGAGATCGCCCGTCAACTCGTCCACGCCGCCCGCGCCGGCCACCAGCGCTTCGGCGGCGTCGATGCCTTCATGCGCGAGTACGGCCTCTCCAGCGAGGAGGGCGTCATCCTGATGTGCATCGCCGAATCGCTGCTGCGCATCCCCGATACCGAGACGGCTGACGCGCTCATCGCCGAGAAGATTGGCGAGGGCTCCTGGGACCGCCATCTCGGCCATTCCGACAGCCTGCTCGTCAACGCCTCGACCTGGGGTCTCCTGCTGTCGGGGCGCCTCGTCCGCCTCAAGGAGGCGCGTGGCGCAGGTCCGCTGAGCGTCCTGAAGCGGCTTGTGGCGCGCTCCGGCGAGCCGGTCATCCGCCAGGCCATCCGTCAGGCGGTCAAGCTTTTGGGCGACCAGTTCGTGCTCGGCCGCACCATCAACGAGGCCCTCGACCGCTCGCAGCCTTACGCAGAGCGAGGCTATCTGTTTTCCTACGACATGCTCGGCGAGGCCGCCCGCACCGCCGCCGATGCCGATCGCTACTTCGCCCGCTATCTCGACGCCATCCACGCCATCGGTCGCGCGGCCGGCCCGCTGCTGACCCAGCACCCCGACGCCCTGATGCGCCGGCCGGGGGTGTCGATCAAGCTCTCCGCGCTGCATCCGCGCTTCGAGGCGGGCAAGGAAGCGCGCCTCCATATCGAGCTTGTTCCGCGCCTCGTCGGGCTCGCCGAGGCAGCCCGCGCGCAGGGGCTGACGCTGACCTTCGACGCCGAGGAGCAGGACCGTCTCGACGTCGGGCTCGAAATGTTCGGCCAGACGTTCGCCCATCCCGCGCTCGACGGCTGGCACGGTCTCGGCATCGCCGTGCAGGCCTACGGCAAGCGCGCCATTCCAGCGATCCGCTGGCTGCGCCGCCTGGCCGAGCCGACCGGCCGGCGCATTCCCGTCCGCCTCGTCAAGGGTGCCTACTGGGACAGCGAGATCAAGTGGGCGCAGGAGCGCGCTTTCGAGGACTATCCGGTCTTCACGCGCAAGATCCACACCGACGTGTCCTATCTGGCGGCCATGCGGCTTCTGCTCTCCGACCGGCGCACGTTCTTTGCTCAGTTCGCCACGCATAACGCCCACACCATGGCTGCCGCCTACGTGGCGGGAGGTGGCGGCGCCTTTGAACTGCAGCGCCTGCACGGCATGGGCGAGGCGCTTTACGAGGACGTCGTCGACGAGGGTCGGCTCGGGGCCGCAGCCCGCATCTACGCGCCCGTCGGTGGCCACGACGATCTTCTGCCCTACCTCGTGCGCCGCCTGCTCGAGAACGGCGCCAACGCCTCCTTCGTCAATCGCCTCGCCAACGAGGACGCCCCCATCTCCGACATGGTGCGCGATCCCGTCGAGACGGTGGAGGCCGAGCGCACGGCCGGCACGGTGCGTGAGCCGATGGTCCGTCCACGCGATCTGTTCGCCCCCGATCGCCGCTCGGGCGCTGGCCTGCCGCTCGGTGAGGCGTCCGTGCGCGAGGCCCTGCTGGCCGACATGGAACGCGCGCTCGCCCACGACATCACGGTCGGCCCCGTCATCGCTGGCGAACTGATCGTACACGGGCGCGAAGAAGCCCTGCTGCGCTGTCCCCACGACCTTCAGGCACGCCTCGGCACCGCCGCCCTCGCTGCCAGCGCCGATATCGCCGAGGCGATCGACCACGCCGTCCGCCACCGCCACACCTGGGACCGCATGCCGGTCGCTACGCGCGCCGGCATCCTGGCGCACGCCGCCGATCTGTTCGAGCGTGACCGCGCCCGGCTGATGGCCGTCATCGTGCGCGAGGCGGGCAAGACGCTCACCGCCGCCCACGACGAGGTGCGCGAGGCGGTCGACCTGCTGCGCTACTACGCCGGCGAGGCCCGCCGCCTCCTCGGCGGTCCTCAGCCCCTCAAGGGACCGACCGGCGAGACGAACGTGTTGAGCCTCCACGCGCGCGGGCCAATCGCCGCCATATCCCCCTGGAACTTCCCGCTCGCCATTTTCACCGGACAGGTCGCCGCCGCCCTCGTCACCGGCAATCCGGTGATCGCCAAGCCGGCCGCGCAGACGCCCGTCACGGCGTTTCTGGCAACGAGCCTGCTGATCGAAGCGGGCGTGCCTGCCGGCGTGCTGCATCTCTTGCCCGGTGGCGCTCAGGTCGGCGCTGCGATCGTGCGCGACCCCCGCATCGCCGGTGTCGTTTTCACTGGCTCCAACGAGACTGCCTGGCACATCGCCCGCGCACTCGCCGACCGCAAGGGCCCGATCCTGCCGTTCATCGCCGAGACGGCCGGCCTCAACGCCATGATTGCCGATTCGAGCGCGCTGACCGAGCAGGTGGTGCGCGATGCCGTGCGCTCGGCATTCGACAGCGCCGGACAGCGCTGCTCGGCGGCGCGTGTCCTCTTCCTGCAGGAGGACATCGCCGACCGGACGATCGACATGCTGGCCGGCGCCACGCTCGAGCTGTCCGTCGGCGATCCCATGGACTACGCGACCGACGTCGGCCCGGTCATCGACGAGGTCGCCCAGGACGCACTCGACGCGCACAAGCTGCGCATGCGCCGCTTGGGCCGGCTGGTGGCCGATGCCATCCTGCCGGACACCTGTTGCGCGGGCACCTTCGTGGCGCCGGCCGTCTACGAGATCGAGAGCTTCGCCGCCCTCGAGCGGGAAGAGTTCGGGCCCATCCTGCACGTCGTTCGGTACGCGCGCGGCCATCTCGACAAGGTCGTCGCCGCGATCAACGACAAGGGCTACGGGCTGACGCTCGGTCTGCATTCGCGGATCGCCGGCGTCGCCGATTACGTCGCCGAGCACGCTCGCGTCGGCAATCTCTACGTCAACCGCCAGCAGATCGGCGCGGTGCCTGGTGCGCAGCCGTTCGGCGGGGAAGGTCTGTCCGGGTCTGGGCCCAAGGCGGGCGGGCCCAATTACCTGATGCGCTTCCTCACCGAGCGCGTGCGCTCGACCGACATCACCGCGACCGGCGGCAACTTCGCCCTCCTCAACGCCGTCCGCGACGACTGAGCGGGCGCCCGCCGTAGCGGACGCTGCTTCTGCCGGCTTTGCCTGCCGCAGCCAGCAGGCGCAGGCAGGAATTGTCTGGCCGGGCCCGCATCGCCAAGTACAGTGGTGGGGCAGGGCGTGAGTGCGAGCATGACGACGAAGCGAACCGATCAGAAGCCGACAGAACAGAAGCCGGCGGTGGCCCCGGACCCCTTCGCGCTGGCGACTGGTTCCGCGCCATCAGCGCCTGGCCCGTCAGCGCCGCCGGCAGCCAAGGGCGCGTCGGCGCCGCCAGCCGCGAAAAGGTCCAGCGACGCCGAGGTCGCCGACTTCCTGGCTAAACTTTCGACCATCGCGCCGCAGACGCACCCCGGCAGTGGCCGCCTCATCTTCGGTCTCGACGCGACCATGAGCCGCCAGCCGACCTGGGACATGGCGCTCGCCCTGCAGGGCGACATGTTCGAGGCGGTGCGCGAGACGGGCGGGCTCGATGTGCAACTCGTCTACTTCCGCGGCTTCGGCGAATGCCGCGCGACGAAGTGGGTGTCCGAGCCGCGCGTTCTGCGCGATCTCATGACGCGCATCACCGTGCAGGGCGGGCGCACGCAGATCGGCCGTGTTTTGGCGCATGCCCGCTCGGAGGCGGCAGCCGGTCGCGTCAATGCGCTCGTCTACGTCGGCGACGCGGTGGAGGAACCGGTCGATACGCTGTGCGCACTTGCCGGCGAACTCGGGCTCGTCGGCGTGCCGGGCTTCTTTTTTCAGGAAGGCCGCGATGTCGCCGTGGAGGCGGCCTTCAAGGAGATGGCGCGGCTGTCGAAGGGCGCCTGGTGCCCGTTCGACGCCGGCTCGGCGGCGCAGTTGCGCGATCTTCTGCGCGCCGTTGCCGTCTACGCTTCGGGCGGGACTGCGGCCCTGGAGCGGCTCGCCGCCCCGGGACCCGGTGGCGCGGGCGCCCGCCGGCTGATCGAGCAGTTGCGGCGATGACGGGTGCCCGGGTTCGATGCTGTATCTGACGCTGGGCTTCGTTCTCCTCCTCGCCGGCCTGATCGTTGCCCGGCTGATCACCGGCTCGAGCCCTGCGAGCCGCGCCGTAGGCCTCCAACGCGCGCGTGTTTTCGCTGGCAGCCTACTCGTCATCGTCGCGGCCATCCTGACGGCTCGCAACCTGCTGCCGCTCGCCCTGCCGGCTCTGATGCTCGGACTGTGGCTGATCTCGTCGGCGTCCGGCAGCATCGGCAGCCCCGTCGGCGGACCGGCGGGGGCACGCGCGACATCGCGTGTAACGACCGACTATCTCGACATCGAACTCGATCATGAGACCGGCGCGATCGCGGGCCGCGTGCTCAAGGGGCTGTTCGCCGGCCGCCGCCTCGAGACGCTCGCCACCGCCGAGCTCGCCCTGCTGTGGCAGGACGCCCGCCACGAGGATCCGGCGTCCGCGCGCGTCATCGAGGCCTATCTCGATCGCATCCACCCCGACTGGCGCGAGGAGGTGGCGCGCGGCGAGCATGAGATGAACGGACCCGACGGCCGCATGAGCCGTGAGGAGGCTTACGAGATCCTGGGTCTCGATGAGCGCGCGACCGCCGCCGACGTCCGCCGCGCCCACCGTGAGCTGATCGTGAAGCTGCATCCCGACCGCGGCGGCTCGACCTACCTCGCCGCCAAGGTCAACGAGGCCAAGGACGTGCTGCTCGCAGTATTGAAGGAGTGACAGCATTCAAAGCTGCCCCTCTCCGCATAGCCGTAAGGCGTTTGGCGAGAGGGTCAGGGTGAGGGCCGCTACAAGCGTGAGGGGCAGATGCGCAGGAGCACCTGGCAGCGGCTCACCGCGTCACGAAGCAGTCGATGGCGCGGCGGCGCAGCTCCGTGCACGTCTCGCTTGCCGCCTCCGGCTCGAAGCCGGCGAAGCGCGCCCTGTAGAGCGTCGTCGTGCCGCGCGTGAAGACGGGCGTTTCGCGCACGTAGGTTGCGAGGCTGCCGACCTGGCGTGCGGCCTCGTCGAGTTGACGCTGTGCTTCCGGCTCGCTGGCAAAAGCGCCGACTTGGATGCGCACGCCGCCGTCGGCCGAAGCCTTGGGCCCCGCGAGGGCCGAGGCAGGTGGCAGCGCTGTCCTCGCCGAGCGCGCTGGCGTCTCAGCGGCAGGTGGCCGCCGTTCGCCGTCAAGCTGCGGGCGCTCCTCAGCCTGGCTTGCCGCGCGCAACTCCTCGATCGTGCCGCTGCGGGCGAGCAGCAAGGCGAGCTGGTCTTGCAGCGTGCTTGGCCGCCGCACTTCGGAAGGCGCCGCAGCGCTGGGCACGTCCGCCGTGCGGGCCGAAGGAAGCTCAGCCGCCGTCACCGGCCGCGCCGGATCAGCGGCGGGTGGCTGATATCCTGGCGGGCGTTGGATCGGCTCGGCCGTCGCGATATCGACCTTACGCACGCGCGCGATGGCGATCGGCTCCGCCGCGCGTCCGACCGCGATCGGCTCGGCGAGGACGGGCTTGTCGCCCGGCGCGCCCGCACCGGGGACTGCGCGGGGCGACGCTGCGCGTGCTGCCGGAAGCGATGGCGCGGCCGCCACCTTGGCCGGCGGGGCTGGCCGCGGTGCAGCCTTGGGCTGGGCGATCAGCATGGGCCGTCGCGTTCGCGTCTTCGACGCTTTCGGCTCGACCTTGGCGAGGAGCGCTTGCATCTGGGCGTTGCGCGCTGCCGCCGTCCGCCCGCCGAAAACGACGGCGACGATACTGCGGCTGTCCCTGCGCAGTGAGGTGACGACGTTGAAGCCCGAGGCGCGGATGTAGCCGGTCTTCAGCCCGTCGACGCCGGGCACGCGCCCGATCAGCGTGTTGTGGTTGCGGTGCGTCTTGCCGGCGTGGCTGAAGGTGCGCGTCGCAAACAGGCTGTAGTATTTCGGGTAGTCGTCCTGCAGGCGCATGGCCAGCGTGAGCATGTCGCGCGCCGTCGTCACCTGCTCGCTGTCGGGCAGGCCATGGGCGTTGCGGAACGTCGTCTTGGTCATGCCGATGGCGCGCGCCCTCTGCGTCATCAACCGCGCAAAGGCGGGCCCCGAGCCAGAGATCGCCTCGGCGAGCGCCGTCGCCACGTCGTTGGCGCTCTTCACGACGAGCGCCCGCATGGCATCGCGCACGGTGATCGTCTCGCCGACGGCGATGCCGAGCTTGGAGGGTGGTTCACTGGCGGCCTGCGCGCTGAACACGATCGGCGTGTCGAGTGTGAGCTTGCCGCTCTCGAGGAGGCCGAACACGATGTAGAGCGTCATCATCTTCGTCAGCGAGGCGGGATGGCGAGGCTCATCGCCGGCAATGCTGTGCAAGACTTCGCCCGTGTTCACGTCGATTGCCATCGATGCGCGCTCGGCGGCGCCTGCTGTGTGCGCCGGCGCGGCGGCCATGACGAGGCAGATGAAGGTAGCCGCTACAGCCGCGCGGGCTCGCGCACAGAATTGGTCGAAGGCTTGGCCGACTTGATCGTTCACCCGCGACCACCCGCTCTGATCTCGGCTCATCCAATCGCCGCTGAAGTTTGTGCGCCCGTCGACTGCGGCCGCCCGCACGAAGCGTGAGCAATCCGAGGCATCAGTGGCAGCACACCAGCGTTTTGGGGCTCCATTGCGGCGCACGCGCCTGACGCTCTGCGGGCGACTCTCGCCCGCCGAGGTCAAGCTTTGGTAAACAGCGTATGTTCTACTTTTTTGTGCATTGCAGCACGACCGCCCTTGCGCTATTGTGCAATGCAGCTAGATAGAGGGTCTGGCACCCCTGCCACTGTGCCGCCGGTGCGGGCGGCGCGTTCCTACAACTCGTCTCGATGGGAGATCGATATGGACTTCAATCCAACGAAGAGTTTCGAAGACATCCAGAAGTTCAACCAGCAGAACATCGACACCACCGTCAAGCTGATGGGTGAGTGGTCGAAGGGCTGGCAGGCCATCGCTGCCGAGATGACCGACTATACCAAGCGGTCGTTCGAGGACGGCACGGCGACGCTCGAAAAGCTTATGGCGGCCAAGTCTGTCGAGCAGGCGTTCGAGATCCAGTCGAGCTACGCCAAGCGCTCCTATGACGAGTACATGCAGCAGATGACCAAGGTCGGCGGCATGTACGCTTCGATCGCCAAGGAGGCCGGCAAGCCGGTGGAGCGGATGTTCCAGTTCGGTCGCTGATCGCCCTTTTGGCCTGAGCAGATCATGAAGGCCCGGCGTCGCGCCGGGCCTTTTCTTTTGCCCCGAGGTCACCCAAGTCTCGGTGGACCGTAGAGCAGGCTGGCCATCTCACAACCGAACGTGCCGCGGGGGAAACTGATCGCTTGGTAAGCATGACGGCGGCAGTATCGGTCGCGTGCCGCATGGCGTTGCCGGCTGGCCTTTATTGCGCGACACTGTCTTCCGGGCGGCGGCGCGGTTGCGCGAACGTGCGAAAGCACCAAGAATGTGTGTGACGAGAGTGGTCGGGCGGGCGTGATGATCGAGCGGACTGCGATGACCATGGCCGGGCCGGGCGGGCCCGGTGGTCCAGGCAAACCAGGTGACGGCGAGGACGGCGAGAACCGCACGGGGCTCGTCACGAAAACCCGTCCCAAGACCAAGAAGCCCAATCTTTACAAGGTTCTTCTTCTCAACGACGATTACACGCCGATGGAGTTCGTCGTGCACGTGCTCGAGCGCTTCTTCAACAAGGGCCGTGAGGAAGCCACGCGCATCATGCTGCACGTTCACCACAAGGGCGTCGGAATCTGTGGTGTCTATACGTACGAGGTGGCCGAGACCAAGGTGGTCCAGGTCACCGACTTCGCGCGTCAGCACCAGCATCCCCTGCAGTGCACCATGGAGAAAGAGTAGGTCCCCCCGTGCCATCCTTCTCGAAATCCCTCGAGGCCGCCTTGCATCGCGCGCTGGGCTACGCCAACGACCGCCATCATGAGCTGGCGACGTTGGAGCACCTGTTGCTGGCCCTCATCGACGACCGCGACGCAGCCGGCGTCATGCGCGCCTGCAATGTCGATCTGGAGCAGTTGCGCGCCCGGCTGACCGAGTACCTCGACAACGAGGCCGGCGCACTCGTCTCCGAGGGGGGCGAGGAAGCCCAGCCGACCAACAGCTTCCAGCGTGTCATCCACCGCGCCGTCGTGCATGTGCAGTCCTCCGGCCGCGAGGAGGTCACGGGCTCGAACGTGCTCGTCGCCCTGTTCGCCGAGCGCGAGAGCCACGCCGCGTTCTTCCTGCAGGAGCAGGAGATGACGCGCTTCGATGCCGTCCAGTACATCAGCCATGGCATCGCCAAGCGCGCCGGCATGAACGAGCCTCGACCCGCCCGCGGCGTCGACGAGGAGGCCGAGCGCGAGAGCGAAGAGAAGAAGCCGGGCCAGGACGCGCTCAACAACTACTGCGTCAACCTCAACAAGAAGGCGCGCGACGGCAAGATCGATCCCCTCATCGGCCGCGAGCCTGAGGTCCTGCGCACCATCCAGGTGCTCTGCCGCCGCCAGAAGAACAACCCGCTGTTCGTCGGCGACCCCGGCGTCGGCAAGACGGCGATCGCCGAGGGTCTCGCCCGCAAGATCATCCGCGGCGAGGTGCCGGAGGTGTTGCGCGGGGCGACGATCTTCTCCCTCGACATGGGCGCGTTGCTCGCCGGCACCCGCTATCGCGGTGACTTCGAGGAGCGCCTCAAGGCCGTGATGAAGGAGATCGAGAACTATCCCGGCGCCATCCTGTTCATCGACGAGATCCATACCGTGATCGGTGCGGGCGCGACGTCGGGCGGGGCCATGGATGCCTCGAACCTGCTGAAGCCGGCGCTCCAGTCGGGTACGGTGCGCTGCATCGGCTCGACGACGTACAAGGAGTACCGCCAGCACTTCGAGAAGGATCGTGCGCTCGTGCGGCGCTTCCAGAAGATCGACGTCAAGGAGCCGACGGTCGAGGATGCGGTGTCGATCCTCATGGGCCTCAAGCCCTACTTCGAGGAGTTCCACAACATCCGCTACACCAACGACGCCGTGCGCGCGGCCGTCGAGTTGTCGGCGAAGTACATCAACGATCGCAAACTGCCTGATAAGGCGATCGACGTCATCGACGAGACGGGCGCCTCCCAGATGCTCGTGGCCGAGGACAAGCGCAAGAAGCGCATCGGCGTGAAGGAGGTCGAGGCCACCGTCGCGACGATGGCACGCATCCCGCCCAAGACCATCTCCAAGTCCGACGCCGAGGTGCTGTCAGCCCTCGAGAAGGACCTGAAGCGGCTCGTCTTCGGCCAGGACAAGGCGATCGTCGCGCTCGCTTCCGCCATCAAGCTCGCCCGCGCCGGCCTGCGCGAGCCGGAGAAGCCGATTGGCTGCTACCTGTTCACCGGGCCAACAGGCGTCGGCAAGACGGAGGTTGCCAAGCAACTCGCCAGCCTCATGGGCGTCGAGCTCCTTCGCTTCGACATGTCCGAGTACATGGAGAAGCACACCGTTTCGCGTCTCATCGGCGCGCCGCCGGGCTATGTCGGCTTCGATCAGGGCGGCCTTCTGACCGACGGCATCGACCAGCACCCCCATTCGGTGCTGCTGCTCGACGAGATCGAGAAGGCTCACCCCGATCTGTTCAACATCCTGTTGCAGGTGATGGACCACGGCAAGCTGACCGACCACAACGGCAAGGCGGTCGACTTCCGCAACGTCATCCTGATCATGACGTCGAACGCCGGCGCATCCGATCTCGCCAAGCCTCCGATGGGCTTCAACCGCCAGAAGCGCGAGGGTGAGGACACCGACGCGGTCAATCGCATGTTCTCGCCGGAGTTCCGCAACCGTCTCGATGCGGTCATCCCGTTCTCGGGGCTCGCCCCGGACATCATCGCCAAGGTCGTCGAGAAGTTCATCTTCCAGCTCGAGGCGCAGCTCGCCGACCGCGGCGTGACGATCGAGCTCACCGAGCCGGCGGCCCGCTGGATCGGCGAGCGCGGCTACGACGAGAAGTTCGGCGCCCGGCCGCTGGCCCGCGTCATCCAGGAGCATCTGAAGAAGCCGCTCGCCGACGAGTTGCTGTTCGGCAAGCTCGAGCACGGCGGCACGGTCAAGGTGCTCGTCGAGGGCAAGGGCGCGGAGAGCAAGCTGTGCTTCGACGTCATTCCAGCCGATCCCTCGGTCAAGGCGGCCCGCAAGGCGGACGCTGACGACCAGGACGCCGAGGGTGACGACGAGGCCGACCGCCCGGCCCTCGTCGACGCGACGCCGCGCAAGGCCCTGCCGAGCCCGAAGGAGAAAAAGGACGGCAAAGGCGGCGGCAAGGGCGGCGGCACCGTGCCGACCGTTCCGCGCAAGAAGGGTAGTTGACCGCGGCACCGACGGATGCTGCCACAGCGTGTGCCGTCGCCCCCGCGACAGCATCCGATCCGGCAATGCCACGGCAAAAGCCCGCAGGACTGTGTACCTGCGGGCCTGTTGCTTTTCGCCGTAGATGCCGCCGATTGCAGCCGGTCAGGCCCGGGCAGGTGGGCGCGGGCCTGTACCGCTCTCAATCATCGTCGCGGAACGTGATCTTGCCCGTGCGCGGGTCGATATCGAGGTCGACCTCGACACCGCCGCGGGTCCGCGCCTCGACCTCGTAAACGCCATCGTCGGTCTCGATCTCGTGGACGCGGTAGCCGTCGGCTGCCAGGAGCTCGATGATCTCGGCCGGCGACTTCCAAGTCATTCCTGCAGCGGCGGCATCGCCGGCCGGCCTTGGCGTGGCGCCCGCATCATCGCGGGCCAAGGCCGGCGCGGCGGCGGCCAGAGCGAGAGCGGCCGCGGCAAGAAGGGACATTCGGGTCGTCATGCGTCAATTCCTTGTGCTGGTGGAGGCGGTGCCGATGCGGTCGGGGTTGCCGATCGCCGCGGTCGGTGCACCATCGCAGGCGAACGCCGCCAACATCCTGATGGGCGCTGTCAGCGTCCTGTCAGCACGCGCTCGACAGTGTTGTCGGATGCCCTCCGCACTCCCACCCACGCCGGCCGTCGCTCACGTCGCCGGCCGCGCTCCCGTCTCCGGTCGTCGCGGTGCAAGCCTGCTGGTTGCCGTGGCCTTCGCCGCCGGCGCACTTGCCGGCCCGTCGGCCGTTGGCGACGATCTCGGGCCGGACGACGCCTTGCGCCTGCTGCGGGAGGGCCGCATCCTGCCGCTCGCGACCCTGCTCGACAGGCTCGCCGCCACCGTTCCCGGTCATGTCGTCGAGATGGAGCTCGAGGATGACGACGGCGCGCTCGTCTACGACTTCAAGGTGTTGAGCCCGGACGGCCGGCTCAGCGAGGTCGAGGTCGATGCTGCGACCGGCGAGGTGCTCGCGATCGAGGATGACGACTGATGCGCGTGCTCGTCGTCGAGGACGAGGCCCGCATCCGGGCCGACGTCACAGCCGCACTCACCGCCTCCGGCTTCGTCTGCGACGAGGCTGGTGATGGCGAGGAGGCCTGGTTCATGGGCGACACCGAGAGCTACGATCTCGTGGTGCTCGACCTCGGCCTGCCGCGCCTCGACGGCCTCTCGGTGCTGAAGCGCTGGCGCGGCGAGGGGCGCACCTTCCCGGTTCTGATCCTGACGGCGCGCGGCAGTTGGCCCGAGCGCGTCGAAGGCATCTATGCCGGAGCCGACGATTATCTGCCGAAGCCCTTCCAGATGGAGGAGCTGATCGCGCGGGCGCGTGCCCTCGTGCGCCGCTCGGCGGGCCACGCCAGCGCGACGCTCGTCGTGGGCGCCTTGACCGTCGATACGCGCCGCATGGCCGTCACGGTCGATGGCGCGCATGTGCCGATGACCTCGCTCGAATATCGCCTGGTCTCCTACCTCGCCCACAACTGCGGGCGCATCGTGCCGCCCGGCGAGGTGCTCGATCACCTCTATGGCGGCGACGACGCGCGGGAGGCCAATGCGCTCGAGGCTCTCGTCATGCGCGTGCGCCGCAAGATCGGCGCGGGCGCGATTGAGACGCGCCGTGGCTTCGGCTACGTGATGCCCGACCGTGCCGAAGGCGCTCCGCCGGTCGGCTCGGCGGACCCCACCGCGTGAGGCCTGGCTCGCTCAGGCTGCGGCTCATCGCCGGCGCCATCGCCTTCATCCTGGCAGCGCTGGCGGCAGCCGCTGCCGGCCTCAGTGTGCTGTTCGATCGTCATGTGCGCGACTGGGTCGACGCGGAGCTCGCCGTCGACCTCGACCGCCTCGTCGCCGGTCTGGAACGGGGCGCGGACGGCAGGCTGACCCTGGTCCATCCTCTCGGTGACCCGCGCTATGCCCGGCCGCAGTCGGGCCTCTACTGGCAGGTGATGCCGCCCATGCCGGCGGACGTGCTGCGCTCCCGGTCGCTGTGGGACTTCTCCATCACGCTGCCGGATGCCGCTGTGATCGACGATCGCACGAACCGCCATCGCGTATCGGGGCCGGGTGGCCAGTCGCTCTACGTCCTGGAGCGCCGCCTCACGATGCCGGCACGGCTCGGCAGCCCGGTCGTCCGCTTTGCCGTCGCGATCGACGAAGCGACCCTCGAGGCCGCGCAATGGCGTTTTGCCAGTGCGATTGTCCCCTTTCTCGCCCTGCTCGGACTGCTGCTCGCAGCCGCGGCTTGGGCGCAGGTCTCGCTCGGCCTCGCCCCGCTCGCCGGCGTACAGCGCGCCATCGCCGATATCAGGCAGGGTCGCCGCACCCGCCTGGGGGCGGATTTTCCCGAGGAGATACAACCTCTATCGCAGGAGATCGACACTCTGCTCGCCGCGCGCGAGCGCCAACTCGAGACCGCGCGCGCACGCGCCGCCGATCTGGCGCACGGGCTCGGCACGCCGTTGCAGGTGGTGTTCGGGGTGATCGATCGGCTGAAGGCGGCCGGCAACGTCGAGATTGCAGGCGATCTGACGTCGGCGGCGAACCGCATGCAGCGCCATATCGAGCGCCAGCTCGCCCGCGCCCGCCTCGCGGCAGGCCGCAGTGACAGCCGCGCTGACGTCGCCAGGATTGTCGGCGAGATCGCAGCCGTCGTCTCGCGCACCGCGATGGGCGCGCGCCTCGATTGGAGGTGTGACGTCGAGCCATCGCTGACGGCAGTAATCGACGCCGACGATCTCGCCGAGGCGCTCGGCGGAATGGCCGAGAATGCAGCCCGCCACGCCGCCTCGCGCGTGACCATCACGGCAGCAGCCGAGGGCAGCGACCGGATCGCCATCCGGATTGCCGACGACGGCCCGGGCATGTCCGCCGAGGACGCCGAGCGGGCGCTGGCACGCGGCGCGCGGCTCGATACGACGACCCCGGGCACGGGGCTCGGCCTCGCCATCGTCGCCGACATCGCCGAGGCCTGGGGCGGCACCATCACCTTCGAGCACCTGGACGGCGACTTCTGCGCCGTCCTGCGTCTCGACCGACCGGGCTAAAGAATAAAGTCGGTTCGCACGAGGTTCTCGAGACCGACGACCATGATCTCGAAGTCGGCCCGCCCGTCGCCGTTGACGTCGCCCTGGACGATCACCTTCTTGCCGGCGAGATCCTGGTAGCGCACCTGGCCGGCGGTGCCATTGAAGTTCTGCTCGCCGATGAAGCGGAAGGCCTGGTTGCCGGGCCCGGACACCGCGTCGATCTCGGCGAGCACGATTTTGTCGCCCTTGCGGAAGTCGTTGACGATGTCGCGCGCGCCGCCACGAGCCGATTCGGTCGTCGCCCGCCAGGTGAACTTGTCGCCCTGACCCTCGCCCCACAGGACGTGGCGGCCGAGCCCACCGCGCAGCGTATCGACGCCAGTACCGCCGAACAGCACGTCGTTGCCGGCGCCGCCGCGCAGGATGTCGTTGCCGTCCAGCCCGAACAGCCGGTCGTTGCCGAAGAAGCCGTCGAGATCGTCGCCGATGGTGTTGCCGAAGATGCGCTCGTTGAGGGCGGTACCGTCGAACTGGCCGTCGCGCGGGTCGATGATACGGGTGAACACATGGTACTGCGTGTTGGTGCCCGAGACGTCGGATTCCCATGACACGAGGAGGCGGCCGTCTTGCAGCACCTCGACGTCCCACACTTGACGCTGATGCTGGACCGGCGTGCTGCCGGTGTTGAAGTCGATCGGCGTCGTGTTGACGGTGAACTCGGTCGAGGTCGCGACGCCGTTGGCGTTGAAGGTCTTGAGCTTGAGGGTGGCACCGCCGGGGTTGCCGAAGCTCGCGAACTCGATCCAGGTGACCGCGAAGCCCCCGTCGGCGAGGGCCACGATGTCGGGAATGAGCGAGAGCTGGCCGTTGCCCAGATCGACCGTGAACTCGCCGCCGACGAGTTGCCCGTTCGCGTTGAGGCGCTGGGCCTTGATGTCGAAGCCGGCGCCGTTGCTCTCCTGCCACGTCACGACGAATCCGCCGCCCTTGAGGCCCGTGACGGTCGGCGCGTTGAGAAAGCCGGTCCAGGTTCCAGCGATCGACTGGACGAGTGGAGTGCCGTCGCTCTCGAACAGGCGCGCTCCGATCGACGCGTTGTCATTGGAGCGCCAGACGACAAGGTATCGGCCGGTGGTCGGGTCGATTGCGACTTCGGGGAAGTGTTGGTCGCCTGCGGTGAACGAGTTGATCACCGTGGGCGTCGTCAGGCCGCCCGTCGACGTGTTGAAGCGCGCAACTTCGATGTCGCCGCCGTTCAAATCGGCGTCGCGCCAGGCGAACACCACCTGGTTGCTGGTTCTGGCAACGGCTGCGTCGAACTCGACGCCAGTGCCGTTGTCGATGGAGATGATGCCGCCGACAGGCGTGCCTTCCGCTGTGAAGCGCTGGGCCTGGATATCGATGTCGACATCATTGTTGCCGCCATCGACACTGAACACGCGGTCATAGGCGACCATGTAGCCGCCGTCGGCAAGTGGCACGACCTCGGGGTTGCGTATGTTGAAGCCGGACACGGCGACGGTAATCGTACCGCCGATCTCCTCGCCCCTGTCGTTGAAGCGCTGGCCGCGGATGACGTCAATCGTGGTGCCGAGACGTTGCGGACCCTGATCTTCCCAGAACACGACGTAGCTGCCATCGGCGAGCATCTGTGCCGTCGGGTTGCGGAGCAGCGTTCCAGCTAGAGCTTCGACGTTGTCGCCCGAGCCGGCATTCCATGCGCGAATGGTGACCACGGCATCCTCCGAAGGCTCGTTGAAGCAAAGCAGCCCAAGTCGCAGCGCGATCCGTGCGATGGCTGATCAAAATCATGCGCCCGCCAGCATGTCGCTGGCAAGGCTCATGCAGTAGATAACCGGTGCCGCGGCGCCCGCTGTCTCCCAAGGAATTGCGCGCGTGGTTAAATTGGACCGTCGAGCGCCGCCCGTCCGGCGCATGCAGGCTATCTCGCGCATTGCCGCGACCGGCATCGGGCGCGTAAACTCCATTGGGTCATCGTCACTCCGACCCCAGAGGCCCTCCCCATGCACATTCCGCTCAGGTACGGCGAGAATCCGCAGCAGTCCGCGCGCGTCGAGGTCGACGAGGCGAGCACCGATCCGCTCGCCATCGGCCGCTTCACGCTGCCGGGCGGCGCGCCGGCCCTGTCGGACAGCGCCAACCTGAGCTGGGCGACGCTCAAGGGCCTCAACACCGGCCTCGAAGCAATCACCCGCATCGCGGCCTGTCTCGAAGCCAACACCGGTTCGGTGCCGAAGATCGCGCTGCTCGTCACCCACGGTACGCCGTTCGGTGCGGCCGTCGGTGCCACCGATCAGGTCATCAACAGGGTCATTCAATCGAGTTTCCGCGCCGCCTTCGGCTCGCTGCTCGTGACCAACGTTCGCTTCACCGAACCCGTTGCCTTCAAGGTGCGCCAGTGGATGGCAGCCGAGCGGCCCTTCCTCGGCATCGTCGCACCCGAGGTGGCGCCCGAGACGGCGGTCTACTTCAAGCGCAAGAAGGGCAAGTGCCATCTCCTGGCCAATGCGGCGCTCGACGCGCTCGGTGCGCCCATGCTGGCGAAGGAGGAGGTCACGCACTCGATCCGTGGCGCCCGCCTCGTGCAGACGACGAACCCCTATGTGCCGGCCTTCCCGGCCGAGTGGGACGACGACCTCAAGCGCGACATGAGCCTTGCCTGGGGCGTGTGCGCGGCCTCCGCTTCGAGTGCCATCACGATTGCCAACGACGGCATGCTGGTGGCCAACGCGACAGGTCATGTCGAGCGCGTCGCGGCGAGCGAGTTTGCCGTGCTGCAGGCCAAGAACCATGGCCGCGCCGAGATGCTGAAGGGGGCAGCCGTCTGCTCCGACAGCTTCTTCTCGTTCGCCGATGCCTACGACATTCTGGCCCGCCGCAAGGTCAAGGCGATCTTCGCTACGCACGGCTCGATTCACGACGCGGCCGTGCGCGCCCATGCGGCGACCTTCGATACGATCTTCCACACCGTGCCCGACCGCGAGGCCCGTATCTTCTACGGGCACTGATCGCCACATGCAGAGAAAAGTCGCCGGGGATGGGCCCCCGGGCGCGGTGCGGGCGTTCGCTGACGGCCTGCTCGTGACCTTCAGCATCCCGGGCCTGATCCTCGTGTTCAGTTCTGCCGGCTTCGGCGCGCTCGCGCTGGATGCCGGCATGTCGCTCGGCAATGCCGTTCTGATGATGGGGCTGTTCTTCGCGCTGCCCGCGCAGGTCGTGATGATCGACCAGATCGCGCGCGGCGGCTCGGTCATGGGCGGCGCGCTCGCCGTCATGCTGACGGGCGTGCGGCTGTTGCCCATGGTCGTCTCGATCATGCCCCTGCTCGCCGACCGCAAGCCGGGATTTCTGCGCCAGGCGGTCGCCGTTCACGCCGTTGCCGTCACGGCCTGGATCGAGGGTATCCGCCGCCTTCCCGGCCTGAGCGTCGAGCGCCGCCTCGACTGTTTCCTCGGCATGGGCACGGGCCTCGTCACCGCGACACTGGCGGGGACCGCCGTCGGCTACCTGCTCGCCGGATCGGTGCCAAAGCTCGTCGCCGCCGTGTTGCTGTTCCTGACGCCGATCTATTTCTTTCTCTCCCTGCTGGCGACCTCTCGCCAGATGGGGGACCGGCTTGCCGTGCTCATCGGCGCCGCACTGGGGCCCGTGTTCTACCTGCTGGCTCCCGGTCTCGACCTTCTTCTGACGGGGCTCGTCGGCGGCACGCTGGCCCACCTCGCGGGCCGATCCTGGTCGCGGCTGTGGGAGGACGATCCGTGAGCGAGGCCGGTATCCTTGCTACGACGGAAGGCGCGATCCTCATCCTCCTGATCGCGGCCTTCATGCACGAGCCGTTTCGTTGGCTCGGCCTCTACGTCGGGCGCAGCATCGCCGCCGACAGCCCCCTCTTCGACTGGGTGAAGGCGGTCGCCAACGCCATCGTCGCAAGTCTCGTGATGCGTCTGCTGTTGTTCCCCGCAGGCGATCTTGCCGCCGTGCCGGACGCGGTGCGCATCGGCGCCTTCGCCGCCGGTATCCTGGGCTACTACTTGGCTGGCCGCGTCATGAGCCTCGGCGTGCTCGCCGCCGTCGTCGTGCTGCTAGCTGGAACCTGGGCCGGGGGTTGAACGACCACGCGATGTCGTTCCGGGGCTTGTCCCCGGGACCCAACCATCTGCGGGGGCCTCTGCGATCGTTGCCCGCTGGGTCCGGCAACGCTTGGCCGGTCGACACCTATTGTCGCCGGTGAAGGCGACGGTCACCCGATGATGGCCGGCGTCTTGCCGATAGCGCGGCCCGCCACGACCTCGTCGGCGAGATAGAGGGCGACGTCAGCCCGGCGAACAGGGCCGATCTTCCACGTCGCCGGCTCGACCAGAACCTGGTGGAGGCCGGTCGCCCGCCCGTCGCGCAGGAGCCCCGGGCGGACGATCGTCCAGTCGAGACCGGACGCGCGCACGATCTGCTCCTGGATGTCCTTGTCGTCATAGATGCGGCGGAGGCTCGCGGCGAACGCGAGCCGGTAGAGTGCGGGCAGGTGGTCGCGGCTGTCGCCCGCGCCGAATCCCGTCACGCACACGAGCCGCCGCACGCCGGTCCTGCGCATGGCATCGACCAAAACGCGCGTCGCCGACGAGAACAGCGTCGTGCCCTTGAGAACCGTGTCCGCCGACAGCGCGACACCGAGCACCTGGATGACCGCATCGACGCCGGCGAGCGCGGCTTCCACATCGCCTGCCGACAAGGCATCACCTGCGACCTTCTCGAGCCGGGGGTCGCTCAAGCCGAGCTTCCCGGCCCCGCGCGCGAACGCCCGCACGGTATGGCCGTCCTCGAGGACGGCCTTGACCGTCTCGAGGCCGATGCCGCGGCTTGCTCCCATGACGAGGATATTCATGCGCCGGTCGCCTCTGCCGTCACGCGAGATGAGCGCGGATGCGCGCTGCGTTGGCGGCCAGTTCCTCGGCCGGTGCCATGCCGCGCCCATGCTCCTTGAGCGCCACGCCCTCGTGGCGGGGGATGACGTGGACATGCAGGTGGAACACGGTCTGGCCCGCAGCGGCCTCGTTGAACTGCACGATGGTGATGCCGTCCGCCGCGAAGGCCGCCTTCACCGCGCGCGCCACCTTTTGCACGACCGGCAGCAGCCTGGCGAGGCTCGCCGGGTCGGCGTCGAGGAGAGTGCGCGAGGGCGCCTTGGGCACGACCAGTGTATGGCCCGGGGCCTGGGGCATGAGGTCCATGAAGACGATCACGTCGTCGTCCTCGTGGACCTTGTGCGCGGGGATCTCGCCGCACAGGATTTTGGCGAACACGTTGCCGGGGTCGTAGGCCGTCATGGTGGCATCCTCGCTTCGAGAGTTGTCGCCTGAGCCGGTGCGCTTTCGGCACGCCTGTCAATCGCCTTCGCCGGCCGCGCCCGCCGTTCCCCCGTTCCTGCGATAAGGCGCGAGTTCTGCGAGCATATCGCGAGCACGCTCGACGTGACGGCGCTCGGCTTCGAGATAGCGCGCGACGCCGGCGGCGAGCTCCGCATCCGCGATCCAATGCACGGAGTAGGTCGTGGCGGGCAGATAGCCGCGTGCAATCTTGTGGTCGCCCTGCGCGCCAGCCTCGACGCGCGGCAGGCCCTGCGCGATAGCGTAATCGATCGCCTGATAGTAGCAGAGCTCGAAATGCAGGAAGGGGTGGTGCTCGATCGCCCCCCAATAACGGCCATAGAGGCAGTCGCCGCCGATGAGGTGCAGCGCTCCTGCGATCGGCCGGCCGAGACGGCTCGCCAGCACGAGCAGGCAGCGCTCGCCGAGCCGCTCGCCGAGCAGCGAGAAGAAAGGCCGGTTGAGATAGGGCTGCCCCCACTTGCGGTTGCCGGTGTCCATGTAGAACGCGAAGAAGGCATCCCACGCGCTCTCGGTGATGTCGGCTCCGCTCAGGGCGTGCACCGTGACACTGTTGGCGACGGCCTCCTCGCGCTCGCGGCGGATCGCCTTGCGTTTGCGCGAGGCGAGCGTGGCGAGAAAATCCTCGAAATCGCGATAGCCGGGGTTGGCGAAATGAAACTGCTGGTCCGTGCGCTGCAGGAACCCCATGGCGCCGAGGTCGCGCCACTCGTCGGCCGTCGCGAAGGTGATGTGCAGCGACGACAGGCCAGCGCGCCCCGCGACCTCGACGGCCGCCGCCGCGAGGTGCCGCCGGGTGTGTTCCGCTTCGGGCCCAGGGGCGACGAGGAGCCGGCGCCCCGGCACCGGCGTGAACGGGACCGCGCATTGCAGCTTGGGATAGTAGCGCCCGCCCGCCCGCTCCAGCGCGTCGGCCCAGGCGTGGTCGAACACGTATTCGCCGCGGCTATGCGTCTTGAGATAGGTCGGCGCGAGGCCGAGCACATCGCCGTCCGCCGTCTCGAGACTGATCGGGAGCGCGCGCCAGCCGCTGCCCGGCCCGACGCAGCCTGCATCCTCGAGTGCGGCAAGGAAGGCGTGGCTCAGGAAGGGATCGAACCGGCTCGGGTCAGGATTGGCGAGCCCGTCCCAGGTCTCGGCTGCAATCGACGCGATGCTGTCGTGCGTGCGTGCGACGAGCGGCGGGCCGGACGTCATGCGCAGTGAACTCCACGGGTGTTGTTCGACCAGTGAGCGCGCCCATCATGCGAAGGCGCGACAATCACCTATACGCGAATTCGTATTGCGCCGGACGTGCGCGCGGCCGACAATTAACCGAGCGGCGCGAGACCCTTCCCCGGATGGCTAAGTGGCTCATTCTGGGCAAGAAGTCAGGCTTTCGCAGGGCCGCTCGGAGGGTGTCGTGCGCGGGTCGTCATTGCTTTCGGCCGGGCTTGCCGGCGGCGCTGCAGCCATCGGCTACTGGCTGTACATTGGTGCAGTGCTGACGGATAGCCGCAGCCCCGTTCCGTCCCGCCACCCCGACGGCCAGTACTCGGCGTTCGTGTTGCGCGCCGCGCCGAATGGCGGCGCCTGGCTCGCCGAGGACGAGGATGCGAGCGAGCGCAGGGCTGCCGCCGCCGAGAGCAGAGCCGAGGCCAGCCCGCTGACGACGGGTGCCCTGCCGTCGCGTCCGAAGCTGGCCGTTTCGAGCGCACCCCCGCGCCGCGCCGAGGTGCCAGCTTCGCCGGACGGCTCTGCGCCAAGCCATAGTGCGCGCGCCGGTTTCGCTCGCCTCGACATCCCGCTGCCGGTGCAGAAGGCTGATTTCGCCGGGCAGGCCGGCGCGCGATCCGTTGCTTCCCCTCGCGGCCTGGCGCACGTGCCGCTGCCTGATCGCTCGCCCGGCAGACGCGATCCTGCGTGGAGCGGTCAGGATCGCGCCGAAGTCGCCGCGGTCGCGCCGCTGCTGCGACCCGTCACCTCCGCCGCGAGGTCCGACGCGGACGACTTCCCGGCACCGGTTGCCCGCCCATCCGGGGCAGACCGCCGTGTCGCTGATGATGATGCCGATCGAGCGCTCCCGTTTCGTACCGCCTCGATCGACGCCGCTTCCCGCGCGGCTCTGTTGAAGCCGAGCCGCCGCGACGCCCGCACAACGGCGGCGCGGGATGCGAAAGTGGCTGCGCGCGCCAAGCGCCCGGCCGGCCGTTCCGCTCGGCGCGGTCGCGCCCCGGCCGTCGCAGCCTGGGTCCGCTATTGCACGGGCGCCTGGTGCGGGCCGATCGCGACGGTCAGCCGGCAGCGCGGCGCGGGCGGCTGGCGCGCCTACCAGACGCGCCGCAACAGGATCATCGCCGAGGCGATCAGGACGCAGCGCCGGCTGCGCATCGCCGGTTACTGAAAGCCGCCGTCGGGCATCCCCACCTCAACGCAGGATGCCCTCGAAGATGGGAGCGTCCGCAGTGTCGGACGCAACGGCAAGCTCGGCTGCTGTCCGGATCGTCCAGGCCAGAACGGGCAGACCCACCACCTCGCGCACATAGCCTACGACGGGATCGGGCAAGGCGCGCACGTCGTAGGCGATGAGCTGAGGCGCGACGCGGCGGCTTTCCATGAGGTGCGTCAGCCGCCGCGCCCGCTCGATTCCGATTTTGGCGACCGTCGCAGCGTGCGCGGCAAGGTTCGCCGAGACGAGACCACGCGGCACGTCTGGCGCCCGATGGCGCAGGTCGATGAGCGGTTCGGGGTCGAACGACATGGCCGCGACCGGCCCCCGATAGCTCGAGAGCAGCCCGCCAGCCTCGCGCAGGAACGCATCCGGAAGCGGGCGCCAGTCGGATTTGATCTCGACGAGGACGGGCACCCGGCCGCCGACGAGGTCGAGCAGATCTCCGAGCCGCAGTATGGCGCCCCCACCGTCGCGGTGGCCGAGCGCGGCAAGCTCGTGCGCCGTCAGTGCGTCGACCGGGCGGTCGACATCGCACAGCCGGCCGGTGGTCGGATCGTGGAACACCACCGGCACGCCATCGGCGGCCGGCCGGATATCGCACTCGATGCCATACCCGGCCGCGATTGCCCCGGCGAAGGCTGCGCCCGTATTCTCGACAATGCCGCGTCGCGACTCGTGCAGGCCGCGATGCGCGATGGGCCGCAGCCAGCCGCGCACCTCAGCGACCTGCCCTGCCGTGCTCATGGCCGCTCGTGCTCAGGTAAAGGCGATGACGGCGTCGATCTCGACGGCGCAACCCGCCGGCAGGCTCGCCACGCCGACCGCGATGCGCGTATGCCGGCCCGCATCGCCGAGCACGTCGACCATCACGTCCGAGGCGCCGTTGACGACCATCGGATGGTCGGTGAATTCGGGTGTGGCGTTGACGAAGCCGTTGAGCCGCAGGACGTGCTCGATGCGCGACAGCGAGCCGAGCGCGGCGTTGGCCTGCGCCAGGATGGCGAGCGCGCAGGCCCGCGCGGCGAGCTTGCCGTCCTCGACCGACAGCCCGGCACCGAGCCGCCCGGCGATGATGCTGCCGTCGGCGGCGCGTGAGACTTGGCCGGAGACGTAAAGGATGTTGCCGGAGATGACGGTCGGCACGTAGTTGGCGACGGCGGCGGGCGCGGGTGGCAGCACGAGGCCGAGGCTCGAGAGGCGCGAGGCTATGGGGTCGGTCATGGCGGGTCTCTTGGATCGCGGGGAGCGCGTTGGGTAACAGTGGTGGGACGCGTTGGAAGGCAGGGGCCGAAGCGTGGCCGATGGCGTGAAGCAGCGGTAATGGGGCAACTCGGTTGCACGTCTGGCAGCCGGAATGTCCACTCCAGGAAGCGCCGGCCCGTCAAGTCTTATTCATGTTCGGTTGTGCCGTCATCCGGCCTTTGCATCGCCTTTGTCGGCGACTTAGGTTGTGGGCCGCGCCGCCGGTGCGCTTCAGCGACCACCGGGACGCGCGGCGCAGGACAACCCGGGAAACCCCAATGACAAGTCAAGTGAACGCGACGGTTCGTGTCGGCTCCAGCCGGGCTGCCTGCGCGCTTTTACTGGTGTCTGCTGCATCTTCGACCGGCGCGATCGCCGCGCCAGCGAGCGGGCCGATGCCGCACCGGGCCATCTACGACATCACCCTGGAGCGTGCCGCGACCGCCTCGGGGATCGGCGAACTCAACGGCCGCATGGTCTACGAGTTGTCCGGCTCCTCGTGCGCGGGTTTCACGCAGAAGATGCGCCTCGTCACCCGCATCGTCGACCGCGAGGGCAACCCGCAGGTCAACGATCTGAGGACCTCGAGCTTCGAGACCGCCGACGGCAAGCGCCTCGACTTCGACATCCGCCAGTTTCGCGACAAGGACCTCGCCGAGGCGACGGAAGGAGCCGCTCGCCGCACGCCGGACGGGGCCTCCATCGAGATCGACCTGAAGCAGCCGGAAAAGAAGACGATCGCCGTCGACGAGCGCGTGCATTTTCCCATGCAGCACACCCTCGAATTGCTGGCGCATGCGCGCGCCGGCGACAAGGTCATGAAATCGCTGCTGTATGACGGCTCCGAGCGCGGTGAGCGCGTGTTCGCGACGACAGCCTTCATCGGCGAAAGCCTGCCTAAGGAAGCAGTCGACAGGGCGCTGCCGTCCGGGCTTTCCGGTCGGGCTGCACTTCTCGATGTGCCCGCCTGGCCGGTGGGCATGAGCTATTACGACAACGACGCCGACGAGCAGGATGCTGTCCCCGATTACGAGTTGTCGTTCCGCTTCCACGCCAACGGCGTCTCGACCGACCTCGTCATCGACTACGGCGACTTCGCCATCCGCGGCGCACTTCGTGAATTGGCCGTCATGCCGGCCGAGCCCTGTCCGGCGCGGCAGCCGTGATCACTCTCACGCTTTGAGCTCGGGCCTTGCGGATTTGGGTTGGACGGTGTGCAGCGCGCGGCTGATCACGCGCCGCCCGGCCCACCCCACAGCCACGCCGCGCCGCGAACGCCGCTCGCATCACCCCACCGCGGCGGACGCACGTCGACCCGGCTGCCCGCGCCGTCAGCGAACACGTGCGGCGCCACGAGGTCAGGCAGGCGGGCGTAAAGGTGCGCGAGCCGCGACAGCCCGCCGCCGAGTACGACCACATCCGGATCGATGATGTTGACGACGTGCGCGATGCCGCGCGCGAGCCGTTCGGCGTGCCGCGCGAGGCTTGCCTGCGCTACCCCGTCACCTGCCGCGGCCCTCTCGGCAATCTGCGCGGCGTCGATGACGTCACCGGTGGCGCGCTGGTGATCGGCGGCGAGCGCGGGCCCCGACAGCCACGCTTCGAGGCAGCCGTGCCGTCCACACCAGCACAAGGGGCCCGGCACCTCTTCGTCCCGCGGGCGCGGCAATGGATTGTGCCCCCACTCGCCGCCGATGCCGCGCGGCCCGTCGAGAAGTGCGCGGTCGCGCACGATTCCCCCGCCGACGCCGGTCCCGAGGATGACGCCGAACACGGTGCGCGCGCCCGCTCCCGCGCCATCGACCGCCTCCGACAACGCAAAGCAGTTGGCGTCGTTGGCGAGCCGCAGCGGCAGTTCGAGCCGTTGGCCGAGATCGGCGGCGAAGGGCCTGCCGTTCAGCCACGTCGAATTGGCGTTCTGCACGAGCCCGCTCGACGGGGCGATGGAGCCCGGCATGCCGACGCCGACAGTCACGGAGGCTCCGCTCGCCGCGCCTGTGCCAGCGGCGCTGCTGAGGCGCTCGACGATGCCGGCGATGGCCTCGATGGTCGCGCGATAATCGCCGCGCGGTGCAGCGAGCCGCTCCCGGGCGAGGTCCCGCCCGTCGCTTGCCAGCGCGAGCCCCTCGATTTTGCTGCCGCCGAGATCGATGCCGATCCGCACGGCGGGCAGCCCTTTGCCGGCATGCCTCGACATCGCTCAGTTCTGCCCCGCCCCGCCCGCCAGGACGTAGCGCACGATCGCGATCCGTTCGGGCCGCACACCGGCTTCCGCTGCAAAGACCAGGAGGAGCGATTCGTCGGCGAGCAGATGCTCGAGCACGGCGACGAGAACCTCGGCATCGCCGGCCGCCGCGCGCAGCTCTGCCGGGCCGATGCCGGTCTCGGCAAGGAAGCGGCCGAGCCGCGCTCCGTCCGCTGCAAGGAAGCGCAAGGCGGCCAGCCCGAGTGTTTCGCACTGTTCCAGATCAGGAAGTCTGGGATCACGTTTCACAGGCTCTTCACCTTCTGAGGTCACGTGCCGGTAACTTTGCCAACGGCTTAAACTGTTGGTTACGGCTGGCGGAGCAGTGTGGCGGCAGACCGCCCGAGGCAGAATCGTTGCACAACGGCGTCAGCAGGCTTGGCCGAGCAGCGGACCGCCAGATCATGAACTATCAGCACACCAAAGTCGTCGTCGCCAGCGACACGCGGGAGGGATCGTCCGTGGTCAAGAAGGTCCTGATCGTGGAGGACAACGAGCTCAACATGAAGCTCTTCCACGATCTTCTCGACGCCCACGGCTATGCCACCGTGCAGACGCGCAACGGGCGCGATGCGCTCGCGCTCGCTCGCCAGCATCGCCCCGACCTCGTGCTCATGGACATCCAGCTTCCCGAGGTCTCAGGCCTCGACGTGACGCGCTGGCTGAAGGAGGACGATGAATTGCGCGACATTCCCGTCATCGCAGTCACTGCCTACGCCATGAAGGGCGACGAGGAGCGCATCCGCTCCGGCGGCTGCGAGGCTTACATATCGAAGCCCATTTCCGTGATGAGCTTCCTCGATACCGTGCGCCGTTTCGCTGGTCCGGCGTAAGCGTCGACACCCCGGATGCGGACGCCCCGGTTGTCAGCCGGTCGCGCCCGACGCTCACTCCACCTTGAACTTGGTCTCGCGTAACAAGGTCACAAGTCTCATGACTGCCCGCGTGCTGGTCGTCGACGACATCCCCGCCAACGTCAAGCTGCTCGAAGCGCGGCTGACGGCGGAATACTTCGATGTTCGTACAGCCTTCAGCGGCCAGGAAGCCATCGACCTGACGCTGCGCGAGCGCGTCGACGTCGTTCTCCTCGACGTCATGATGCCGGGCCTCGACGGCTTCGAGGTGTGCCGGCGGCTGAAATCGAACCCGCGCACCCATCACATGCCGGTCGTCATGGTGACGGCCCTCGATCAGCCCGCCGACCGCGTGCAGGGCCTCGAAAGCGGCGCCGACGACTTCCTGACGAAGCCGGTCGACGACATCGCGCTGGTGACGCGCGTCAAGAACCTCGCCCGCCTCAAGACGCTCAACGACGAACTGCTGATGCGCGCTTCGACCGGCCGTCAGATGGGACTCGCCGAGAACGCCGCGCTGGAGCTCGCCCTGTCCGGTCAGCGTGGCCGCGTGCTCGTCGTCGAGGATCACGCCCGCTCGGCCGAGCGCATGGTCGCCGCCGTCGGCAAGGCGCACGCGCTGGAAATCTTCGAGGACCCCGCCGGCGTCGTCGAGCGCCTAATGATCGACGACTTCGACGCCGTCATCGTCAGCCTGAGCTTGAAGTCGGTCGACGGGCTGCGGCTGTGCTCGCAACTGCGCTCCATGGACCGCACGCGGCACCTGCCGATCATCATGCTCGTAGAGCAGCCCAACGACGCGCGGCTCCTGCGCGGTCTCGACCTCGGCGTCAACGACTACATCGTCCGCCCCGTCGAGAAGCACGAGTTGCTCGCCCGCATCCGCACGCAGATCAAGCGCAAGCGCCACACCGACTACCTGCGCAACCGCCTGGACGAGAGCGTGGAACTCGCCACGACCGACCCGCTAACGGGCCTGCACAATCGCCGCTACATGGAAAGCCATCTGGCGACGCTGACCCGCCGCGCGGCCGAGACGGGAGGCGCCTTGTCGGTGCTGCTCGCCGACATCGACCACTTCAAGCTCGTCAACGACACCTACGGTCACGACGTCGGCGACCTGGTGCTGAAGGAGTTCGCCAATCGCATCCGCCGCAATACGCGCGGCGCCGACCTCGCGTGCCGGCTCGGCGGGGAAGAGTTCCTGATCATCATGCCGGAAACCGACCTGACGCGCGCCTACCAGATCGGCGAGCGCCTGCGCACCAGGATCGCTGCCGAGCCTTTCAGCACGGGCGATGGCACTCGCATCCGTGTCACCTCGAGCGTCGGCATCGCGACGCTCGAAGGCCCCCTCGACACGCCCGAGGCGACCGTGAAGCGCGCCGACACGGCGCTCTATGCCGCCAAGCGCCGGGGCCGTAACCGCGTCGCCTCCGCCGCCGCCTGACGGCCTTCAGCGCCGAGCAACCCCGTCCGACGGCGGCTCCTCCACGTCGTTCGGAAGTACCCTCGCGAACCGATCTGGGGGCGACGCAGTTGCGCCTTCGCGCCGTCAAAATCCGGACGGCTTATCCAGCTTTACTGAACGGTGTGGCACCGCAACCGCGGTCAAGTCGGAACTTGCAAGCAGAACTACGTTCTGACACATTGCGCGTCACGAAAGACACTTCCGCAAATTTGGTCGGCGATCGCGAGCCCCGACACGGGCGACTGATCGGACCAGCATGGCTCTCACGAGTCCGGGACCGCCGCATCTCCCGGGCCGCGTGAGGGAAACGGGGTCGTACAGCAGTCGGACGCGCCTCTCCGAGGCGGCCGACGGCGACCTCGGACCCAAGTCGGTGGCCTACGCCCTCTTTGGCTGGCGGCTTGGTGCACCGGCCAGGATCTGTCGGTTCTCGGGAACATACCCCGCTGCCGATTATCGCAGATCCTGGCCACCTGCGGCCTTTAAACGGCAGTTGCCCAAAGCCTCACGGTTCGCGCTGCACAATCGTGCAACCGCTCGTTGTCCGCTGGCTTCGATGCTGCCCCGCCGAGGCCGCGACGCCGATATGGCGCACGTCAGGTGGCTTGTGCAATCCGGCGAAAGAAGCACTATTTCGCCTGTTGATAAATGGACTTCGTGCGCGTTGCCCCACCTTCCGCACGACGCACCGGCCGCGTGCGTTCGCCCCGATAACCGGACGACGACAGGGGCGTGAAAATTACTTGATCTTCGTCTCCTTGAACTCGACGTGCTTGCGCACGACGGGATCGTACTTCTTGAACACGAGCTTGTCGGTCGTCGTGCGCGGGTTCTTCTTCGTGACGTAGAAGAAGCCTGTTCCGGCGGACGAAAGCAGCTTGATCTTCTGGACGACTGGCTTGGCCATGGCGCTCTCGGGGGGCTTTGAGGGTTGTCTCGCGCGTGACCGCCCCGACCTGTGAGAGGCCGCTCACGGAGGCGACAGAGACTATTCAGGAAGCGGGCAAAATAGCCGCGATCCGTCGCCTGTCAAGGTCGCAAGGCAACTCCACGTGTCTCAGCTTCGGTTGCGAGCGGCGCAACGCGCGATGTTCTGGCAGCGGTGCTCGCGTGCCACCCGCGTCGTCACGGCCGCGCCGGCGGCCATGACGCATGCCAGCGCTGCAACCAGGCCGAGAAACGAACCAGCAAAAAGGGCCTAAACGAGCCCATCGGGTGCGATGAGACGGCGCTGAAACGCTGTTTCGGCGTAGCGGTAGAACGGCGGGTGCCAGTCCAGCCGGGCTGCCGGCGGAAGGCTGTCATGATGCACGAGGTCCTCGACCACGAGGCGCGTGATGTTCGGCAGGTCCATGCTGCGCAACTCGGTGACCGTGAACCAGCCGATCTCCCGCAATTCGTCGTCGGGCGGTGGTGCGGTTGCCGCGACGGCCCTTGCATCGGCGAGAAAGAAGCGCGTGTCGTAGCGGCGCGGCCGCCCGGGCGGCGTTATGGCGCGCGCAAAGAAAGTGAGAGCCGATAGGTCGGGCTTCATGCCATGGGCGAGGAAGGCAGCCCAGCCGGCGCCCGCTGCGTGGTCAGAGAGTTTCCCGCCGGTGTCGCGACGGCCGAGCACATGGCCGGTCTCCTCGAACGTCTCCCGCACGGCAGCCAGTGCCAGCGCTTCGGCAGCCCCAGCCATCAGGCTCGGATCGACCGCGACGGCAAGCCGGCTCATGCAGCCCGGCCTCAAGGCACCGACGCGGGGGGCGGCACGATCCTCCGCGTCGGCGCGGCCGCCGGGAAACACGAATTTGTCGGGCAGGAAGACTTGCGTCGAGCGGCGGCGACCCATCAGGATGCGCGGGGCCCCATCGGACCGGTCGACGAGAACGAGAGTCGCGGCATCACGCGGCGGCCGGTCGTCCGGCCAGGCGGCGGCATCACGCGGTGTGGGCCGGCCATCCGACATCGTCGCGCCTGTTTACGTGCGCGCCGGGTCGGGCTGTGGCGGCGCCTCCGGCTCGTCGCTCTCAGGGCCGCCGAACCCGTGCATCCTGAGCGCCCATTGCAGCCCGATCAGCGCGCCCTTGACGCGCGGCAGAAGCCAAAGGCTCATGGCGAGCGTCAGTGGCCCCCAGATCGCCGCGTGCACCCATTCCGACGGCGCGTAGGCATCCTCGAGCGCCAGCACGCCGGCAACGATGACGTGGCCGACGATCAGCATGGTGAAATAGGGCGGGGCATCGTCGGCGCGCTGGTGATGCAACTCCTCCCCGCACGCAGAGCAACTCTCGCGCACTTTCAGATAGCCGTCGAACAGAGGGCCGGTGCCACAGGCAGGGCAGTGTTGCGCCGCCCCGAAAGACATGGCGCGATAGAGCGAGCGCGGCGCTTCAACTGTTTGCGCGTCGTCGCCGGGGTCAGCAGTCTTTGCGATCTCGTAGGGCATGCACCTGAGTGTCGTCGTTTGGCAGGTCAGCGGCAAGGCGCGTTTTGTCCGATGTCGACGGGCGCGGCTTTTCTCTCGCTTCAGCCGGTCTCGAGGCTGTGTCGCCGTCAGTGCCGTCCGCGCTGCGCCGGCCGTTTGCCCCGCTGCCGCAGATTGAGGCGCTTGGCCCTGCCCTTCTGCCCGGTCACGAGGCCCGGCCGCGCGGGCTTGCCCTCCGACACCATCTCAAAGCGCAGCGCGCCCGCCGTAGCGATGGCCTCGACGAGCTTGACCTCCACCGCATCGCCGAGGCTGTAGGCGAGCCCGCTGCGGCTGCCAACCATGGCGTGCGCGGCCTCGACATAGTGGAAGTACTCGCCCGCGAGGCTCGACGCCGGCACGAAGCCGTCCGCGCCCGTTTCGGCGAGCCGCACAAACAGCCCCGAACCCGTCACACCCGACACCCGCGCGTTGAACACCGCGCCGACCTTGTCGGCCAAGTGAGCCGCGACGAGGCGGTCGGTCGTCTCGCGCTCGGCGGCCATGGCGCGCCGCTCGGCCTGCGAGATCTGCTCGCAGATGGCGCCGAGCTTGAGCGCGCCATCCGCATCTGGCGCGAGCCCGCCGTCACCCAGCCCGAGCGCGCTGATCAGCGCACGGTGTACAATGAGATCGGCATAGCGCCGGATCGGCGACGTGAAGTGCGCATAGCGGGCGAGATTGAGCCCGAAATGGCCGACATTGTCGGGCGCGTAGACGGCCTGGCTCTGCGAGCGCAGGACAACCTCGTTGACGAGTTCGGGAACGGGCAGCGACTTTGCAGCAGCGAGTACGCGATTGAAGGCCTGCGGCCGCAATTGCCCGGCCGGCGGCAGCTTCAGGTCGAGGCTTTCGAGGAACTCGCGCAGGCTCTTCAGCTTCTCCTTCGATGGCGGTTCGTGGCAGCGGTAGACGACGACGCGCGAGCGCCGCCGCTCCAGTTCCTCGGCCGCCGCCACGTTGGCCTGAATCATCATCTCCTCGATGAGCCGATGCGCAGTGAGCCGCTCCGGCACCACCACGCGGGCGACGCGGCCCTCTCCGTCGAGTACGATCTTCCGCTCCGGCAGGTCGAGGTCGAGCGGGCCGCGCTCGTCGCGCGCCTTGGCGAGCGCCGCGTAGGCGGCCCACAATGGCTCCAGCACCGGCTCGAGCAGAGGCCGCGCCTTGTCCGACGGGGCGCCGTCGATCGCCGCCTGTGCCTCCTGGTAGGACAGCTTCGCCGCCGAACGCATGAGCCCGCGCAGGAACGTGTGACCGCGCTTCGTGCCGGACTTGTCGAAGATCATGCGCACCGCGAGGCAGGCGCGCGGCTGGCCTTCGACGAGCGAGCACAGGTCGTTCGAGATGCGCTCGGGCAGCATGGGGACGACGCGGTCTGGAAAGTACACCGAGTTCCCGCGCAGCAGCGCCTCCCGGTCGAGCCGCGATCCGGGCCGCACGTAATGGGCGACGTCGGCGATGGCAACCGTGACGACGAAGCCGCCGGGGTTGCGGGGATCGTCATCACGCAGGGCGTGCACGGCGTCGTCGTGGTCGCGGGCATCAGCCGGGTCGATGGTGACGAGCGGAAGCCCGGTGAGATCGGTGCGGCCCTCTCGACCGGCGACGGCGAGCCTTTCGGCCTCGGCGATGACGGCCTCCGGGAAGTCGTCGGGAATGCCGTGCGTGTGGATCGCGATGAGCGAGATCTGCCGCTGGTCTCCGGGATTGCCGAGGCACTCGATCACTTTGGCCTGCGGATTGGCGAAGCGCCCCGCGCGGGCGAGGTCGTAGCGGACGAGATCGCCGTCCTTGGCCTTGCCGGCGTCCGAGCCCTGCACGGTCCACGCGCGCAGGGCTTTGCGGTCGATGGGCTCGATGGTGCCGCCGCCGCGCCGGTCGGCGCGGAAGATGCCGAGGAGACGCCGCTTCTCGCGCGCGAGCTTGCGGATGGCCGCAGCCTCGTAGCGGTAGCCAGCCACGTCGGGCTCGTCGAGCCGGCTGATACGGGCCAGGATGCGGTCGCCGACGGCAAGCCCGCTGATCGGCTCGCGCGCGTCCTGCGCGTGGGCGAGGACGAGTATGTCCGGGCGCGGGCCTTCCTCGTCGTTCCATACGGCAGGCCGCGCGACGAGGTCGCCGCCATCGTCGTGGCCGGTGATCTCGAGCACCGTCACGGTGGGCACGCCGCCCATCTCGTGCACGTCCTTGCGGTCGCCCGCGATGAGCCCTTCCTCGCTCATCTCGGCGAGCTGCTGCTTGAGCGCGACGCGGGCCTCGCCCTTCAGTCCGAAGGCGCGCGCGATCTCGCGCTTGCCGACCTTGTGCGGGCTCGTCGCCAGAAAGCGGAGGATCTCCTCCTTCGAGGGCGCTTCGCCAGCGGCTCTTTGCGGATCGGCCGCCCGCGCACCGGAGGGCTGCCGGCGGCCAGGCTTGACAGAACGGTCCTTGGCCGAAGGATCGCTGCGACGTCTCGGCGGCTTCTCGCGGCGCGGCATGGCTCGCCCGGCTTTCTCGTAAGGGGCCGACCGGTGGGCAGCGGCCCGCCGGCAGTAGCGGCACTGCGCAGACTTACGCCTTGCTGCCCGGTGCCTTCTTCTTCGGCCCGAGGGCTTTCGCGGCGGCTTTCTGAAGAGGCTTCGACTTCGGAGGCGGCTCGCCTGCCGCTGCCTTCGAGCGCGGCGTCGAGGCGGGTGCCTTCGACTTGGTTTTCGACTTGGCGGTGGGTTTGGCCTTGCCGTTGGCGGACGACGCCTTGCGGGCCGGTTTGCCGCCGCCCTTGGCGGCGCGCTCGGCGAGCAGCGCGACGGCCTCCGCGATGCCGACGGCGTCGGGCTCCTGGCCCTTGGGCACGTTGGCGTAGACCTTGTTGTGGGCGATGTAGGGGCCGTAACGACCGGCCAGGATCTGCACAGGACCGGACAGCTCGGGATGCTCGCCCAGGTCCCTCAAGACCTGCGGTCCGCGCTGGAAACGGCTCTTGCCGCCGCCGGCCTTCTTTTCCGCCAGCAGCACGACGGCGCGGTTGCCCTGGATATCGAACACGTCCTGCATGCTGTCGAGATTGACGTAGGTCTTGTCCTTGCCGTTCTCGTGCACGATGAAGGGTCCGAAACGGCCGAGCCCGGCGAGTATCGTGCCGCCCTCCGGGTGGGGCCCGACCTCACGCGGCAGGTTCAGCAGTTTGAGAGCCATCTCGAGATCGATGCTGGCCGCCTCGATACCCTTGGGGATCGACGACCGGCGCGGCTTCTCGCCTGCCTCGTAGTCGCTGGCCTCGCCCAACTGCAGATAGGTGCCGAAGCGACCGCTGCGGATCGTCACGCCGAGGCCGGTCTTCTCGTCGATGCCGAGCGACTTGCCGTCGAGCACCTGGCCGCCATCCTCGCCACCCGATTGCGAGAGCTGCCGCGTATAGCGGCACGGCGAGGCTTCGCTGTTGTAGTTGCTGCAGCCGATGAAGGCGCCGTTCTGCCGCGACATCTTGAGGCTGAGCTGGCCCACGCCACAAGCGGGACAGGCGCGCGGGTCGCCGCCGTCGTCCTTCACGGGGAAGATGTGCGGACCCAGCATGTCGTTGAGGGCATCCAGCACCTGCGTGATGGTGAGGTCCCTGGTGCCATCGACGGCGCCCATGAAATCGCGCCAGAAATCGCGCAAGACGGTCTTCCAGTCCAGCTTGTCGTCGGAGATGAGGTCGAGTTTTTCTTCCAGCTCCGCGGTGAAATCGTACTCGACGTAGCGGCGGAAGAAGCCGGTCAGGAAGGCGGTGACGATGCGGCCCTTGTCCTCGGGAATGAGCCGCTTCTTGTCGATGCGGACGTATTCGCGCTCCTGCAGCACGGCGAGCGTCGAGGCGTAGGTGGAGGGCCGGCCGATGCCGAGTTCCTCCATGCGTTTGACCAGGGTCGCTTCGGAATAGCGCGGCGGCGGCTGGGTGAAGTGCTGCTCGGCTTCGATGCCGCGGTCCGTGAGAGACTCGCCCTCGGCGAGCGGCGGCAGGCGGCGATCGTCCGCGCCGTCCTCGGCGGCATCGTCCTTGCCCTTGTCGATGACGCGCACGCGATCGTCGCGGCCCTCCTCGTAGACCTTGAGGAAGCCATCGAACGTGACCACCGAGCCGGTCGCGCGCAGCATGTAGCGCTTGCCGTCGCGGCCCGCGACGATGATGTCCGCGCTCGTCTGCTCGAGTTCGGCGGACGCCATCTGGCTCGCCACCGCCCGCTTCCAGATGAGCTCGTAAAGGCGCGCCTGATCCCGGTCGAGGGCGCGGGCCACGTCCTGCGGGCGGCGCCCGACGTCCGTGGGGCGGATCGCCTCGTGTGCCTCCTGCGCGTTCTTGGCCTTGGTCTTGTACTCGCGCACGAAGGGAGCGACGTAGCGCTGGGAATACTCCCTGGCGATGAGGCCGCGAATGGTCTGCACGGCCTCCGGCACGATCTGCACGCCATCGGTCCGCATGTACGTGATGAGGCCGACGGTCTCCCCGCCGATATCGACACCCTCGTAGAGCCGCTGCGCGATCTGCATGGTCTGCTTGGCCGAGAAGCCGAGCTTGCGCGAGGCATCCATCTGCAAGGTCGACGTCGCGAACGGTGCGTAGGGGTTGCGCTTGGCCTGCTTCTTCTCCAGCCGCTCGATGGTGAAGCGGCCGCCGTCGATGGCCGCCTTGATGCGGTTGGCCGTCTCGCCGTCCTTGATGTCGAGTTTCTTGAGCGTCTCCCCGTCGATGGCGAAGAGACGCGCCGGGAACGTTTCGCCCGTCGACTTGGCGAGCGTCGCCTCGATGGTCCAGTACTCGTCGGTCTTGAAGCGCTCGATCTCGTCCTCGCGATCGCACACGAGGCGCAGCGCGACCGATTGCACGCGGCCCGCCGATCGCGCGCCGGGAAGCTTGCGCCACAGCACCGGCGACAGCGTGAACCCGACGAGATAGTCGAGCGCACGGCGGGCGAGGTAGGCGTCGACCAGCGGCTCGTCGATCTGGCGCGGATGGGCGAGCGCTTCGGTGATCGCCTGCTTGGTGATGGCATTGAAGGCGACGCGCTCGATGGCGACACCCTTCAAGACCTTCTTCTGGTTCAGGATTTCGAGGATGTGCCAGGAGATGGCCTCGCCCTCGCGATCCGGGTCGGTCGCCAGGATCAGCTTGTCGGCACCCTTCACCGCCTTGGCGATCTCCGACATGATCTTGGCTGATCGGGGCTCCACGTCCCACGCCATCTCGAAATCGGCGTCGGGCTTGACCGAACCGTCCTTGGGCGGCAGGTCGCGCACGTGTCCGAACGATGCGATGACCTTGAAGCTCGACCCCAGGTATTTGTTGATGGTCTTGGCCTTGGCGGCCGATTCGACGATGACGACGTTCATGTGCTCTCGATTCGACCCTGCGACGCCGCGCGCGGCTCAATTGTCCCGTACGACGCGACAGGCGTACGACGCGACGACTTGCGTGGGGCTGAGGCACAGCGGCCCACCGACGGCGCAACGCATGCCGTCCGTCTCTCTGTAGGGCGGGCGGAACATGGTGGATCGCTCGCCCGCTGTCAAACCTGATGCCGCAACAACTGACTGCGCGTCCTCGTGCTGTTGTGCTGCAGGCGAAATGTCGATCACGCTGCGCGCCACGCGAGCAAACCGGAACGTGCCATACAGCGGCTTGCATATTAAAGGTTGCTTAAATAAAAATAGCATACTCAAGATTGCAAAGGCACGTGGAGACCCCCTTGGCGCCTCGCCCTGCCAGACATCTCTGCACGGGATCTGGCGGCGCCGAAGCGAGCGGCGAGGACTGCGATTTGTGCGCACTGCCCACAACGGCCGACACCTCGGAACTGCTCGCGCTTGCCGACACCGAGGACGTCCTCGCCTACGTCGCCGACCTTACCCTCGAGTTGAGGGACCTCGCCGCCAGGGCTGGCCACCGAGACCTCGCCGATTGCCTGCGCCGCGCCGTCGAGATCGCTCGTCGCAGATCGTGAGCCTCAGCCGGCTTCAGGCGTGCGCGAGACGAGCTGCGCGCCGTGCCGGACGATGAGCCCCTCGAGGTCGAGGTCGAGCAGGATCGAGCGGACGAGGCCAATCGGCAGGTACGTCGCGCGCGCGACTTCGTCGGTGTCGACGGGTGCGGCCCCGAGCGCCGACAGAACGCGGGCGCGGTCGGCCTCGCTCACGTCCTGCGCAAGCTGAATGTCGCGCGCGTCCCGCGCCTCCCGCGCGGCCGCCATGCTCGGCTGTGGCGTTGCCGCCGTGACGGCGCGACGCGCTGCCTGCATGGCGCCATCGGTCACGGCGTGGGCGACCGGGTTCGACCGCCACGGCTCGCCGAACGCCTCCTCGCCGCAACCCGACAGGGGACGGAGCGCGGCGATGATGTCGGCCGCCTCAGTGACGAGCGTCGCCCCCGATTTGAGAAGGTGGTTCGTTCCCTCCGCGCGCGGATCGAGTGGGTGTCCGGGCACCGCGAACACCTCGCGGCCCTGCTCGCCGGCGTGGCGGGCGGTGACGAGACTGCCGGAGCGGCGCGCGGCCTCGACGATGAGCACGCCGAGTGCAATGCCCGAGATGAGCCGGTTGCGGCGCGGAAAGTCGCGCCCGCGCGGCACGAACCCGCACGGCATCTCGCTGACGATCGCGCCCTCCTCCGCCAACCGCCGATGCAGCTTGGCGTGTTCCGGGGGGTAGACCACGTCGACGCCGCCGGCGACAACGGCGATCGTTCCGGTCGAAAGGCTCGCCTCGTGCGCGCTCGCATCGATACCCCGCGCGAGGCCCGAGACGATGGCAAGCCCAGCCTCGCCGAGGCCCGCCGCGAACAGCCGTGCGAGCTTGCTGCCGGCGGCCGAGGCGTCCCGGGCACCGACGATCGCAAGCGACGGGCGCGCGAGGAGATCGTCGCGACCCAGGACGTAGATCAGCGGAGGCGGAGCATCGAGCATCGCAAGCCGTGGCGGATAGCCCGGCTCGATGGTGAAGACGGCTCGCGCGCCGACTTTGGCGGCGGCCTCGAGTTCACGCTCGGCGACGTCTGCGGCGGCGATCGCAATTTGGCGCGTCGCTCGGCAACTGCGCGCGAGGTACCCGGGTAGTTCCTCGACCGCTGCCTCCGCTCCACCGAAGCGGTTGATGACTTGGCGGAACGTGAGAGGACCGATGCCATCGGATCGAATAAGCCGCAGGCAGGCGATTCGCTCGCGAATGTCGAGCGGCGCCACCGGCAGCGGCGCGGGCGCAAACAACTCAGGCGTCTGAGGCTTGGCTCTTGGCACCGATGCGCGGCTCCGCGCCGGCCAGGAGCCGGCGGATGTTGGCTTCATGCTTCCAGGCGAGAAGCCCGCTTGCTGTAGCCGCAACGATGGCAAGGTCGGCAGGGCCGGTCAAGAGCGCGATCGCCGGTACAACTCCGGCCGCAACGAGTGCCGACAGCGAGGAAAAGCGTGTGAGGTAAGCCGTGGCGATCCAGACTGCGGCGAAAGCGGCCGCGAGCGGCCACCACCACCCGGCGAGCGCGCCGATGTAGGTCGCAACCCCCTTGCCGCCCTTGAAGCCGAGCCAGACCGGAAACAGATGGCCGAGGAAGGCGCCCATCCCGCCAGCGAGGCCGGCCACATGCGCTTGCGTGGGATCGGCCGCCAGTGCCGCTCCGACGAGAGCCGCTGCAGTGCCTTTGGCCGCATCGAGCAGCAGCGTGGCGGCGGCAAGCCCCTTGTTGCCGGTGCGCAGCACGTTCGTCGCCCCGATGTTACCAGAGCCGATCGCCCGGATGTCACCGAGGCCGGCAGCCCGCGTCAGCAGGAGCCCGAACGGGATGGAGCCGATCAGGTAGCCGAGCGCGGCGGCCATCGGCAGTGTCGACACGAGGCTGTCGGACATGGTCGGCCTTCGCTGGGTGACGGCTGGGTGACGGCTGGGAGCGCTGAGGAAAGGCGACGGAGCGGACCGGCGAAGTTTGGATTCGGCTGGCCGCCCGCCCGCGTACCGTTCAGCGCCTGATGCCAGCGTACTGGTGCACGGTCTCGCCGGCAACGAGCGTCATCAGCACGCGGCCTTGCAGCCGCGCCTCGTCGAACGGCGAGTTCTTGGAGCGGGAGGCGAGCTGGTCCTTGCCGAGCACCCACGGCTCGTCGAGATCGACCAGAATGAGATCGGCGATGGCCCCTTTCTGCAGGCGGCCGGCGTCGAGGCCGAGCAGGCGGGCCGGATTGATCGTCATCGCTCTGATGAGCGTGACGAGGTCGAGTTCGCCGGCGTGGTAGAGGCGCAAGCCGGCCACCAGCAGCGTCTCGACCCCCGCCGCCCCGTCGGCGGCTTCCGCGAACGGGCGGCGCTTGACGTCGGCGTCCTGCGGGTCGTGGCTCGATACGATGATGTCGATGTCGCCGGCGGCGATGCCTTCGACCATCGCCCGGCGGTCGTCCTCGCGGCGCAGCGGCGGGCGGACTTTGAAGAAGGTGCGGTAGGGCCCGATATCGTTCTCGTTGAGCGTGAGGTGGTTGATCGATACCCCGCATGTGACTGGCAGGCCCGCCGCTTTCGCGCCCCGCACCACCTCGAGACTGTCGGCGCACGAGATGGTGGCAGCGTGATACCGCCCCCCGGTCAGCCCGACGAGCCGGACGTCGCGCTCGACGACCAGCGTCTCTGCGACCGTCGACACCCCAGGCAGGCCGAGCCGGGTCGCGACTTCGCCCGAGTTCATCGCCGCCCGCCCCGACATAAAGGGGTCCTCGCAGTGATGCACGACGAGAGCACCGAAATCACGCGCGTAGGCGAGCAGGTTCTTCATCACGGCCGTGTTGGCGATCGACGACTTGCCGTTCGAGAAGGCGATGGCGCCGGCCCGCTTGAGGAGGCCGATCTCCGTCATCTCCTTGCCTTCGAGGCCCTTGGTCAGGGCTGCCATGACGTGAACGTGCACCTTGGCGTTGTCGCGTGCCCGGCGCTGGATGAAATCGACGAGCGCCACCTGGTCGATGACCGGATTGGTATCGGGCATCACGACGATGGTGGTCACCCCGCCGGCTGCCGCCGCGAGGCTTGCCGTCTTGATCGTTTCGCGGTGCTCCGCGCCCGGCTCGCCGATGAACACCTGCGCGTCGACGAGCCCGGGGCACAACAGCCGGCCGCCGCAATCCACGACGGCCGCGCCGGCCGGCGCGGTGCGCCGCAGATGCGGCCCGAGATCGGCGATGAGGCCGTCCTCGATGACGAGGCCGCCCATCTCGTCACGCCCGCTCTCGGGATCGACGAGACGCGCGTTGATGAAGGCCTGTGCTGGCCGCGCCGGACGGCGCCGGTCGCTCGTCTCGGCGGCGCTTGCCGTATTGCCTGGGCTCGGCTTCTTCATGCCTTGCCCCCCGCACCACTTCCGCCCGGCAGATTGCAGGCCAGCGCTTCGAGCACGGCCATGCGCACGGCGACCCCCATCTCCACTTGCTCGCGGATGACACTTCGCGAATGATCCGCCACCGTCGATGCGATCTCGACGCCGCGGTTCATGGGCCCAGGGTGCATGATGAGCGCGTCCGGCTTGGCGCGGGCGAGCTTCTCGTGATCGAGCCCGAAGAAGTGGAAGTACTCCCGCTGCGACGGAACGTAGGCGCCTTCCATGCGCTCGAGCTGCAGGCGCAGCATCATCACGACGTCGGCATCCGTGATGCCGGCCCACATGTCGGTGAAGACCTCCGCGCCGAGCCGGTGCGAGGCGGCCGGCAGCAGAGTCGAGGGCGCGATGACGCGCACCCGAGCGCCGAGAGCGTTGAGCACGTCGATGTTGGAGCGCGCGACGCGCGAATGCAGGATATCGCCGCAGATGGCGACCGTCAGGCCTTCGATGCGCCCTTTGGCGCGCCGGATGGTCAGCGCGTCGAGCAGCGCCTGGGTTGGATGCTGATGGGCCCCGTCGCCGGCATTGATGACCGAGCAGTCGACCTTCTGCGACAAGAGTTCGACCGCGCCGGCGGAGTGGTGGCGCACGACGATGATGTCCGGCCGCATGGCGTTGAGCGTCACGGCGGTGTCGACGAGCGTTTCGCCCTTGCTGAGCGAGGAGGACTGCACGTTCATGTTCATGACGTCGGCGCCGAGCCGCTTGCCGGCAAGCTCGAAGGAGGCCTGCGTCCGCGTCGAGGGCTCGAAGAACAGGTTGATGAGCGTGCGCCCGGCCAGAACGTCGCGGCGCCGGTCGTGGCTGCGGTTCTGGTCGGCGATCTTGTCGGCGATGTCGAGCAGATGCACGATCTCGACGGCCGTCAGCCCCTCGCACGACAGGAGGTGGCGACGCTTGAACGGCTCGCTTTTTTGAGTGCTGGCGCGGGTCATCAAAGTCGTTTTACTAGGACCAATGGCGATCGACCGCAATGCGGAGAACGGCGAAACACTGATTTATCGACCGGAACCTCGCCGTCGAGGGGCGTTGCCCGCGTGATTCGGGAGCGCCGGAGGTGGATTTCCGCGAGCGCCCCTCGACGCGCCGAGAGCCAGCGCGCGAGGCTTCGACCGGGACAGGCATGACCGACGAACCCCCACATGACACCGACGCGCCGGCGCGCCTCGGCAGGATCGACACCAATCTCTACGCCGAAGACGTTGCCCTGCAGGAAGCGGTCGCGCGCGAGGGCGCGGGCCCGAGCCGCCGTCTCATCAACGCCTACGGTCTCTTCTGCGGCAGCGAGTACGCCACCGACCTCGCTGCCGCAGCGCGCCGGTCCCCGCTTCGCTACGAATCGCACGATCCCCTCGGCAACCGCATCGACCGCGTCATCATCGACCCGGCAGAAACGCGACTGATCGAGGCGGCCGTCGCCGAAGGCATGGCAGCCGATATTGCTGGCCCCCACCCGTCGGGTCCCCATCCGCCAGGCGCTGCAGCCGCTCCCGGCACGGCAGCTGCTGCCGGCGGCGAGACGGTATCGCGTGCAGCCGCCGTGTTCCTGTCCGCGCAGCTCGGTACCGGCCACCTCGCCTTGCCGGTCGCCAGTCACGCCGCGCTGGCAGCGCTCGCCAGCGCCATGCACGCGTCCGGGCAAGAGGCAGCGGTCAGTGAGGTTCTCGGCGAATGGCAACGGCGGGCTTCCGCACGCCGCTTCGACCCATCGGCGAGTCCCTGGTCCGAGAAAGCCACACTGACACTCGGGCTGGCGCTGGCCGAGCCGCCGTGGCTGCCGGCCCCCGGCGATGCCCCGGTGCTTGCTGGTGAAATCGGCGAGCCGCGCGGGCGCGTGACCGTCACCGCCAAGCGCCTGGCCGAGGTGCGCTGCGACGCCGATGGCCTGCTCCTCGTCGCGCAGCAACCGGCCTCTCCGGGTTCGGGCCCGACGCTCGTACTGGTACCGGCGCTGCGTGACGACGGCCGCCGCAACGGACGGCGCCTCGTCCGCCGTGTCGGGCTGATCGGCGGCCTCGCCCGCGCCACGGTGGAGACGGAAATCGACGCCGCCGAGGGCATCATCGTGGGGCGGGAGGGGGAGGCTGCCGGCCCGCTTCTCGAGGCGCGCGCCCGCCTCGGCCTCGATACCGCGACGATGGCCGCCGGCCTGTTGCGCCAGTTGGTGAGCCTGTCGCGGGACTATGTCGCGCATACGCACAGGGGCGGTGCCTTCATGGCTGCGGCCGCCGAGCCCTTGTGCGCGGATGTGGCGATCGCCAGCGAAGCCGCGACGGCGCTCGTGTTCCGCCTGGCCCGCTCGGCCGATCTCGCCGGCGACGTGCGGGCGCGCGCCTGGCGGCGGCTCATGACGCCGGTCACCGTTCTGGCGGTGACGGCCGCGGCACGTCAGGTGGCAGGCGAACTGCAGGCCGCCAGCGGCGGCCTCGGCATGGTGGACCAGCTGGCGCTGCGGCCCATCGCCGACGATATCGCCGGGCTGCATCTGTGGACCGGGGCGAGCCCTGCCACGGCCGCCGAAGTCCTGTCTGTCCTCCAGCACGCACCCGAAGCGGTCGAGATCGTGCTCGAGGACCTGCTTGCCGCCGCGGGCGACGACCCGCACCTGCGCCGCGCCCACGCGCGCATCGAGGCCATCCTGCACGAGCCGCGTTATCTGGACCGGCGCGTCGGCGAACTCGCCGACGCGCTCGGGCAACTCGCCGCCGCGACGATCCTGCGTGCACACGCGCCGGCAGCGGTTGCCGACGCGTTCATCGCGACGCGCTGTGCGGCGCTCGGCCGCCACACGTGGGGACAGGGCCTCTACTGGGCCGATACCCCGACCATCCTGGCGCGCGCCTGGGGCACTTGAGATGCCCGCAGCACCGTCGAGCCAGCGCAAGCTTAGCGGTTGATCTTGCGCTTGGGAGGCTCGGGCGGCTGCTGATAGGTATCGATAACGCGCTGCAGCGCCTTCACGAGAGCCTCGCGCTCGCGCTTCGACAACACCTCCAGAAGGCGAGCGTTGGTCTCGGTGATGACCGGGGCGGCCTTGCGCAGCGCCTTCTCACCGGCATCGGTGAGCTGGATCGCGTACATGCGCGCGTCCCGCCGCGTGCGGCGACGCGCAAGCAGCCCCCGCTCGGTCAGCCGGCGCACGATGTCGGCGAGCGTGGAGCGGTCGATGCCGGTCTGCTCGACGAGCGTCGTCTGGCTCGGCTCCTTGTTGATCGAGACGGTGCGCAGCACCTCGAACTGGCGTGGCGTCAGGTCGCTGTCGCCCATGCCGGCGCTGAATAGTTCATCCGCCACCTGTCCGGCCCGGTGCAGCAGATGCAGCACGGAAAGCCCGGCCGGCAGACCCTCGAGGGTCGCTTCTGTCGGGGTAGGATTGTTGCTCAAGTCGATCATCTCCGAAAGTCGGATGGTATGGGGTCTACCACCCTCTGTCATCGTCGCTATCTATGATGCGAACGGTATTCTTGACCGTTGACGCCATTTAATTGATCGTTGATGGCATGCCAGTGGGTGGCACTCTCTCGGAACCGCCGAGGACCGCGGCCAGTTCCCGATTTCACGAAAAAATCGGACGCCTAAGGAGGATGAAGTGGCGGCACGACCCGCGCTCGTTCGCGCGAGCGCCATTATCGCGTTCGACCGCTACTTCCGGGAGCGCGGACTGTCCGTCGGCGATCTGTGGGAGCGGGCTGGCATGCCGCTCGACGTCGGCGACAAGCCGCTCGAATTCATCCCGCTCGCGGCACTGACGCGCTTCTTCGAGCTTGCCGCCGAGGAGTTCGGCGACGACACCATCGGCCTGCGCGCCGGCATCGAGCTGACGCCCGGCTGGTCGGGTCTGCTCGGCCGCCTCGTGCTCAGCGCCCCGACCGTCGAGGTCGCCATGAAGAAGATGGTGGCCTACAACTCGCTCTTCATGACCGACAGCTACTGCGGGCTCGTCGTCAAGGATGGCATCGCCGACATCCTGTGGAGCCTGCCGGAGAGCGTCCCGCCGCCCCGCGTGCAGTACAATTTGCTGTCGGCGGGCGCCATGGTCATGCGCCTGCGCCTCGCGCTGGGGCCCACGTGGCGCCCGATCAGCGTCGCCTTCGATCATCGGCCGCCGGGCAATCTCGACGCCCTGGAGGAGGTGTTCGGCCCGCGCATGCGCTTCGATGAGGAGCGCAACTGCATCAGGCTCGATGCAGCCGCGCTGGCCCACCCGATGCCGGAGGCGAACGCCGTTGCCCACGCCATCTTCGACGACCTCGCGCGCCGCCTGCTCGCCGAGCAGCAGAGCGGCGCCGATATCGTCCGCCAGGTGACCGGCGAGGTCAGTCAGCTCTTCAAGGCGCGCAACCTCGATCTCGAGACCGTGGCGCGCAATCTCGGCCTGTCGGCGCGGACCCTGCAGCGCCGGCTCGACGAGGCCGGCACGACGTTCGATCAGGTCGTCTCCGACACCCGCGCCACGGCGGCGCGCACGCTGATCCTCGATACCGACAAGCCGATGACCACGATCGCCCACGACCTCGGCTACGCCGAATCGAGCGCGTTCACGCGTGCGGTGCGCCGCTGGTACAACAAATCGCCGAAGGAGTTGCGGCGCGACGATCGCCCGGACCCGACGCGCCAGGGTGGTGGCCGCTCGAATTGAAGCCAATGCGCGGCCTTCGCGGCGATCCGCCGGCGCGCCGCCGCACCCGCTTTCGATCGTCCCGGATCGGGGTACGGGTCGCGGCCAGCCGACGGGTCAGGGGCCGGGGCCCGCCTCGCGCAGGAATGCGCGTGCCCGCGAGAAGTGGTCGCGGCGCACGATGACGGCCAGCACCACGCCCGTCACGACCATCAGCGCGACGGGGTGATAGAACCAGGCGAGCCCGGCGATGGCGTAGTGGAAGGCGCGCAGGCCGCTGTTGGCATGCTCGCCGACGATGCCGAGCACGTTGGCGGCCGCCGCCGCGTGGCGCGCGCGCTCGGCGGTATCCTGACTGTCGTGCGCCGGCGTCGCGCCGACCATGATGACGGTGTAGTGCGACAGCCGGAACGCCCAGGCGAACTTGAAGAACGCGAACACGATGATCGCCATCAGGAGCAGCACCTTCACCTCCCACAGGAGTGGGCTCGTCGCCGCCGCGTAGGGAAGGCTGCCGACGAGCTCGCGCGCCCGCTCACCGGCCCCGAGCAGGGCAGCGAGTCCGCCGATCGCGATGGCGCTCGTCGAGGCAAAGAAGGCATTGCCGTTCGAGAGCCAGCCGAGCAGCTGCGCATCGACGATGCGGGATTCGCGGCCGGCCATCACCTGGAACCAGCCGTGACGGTGTCGCTGCACCGCTGCATGGATGCTGTGGCGGTAGAGGGCCGGGATGCGTGTCGCCAATTCGTAGCCGACGACCACGCTGGCGAAGACGACGAAGGCGGCGACGTCGAGGACGTAGTCGGGCGATGTCATGGGGCTGGCGCGTGAGCTCGGTGAGGGCGGTGACGGTACGAGCGGCTGGCGTCGATAGCCGGTGCTCGGCTTCCATCAAGCATGCCCGGCCTTCGCTCGCCAGTGGCCGCAGCGCTCTGGTGCGACGAGCCCCGTCAGGTGAACAGCCACGAGTTGACGTCGCCGCGCCGGGCCAGATCGCTGATGTCGGCATCGAGCTGATGCAGCACGCGATGCGTGATGTCGCCCGGCAGCCACGGAGCGCCGTTGCGCTGGGCGCGATAGGGCTGCAGCAGCTCGGTCCAGCGCTTGACCGCCAGCGGCCGCTCCGGCTGTGCGATAGGTCCGATGCGGCGCAGCCCGGTCTGCTGGGAGAGCCACAGGTGGGCCGCCTGCCACACCTCGACGGGTGCCGGCATATTGTGGCGTGCCTTGAGCTGCGTGACCGTCAGCACGGCGGGCTCGCGCGGGTGCGCGCCCACCTCCAGCATGGCGACACGGACCGCGCCGCGCCGCACCGAGAACAGCCGGCAGCGGTCGCGCGCGAGCCGCTCGGCATACTGGTCCGCGCAGTTCTGCATGGCGCGTGCTTCTTCGAGGATCGTCGCGTTGTCGACGATCGGGACGAAGCTGTAGCCGCTCGCCGTACCGCCCTTGAGCCAGGTGTCCCCGATCGTGCCGCGCTCGAGTTCGACGATGAGCCGCAGCCGGTTGAACCAGCTTTTGGCTGCGCAGAGAGCGGTTTCGAACGAGATTTCACTGCGCCAGGGCACGTTGATGAGGCCGTGCGCCGCGGTCCCCGGTTGGCCGGAGTACCACGCATAGGCTGCGAGCAACGCAAACAGGCGCTGTGCCTCGCCGCGCTCCTTGTAGAGGTCCTGCCCGGCGAGCCAGATGGCGAAGTCCTCGTTGACGGCTCTGGCGCCGAAAGCAACGGCATCGAGCCACAGCGGCGTCGCGCCGGCCGCCGGCAGGCGGCTCGCGACGCGGCGTGCAAAGGCCTCGCTTTGCGGCACTTCCGGCACGCCATCCTGCAGCATTTCGGGTGCCAGCTGGCGCATCCACCACGGCAGGCCCATGTGCCGCGCGATCGACTTGAGCTGTTCGCCGTCGGCGACGGCAGTCAGGATGAGCCGCTTCTGGTCCGGGGGGAGCTGACCGACGGCGAGCACCTGTGCGCACGCCGGGAAGGTCCGGGCCAGATCGCTCACGCCGGGCCATGTCCGCATGAGACGGCGGAGCTCCCGCCGCACCGAACCCTGGAAGCGGGCGACGTTGGCCTCGTCCTCCGCGCTGAGGGCGGCGATCTTTCGGCTGTGCCGGGCATCCGCAGCCTGCACCAGCATTTTCGCGCGCCGTGTCATGTGTTCGAGCGCCGTGGCCTGTCGGTTGCAACGATCCTCGGGATGTCTCGCCGTGCGCCGGCAAGTCTAGCACGATCCCACCCCGTCCAACCTCAAAGCATCTTCCAGCATTGGGGCGAGGCTGGGACCGCCCGGCGGCAATGTTGCTCCCTCCGCCGTACACGAGCGAAGACATGGCTCCATGTCCGGCCGATGACTGAAAGGAACGCAGCCGCGTCAGCACTTCATGCGCCAGGACTCGGATGGCGCCCGATGTCGGCGAGGCGCATGCGGTCGAGGGCGCCCTGCAGGATGAGCGTGGCGGCAACTTTGTCGATCAGTTCGGAGCGGCGCGCCCGGCTGCGGTCGGCCTCGATCAGCATGCGCTCGGCCGCCGCCGTCGTCATACGCTCGTCCCACAGCAGGATGGGCAGCGTGGAGAGGCGGTTGAGATTCCTCGCGAAAGCCCGCGCCGACTGGGCGCGCGGCCCCTCGCTGCCGTCGAGGCTGACCGGCAGCCCGACGACGAGGCCGCCGACGCCGTGTCGATGCGCCAGATCGAGGAGGCGCTGCGCGTCCTCGCTGAACTTGCCGCGCCGGATCGTCTCGAGCGGGGAGGCGATGAAGCGCTCGACGTCGGACAAGGCGAGGCCGAGCGTCTTCGATCCCTGATCGATGCCGATGAGGCGCTGGCCGTTGCCGAGGACCGTGGCGAACCGGTCGGCGTCGGTCGTCGTCAGCCCAGTGGAGCCCGCCTCCCGCTTGTCATTTTCGCTCATGCCGCACGGCTCATCGGGCTAATTCTTCGCACTGTGGCGACGGGAGAGGCGAGCAGCGCTTTGCCGGCCTCGTTGGCGCACCTGTTGCCGGCTCCGCTGGCCCACCTGAACTGCGGCGGGCTCGTGGTGGGGCTTGACTCCGACGCCCTGTCCGCGAAAAGCCGGGACGCTGCGAGCGATCCAGCGCTCGCGCCCCCCCGCAACTCTTCACCACGGAGCACGCGCGATGCGCATCACTTGGTACGGGCATGCCTGCTTCCGCGTCGAGACCGGACCAGCCGTCGTCCTGTTCGACCCGTTCCTCACCGGCAATCCCGTGTTCGAAGCCTCCGGCATCGCCAAGGAGGCGGTGCGCGATGGCGTCACACATGTAGTGCTGACGCATGGCCACGGCGACCACGTCGGCGACACGGTGGCGATCGCCGCAGCGACCGGCGCCAAGGTCGTTACCAACTACGACCTGTGCATGTGGCTTGCCAAACAGGGTGTCGCGAGCTTCGATCCCATGAATACCGGCGGCACCACGCGACAGGACGGGTTCGCCCTCTCCCTCGTGCGGGCCGATCACTCCGCTGGCCTCGTCGAGATGGACGTCGGCTTTCCGCTCGGCTCGGCGAACGGCGTGGTGCTGACGCCCGATACGGGCGGGGCCATTCTGCACATGGGCGATACCGACATTTTCTCTGACATGGCGCTGATCGCAGAAATCTACGCGCCCAAGGTCGGCTTCGTGCCGATCGGCGACCGCTTCACCATGGGCGCGCGCACGGCGGCGATGGCGTGCAAGCGCTACTTCGCCTTCGACCTCGTCATCCCATGCCACTACGGCACCTTCCCGATCATCGACCCCGATGCCGAGGCGTTCAAGTCCGCCATGGCCGGTGGTCCGCGCGTCGTCGTTCCGAGAGTCGGCGAGGCCGTGACGATTTGAGGGGCCGTGCCGATGTGCGCGGCCGGGCGGGCGGCGCAGCCTGCCGAACGGGCGCTCAGCTCGCCGCATCGAATGTGCGCTTGGCCGGGCCTGGTTTGCCCGGCGGTAGTCCCCTGCCGCCGGCCGCCGGTGTCAGCGTCTCTGACGCGCGGCCATCATCCCACGTGCCGACGAGGCTGCCGTCGGGCTGCGGCACATAGATGACCGGATGCTTGTCGCCGAAATCGACGACGAGGCGGCCGTCGCGGAAGGAACCGCTGCCTCGGAACGTCTGCTTCTTCGCGATCAGCCACGATACGCGGACGCTTTCGCCTGTGACCGCGATCTCTGCCGTGCCGGAGTAGGCCGTGCCGTTGCGGTTGCGTCCGGCGACGCGGTAGGGGCCGGCGATGTCGGGAACGGTGGATGCGGAAGTGTCCGCTGTGGCCGGCGCGCCGGCAGAACCGCCAGAGCCCGGTTCGATTGCCAGCGCGGCGCTTGCGCCGGATAGAGCCGATACGGCGAGCGCAACTGCCAACGTGAAGGCGATGGCAAGATGGGAGGAGATGCAACGCATGGGCTTCACGCCTTCGCTGGGCTGATGTCGGTTACTGCTGTGACCATCAGTCTACGCCACCGCTTCCGTTGAGGCCAACACAGCCCGCCGTTGCGCTCGATCGGTGGCGCCGCTAAGAGTGCCGACCTGCATTTCCGAAGGTTTGGACGAGACACATGCACGTCGACGAAGCGACCGTGAAGCGCATCGCGCGGCTTGCGCGCATCAAGATCTCCGACACGGAGGCACGAGGCCTGGAGGCCGAGTTGTCCGGCATTCTCGACTGGGTCGAGCAATTGAAGGAAGTCGACACGAGTGCCGTCGAGCCCATGACGCGCGTCGTGCCCATTACGCTGAAGATGCGCACCGACGAGGTCACGGACGGCGGCAAGGCCGCCGAGGTGACGGCCAACGCGCCCCTCTCGGAGGACGATTTTTTCGTCGTTCCCAAAGTTGTGGAGTGAGGCGATGCTGAGGCAACCCGCCTGTGCCGCACTGTCGGCTTTGGCCGTGTTCTGGGCGCCGCCGGCCGCCGGCGCCGCCGAGCGCGCCGAGTTCCTGAAGGGCACCTACGCCACCGCCGACGGCTGCCGCAAGCTGCAGAAGTTGGCGGCTGGCACGCCGCGCTCCGTCGAGACTGTGCCCGAGACCCTGGACGCTGAAGGCTTTCATGGCTGGGAGGGCGGCTGCCGCTTCACCCGCATCTTCGAGCACGAAGCCGGCAAGGTCTGGATCGGTCTGATGTTCTGTGTCGAGGGAGCATCCCTGACGCCGCAGACCTACGCCTTCGTCAAGGGCGACGGCGACAGCTTCGAGGTCGCCGGCTCGGAAGACGACGAGCCCGATCTCTACCTGCCCTGTAACGACACGTCGAAATAGCTGATGCGACGGCCGCTGGACTGCCGTGGCGGCCCTGGGAGTGACCGTTGAGCAAACTCGAGGACCTGACGCTTGCCGAAGCCCGCGATCTCCTCAGGTCGCGGGCCATCACCGCGCGCGACCTGACGGAGGCCTATCTCTCCCGGATCGCGGCCGGCAATGCCGCGCTCAACGCCTACGTCCTTCCGACACCCGATCTGGCACTCGCCCAGGCCAAGGCGTGCGACGAGCGGCTTGCTCGCGGCGATGCGCGGCTCCTCGAGGGCCTGCCGATCGGCAACAAGGATCTGTTCTGCACGAAAGGCGTGCGGACCACGGCCTGCTCGAAGATCCTCGACGGCTTCACGCCGAGTTACGAATCGACCGTCGGCCAGAACCTGTGGGACGCCGGCGCGATCATGCTCGGCAAGCTCAACAACGACGAGTTCGCGATGGGCTCGTCGAACGAAACGAGCGCATTCGGTCCCGCCGTCAATCCCTGGCGCCGCCGCGGATCGACCGAGAAGCTCGTGCCGGGCGGCTCGTCGGGTGGATCGTCCGCAGCCGTCGCCGCCGACCTGTGCCTGGCGGCGACCGCGACCGATACCGGCGGCTCGATCCGCCAGCCCGCCGCGCTGACCGGCACCGTCGGCATCAAGCCGACTTACGGGCGCTGCTCGCGGTGGGGCATCGTCGCCTTCGCCTCGTCACTCGACCAGGCCGGACCCATCACCAAGACGGTGCGCGATGCGGCGCTCATGCTGCGCGCGATGGCCGGCCACGACCCGAAGGATTCCACGAGCGTCGATGTGCCCGTGCCTGATTACGAGGCGACGCTGGGCAACAGTCTGAAGGGTCTCAGGGTCGGCGTCCCGCGCGAGTACCGGGTCGACGGCATGTCGGCGGAGATCACCGATCTGTGGAACGCGGGCATCGCATGGCTGAAGGAGGCCGGGGCCACCATCCACGACATTTCCCTTCCGCACACCAAGTATGCCCTGCCCGCCTATTACATCGTCGCCCCGGCCGAGGCCTCCTCGAACCTCGCCCGCTACGACGGCGTGCGCTACGGCCTGCGCCGGCCGGGCAAGGACCTCATCGATACCTACGAGGAGACCCGCTCCGCCGGCTTCGGCCGCGAGGTCAAGCGCCGCGTTCTCATCGGCACCTATGTGCTGTCGGCGGGCTACTACGACGCCTACTATCTCAAGGCGCAGAAGGTGCGCACGCTGATCAAGCGCGACTTCGACGAGGCCTGGGCCAAGGTCGACGTCGTGCTGACCCCGACAACGCCGTCGCCGGCCTTCGCCTTCGGCGAGAAATCGGGCGACCCCATCGCCATGTACCTCGAGGATATCTTCACGGTGACGGTCAACATGGCCGGGCTGCCGGGGCTGTCGGTTCCCGCCGGCCTTTCCTCGCAAGGCACTCCGCTCGGCCTGCAACTCATCGGCAAGCCGTTCGACGAGGCGACCCTGCTCACCGTCGGGCAGGCCATCGAGGATCGTGCCGGCCGCTTCACGGCGTCCGAGCGCTGGTGGCTGCCTGCATCTTCAGGCAAGGCGCCCGCAGCGGGAGATAAGGCGCCGGCCAAGTCGGCCAAGGCGTCGGCTAAGCCTGCCAAGCCGCCCGGCAAGGGGAAAGGCAAATCGAAATGAGCCCGCGCCCGCCCGCCGACTGCACTGAGATGAGCCACGTCCGTGCCGAGATCGATCGCATCGACCGCGACCTCGTCGACCTCGTCGCCGAGCGCTTCAGCTACGTCGACCGCGCCTGGCAGATCAAGTTGCATGCTGCCGAAGGTGCCGTCGTGCCGTGGCGCATCCAGCAGGTCATCGACAAGGTCAAGGCGCGTGCCGGCGAGCGGGGCTTGCCGCCGGAGCTCGTCGAGGCCATGTGGCGCCAGATGATCGGCTGGTTCATCCAGTACGAGGAGGAGCGGCTGCGTTCGGCCACCGATACGGGCCCCGGCGACACCTGAACCGGGCATCGCCGATCGCCGGCGCCCATCGTTTCGCCCGCAGGGGCCTGCCATGTTCTCCATCCTCCCGCCGCGACCGACGTCGAGCCCTCCGGCAGGCAAGAAGCACGACCCGATCAAGGAAAAGATCGAGGCCAACCGCACCAAGCGCCTCGCCATCGCGCGCGCCATGAAGGCGGAGGCCGGCGTCACCGGCCACGAGGTGCTGCCCGACGACGATTTCAGCGGGCTCGCCGTGCTCGGCACCAACACCATCCACGCCGCCCAGGGGCGCAACATGCGCCAGCTCTACACGCTCGCCCACGAGTGCGGGCACATCTTCCTGCACCAGTCGCCGGCGGCCCGCCGGCTCGCCACCCACGTCATGGAGATGGAGGCCGAATCCTACGCCCACCAGGCCTTCCGCGAGCACGGCATGGAGCCGCCCAAGGAGGCCTCTGAATGGGGCCGCCAGTACGTCGCCCACTGGATCGCCCGCGACCACGCTGCCGGCATCCCGATCGACGCCCGCGCCGTTGATTACGCGCTGGGCAGGCGCTCGCCCTTTGAGCCCTTGCGCCGCGTGCCGGCCACCTGGCGCCTGCACCGGCCGATCTATGCGCCCGAGCCCGAGCCGGAAAAGCCGCGCGCCAGTCGGCTGTCCTGGTGGCTGTTCGCTGAGACGATGCGCGTGATTGAAGTTGGGTTCGTCGCCTTCTACGCCGGACTCATCTCAGTGTTCCTGCTTCTACAGGTGTTCGGCATTGGGATTGCCTTCCCGCCGGCGCCGGAGATCGAACCTGGCTCAACGGACTGGTATGCGCTCATCTGGACGTCTGCGGCGGTGAGCGCGGCGCTGTCGATCATGGGCTATACGATGACGCGGGGGCGGCGGTGGTGATCGACGAGTTACTGTTACTCATGACAACGGCGGGCAAGCAATGATCGGCCTGAAACCCTTCGACCCGCTCTCGATCCTACTGATCGCGCTGCTGAACCCGGTCGTCATCGCCGTGGCGATCGCCATGGGACGGCAGGCGGATCAGTGGCAGAAGCTGATCGTGGCCGGTTTCGCTGCCGCCTTCGCCGGCTCGCTCGCGCTCTACGCGGCGACGTTCGCTGGCCTCGTCGCCGTTCGCGGCATCGGCGGGGAAGGCGGGGTCTTCCTGTTGCAGGCGATATTCGGCACGATATGGGCGTGGCTCGCCTGGCGGCTGGGCGGCCCGGGCGCAGCACCCGCAGGCGCGACCAGCGCAGGCACAGGGGCGACCAGCGGAGAGACCATGGCGACCAACAGCATCCCCGCCACCGAGGCGCACGAGCGCGCGCAGGCCGGCCAACTCGTCCTCGTCGACATCCGCAACCCCAACGAATGGGCCGAGACCGGGCTTGCGCAGTCCGCACGGCCGATCACGATGAACCAGCCGATCGAAGATTTCCTGGCCAAGCTCGCCGCCGCGCGGGGGGCGCAGGCGCTGCCTGTCGCGCTCATCTGCCGGAGCGGCGCCCGCACGGCAGGGCTGCTCAGCGCACTAGAAGCCAGAGGCGTCGGCAACGTCGTGCACGTCGGCGAGGGCATGCTCGGCGGCCCGCGCGGTCCCGGCTGGATCCCCAGCGGCTTGCCCGTCGAGCCGTGGCGCGCGTGAGACGGCTTCTGACCCAGCAGGCTGTCAGAACCGCCCGAGCGGGTTCGTGAACAATTCCTGCACTTTGCGCCGCGCCGGGTCGGCCGCCGACTGTTGCGTCCTGGCTGGCCGGCGCTGGGTGGCGCGCGGACGCGTCTCGGCCTCGGCTTGCGCGGCCGGATCGGCAAGGCCCGTGGCCGGTACCGGCGTGGTGATGGGCGGTGTGAGGGATGGCATCGGAACCGCACTCTGAGCGGCGCCGACCGCGATCGCTGCCGGCACCACGAGTGGTGCCGCCGCCCCGATCTGCTGCATGGCGGCAGCCCCGGTCGGAGGCGTCCCGACCGTCCCGTCGCTGTCGGTCCGTGCACTCTGTTGGTCGCCCGCCGTGTTGCGATTGATGGTGGCCACTGGGCCCGCGGAAACCGGGCTCGTTGCACCGGCTGGCGTCACGGGCGCCCCGATCGGCGAAACGGAGGTCTCGACGCGCTCGCCGCGCACCGGTTGCACCGGCTCGGGAACGCTGACCGCCGAGAGATGGGGCCGCGACGGCACGAGCCAGGGTTTCAGAACGTAGTCGAAACCGATGAGCAAGCCCGACGACAGCACCAGAATGGCCAGAAATGTCCGCATCGCCCGCGATCCGCTTTCATGCTACGTGGCGCCGGCCCGCCCAGGCTCTTGCGCACTTCCCCCATTGGTTATGGCCCCTTATGGTTGCCACAACCTTTCCACGCGCACGCTAACTCGCTGACAGGACTGACGCTGCACCATGACGACGACCGACACCGCCGCCGACCCCAGGAACCTCCTCGCCGGTGCAACCGGTGACTGGGAGGTCGTCATCGGCATGGAGGTGCACGCACAGGTCACGAGCCGGGCGAAACTCTTCTCCGGCGCCTCGACGGCGTTCGGTGCAGCCCCTAACGCTCACGTTTCCCTCGTCGACGCGGCGATGCCGGGCATGCTGCCGGTCATCAACGAGGAATGCGTGGCCCAGGCCGTCCGCACCGGTCTCGGCTTGCAGGCCGCCATCAACCTGCGCTCGATCTTCGACCGCAAAAACTACTTCTATCCTGATTTGCCTCAGGGATACCAGATCAGCCAGTACAAGCATCCGGTGGTGGGCGAAGGGACGGTCGAGATCGACGTCGACGGCGGCACCAAGACGGTGCGCATCGAGCGGCTGCACCTGGAGCAGGACGCCGGCAAGTCGATCCACGATCAGCATCCTGATTATTCCTACGTCGACCTCAACCGGTCCGGCGTCGCGCTGATGGAGATCGTCTCCAAGCCGGACCTGCGCTCGGCCAAAGAGGCACAGGCCTACGTGACGAAGCTCAGGACGATCCTGCGCTATCTGGGCACCTGCGACGGCGACATGGAGAAGGGCAACCTGCGCGCCGACGTCAACGTCTCGGTGCGCCGACCCGGCACCGGTCTCGGCACGCGCTGCGAGATCAAGAACGTGAACTCGATCCGCTTCATCGGCCAAGCCGTCGAGGCCGAGGCGCGCCGCCAGATCGACATCATCGAGGAGGGTGGCGCGGTCGCCCAGGAGACCCGCCTGTTCGATCCCAAGACTGGCAAGACGCGGTCCATGCGCTCCAAGGAGGAGGCGCACGACTACCGCTATTTCCCCGATCCCGACCTGCTGCCGCTCGAATTGACGCAGGAGTATGTCGATCGGCTTGCCGCGGGCCTGCCGGAGCTGCCCGACGCCAAGCGCGCCCGCCTGATGAGCGCCTACGGCCTGTCGGCCTACGATGCCGGCGTGCTGGTCGCCGAGCGCGCCTCGGCGGACTACTTCGAGGCGGTGATCGCCGCCCTGGCCGATCCGGCCCGCGATGGCAAGCTCGCCGCCAACTGGGTCATCAACGAACTGTTCGGCCGCCTCAACAAGGAAGGCGGCGATATCGCAGCCTCTCCCGTCACCGCCGGCCAGATCGCCGGCATCGTCGACCTGATCGGTTCGGGCGACATTTCCGGCAAGATCGGCAAGGACGTCTTCGACATCGTCTGGACCGAAGGCGGCGAGCCGGCGCGCATCGTCGCCGAGCGCGGCATGCGTCAGGTCACCGACACCGGCGCCATCGAGAAGGCGGTCGAAGCCGTGATGGCGGCTAATCCCGACAAGGTGGCCGAGGTCAAGGCCAAGCCGACCATGATCGGCTGGTTTGTCGGACAGGTGATGAAGGCGTCCGGTGGCAAGGCCAACCCGCAGGCCGTCAACGCCGTCCTGAAAGCCAAGCTCGGCATCGACTGACGCGCTCGGACGCGGGCTTCCGGCGACCAGCCGACGGGCGGTCGGTAGCGGCGCTTCTGTCCCGCTCCGGGCCTCGACTGTGACGTTGACAGAAATTGCCTCCAAGGCTCAACATCAGCGCACGGCATTGCTGATGCGAAGGAGGTGCGCGATGGAGCAGAACCCGAGGCGTCGAGAGACTGCGGGAGGTGCTGATCGCGAGATTCGCGGCCGTCGTCTACTTTGGCTATCGGCCCTGGCCACCGGCCTGCTGGCGGCGACAAGCGCCGCCGCTCCGGCCCAGGCCCAGTTCGTCGATGTCACCGACACCGCAACCGTCATGCGCTTTGCCGAGAAGATCGGCTCGGCTGAGATCGTGCCTCTCGACAACGGCACGCCACGCATCAAGGGGCGTACCGCCGGCTACAACTACGACATCCAGTTCTCCGGCTGCGAGGACAACAAGAACTGTCGCGACATCATGTTCTCGTCGGGCTTCGAGGTGGACGGCGTCAAGCTCGCGACGATGACGAAGTTCAACGGCACCCAGCTCTATGCCCGCGCCTATCTGTCGAGGAAGGGCGACGCCTTCCTCGAGCTTCCCGTGTCCGTGCATGGCGGCATCACGGAAGCCAACATGACGCGCTATTTCGAGCGCTGGCGCGTCGCACTCAAGGATTTCGCCGCAGCGACAGGGTACGAGAAATGATCGAGCTCCGCATGATTGGATCGCGCCTTCGCGCCCTCGTCACAGTGCTCTTGGCCGGGCTGATCCTGGCCGGACCGGCACTCGCCCCCGCCGTGGCCCAGGACAAAATCCTCGACGCTTCCTCGACCGACGAGATCGTGCGGCTCCTCAAGGGCTACGGGGATGCCGAGGCCGTCAGCGACGGCAAGGATGGCATCGTCGCCAAGGGCCGGGTCGCCGAGACGGATTTCACCGTCCGCCAGATCGAATGCCGGGACAGCCAGTGCCGGGGCCTGCAGTTCGTTGCCGCCGTCTCCCGCCTCATCACCGAGCAGCAGGCCAACGCCTGGAACCGCGACAAGCGCTTCGGCCGCGTGCTTCGCGACGAGCTTGGCGAGGCGCGCCTCGAACTCGCCTATGACATGACGGGCGGTGTCAGTGCGGCGAACTTCGCCGACCGCATCGACTGGTGGGTCGTCGCCCTGAAGGACTTCATCAAGTTCCTCGATCAGCCGGTCGAGGAGGAGCCCAAGGATGAGCCCAACCGGTCGGCGGCGACCGATCCGGACGATGATGACCCGCTCGACGAGGACGACGCCACGCCCGATCCCGCCTACAGCGACACCACCGTATTGACGGACAAGGCTTCGATCGCCGAGGCGCAGGAGCACCTCTCCGATCTCGGCTACTACGAGGGCACCTTCGACGGCAAGATGGGCAAGGGCACCGAGCAGGC